>DATKRO010000109.1:0-3256 GCA_035532115.1 Caulobacteraceae bacterium | reverse complement strand
CGGGAGTGAATGCGCCACGCCACCTTCCCGACGCCGACATGTGCCCCTGCGGCCATCGCAACCGCTGCGGGATCAGAGCACGCACGAGTGCATGGACCACCAGGCGCAGACGATCGCAGGAAAGCGTGGCGGAACGCCGTCTGTCGTAGTAGAAAGAGCAATGGAGGAGGTACGATACTATGGCACGAAAGAAGAACCTGAGTGGCCCGATTACGAGGGCAAGATAAAGGCCTGCGGCACTATTGGTCCCGACCCGCCGCGATTTTCGTGTCTGCACATTTGGTTATCGACAGCGCGCACCGTGCCGCCCGCTTGCGGGACGGCACGGCGACATCAGCGGTAATGGGTTTCTGACCGCGCTTTTCCGCAGTGCCACCGTGGCATCTTGCCCGGATCGGCGCCAACGACCTCCGCGCTGCGGCGTCCGAAGCCGGCGCCCGACAGCGCGGCCCCGACAGCTATCCCGCGAACGAGGATCGGCGTCCTGGAACGGGCCCGCGCGGCCGGCGTCAGCCTTACGCGCCTCATCGCGAACGGCCGGACCGCGACCACGCCGTCAAGGGCGGCTTCGCCGTCGCCGGAGGCGATGCGCCGCGAGCGGCGCACCCTTGACCGCGCGGCCCCGGCCCGGCAGCGGCTTGAGGTGCGTAAGGCTGACCAGGAGCAAGGTGCTCC
This sequence comes from Caulobacteraceae bacterium, assembly GCA_035532115.1. GTDB lineage: Bacteria > Pseudomonadota > Alphaproteobacteria > Caulobacterales > Caulobacteraceae > Acaudatibacter. The sequence continues at coordinate 2,581 of DATKRO010000109.1, read as the reverse complement.
TGGCTTCGCCACCCCTGGCATCGGGATCGGCCCCATGCAATTTGTGGCATGACGAGGTGACGTGGTGGCCAAGGATGCGCCGCAGCCCAAGCCGGTGCGCTGGATCGGGTCGAGCTGCGACGACGTACGGGCGTTCCCGGAACCCGTGCGCCTTCGCGTCGGCGGCGCGCTGTTGGAGGCGCGCTCGGAAGTCAGGCGCCCTGGGTCACGCCGCACCACGAGATCGCGCTGATCGAGCAGCGGCTCAAGCGGGCGAGAGAGGATCACGAGCAATGGCTGGCCGGCACGACTACGACCTCACGGTGACCCCAGGCTCCGGCAACGTGTTCGCCGATCTCGGCGTCGCCGACCCGGAGGAGGAACTGGCGAAGGCGCAGCTGGCCGCCGCGCTGCCTCACCGCGCTCGGCCGAGACATGGACATCGTCGTTCGGCCCAGGGCGAAGGGCCACGCGCGCGGGCAGCTTCGCGTCATCGAGGCCGCGGCTTGACCCTGCCCGCTTATTTCCCGCCGATCGACGCCGATTCGGCGACGCCCGGCCGGAGGCCATTCCGCATCGACGCGGGACGCGCCACCTCCGCGGCATGGCCCGCTCGCATGTTCGCCAACGGCATGACCTCCCGACGCTCCGCGCGCCGCCGCCCGATCTCTACGACTATGCGGCGCCGCCCACGCGCCGGCTTGGCCGGCCGCTCAAGTATGATCTGGCCGATTGGCATGTGGTCGATGATTGGCCCGCGCGCGTCCCGGTCACGCCGGCCGAGGTTGACGTCTTCGAGGCTTGGTTCGGCGATCTCTTCGACGAGCTATTCAGCCGATCGTGATTCGATCGGAGCCGTGCCATGACCGTGCCGCTTCGCGCCGCGCTCTACCTCCGGGTCTCGACGGCGCGGCAGGCCGAGCATGATGTTTCCATCCCCGACCAGCGGCGCCAGGGCGAAACCTACTGTGCCGCGCGCGGCTACCAACTGGTCAAAACCTATGTGGAGCCGGGCGCCTCCGCCACCAACGACCGCCGCCCCGAGTTCCAGCGCATGGTGGAGGCCGCCACCGCCAAACCGCCCGCCTTCGACATCGTGGTGGTCCATTCCTTCAGCCGCTTCTTCCGCGACCATTTCGAGCTGGAATTCTACGTTCGCAAGCTGGCGAAGAACGGCGTCAAGCTGATCTCGATCACCCAGGAGATGGGTGACGACCCGATGCACACCATGATGCGGCAGATCATGGCGCTGTTCGACGAATACCAGTCCAAGGAGAACGCCAAGCACGTGCTGCGCGCCTTGAAGGAGAATGCGCGCCAGGGGTTCTGGAACGGCTCGCTGCCGCCGATCGGTTATCGCGTGGTCGCGGCCGAGCAGCGCGGCGCCAAGGTCAAGAAGAAGCTGGAGATCGACCCGCTGCACGCCGGCACCGTGCGGCTCGCCTTCAAACTGGCCCTGGAGGGTGACGGCACCGCCGGTCCGATGGGCGTCAAGGCGATCGTCAAGCATCTGAACGCGTGCCGCATCTTCACCCGCGACGGCGGCCGATGGGGTGTCGGCCAGCTCCACCGGTTGCTGACCCGACCGACCTATATCGGCCGACACGAGTTCAACAAGCGCAGCAAGGCCAAGCAACTCAAGCCCGCGGCCGAAGTGATCCCGGTCGAGGTGCCGCCGTTGATCGACCGCGCGACCTTCGACGCCGTGCAGGCGCATCTGAAATCCCGCAACCCGAAGGTCACGCCGGCCCGCGTGGTCAGCGGGCCGACCTTGCTCACCGGCATCTGCTTCTGCGCCGACTGCGGCGGGGCCATGACCATCCGCACCGGCAAGGGCGGGCGCTACCGCTACTACACCTGCTCCATCGCCGCCCGGCAGGGCGAGATCGGCTGCAAGGGCCGCTCGATCCCGATGGAGAAGCTGGACGACCTGGTAGCCGGCCATCTGGAGCGGCGTCTGCTGGACCCCGAACGGCTGGAGGAAATCCTCGCCACCGTTCTCGACCGCCGGCAGGGGCGGGCCGAGCACCGCCGGACGCACATCGCCGAACTGAACAAGCGCGCTGCCGAGGCCGACGCGCGGCTTCGGCGCCTCTATGACGCGATCGAAAGCGGCGTGGCCGACCTGGACGATCCGGCGCTGAAGGAACGGGTCGCTGAGCTGAAGGCCACTCGCGACCAGGCTCAGGCCGACGCGCAGCGCGCCAGCCAGGCCGCCGACGGCGCCGGCGCGACGATCACACCCGCCCATGTTGCCGCCTTCGCCCACAAGGCTCGCGAGCGCATCCGCCCCCCCGGCGGCGGCTACCGCCGTGACCACCTGCGCGCACTCGCCCAGCGCGTCGAGGTCGCGGATCGCGAGGTGCGGATCATGGGATCAAAGGGCGAATTGCTGCGAACCCTGGCCGCCGCCGCCGGCGTAAAATCGGCGGCGTCCGGCGTGCCCAGTTCTGTTCCGAACTGGCGGAGGGAGGGGGATTCGAACCCCCGGTACGGGTTTACCCCGCACAACGGTTTAGCAAACCGCCGCCTTCAGCCGCTCGGCCATCCCTCCGGACCTCCCCCGATAAGCACGCCCCGGCCCGCCGCGTCAAACCTCCCG
>DATKRO010000108.1:0-8258 GCA_035532115.1 Caulobacteraceae bacterium | reverse complement strand
TCGGAAGCTTGCGCAAGCGGGCGCTGTAGCATCCATCGGCCGACCAGTCGCCCGCTCGGCGCCGACGCCCCTTCCACCCCCGCGCCTGGCGGCGCGGCGGTCCCCCTTCCCCGCGTCGCGGGGAAGGAGTGAAGACGACTTCCTCCTCACCCGTGCAACGGGGGAGGTGGCGTCCGGCGCGGCAGCGCCGGGCGTCGGAGGGGGCGAGACGGGGCGAGCTGAAAGTCCCGCTCCCCTGAGTGGAATCAACACCTTATGCGCGATTCGGCCAGTCTTGACGCCTCCGGTTCGCCTCTATAGGTTCCGCGCCGACCTGGCCGGGCCGCGGCGGGGACGTCGGGGCGCGCGCCTCGTTGCGCGAGTTCCCGTTCATGCCGCAGCCGGACGACGACAGCCGTGAGGCGCTGAAGCGCCTCGACGATCGGCTGAAGGCGTTCAGGCCGGACGAGACCCCGCTCGCCGGCGCCGCCTCGGCCGAGCGCGGGGTCGGCGACGCCTATCGCCTCCTGGGCGAGGTGCTCGGCGGCATTCTCGGCGGCATCGGGCTCGGGTGGGTGGTCGACCACTTCGCCCACACCACGCCTTTCGGCATGGTGATCGGCCTCTTGCTCGGTACGGCGGCCGCGGCCTATGCGGCGATGCATTCGGCCGGCGCCGGGCGCGGCGCGGCCAAGAGCGACGGGACGGAGGACTGAGGCGCGGATGGCGGCGATCAAGCCCATGGAGCAGTTCCTGATCCAGCGCCTGCCCTGGTTCCCGCCGCTCGGCGCGAACATCCCGGGGCTGGGCCATATCGACCTTTCCATCACCAACGCCGTGGCCACCATGCTGGGCCTGGCGCTGCTGATCTGCGCGGTGTTCCTCGCCGCGGCGCGCGGGCGCGTGGTGCCGGGCCGGATGCAGGCCTTCGGCGAGATCGTCTACGACCTCGTCGACAAGGGCATGACCGGCTCGATGATCGGCGACCGCGGCCGCCCCTTCCTGCCCTACATCCTGGCCCTCTTCACCCTCATCGCGCTGATGAACACCTGGGGCATCCTCCCCGGCCAGTTCACCGTCACCGCCCAGCTGGCGGTCACGGTCACGCTCGCGCTGCTCACCTTCGCCCTCGTCATCGCCGTCGGCTTCATCCGCAACGGCCTCGGCTTCTTCAAGCTGTTCGTGCCGCCGGGCGTGCACTTCCTGATGCTGCTGTTCCTCGTCCCGATCGAGATGATCTCCTTCATGGTGCGGCCGGTGACGCTGTCGATGCGATTGTTCGGCAACATGATCGGCGGCCACGTGGTGCTCTACATGTTCGGCAGCTTCGTGGTCGCCATGGCGGTCTGGGCCGCCAGCAAGGGCGGCTTCGCCAGCTTCGGGTACGTCGGCTCGGCCATGTCTCTGGCCATGGTGGTCGCCCTCTCGGCCCTGGAGCTGATCGTCGCCCTCTTGCAGGCCTATGTCTTCGCGGCGCTCGCCTGCACCTATCTTTCCGACGTCGTGAACCTGGATCACGGCCACTAGCAACACCCGACTGGAAAAAGGGGACTTCGACCTCATGGACGCAATCTCGACCGTTCACGCCGCGCGGCTCATCGGCGCGGGCCTGGCCATGACCGGCCTCATCGGCGCCGGCGCGGGCCTGGGCATCCTGTTCGGCAACTATCTGCAGGCGGCGATGCGCAATCCCTCCGCCGCGGCGGGCGAGCGCTCGTGGCTGCTGCTCGGCTTCGCCCTCACCGAGGCCATGGGCATCTTCGCCCTGGTGATGGCGTTCATCATCCTCTACGCCGGCTGATCCCTCGCCATGGCCGCGCTTTCCAGCGCCACCAACGCCATCGAGCAGGGCGGCGGCGCCCTGCCGCAGTTCGACGCCTCGCAGTGGCCGGGCGAGATGATCTACATGACGATCATCTTCGCCATCCTGGTGCTGCTCTTCACCAAGGTGTTCGTGCCCAGGGTCGGCGGCGCCATCGCCGCGCGCGAGGACAGGATCGCCGGCGACATCGGCCAGGCGCGGCGCCTGCGCGACGAGGCCGAGGCGCAGAGCCGGACCGCCGCCGAGGAGCTGGCGCAGGCCCGGTCGCGCTCGCAGCGGCTGGCCCTCGACGCCAGGGCGGCCGCCGCGGCCGAGGCGGCGAGGAGCCGGGCCGCCGAGACGGCGCGGCTGGGCGAGATCATGGCCGAGGCCGAGGCCCGCATCGCCGCCGCCCGCGCCCGGGCCATGGCCCAGGTGCGCAGCGTCGCCGCCGAGGCCGCCGAGGCCATGGTGGGAAGACTCACCGGCGCGGCCCCCGACGCCGCCGAAATCGAGCGCGCCCTGGCGGGCGTCGAGTGAGCGGGTCCATGGACATCTTGCAGGACGCGCACCTTTGGGAGTTCGTCGGGCTCGTCCTGCTCGTCGGCTTCATGGTGTGGATGAAGGTTCCGGGCATGGCGATCGCCGCCCTCGACGCCCGCGCCGGCAAGATCCGCGCCCAGCTCGACGAAGCGACCAAGCTGCGCGAGGAGGCCGAGGCGCTGCTGGCGCAGATCAAGGTCCGGCGCGAGGAGACCGAGCACGACGCCGCGGCGATGCTGGAGGCGGCGAGGCTCGAGGCCGAGCGCCTCGGCGTCGAGGCCAAGTCCCAGCTCGAGGACGAGGTCCGGCGCCGCGGCGCCCAGGCCGAGCGGCGGATCGCCCTGGCCGAGGCCCAGGCCGCCGCCGAGGTGAAGGCCGCCGCCGCCGACCTGGCCGCCCGGGCCGCCGAGAAGGTGCTCGCCGCCCGCCTCGCCGCCGCCACCACCGACCCGCTGGTCGATGCGGCCCTGGCCCGCATCCCCGCCAAGCTCGGGCGGCGCTAAGCCCCCTCCGGCGCCCGGCGCTGCCGCGCCGAGCGCCACCTCCCCCGTTGCACGGGTGAGGAGGAAATCCCTTCATCCTTCCCCGCGACGCGGGGGTGAAAGGGGCGCGACGAGGCGAGCGGGCGGCGCCTGCGGCTGCGCCTCGCCCTGGCCAGGAAGCGCCAGCGGCGCGGCACGAGGCGGCGCTCGAAGCGCAGCGCCTGCTGCCAGAGCACCGGGACGACCTCCGGCTCGCGGCGCAGCAACCGCCGGATCGGCACGATCAGGTTGGGGTGACGCCGCTTCAGGCCGATGAAGTGGCGCCGGGCGCGGAACGACGAGCGCAGCACCACCCCCAGGCCCAGCGCCAGCACCGGCACGCCGAGATGCCCCGGCAGCACCGCGCCCACCGCGCCGACGCCGACGAGAGCGAAGCCGAGACCGAGCGCCAGGCCGCGGCGCAGCCGGCGCCCCAGCCGGCGCCAGAGCGGCATTGCCGGCGCGCTGCGCCAGCGAGCGGCCGTGCGAAGGCTCGCGAAGGACATGGGCTCTTCAAGGTTCGGGTGCGGACGCGCACGCGGAGACGCGCCTGCCAGGCCCAGATATGGTTCGCCCGGCCGCGCCGCCTAGAGGGGCGAGCCAGGGCGCGCGAGAGCGCCGGCGATTCAGCTCGGCTGTGGCGTGGGCGCCTCAGGGGTCCAGGCGAGGCGCGGCCGGCGCGCCGCGGCGGTCTCGTCGAGCCGGCGCAGCGGCGCGAAATAGGGGGCGCCCTTGAAGCGCGCCACGTCGCCGGCGCGCACGGCGCCCGCCAGCTCCAGCAGGGCGTCGCAGAACCGGTCGAGTTCGCGCTTCGGCTCGGATTCGGTCGGCTCGATCAGCATGGCCCCATGCACCACCAGCGGGAAGTACATGGTCATCGGGTGGAAGCCCTCGTCGATCAGCGCCTTGGCGACGTCGAGGGTGGAGATGCCCGTCCCTTCCAGCCAGGCGTCGTCGAAGAGCGCCTCGTGCATGCAGAACCCTTGCGGGAACGCCGGCGTCAGCGCGCCCGAGAGCCGCGCCTTCACGTAGTTGGCGGCGAGCACCGCGTCCTCCGCCACTTGCCGCAGGCCGTCGGCGCCGTGGCTCATCATGTAGGCGAGGGCGCGCACGTACATGCCCATCTGGCCGTGGAAGGCGCAGAGCCGGCCGAAGCCGGCCGCCGCCTCGCCGCTCGCGTGCTCGGCGAGCGCCAGTCCCTGCGGGCCGCGCACCAGCCAGGGCCGCGGCGCGTAGGGCGCAAGCGCGGCGCTGAACACGACCGGCCCCGCGCCGGGGCCGCCGCCGCCGTGCGGGGTCGAGAAGGTCTTGTGCAGGTTGATGTGCATGGCGTCGACGCCCAGGTCGCCGGGCCGCACCCTGCCGACGATGGCGTTGAAGTTGGCGCCGTCGCAGTAGAAATAGGCCCCGGCCGCGTGGGTGAGGCGGGCGATCTCCAGGACCTCGCGCTCGAAGAGGCCGCAGGTGTTGGGGTTGGTGACCATAACCGCGGCGACGTGCGGCCCCAGCTTGGCGGCGAGGTCGGCGAGGTCGACGTGGCCGTCGGCCGTCTGGCCGATCTCGGTCACCGCATAGCCGGCGAGCGCCGCGGTGGCCGGATTGGTGCCATGCGCCGAGGTGGGCGCGAGCACGGTGCGCCGGGCGTCGCCCCTGGCCTCGTGCGCGGCGCGGATGGCGAGCAGGCCGCAGAGTTCGCCATGGGCGCCGGCCTTGGGCGAGAGCGCCACGGCCGGCAAGCCGGTCAGCGTCTTCAGCCAGTGGGCGAGGGCGTCCATCAGCTCCAGCGCGCCCTGCACCGTCTGGAGCGGCTGCAGCGGGTGCAGATCGGCAAAGCCCGGCAGCCGCGCCAGCTTCTCGCCCAGGCGCGGGTTGTGCTTCATGGTGCACGAGCCCAGCGGATACATGGCCAGATCGATGGCGTGGTTCTTCTGGCTCAGCCGCACGTAGTGGCGCAGCGTCTCCGGCTCGGAGAGGCCGGGAAGGCCGATCGGCTCGCAGCGCACCAGATCGCCGAGATCGGCGGCGTCGAGCGCCGGCTTGGGCAGGTCGACGCCGGACTTATCCCAGCCGCCGAGTTCGAAGATCAGCGGCTCCTCCTGCACCAGCCCATGGCCGCGCGACGCGGACGGAGTCTGCGTGGCAGACTCCGGACGAGTGGGACGGCCGACGCTCAGCACGGTCATGGCGCGGTCTCCGCAGCGAGGCCGCGCGCGAGGGCGGCGATGTCGTCGTCGGTGGTGGTCTCGGTGGCGCAGACCAGGAGAACGTCGTCCAGGCCGGCGCGCGGATCGAGGCGGGAGAAGGGCACGCCGGCGACGATGCCGGCCGCCGCCAGCGCCTCGACCACCGCCGCGGCCGGCCGCGGCAGGCGCAGCGCCAGTTCGTTGAAGAAGCGCGGCGTCAGCACCTCTACCCGGGGGAGCGCCTCCAGGGCGTCCCGCAGGCGGCGGGCGCGGGCATGGTTGAGGGCGGCCAGCCGGCGCAGGCCGGTCTCGCCCAGGAGGGTCATGTGGATCGAGAAGGCGAGGGCGCACAGGCCCGAGTTGGTGCAGATGTTGGAGGTCGCCTTCTCGCGGCGGATATGCTGCTCGCGCGTCGAGAGGGTGAGCACGAAGCCGCGCCGGCCCTCGGCGTCCCGGGTCTCGCCGCAGAGGCGGCCCGGCATCTGGCGCACGAACGCCTCGCGAGCGGCGAAGAGGCCGACGTAGGGGCCTCCGAAGCTCAGCGGGTTGCCGATCGACTGGCCCTCGGCGACGGCGATGTCCGCGCCCATCGCGCCGGGCGGCTTCAGGAGCCCGAACGAAACCGCCTCGGTGGTGACGACCACCATCAGCGCCCCGGCGGCGTGCGCCGCCTCGGCGATGGCGCCAAGCTCGCTGGCGGTCCCGAAGACGTTGGGCGTCTGCACCACGACGCAGGCGGTCTCGGTGTCGATGGCCTCCACGACCGCGCGCTCGGCGTCGACGGCGGCGGGCAGGCGGCGGGTGACGACGCCCGCGCTGTGCGCCAGCGTCCAGGCCGCCTCGGCATAGTGCGGATGCAGGCCGCCCGAGAGGATCGCCTTGCGGCGCCGGGTGACGCGGGCGGCCATCATCACCGCCTCGGCGCAGGCCGTGGAGCCGTCGTACATCGAGGCGTTGGCCACCGGCAGTCCGGTGAGCGCCGCGACCTGGGTCTGGAACTCGAACAGCACCTGCAAGGTGCCCTGGGCGATCTCGGGCTGGTAGGGCGTATAGCTGGTGAGGAACTCCGAGCGCTGGATGATGTGGTCGACGCTGGCCGGGACATGGTGGCGATAGGCCCCCGCGCCGCAGAAGAACGGTCCCGCGCCCGCCGCCCGGTTGCGCGCCGCGAGGCCGGCGAGCGCCCGCTCCACCTCCAGTTCGCCCTGGTGCGGCGGCAGGTCGAGATCGCCGGAAAGGCGCGTGGCCGCCGGCACGTCCTCGAACAGCGCCTCGACGCTGGGCGCGCGCACCACGGCGAGCATTTCGGCGCGGTCGGCGTCGGTGAGAGGGAGATAGCGCATCAGACTGCGGGTCCCTTCGAGGTCACAGCGCCGCCAGGAAGGCTTCGTAGGCGTGCCGGTCCATCAGCGCGTCGGCCTCCGCGGGGTCGGCGAGCTTCAGCTTCACCAGCCAGCCGTCCCGCTCGGGTTCGGCGTTCACCGTCTCGGGGGAACCGGGCAGGGAGGCGTTCACCGCGATCACCTCTCCCGCAACCGGCGAGAACACGTCCGAGGCGGCCTTGACGCTCTCGACGACGGCCAGGGGCTCGCCGGCCTTCACCTTCCTGCCCAGCTCAGGCAGCTCGATGAACACCACGTCGCCGAGCTGTTCGGCGGCGTATGCGGTGATGCCGATGGCCGCTTCGCCGCCGTCGGGCTCGACCCATTCGTGATCCTTGGAAAAGCGCATGAAGCTCCTTCAGGTCTTGCGGCGATAGCGGTGCGGGACGAAGGGCAGCGGCGCGACCTCGGCGCCCTGGCGCTTGCCGCGCACGACGACGGCGAGCCCGGCGCCGGGCTGCGCCAGGCCGGGGGGTGCGTAGCCCATGGCGATCGGGGCGCCCAGACTGGGCGAGAAGCCGCCGCTGGTGACGCGGCCGACGATGGCGCCGCTCGCGTCGGCGATCGGCGCCCCCTCGCGCGCCGGCGCCCCCTCGAGGACACGCAGGCCCACCCGGCGCCGTCGCACCCCCGCGCCGAGTTCGCCGAGGATGCGCGCCGCGCCGGGGAAGTCCGCGGCCTTGCGGCGACGCGCCGAGATGGCGAACTCCAGCCCGGCCTCCACCGGCGAGGTGGTCTCGTCGAGGTCGTGGCCGTAGAGCGGCAGGCCGGCCTCCAGGCGCAGCGAGTCGCGTGCGCCCAGACCGACCGGACGCACCCGCTCGTCGCCGGCGAGCCGGTCCCAGAGGCCGCGCGCGGCCGACGCCGGAACCAGGATCTCGAAGCCGTCCTCGCCGGTGTAGCCGCAGCGCGAGACCAGAACCTCCTCGCCCTCGCGTCCCGCCGCCGTCATGGTCATGAAGCCGAGGTCGCCGGCCGCGGGGAAGAGTTCGGCGAGCACCGCCGCCGCGTCCGGGCCTTGCAGAGCGAGGAGGCCGCGGTCGTCGGCGCGGATCAGCTCGGCCGATCCCCCTGCCGCGGCGGCGATCCGCGCGAAGTCCGCGGCCTTGGTCGCCGCATTGACCACGATCTGCAGCAGGCCCTGGCGATCGTCTTCGGCCGGGCGGCCGATCATCAGGTCGTCCTGCACGCCGCCCTCGTCGTTGAGCAGCAGCGTATAGCGCAACTGGCCGCGCTTCAGACCCTGGAGGTCGCCGCAGACCAGCGGCTCGACCAGGGCCGCCACCGCGGCATGGTCGGCGTCGGCATCGCCGCTGCGGCGCTTCAGGCGCAGGATCGCGGGGCCCATGTGCGAGACGTCGAAGAGGCCGGCGTGCGCCCGGGTCCAGAGGTGCTCCTTGAGGATGCCGTCGGCGTACTGGACAGGCATCTCGTAGCCGGCGAAGGCGGTCATGCGCCCGCCCATGGCCCTGTGCGCCTCGGTCAGGGGCGTGGTCTGGGGGGCGGGTGGGGACGCCGGGTCGGACAAGGACGGAACTCCGCTGGGACGACGATGACAGCCCGCGCGGCCGTCTCCGACGCCCCCGCTGTCCCTTGGCCTGAGAGATTCCAGATCGGCGCGCGGCCGGCCCTTGCTCCTTCGGCGAGCCGCCGGGGCGGCGAGGCCCCTTGGCTCTTTCCAGCGTTCATCAACCCGCGCGGTCCTTTTGCCTGAGCGTTTCCGGGGCGGTTGCGCCTTCGGCGCCGAGTCAGGCGTGACTCGGTCTCTCCCGCGAGGGTCGGCTCGAACCTGGGGAAGGCCGGGCCGGGAGTCAAGCACGGCGCTCGGCGCGGCACGGCAAAGAGTTCG
>DATKRO010000107.1:0-30988 GCA_035532115.1 Caulobacteraceae bacterium | reverse complement strand
GCTCGCTCTCGGCGCCAGCCAGCGCACGGTGCAGCGGGCGCTCGACGCGCTGGCGGCGGCCGGCAAGGCGCATGCGTTCGGCCGCGGCCGGGCGCGACGCTGGACCACCCCGCCGCTGTCCGGATTCGCGACGACATTGTTGCTCCCGGCGCCGCTGCCGGGCGGCTAGGATGCGCCCATGAAGCGATCGAAAGCCGACATCGTGCGCGAATACGGGCCGTTCCCCGAGGCCGATCACGTGCATGGGGTGGGATACGACGGCGCGCACCTGTGGCTTGCGCTCGGCGACCGGATGACCTCGCTCGATCCGGCCAGCGGCAAGACGCTGCGCTCGATCGATGTCCCCGCCCATGCCGGAACGGCGTTCGACGGCAAGCACCTCTTTCAGATCGCCGAGAGCCGCATCCAGAAGATCGATCCGCAAACCGGACGCGTGCTCGCCACGATTGCGGCGCCCGGCGGCGGCGGCGATTCGGGGCTCGCCTGGGCCGAAGGCGCGCTCTGGGTGGGCCAGTATCGGGAGCGGAAGATCCACCAGATCGACCCCGAGACCGGCGCCATCCTGCGCACCATCGCCTGCGACCGCTTCGTCACCGGCGTCACCTGGGTCGACGGCGAGCTGTGGCACGCCACCTCGGAAGCCGAGGAGAGCGATCTCAGGCGGATCGATCCCAGAACCGGAGCGGTGCTGGAGCGGATCGACATGCCACGCGGCGTCGCCGTATCTGGCCTGGACTGCGATGGCGTGGATCGGTTCTTCTGTGGCGGCGCGAGCAGTGGCAAGGTGAGAGCCGTCCGCCGGCCGGCCCGAACTTCATGAATGGCGGAGCGATCCGACCCTCACGGGAAATGCGAATGCACGAGTTCAAGGTCGGCGATCGCATATGCTGGAATTCCGAAGCCGGCCGCGTCAGCGGCACGATCATCCGCATTCACACGAAGGACTTCGACGTCAGAGGCTACACCCACCATGCGAGCCCGGAAGCGCCGCAGTACGAGATCAAGAGCAGCAAGACCGAGCACATCGCCTTCCATAAGGGCGCGGCGCTCGCCAGGCTTGGCGACTGACGCGGGCATCGCCCGGCCCGCCTGCGCAAGGATTACGGTGAATTTTCGTGGGGCGCACTGGCGGTGCATGCTCCCCAAGCCGCCACACCGCAGGACCCTCGCATGAGTGACATCACCGCTGCAGGCGCCTTTCCTCTGGGCGATCGCACCGTGAACAGATTGGGCTATGGCGCGATGCAACTGGCGGGGCCGGGCGTCTTCGGGCCGCCGAAGGATCGCGGCGCTGCGCTGGCGGTGCTGCGCCAAGCCGTGGCGAGCGGCGTCAATCACATCGACACCAGCGATTTCTACGGTCCGCACGTCACCAACCAGATCATCCGCGAAGCGCTTCATCCCTATCCGCCGGACCTCGTGATCGTGACCAAGGTCGGCGCGCTGCGGGGCGAGGACGCATCGTGGAACCCGGCGATGACGCCCGCCGAATTGACCGGCGCGGTCCACGACAACCTGCGCAACCTCGGCCTCGACGTGCTCGACGTCGTCAACCTGCGCGTGATGGGGGATGGGCATGGGCCGGGCGAAGGTTCGATCGAGGCGCCGCTCGCCGCGCTCGCAGCGCTTCAACGCCAGGGCTTGATCCGCCATCTGGGATTGAGCAACGTCACCTCCGCCCAGCTGCGGCAGGGCCTCGGCATCGCCAAGATCGTCTGTGTGCAGAACAGCTACAATCTCGCCCACCGCGCCGACGACGCCTTGATCGACGAAACCTCGCGGCTGGGGATCGCCTATGCGCCGTTCTTCCCGCTCGGGGGCTTTTTGCCGCTGCAGTCGACTGCGCTGTCCGACGTCGCCACATCGCTCGAGGCGACGCCGATGCAGGTCGCGCTGGCCTGGCTGCTGCGCCGCGCGCCCAACATCCTGCTGATCCCGGGCACCTCGTCGCTCGACCATCTGCGCCAGAACCTAGCGGCCGCCAGGATCGTGCTGCCAGCGGCGGCGTTCGCCAAGCTGAACGAAATCGGCGGACGCGGTCACCCTGGGCGGTGAACGGCCCCGACGAGAGCATGAACCAGATGCAGCGCCAGCCTCGTCGCGCGCTTCCCCCAAAGCGAAGGTGTATGAATGCCTGAGTTTGATATGGCGCCCGGCAGGTGGCCGACTAGCCTATTCGCGCCCCTTCCACCCCCGCGCCTGGCGGCGCGGCGGTCCCCCTTCCCCGCAAGCGGGGAAGGAGCGAGGACGCGTTCCTCCTCACCCGTGCAACGGGGGAGGTGGCGCTCGGCGCGGCAGCGCCGGGCGCCGGAGGGGGCTGCCGGTGATGAAGCTCATCCGCGCCCCTTCCACGAGGCGCCCGGGGCGAAGCGCCAGCGCTTCGGATTGGTAGAAGCTGCTGTCCACTAGGCCCGGCGCCCGGCTCGCCCCGCCGTCGGCGCCCCACGCCGTTGGCGCCTGCCCCGCGCGATCTCCGTCTCCAGCGCGTCCAGCTTCGGCTCCCAGAATCGCCTGAACTGGCCGATCCATGCATCCGCGGCCTGAGGTCCCGCCGCATCCACGGAATAGAGCCGCTTTTGCGCCTGCGCCCGCACCCGGGCGAAACCGCTTTCGCGCAGCACCTTGAGATGCTGCGAAACCGCCGCCTGCGAAATCCCGAACTCGCACCCTATGGCCTTCACCACCGCCCCGGAGGTCATTTCACCGGCGCCGATCAGTTCGAGGATGCGCCGGCGCACCGGATCGGCGAGGACATCGAAGATGTCCATCAGCTTCCCGCATCCGGATACACCGTATCCGGAGGGCTCTCGCCGAGATAGAAGGCGATCGTCCGGTTCGATCGCTCTTTCGCCGATCCCGGATCGATTCCGCTCGCCACGTGCGCCGCGCGCCAGGACTCGCCGCTCTCGATCACGAACGCCTTGCCGTCCGGCGAACTCAGCCAGGCCTCGAACTCGGCAGGGTCGCCCGGAGCCCCGGTTTCCAGATGCCGCGCCAGTCCGGTCATCGTCAGGTCCCAGCCGATGCCCACCGCCCCTGGCCCGAACTGGTTCCAGTGATCGTCGACGAACGCCGTATGCTCCAGCGTCATCCGCGCCCGGCCGCCTTCCGGCGCCAGGCTGACGTCGATCCAGCTGGTCGCGCCGCCGAATTCCCACGTGGCCGCAAAATGCGTGGGCGGGGTGCACGCGGTGATGGTCCCGCCCGCATTGCCCTCGAGCTGGTACCTGCCGCCCGCCTGCAGCTCGCCCGCGATCGGCAGGAACCATCGCGGGATGCGTTCGCGGCTGGTCAGCGCGTCCCACAGGTCATCGAGGCTGGTGTCGCAGAGCCGCGTCAGCGTCACCGTGCTCGCCGGCTTCCCGTCCTTCTCGAAACTGCGCACCGTGCGCCTGACCCGTCCCAGCAAGCTGGCGCCGTCGATCTCCATGCCGTCCTCGCATCGTGGCGGCGTCAATATCGTTTTGGGCTTATATAAGTCAATACTTTCTTCACGCCGGAACCGGCGCCGACGATCGCGCCGAACCCACGCCGCTCACGCCGCCTTGAAGGGGGAGTATTCCTCGGCCAGCCAGTCCATCTCGCCCTGCACGGCGCGGCGCTCCTCCTCGAGGAAGCGGGCGACGGCTCGGCTGAGGGCCGGGTCGGCGATGTGATGGGCCGAGTAGACGGCGCTGGGCAGATAGCCGCGGGCGATCTTGTGCTGGCCCTGGGCGCCGGCCTCGACGCGCGCCAGCCCGCGCCGGATCGCCCAGTCGATCGCCTGGTAGTAGCAGAGCTCGAAGTGCAGGAAGCGCACGTCCTCCAGGCAGCCCCAGTTGCGGCCGTAGAGGCAGTCGCCGCCGACGAGGTTGAGCGCGCCGGCGATCCAGCGCCCGCCGCGAGCGGCCAGCACCAGCAGCACGCGCTCGGCCATCCGCTCGCCCAAGAGCGAGAAGAACCGCCGGTTCAGGTAGGGCCGCCCCCACTTGCGGGCGCCGGTATCCATGTAGAAGGCGAAGAAGGCGTCCCAGTGCGCCTCGGTGAGATCGGCGCCGGTGAGGCAATGGATATCGAGGCCCTGGTTGGCCTCGCGGCGCTCGCGCCGGATGGTCTTGCGCCGCCCCGAGGAAAGCGCGGCGAGGAAGTCGTCGAAGCTCGCGTAGCCGGCGTTCAGCCAATGGTACTGCTGGTTCTGCCGGCGCAGCAGGCCCTGCGCCCCCAGGAACGCCCACTCGTCCCCGGTCGGAAAATTGATGCCGAGAGTCGAGACGCCCATCCGCTCGCAAAGGGCGATCGCGCCCGAGAGCAGCATGCGCCGCCCGGCGTCGCGGTCGATATCGGGGCGGACCAGCAGCCTTGGCCCCGTCACCGGCGAGAATGGCGCGGCGCTGACCAGCTTGGGATAGTAGCGGCCGCCGGCGCGCTCGTAGGCGTCGGCCCAGGCGTGATCGAAGACGTATTCGCCCTGGCTGTGGGACTTCAGATAGAGCGGCATGACCGCGGCGACCTGGCCGGCCTCGTCGCGGACGGCCAGGTGCTGGGGCGCCCAGCCGGCCCGTTCCACCGCGCAGCCCGCCGCCTCGGCGATGTCGAGGAAGTCATAGGCGACGAAGGGATTGCCGGCGTGGTCGGGCCTGGCCGCGCAGGCGTCCCAGTCGCCCTTGCCGATCTCGGCGATGCGGCGGTGGACGCTGATCTCGGCGGCGAGGCGCATCAGGGCGCGTAGCCCTCGAAGATCTGGTTGTCGCAGTGTTCGCGCACCCGGTCCCACTCGCCGGCGCCGCGCACCGTCCAGGCGACCACCGGCAGGCCGGCGGCGCGCATCTCGTCGGCCTTGGCGCTGGGCAGCATGTCGAGACCGAGGGCGAGGAAGTGCGGCCGGGCCAGCGCCACGTGCTCGAGCCTGGCGAAGGCGCGCCGCTGCTCGGGCGCGAGGCGCCGGCCCGCATCGGCATAGCTGTCGCTGTCGAGGCCGCGCAGCACCTTCGGCCGCCGATCGGCGAACCAGGCGTGGGAATAGGGATTGAAGCCGATCACCGCCACGGGGCCGGCGTGGTCGATCAGGATCTCGTGCACCCGCTGCTCCAGCGGGCCGACTTCGCCGTAAGGCGTCTTCAGTTCGATGAGCACCATGGCCCGGCGGCCGACCAGGGTCAGGGTGTCGGCAAGGCTTGGGATGGTCTCGTCGGAACCGGCCAGACGGAGGCGGCGCAGCTCCGCGGCGGGATGGTCCGCAATGCGTCCGTCGGTCCCGGTAAGACGCTTCATGTCGGCGTCGTGGAACACCATGGCCTCGCCATCCGTGCTCAACTGGACATCGAGTTCGATGCCGTAGCCCGCCTCGCAGGCGGCCTCGAAGGCGCCGAGCGAGTTCTCCGGCGCTCCGGCCGGCGACCACAGTCCGCGATGGGCGATCGGCGGCCCGAAGATCAGGTCCCAGTCCGGGCCGAAGCGGCGCCTCATGCGCACTCCACGACGGCGTCCGCCTCGACCGCGAAATTCATCGGCAGGCGGTAGACGCCGACGGCGGAGCGGGCGTGGCGCCCGGCCTCGCCGAACACCTCGACCATCAGGTCCGAGCAGCCGTTCAGCACCTGGGGAATGTCGAAGAAGCCGTGCCCGGCCTGGACGAAGCCGCCGATCCTGACGATGCGCCGCACCCGGCCGAGGTCGCCCTCCAGCGCCGCCTGCATCTGGGCGATCAGGTTGAGGCCGCAGAGGCGCGCCGCGCGCCGGGCGCCGTCCAGATCTATGTCTTCGCCGACGACGCCGCGCACCCCGCCTGCCGCATCGGTCGAGACCTGGCCGGAAATGTGGATCAGGTCACCGGTGCGGACGAACGGGACATAGTTGGCCACCGGCCGGGTGGGCCGCGGCAACTCCAGGCCAAGCTCCTTCAGGCGCCGCTCGGGATCGGACATCATCCCTTCGACTTAGCGCGTCGGCCCGGCGGCCGGAAGCCGCCAAGCGACGCGCGGCCGGCGCGCCGGCGCGCGGGCGTTCAGCGACCGGCCTGGATCCGCTCGACGAAGGCCGTGACGCGCTCGTTGATCGGCTGGAACGTGGCCTTGACCGAGGCGGCGACGGTCTCGGAGGCCCGGGTCATCTCGGCGATGTAGGATTCCATCGCGCCCTTGGCCCAGGCCGTCTGCAGTTCGACGACTTCCTGCACGCTCTTGGCGGCGGTGAGGCTCCTGGCGGCGGCGGCGTGATCTTCCAGGTTGCGCTTGGAGAAGGCCATGGCCTGCGCGCCGAGCGCTTCGGCGCCCTTGGTGGCCGCGGTCATCGAGGCGACCACGGCTTCGAGGTTCTTCTTCGAATGGACATTGATCTCGCCGAAAGCCGACAGCGACTTCTCGACGGAATCCTTGAAGGCCTGATTGCCGGCCGCAGCGAACTGATCGACCGTGGTCTTGAGGGTCTCGGGGCCGGTGGCGGCCATGGGTGTCTCCTTGGGCATCGGGGCGGGTCTGGTTGGTCGCCGGCGCCGGACTTGCGGGGGACGCCGCGACGTTCTTCCCTCTCATGTTGCAATGCGGTAGTCAAGCGTTTTTTGTGCAGTGCAGCATGAGATCACGGGCGGCTGCGGCTGCGATCAAGCTTCCGTGTTCGGCGCGGCTGCGACCGTTTCGCTCAAGCGATGTTTACCTCCGCGAAACACTGGTTAAGCCATGCTAACTTCGTGGTCGGCGGTGAGAATCGCCCCCGCAGTCAGGTATTGCTCTTTCCAGTACGACGGAGCCCGCCCATGCCCGAGCCCGCCCGCCGCGCGTCATACGTCCTGGCCGCCCTGGCCGCGTCGTTCTGCATCACCGCCGCGCCCACCTTCACGGCCGCCCAGTCGCCGCAACTGCAGAGCGCCGAACTGCGGGTGCCGCGCGACGAGCCGCGCTACGCGGCCATCGTGGTGGATGCGACGACGGGCGAGACGCTCTATCAGGTGCGGGCGGATTCGCCCCGCTACCCCGCCTCGCTGACCAAGCTGATGACGCTCTATCTGGCGTTCGACGCGCTTTCGACCGGGCGGCTGAAGGAGAGCGACCTCATCACCGTCTCGCCCTACGCCGCCGCCATGCCGCCGACCAAGCTGGGGCTGCGCGCCGGCGCCACCATCACGGTCGCCAACGCGATGCACGCCATGGCCGTCCACTCGGCCAACGACATGGCCGTGGCCCTGGCCGAGAAACTGGGCGGAACCACCACCCGGTTCGCCGCGATGATGACCCTGAAGGCGCGCGAACTGGGCATGACCCATACCCGGTTCGTCAATCCCAACGGCCTGCCGGACAGCCGCCACGTCAGCTCGGCGCACGACATCGCCATCCTGTGCGAGGCGCTGCTGCGCGATTTCCCGCAGTATTACCACTACTTCGGCGACGAGGAGTTCACCTACGACGGCCGCACCATGCGCAACACCAACCATCTGCTGGGCCAGATGCCGGGGGTGGACGGCTTCAAGACCGGCTTCACCGACGCCGCCGGGTTCAACCTCGCCGCCTCGGCGGTGCGCGACGGCCATCGGCTGATCGCCGTGGTGCTGGGCGGCGCGACCAGCGCCCAGCGCAACGCCAATGTCGAGGATCTGCTGCTCACCGGCTTCGACGTCGAGCAGCGCCGCGACCGTGGCGAGAAGATCCTGATGGCGCAGAATCTCTTCGAGCAACCGCAGTCGGGCGCCTATCGGGTGCAGGCCGAGCCGGCCGGCGCCGGCGCCGACCCAATCGACATCGTGCTGACCAGCGCCGCGCACGGCGCTCCGGTGACGCTGATTCCGGGGCGCGCGACGGAGCTCGCCGCCCAGCGGCCCTCGCTGGTGGCCGACTTCGGCGCCATCTACCGGGCGAGGTTCGCCGGCCAGGCGCCGGTCGAGAGGCCGGCTCAGCAGCTTCAGCCCCGCAACTGGACCGTCGAAGTCGGCACGTTCCGCAGCGGACGCCTGGCCACGCGCCAGGTCGGCTTCTTCGCGCACCGCTACCGGGCGCTGTTCGACGAGCGCCATGGCGAGGTCGACCATACCGGCCGGCGGTTCCATTCGATCTTCACCGGCTTCACCGAGGCCGAAGCCAAGAGCGCCTGCGCGCGGGTCGCCTCGCGCACGGCGCCGTGCGACGCCTACGGGCCGCAATAGCCGGGGCCGCGCCTATCGGGGCCGCGCCGCCAGCATGATCTCGCGCGCCCGGTTGAGTTCGGCCGCCAGACCCGGGGCGCCGCCCTGGTCGGGATGGACGCGCATGATCAGCCGACGGTAGGCGGCTTCGATCTGGCCCCGATCGGCGCTCTCGGCCACGCCCAGAATGGCCGCCGCTTCGGCGAGGCCGCCGGCCGTGGATGGCGGCTTCGGGCCCCTGGCGCCCGCGGCGAGCCAGATGGCGGCGGCGATCAGCATCGCGCCCCCGAGCCACTCGCCGCGTGCGGCCGCGAAAGCTGCGCCGGCGACGGCGGCCACGGCGAGCCCGCGGCCCAGCAGGCGCCACGCCGCACGGCTCGCCAGGGGCCGCCGGCCAAGACCGATCATCAGGGCGAGAACCAGGGCGCCGAGCGCCAGAACCGTCATCGCAGGGTCGGCTACTCCGCAGCCAGGATGGCGCCGGGCGCGGGCGCCAGGCCGAGATCGGCCATCAGCACCCGCATCTCCTGGCGCGCCGCGACCTGGCCGAGCGACACCGGCACCGGGCGCACGCGCGAACCGATGTCGGCGACGGTCAGGCCGAAGGGAAACAGCTCGCGATAGATCACCCGGTCGCGCAGGCCCTGCAGGGTGCGAAAGCCGACCCGCTTGGAGAGCGCGGCGACGCGATCGTCGACGCGGCGGCGATTGCGCGCCTCGGCCGAGGCCAGCCGGTTGCGCAGCACCACCCAGTCGATGGAGCGGCCCCGCTCGGCGGCGCGCAGCTTGCGCGCTTCCCAGACCGTCTCGGAATAGAGGCTCGGCCGCACCAGGTCGAGCGTGACCGGATCGACGACGCCGAGCACGTCGAAATCGACGAAGCTGTCGTTCATCGGCGTGACGATGAGGTCGGCGGTCCGATGCGCGGCGCGCGAGAGTTCGGTGTCGGCGCCTGGCGTGTCGACGACCAGATAGTCGAGGTCGCCCGTCTCGGCGAGCGCCGCGTCGAGCGCCGCAGCGCTCTCGACGCTCGCCAGCCGCCGCGGCTCGGGCAACTGGGCGCCGCTGGCGATGATCCAGCTGGCGCGGTTGGCGAAGAAATGCGCCAGCGACTGCTGGCGCCGATCGAGGTCGAGCACGGCCACCGCCGCGCCCTCGTGGGCCAGGGCGACGGCCAGGTGCACGGCGATGGTCGACTTTCCCGCCCCGCCCTTCTCGTTGCCGACGACGATCACACGCATGGCTGCGCCCCCTTTTGCGAGCCTCGAGTCCACGAGCCTTCCGTCCGGAATCAACGCTCGGCGCCCCCGGCGACGAGACACCGGGCCGCGGCCGCCGTCAACGCGGCCTTTGCACGGGACCTCGGGCAGGCCCTGGACAGCGCCCTCGCCCCTCCCCTATCTCCGCCGACCATTGCGAGTCCGGACCGATGACGCACGCCACTCCACAGCCCGGCCTGGCCATCGTACGCACGGTGGCGGAGGTGCGCGATCGCCTCGGCGCCTGGCGGGCGCAGGGTCTGCGGATCGCGCTCGTTCCCACCATGGGCTTCCTGCACGAGGGGCATCTGTCGCTGGTGCGGCTGGGCGCGACCGTGGCCGAGAAGGTGGTCGCGAGCCTCTTCGTCAATCCGACCCAGTTCGCCCCCAGCGAGGACTTCGCCGCCTATCCGAGGGACGAAGCGCGCGACGCCGCCCTGCTCGCCGGCGCCGGCTGCCACCTGCTCTACGCCCCGGGCGTGGAGGAGATGTATCCGCCGGGCTTCGCCACCAGCGTCAGCGTCTCGGGCGTCACCACGCCGCTGGAGGGGGCGGCGCGCCCCACCCATTTCGGCGGCGTCGCCACCATCGTCGCCAAGCTGCTCGCCCAATGCCGGCCGGATGCGGCCATCTTCGGCGAGAAGGACTATCAGCAGCTGCTGGTCATCCGGCGCCTGGTGCGCGACCTCGACCTGGAGGTCCACGTCCTCGGCGCCCCGACGGTGCGCGATGCGGACGGCCTCGCCCTTTCCTCGCGCAACGCCTACCTGACCGCGGCCGAACGGGCGATCGCCGGTCATCTCAACCTGGCGCTGAGGCGCGCCGCCGAGGCGATCGCCAGCGGGGAAGCGGTCGCCGCGGCCGAGGCGCGCGGCGTCGAGGCCCTGGCCCGAGCCGGCTTCGGCGAAATCGACTATTTCGAGTGCCGTGGCGCGGACGACCTTCGCCGCATGGGCCCGGGGCCGGTGAACGGCGACGCGCGCATCCTGGCGGCCGCGCGGCTGGGCCGCGCCAGGCTGATCGACAACTGGCCGGTCGAGCGGACGCCCCGATAGCGGCGCCAGTCGGCCTCAGAAGGCGCCGAGTTCGCGCAGGCGCCGGGCCAGGTCCAGCGGCAGGGCGCCGTCCGGGGCGAGTTCGGCGAGATCCGGCGGCGCATCCTGGGCCTCGAGATAGCGCCAGCCCTGGAAGGCGCGGCGCGGCTGCGGCGCCGTGGCGATCATCGCATCCTCCAGCAGGACCCGGCAGCGCCGCTGGGCGCCCTCGCCCGCCGTCTCGATGGCGAGCACCGGCTGGCGGATCAGGATGACGCCCTTGAACACCCAGTAGAGCGAGCCGCCGCCGACGATCTCGGCCGCTCGCCTCGGGGTCTGGCGCGTGTGGACCGTGGGGCGCTCGCCCGGCGCCGCCCGGCTCGCGCGCCAGGCGCGCAGATCGTCGGGGGTATCGGCGCCGACGCAGAGCTTGACGAGATGCAGGACCATGGGTCAGCGCGCGCCTGCCTGGTTCCACTCCAGCAGCATGGCGCGCAGGGCGCTCTCCGGGCCGAGCAGATCGACCCCGTCCGCCTCGAGCCCGAGCAGGCAGTCGATGATCTGCTCCTCGCCGCGCACCCGTTCGACAATCATCGACACTCCGGTTTCGACATCGCTCTCGGCCCTGGCCAGGGCGGCGATCACGAGCGCGCGCCGGCCGTTGCTGAGACCGAGCAGGACTTCGGCGAGCATGTCCGGCGCGCCCGGTGCGAACACGCCCTCCGCCTCGCCGTCGCCGATGATCTCGGCCAGCGCCGGCGCCAGCACCGCCGACACGGCGTCGACGATGCGGTGATAGAGCACCGCGTTGCGCGGATCGAGCAGCGTCGTGAACATGGCGCGCAGGCCGGCGATGTGTTCGCGCTTCCAGTCGCGGCCCAGCGACAACAGCCGATTGAGCCGCTGCAGCGCGTTCAGCGAGCCGTCCGCCCGCAGGCTCTGCGTGAAGCCGAGGCTCTCTCGGGCGAAGCGATCGGCGATCGCCTCGAGCAGGTCCTCCTTGGAGCGGAAGTGGTGATAGAAGGCGCCCTTCGACAGCCCGGCCGCCGCGATGACGTCGTTGATGGTGGCGCCCTCGTAGCCGCGGGCGAGAAACAGCGCCTGGGCGCAGTCGATCAGTTCGGCGCGGCGGACCGCCGGCGCCTTCAGCACCCGCGGCTTGCGGCCGCCCTGCGATCTCGCCCCGGATTGCGCCATTCTGATGCGCGCCTCGCGTCCTGCCCTTGAAGACCGACCGTCGGTCTGATACAGATTACCCGATCGATCGGGCCGCTGAAAGGTGTTCGAGTGACCCTCTCCCATGACCACGCCGCCTATCGCCTGGCGAAGCCGCTCGGCTTCGACATCGTCTCCGCCGCCTTCAAGCGCAATCCCTCGCCGACCTTTGCGGCGATGCGGGAGGCCGGACCGGTGATTCCGGTCAGGCTGCCGTTCGTCGGCCGCGTCTGGGTGACCACGACCCACGAGGCGACGCTGGCGATGGTCAAGGACAATCAGCTGTTCGTGCAGGAGGGCCGCCACGCCGGGCGTTCGGGCGTCGCCGGATTCTCGTGGTGGATGCCCAAGCCGATCAAGCTGATGACCAACAACATGCTGCAGAAGGACGAGCCCGATCACCGCAGGCTGCGGCGGCTGGTCGACGCCGCCTTCGCGCGCCGCGACGTGCTGGCCATGCGCGGCGACATCGAAGCGATCGCCGACCGTCTCCTCGACGGCTTCGAGAGCCGCGCCGAGGTCGATCTGGTGGACGAGTACGCCCGCCAGCTGCCCCTGGCGGTGATCTGCGACCTGCTCGGATTGCCGCAGAGCGAGCGCGCGGAGTTCTCGGCGCTGGCGCAGCAGGCGCTGACGATCACCAGCGTCGTCGGCCTCTTCCTCGCCGTCGGCGCCTTCAACCGGATGCTCGACTATGGGCGCAAGCAGATCGAGGCGGCCCGCCGCACGCCTCGCCCCGGCCTGATCGGGGAGCTGGTCCGCGCCGAGGAGGCCGGCGACAGGTTCGACGAGGCCGAACTCTTGGCGATGATCGTGCTGCTGCTGATCGCCGGCTTCGAGACCACGCGGCACCTGATCGCCGATGGCGTGCTGGTGCTGGAACAACAGCCGGACAAGAAGGCGTGGCTGCTGTCGGACCCGGCGGCGCGGATGGAGCGCGCGGTGGAGGAACTGGCGCGATACGCCTCGCCGGTGCAGTCGACCAAGCCGCGCTATGTATCGAGCGACGCCGAGTTCTTCGGCGCGCGCATCGGTCGCGGCGACGTCGTCATGGCGCTGCTCGCCGCCGCCAACGCCGATCCTGCGGTGTTCGAGCGGCCCGACGAGCTACGGCTCGACCGGTTTCCGAACCCGCACCTAGTGTTCAGTTCCGGCGTCCACTTCTGCCTTGGCATGCAGCTCGCCCGCGTCGAGGCCCAGAGCGCGCTGGCGCGGCTCTATGCGCGCTTCCCCGACCTGGAGCTGGCCGCGCCGGACCGGATCCAGTGGATCGAACGCCTGGGGGTGCGTGGCCCCAGGTCGCTGCGGCTGCGGTTGCGGCCAAGCCCGCAGCGGCTGGCGGCGTAGCCGGCCGCCGGCCGGGATCAGCCTGCGGCTTCCAGCCGGATCAGCAGCGCGCCCTCGCCGACCTGGTCGGCCGGCGCGCAGCGCACCTGCGCCACCTTGGCGTCGAAGTGGGCCACGAGCGCGTGCTCCATCTTCATGGCCTCGAGGATCACCAGGGTCTGGCCGCGCCGGACACTGTCGCCGACGCGGACATCCACCGAGACGATGCGCCCCGGCATCGGCGCCAGGATCAATCCATCGCCGGCGCCGGACGCCTGGCCGCCCTGCGGCGTCGGGGGCGTGAACGCGTAGGCCTCCCCGCCCGCAAAGACGACGATATGGCCCGACGCCGTGACCGCGCCGGTCCGGTCCGCGACGCCGGCGACGTCCTCGAGGGCGTCGACGGCGTAGCAATCGCCATCGAGCTGGAGGCGCACCTGCGCGCGCGCGGGGCCGTTGAGGCGCAGGCCGCGCAGGTCGGTCCACGGCGATCCGGCCTCCGGCGCGGCCTGGCGCAGCAGAGCCTGCGCCGCGCGCCAGAGCACGTCGGGGGTTGGGCCGGGGCGGGCGGTGAGTTCGGCGCCGGCCGCCTCGATCAGACCGGTGTCGATGCCGCCCTCGACGAACTCGGGGCGGGCGAGCAGGCGCGCGAGGAAGCCGGCGTTGGATCTGACCGGCCAGATCTGCACCGCCGCGCAGGCGCCGGCGAGCTCGGCGATGGCCCGCGCCCGCGTCGGCGCGTGGGCGATCAGCTTGGCGATCATCGGATCATAGAAGGTGGTGATCTCGCCCCCGGCGACGACGCCCGAATCCACCCGCACCGAGCCGGGAAACGCCAGCAGGCTCAGGGGGCCCGTGGAGGGCAAAAAGCCCCTGGCGGGGTCCTCGGCGTAGAGCCGCGCCTCGACGGCGCAGCCGTTCATGGTGATCTCGTTCTGCCTCAGCGGCAGCGGCTCGCCCGAGGCGACGCGCAGCTGCCATTCCACCAGATCGAGTCCCGTGATCGCCTCGGTGACGGGATGCTCCACCTGCAGCCGCGTGTTCATCTCCATGAACCAGATGCGTCCGGAGCGAAGCCCTTCGGAGGCGTCGGCGATGAACTCGACCGTGCCGGCGCCCACATAGTCCACGGCCCTGGCGGCGCGGACGGCGGCGGCGCAGAGCGCCTCGCGCACCGCCGCGCTCAGGCCGGGCGCGGGCGCCTCCTCGACCACCTTCTGGTGGCGGCGCTGCGCCGAGCAGTCGCGCTCGAAGAGATGCACGACCTCACCATGAACATCGCCGAACACCTGCACCTCGATATGCCGCGGCCGGCTGACGTAGCGCTCGAGCAGCACCCGGTCGTCGCCGAAGGCGGACTTGGCCTCGCGCCGGGCGCCTTCCAGGGCGGCGCCGAAATCCTGGGCGCGGTCGACGCGCCGCATGCCCTTGCCGCCGCCGCCGGCGACGGCCTTGATCAGCACCGGCCAGCCGATCGCCGCGGCCTCCGCGGCCAGGCGCTGCGGCGACTGGTCCTCGCCCAGATAGCCGGGGGTCACCGGCACGCCGGCCTCGCGCATCAGCCGCTTGGCCGCATCCTTGCGCCCCATGGCGCGGATCGCGGCGGGCGGCGGTCCCACCCAGACGAGGCCGGCGTCGATGACCGCCTGGGCGAAGTCGGCGTTCTCGGAAAGAAAGCCGTAGCCGGGATGGATGGCCTCGGCGCCCGACCGCCGCGCCGCGGCCAGGATGGCGTCGGCGGCCAGGTAGCTCTCGCGGGCGGGCGAAGCACCGATGGGCAGGGCCTCGTCCGCCTCGGCGACGTGCGGCGCGCCGGCGTCGGATTCGGAAAAGACCGCGACGGTGCGCACCCCGAGCCGGCGCGCGGTGCGGATGATGCGCCGGGCGATCTCGCCGCGGTTGGCGATCAGCAGCGAGCCGATCAAGGCTCGGCCCAGGGCGGCTTGCGGCCGGCCAGGAACGCCGCGACGCCGGCCTGGCCCTCCTCGCCGACCCGCTTGGCGGCGATGCGATGGGCGGTGTCGGCCATCAGCGCATGGTCGAGGTGGCGGCCGATGACGTGCTCCACCAGCCGCTTGGACTGGTCCACGGCCTGCGGCGCGCAGGCGAGGATGGCCGTGGCGATCCTCGCTTCGGTGGCGTCGAGGGCGGCGCGATCGGCGACGACCTCGTCGACGAGACCGATCTGGCGCGCATAGTCGGCGGCGAACACCTCGCCGGTGGCGAAGAGCCGCCGCGCCTTGCGCGGCCCGATGGCGGCGACGACGTAGGGACTGACGGTGGCGGCGATCAGGCCCAGCTTCACCTCCGAGAAGGCGAACTTCGCGTCGGCGGTAGCGACGGCCATGTCGCAGGCGGCCGCGAGCCCGGCGCCGCCGCCGAACGCCCCGCCTTCCACGAGCGCCACGGTGAGCGCCGGCAGGTCGTAGAGCCGCTTCAGCATCACCGCCATGGCCATGGCGTCGGCGCGGTTGTCGTCCTGGGTCCGGTCGGCCGCACCGCGCATCCAGTCCAGATCGGCGCCCGCCGAGAACGTGCCGCCGGCGCCGCGCAGGAAGACGACGCGAACGCCCTCGGCGCCCTGCAAGGTCTCGAAAGCCTGGCCGAGCGCGGCGATCACCTCGTCGTTGAAGGCGTTCTTCTTGCCGGGTCGATTGATGGTCACCGTCGCGGCGCCCTGCGGCGTGGCGGCGAGCCGGACGAGGTCGGAGTTCGAGTCGGTGTCGACGTTCTCGACCAGGGGATCGGCGATGGGATTGGGCATTCTCGCGGGCTCCTCGACCCTTACATCCTGAAAACCCCGAACCGGGTGCTGGGGATCGGGGCGTTGAGACTGGCGGCGATGGCGAGGCCGAGGACGTCGCGCGTCTGGGCCGGGTCGATGACGCCGTCGTCCCAGAGCCGGGCGGTGGCGTAATAGGGGCTGCCCTCGGCTTCGTAGGCGGCGCGGATCGGCGTCTTGAACGCCTCCTCGTCCGCCGCCGGCCAGGTCTCGCCGCGCGCCTCGGCGGCGTCGCGGCGGATGGTGGCCAGGACGCTGGCGGCCTGCTCACCGCCCATGACGCTGATGCGGCTGTTGGGCCAGGAGAACAGGAACCGGGGCGAATAGGCGCGCCCGCACATTCCATAGTTGCCGGCCCCGAAGCTGCCGCCGATGAGAATGGTGAACTTGGGAACCTCGGCGCAGGCGACGGCCGTGACCAGCTTGGCGCCGTCCTTGGCGATGCCGCCCGCCTCGTAGCGGCCGCCGACCATGAAGCCGGAGATGTTCTGCAGGAAGACGAGCGGAATGCCGCGCTGGCAGGCAAGCTCGATGAAGTGTGCGCCTTTCAGGGCGCTTTCGGAGAAGAGCACGCCGTTGTTGGCGAGGATGGCGACGGGATAGCCCCAGACGTGGGCGAAGCCGGCGACCAGCGTCGCGCCATAGAGCGGCTTGAACTCGTCGAACTCGGAGGCGTCGACCAGTCTGGCGATCACCTCGCGCACCTCGCAGGGCGCGCGCACGTCCGACGGGACGATGCCGTAAAGCTCCTCGGGGTCGAAGGCGGGGGACCGCGGCGGGACGACTTGGGGGCCGGCCGGCCTGGCGCGGTTCAGGCGAGCGACGATCGAGCGGACGATCTCCAGCGCATGCTCGTCGTTGGCGGCCACGTGATCGACGAGGCCGGAGCGGCGCGCGTGGGTGTCGGCGCCGCCGAGTTCCTCGGCGCTGATCACCTCGCCGGTGGCGGCCTTCACCAGCGGCGGGCCGCCCAGGAAGATGGTGCCCTGGCCGCGCACGATGACGCTCTCGTCGCTCATCGCCGGCACGTAGGCGCCGCCCGCCGTGCACGAGCCCATCACGCAGGCGATCTGGGCGATGGCGGCGGCGCTCATCCGCGCCTGGTTGAAGAAGATGCGGCCGAAGTGCTCGCGGTCGGGAAACACCTCGGCCTGGTGCGGCAGGTTGGCGCCGCCGCTGTCCACCAGATAGACGCACGCCAGCCGGTTCTGCAGCGCGATCTCCTGGGCGCGCAGATGCTTCTTCACCGTCAGCGGGAAATAGGCGCCGCCCTTCACCGTGGCGTCGTTGGCGAGGATCATGGTTTCGCGGCCGCAGACGCGGCCGATCCCCGCCACGATGCCCGCGCCGGGGGCCTCCCCGTCGTAGACGCCGTAGGCCGCCAGCTGCCCGACCTCCAGGAAAGGCGAGCCGGGGTCGATGAGCCGCTCGACCCGCAGCCTCGGCAGCAGCTTGCCGCGTTCGACATGGCGCCGCCTCGCCGCCTCCGGGCCGCCCAGCGCCGCCTGGGCGACGCGCCGGCGCAGCTCCGCGACGAGGCCGCGGTTGACCTCGGCGTTGCGGGCGAAGGCGTCGCCACGGGTGTCGATCTCGGAAGTCAGCGGCGGCATCGGGCCATGGCATAGCCGGGCTGAGCGGCCGCGGGAAGCGGCGGGCGTGTAGCCACGCCTTTTAGAACGCACTATAAAAACCCGGGTCGGGCGCAGGACGGCCCAGGCGCGGCGAGGCGGAACAGGCAATGAGCGAACGGATCCTGGTCATCGGGGCCGGCATCGCCGGACTGTGCGCCGCCCTGGCGCTCGGTCCCACCGGCCGGTCGGTGACCTTGCTGGAACGCGACGGCGCCCCGCCCTCCGGCGACGCGGACGAGGCGTTCCAGGCCTGGAGCCGTCGCGGCGTCGGTCATCTGCGCCAGAGCCATGCGTTCCTCGCCCGCCTCGGCAAGATCATCAAGACCGAGCATCCACGCCTGCGCGAGGCCCTGCTCGACTTCGGCGTGCGCGAACTGGGCTTCGAGGGCATGCTGTCGCCGGCGCAGCGCAGGGCCTATCGGCCATCCCCGGTCGATGCCGAGTTCACCATTCTCACCAGCCGGCGCACCACGCTGGAGCTGGTGATCCGCCGCTATGTCGAGCAGCTGCCGGGCGTCACCATCCGCTCGGACGCCATGGTGCGCAGCCTGATCGCCGCGAAGGATCCCCGCGGCGTCCTCGTCGTCCGCGGCGTGCGGGTCGAGGCGGACGGCGGCGCCGAGGAGCTGACGGCCGACGCCGTCATCGACGCCGGCGGCAAGAACGGCGCGGGCATCGAGCAGCTGATCGAGGCGGGCGCGCCGATCCGCCAGGAGAGCGAAACCGCCGGCATTCTCTACTTCACCCGCCATTACCGGCTGAAGCCAGGCGCGAGCGAGCCGCAACGCGACGGCAATCCTCCCTTCGGCGGCGACCTCGGCTATCTGAAGTTCGGCGTGTTCCCGGGCGACAACCGCTGCTTTTCGATCACCATGTGCGTTCCCGAAATCGAGTACGAGCTGCGCAAGGCCATCGTGCGTCCGCGGGTCTGGGACCAGATGGTCGAGAACCTGCCGGGCCTCGCGGTCTGGACCCGGCCGGACGGGGCCGAGGCGGTCAGCAAGGTCTTCGGCATGGGAGACCTGCTCGGCCGCTGGCGCGACCTGGTCGCCGATGGCGCCCCGGCCGTGCTCGGCTTCTTCGCCGTGGGCGACACCCTGGTCCGCACCAATCCCCTCTACGGGCGCGGCTGCTCCCTGGCCGCGGTGGAGGCCTACGCCCTGCGCGACGCCCTGGACGAAACGGCCGATCCCGGCGCGCGCCTCATCGCCTACCACGCGCGCCTGCTGCGCGAGATCCGGCCCTACTATCTGGCCATGCGCCGCCAGGACCGCGGCGCGATCCGGCGCGCCGAACACGCCCTCACCCCGGGCTACCGGCCGGGCCGCCGCGCCCGCATCCTGCGCAGCTTCGTCGAGGACGGCATCGGCCCGGCGACGCGCCTCGACACCGACCTGCTGCGCCAGGCCATGCGCGGATTCCACATGCTGGAACATCCGGACGCCTGGATCCGGCGGCCGAAGAACCTCGTCCGCATCCTGCGCTACTGGGCGCGCGGCAAGACCCGCAACGCCGAGGCCTACCCGCCCAAGGCGGGGCCCGGGCGCGAGGCGATGATGCGCGCCCTCGGTCTCGCGCACGAGGCCGACATCATCCTGCTGGCCGAACGGCGCCGGCAGGCGGCGAGGGCCAGGCTGGCCGCCTGAGTCGAAGTCCGCCTCAACCGAAATCGGGGCCGAAGCGGATGTTGCCGTGCGCGAGGCCGTCGGCGACCACCTGCAGGCCCCCCACCTTGATCATCCATTCCAGCCGGTGGTCGCGGTACTCGCGCTTGAACAGGCCCTGCTCCACCAGCCGGGCGACGTCGGCCATGCCCGGAGCGCCGCTGCGCAGCATGTCGGCGATGTCGGCGGTGGTCGCCGCGACGCTCGGGCGCTGGTTGGCGCGCCGCATCCAGTCAGCCAGCCGCCCGCCCTCCGGGACGACGTGGCCATGGCCGCGCGAGCCGTTGAGATAGGGGATCACCGCGATGTCGCCCCAGCCGAACTCGTCGCCGTTGAACCAGGGCCGCGCGCCAAGCTGAGCCTCGAGCCAGCGGAAATAGCCCTGGAGCTGCTCGCCGGCGCGTTTCTCGATCGCCTCGGCCAGCGGCCCGCTGGCGCGCTTGAAGGCGCGCACCTCGCCCAGGCCCCAGTTGATCGGCTCGAAGTGGGTGTCCATCACCTCCTCGATCATCCGCACCCGGGCGCGTTCGGCGGGCGACGCGGGCAGCAGCGGCGGCGCCGGCCATCTGTCCTCGATGTATTCGAGGATGATGGTCGAATCGAACAGCTTGACTTCGCCGTCGATCAACGCCGGCACCTCGGCGCGCGGGTTGGCCTCGACGAACTCGCCGGCCGCCCCGCCCGCGCCGATGCCCTGCGGCAGCGGCGCCTCGAAGGGCTGGCCTTTTTCCCGCAGCGCTATCTTCACTTTCTGCGCATAGGGCGAGAACGGGTGGTCGTAGAGGCGAAGCATCGGATCATCTCCCACGGGGATCAATTCGGATGGGCGCCGCTGGCCGCGCCAGCCGGTTCTGGGCTAGACCACGCGCCCCACGAGGCTCTCGAGCCAGGGAATCAGCAGCGCATTCACCTCCTGGGGCCGCTCCTGCTGGGTCCAGTGACCGCAGCCCGCCAGCACGTGGCCGCCCTCGAGGTTCGGCGCAAAGCCGCGCATGATCGCGATGGGATCGGCGGCGGCGCCGAACATGTTGAACGCGCCGTCGCGGTCGCCGGCGATGAACAGGCTCGGCTGCTCGATCCTTCGGTGCTTGAATGGCTGCAGATACTCGAAGTCGCGCGTGTGGTTGCGATAGCGGCTGAGCGGGCCGAAGAACCCCGACTGCTCGAATTCGCCGACGAAATAGTCGAGGTCGGCCTCGGTCAGCCAGGCGGGGAACAGCTTCGGATCCTCCAGCCCCTCGAGCAGGGTGGCGCTTGAGTCCTTGTCCATCGGCCAGGATCCGGGGGCGGCGTCGCCGGAGATGGCGAAATAGAAGCGCCGCAGGAAGTCGCGCGGATTCGGATCGAACGCCGCCTCGGCCTTGCCGACCTCGCGGAAATACGACTGGTAGAAGAACCGGTCCTTGTCGTCGAACATCTCCTTGATCACCGCGTCGAACGAGCGCGTCGGCACGCCGGTATGGACCACCGACATGGCGGCCACCGCGCCGAAGAGGTCGGGATGGATCAGGGCCGAGTTGTAGACGATCGGCGCGCCCCAGTCGTGGCCCACCAGGATGGCGCTGCGGCCGGGCGACAGCGCCCGCGCCACCCCGGCCACGTCGGCGACGATGTTCTGCATCGAATAGTCGGCCACCTCGGCGAACTTCTGCGAGCCGTTGTAGCCGCGCACGTCGATGGCGCAGGCCTTGAAGCCCGCCTTGGCGATCGGCCCGATCTGGTGGCGCCAGGAATACCAGCTTTCCGGAAAGCCGTGCACCATCAGCGCCAGCGGGCCCTCGCCCTCGACCGCGGCGCGGATCCGCGCCTGGCCGGCGTCGATCATCTGGAATTCAGGCATGGGCGTCCTCGAGCGATCCGACCGCCAGACTTGACCAGGGCGCGCGCGAATTCAATGGATTCTTGAAACAGGTTCTGGTTTTGGCGCCCGCGCCCTTGCGTCGCGCTGGAGCGCCCGCGACGGCCATTCGTCAACCGCAGGCTTCGCGGCTACTCTGACGGCGTGGCCGGACTCACCGACTCACTGCCGAGTTCCGCGGTGACGCGTCTCTTCGACCGGGAGCTCGCGGCCGGAGAGGCGGTGTGGTTCTCGCTGCCCGGCGGGGCGCCGCTCTACGAGGCCGGCGACGCGGCCGACACCTTCTATCTGGTGCGCGCCGGACGGCTTGGCGCCTTCCGGCGCGAAGAGGGCCACGAGCCTCAGTTCCTCGGGGTGATCCGGCCGGGCGAGCCGGCCGGCGAGATGGCCCTGATCGCCGGCGGCCCGCACACGGCCACGGTCGCGGCCCTGCGCGACTCCGAGATCCTGGCGCTTGGCCGCGACGAGTTCTTCCGCGCCGTCGAAACCGACCCGCGGGTGATGACCGAGCTGGCGCGGCTGATGATCCTGCGCACGCGCCAGAGCGCCCAGGGCGTCGTCGGCGAGCCCTCGGTGTTCGGGTTCATCGCGGTGGCCGCCAGTCTCGAGGCGCGGCCCCTGGTCGCGGATCTGGCCGCCCGCATCGGCCGGCTCGGCCACCGGGTCACGGTGGTCGGCGCCGAAGCCCTGCTCGCGCCCACCGAGTGGTTCTCCAACGTCGAGCGCGACCACGATTTCGTGCTCTATGTCGCCGAGGCGGACGAGGCGTCGTGGAAGAGCCTCGTCAGCCGTCAGGGCGACCGGCTGTTCCGCATCGCCAGGGGCGGCGAACCGCCGCCGCCGACCCACGATCCCTATCAGGGCGAGCCGCTGCAGAGCCAGCAGCTGGTCGATCTCGTCCTGGTGCACGAAGCCGGCGCGTCCGCGCCGAAAGGTTCGGGCGCCTGGCTCGACGCCCTCCAGCCGGCGCGCCTCTTCCACCTGCGCGAGCGCAACGGCGCCGACGCCGACCGCCTCGCCCGGGTGGTCGCCGGCCAGTCCGTCGGCCTGGTGCTCTCGGGCGGCGGCGCGCGCGCCTATGCCCACGTGGGCGCCATCCGCGCCTTGCACGAACGCCAGGTCCCCATCGATTTCGTCGGCGGCGTCTCCATGGGCGCGATCATCGCGGCGGGCCTCGCCATGGGCTGGGACGACGAGGAGATGGACCGGCGCATCCGCCACGCCTTCGTGGAGACCAGCCCCCTCGACGACATCGCCTTCCCCATCATCGCCATGACCCGCGGCCTGAAGGTGCGCGAGCGGCTGGCGGCGCACTTCGACGATCGCGGCATCGCCGATCTGTGGCTGCCGTTCTTCTGCATATCGACCAATCTCACCACCGGCGCCTACCAGCTGCACCGCCGTGGCCGCGTGCGCGAGGCGCTGCGGGCGAGCATCTCCCTTCCCGGCGTGCTGCCTCCGGTGACCCAGGGCAACGACGTGCTGGTGGATGGCGCCGTGGTGAAGAACTTTCCCGCCGACGTGATGCGCTCGATCCAGCTCGGACCCATCGTCGGCGTCGACGTCAGCCGCGGCCGCAGCATCGAGGCCGCCGACGTCGTGGCGCCGTCGTCCTTGTGGAAATGGCTGATCTCGGGCGAGTGGCGCCGCGGACCGCCGATCATCTCGCTCTTGATGCGCGCCGCGACCATTCACGTCGGCAGCGAACTGGCGCTCGCCTGCGAGGCCACCGACGTGCTCATCCTTCCCGAGATCGACGCCATCGAGATCCGCGACTGGAAGGCCTTCGAGCCGGCCGTCGCCGCGGGCTACGCCGCCGCCTGCACGGCCCTGGATGCTCTGAATCGGCCGGTGATCGAACTGCGGCGCCGGCCCGCGCCCGACGCGGCGAGCCGGCCCGGTCTGAAGCCCTTGGTCTCGGCGGTCTGATGGGCGCCTCGGTACGCGCTCGGATCGGCAACCGGTTGGTTCGCGCAGGTGTGACCACCATCGCCGTCTCCCCGGACGGCCTGAAAGGGCGATCCGGTGCCCTCCGCCTCCAGGACGACTTCCAGCTCGGCTGCGGCGCGTCCGACCCCGGCTCGCGCTGCGCTTGGCCGGGGTGACGCCGTTGATGAGCGTCTCGTCGACTCGGCATCCTTTGCATGGATGCCCGCGCCCCCGAATCGACCGCGGGCGCAGCTTCTGATAGGCTGGGCGCGGCTCGGCAGTCAGCGGTTCGAGGATATTGGCGCGACAGTTACGCTTGGGGCTCAGGCGCCCGCCGACGTTCGCCCGCTCCGAGTTCGTCCTTTCCGAGACGAACCGGGAGGCGATCCGGGTGCTGGACTCCTGGCCGAACTGGCATGGCGGCTGCCTCGCCCTCGTCGGGCCGGAGGGCTCGGGCAAGACCCACCTGGCGCGCGACTGGGCGCGCCGCACCAACGCCCTGGCGCTGACGCCGCCACAGACCGACCTCGCCCGGGCCGAGGACCGCCCGGTGCTTCTGGAAGACGCCGACCGCGCCGACGCCGACACCCTGTTCCACCTGATCAACCTGGCCGGCGCCGCGGGCGGGCTGTTGCTGACGGCGCGCACGCATCCGCGCAAATGGTTGGCCGAGCTTCCCGACCTGCGCTCGCGGCTGAACGCCATGCCGGTCGCGGCCATCGGCGAGCCTGACGACGTCGTCCTCGAGGGCGTGCTGAGGAAGTTCTTCCGTGAACGGCACATGCGGCCGGCCGACGACGTCTACGCCTACCTGATCCGGCGCATCGAACGCTCCGTCAGGGTGGCGCGCGAGATCGTCGGGCGCCTCGACGAAGCGGCCGACGCGGAGCAGCGCGAGGTCACCCGCGCCTTCGTCCGTCAGGTTCTCGAGGCGAAGGAGCAGACGCTCGACCTATCCGTGGGCGGCGATCGCTTCAGGTGAGAGCCGGTCTTCGCCAAATCTCAACCCCGGCGACATCATCTGGAAGCCCATCTTGTCCGGCGCCGGGATCGGCGCCAGATTCCGGCCGAGCCTTCCTGCCTTGGTGATGAGCCCCTCCTTGCAAGTCCGCGCCATCGACCCTGCCGCGCCCGAGGCGCCGGCGAGCTCCCCGCGCGCCGCGGCGGTGGACGCCGAGCTGATGCGGTCGCCCGCCCGCTTCTTCAACCGCGAGCTATCGTGGCTGAGCCTCAATCAGCGCGTGCTCGAAGAGGCGGCCAACCCGCGCCATCCGCTGCTGGAGCGCCTGCGCTTCCTGTCGATCTCGGCCAACATCCTCGATGAATTCTACATGGTCCGGGTCGCCGGACTGAAGGCGCAGGTGCGCGAGGGCGTGCGCGTCACCAGCCAGGACGGCCTGACCCCGGGGCAGCAGCTGGTCAAGGTCAACGCCGCGGCCAGCGACCTGATGGCCGACCAGCAGCGCATCTGGCGCGACATGCGCGCCGAGCTGGCCGACAACGGCCTCGTGCTGCTCGACGCCAAGGACATCTCCGCGGCCGATCGCCCCGCCGCCGAGGAGATCTTCCTCAGCCGCATCTTCCCGGTGCTGACGCCGCTCGCCATCGATCCGGCCCACCCGTTCCCGTTCATCCCCAACCTGGGGTTCTGTCTGGCGCTGAAGCTGCGGCGCAGCCTGGACGGCAAGGAGCTCTACGCCCTGGTTCCGGTGCCGACCCAGGTGGAGCGGTTCTGGGAGCTGCCGCAGGCCAACGGCAGGCGCCGCCAGGGCCGGCGCTTCTTCGCGCTGGAGAGCTTCCTGATCCTGTTCCTGGATCGCCTGTTCCCCGGCTGCGAGGTCGAGGGCGTCGGGCTGTTTCGCCTCATCCGCGATTCCGACGTGGAGATCGAGGAGGAGGCCGAGGATCTGGTGCGCGAGTTCGAGGCGCGGCTGAAGCGCCGGCGCCTGGGAACGGTGGTGCGGGTCAAGCTGCAGGCCTCGATGCCCGAGGACCTGCGCACCTTCATTCTCGAAGGGCTGCAGGCCGAGCCGCAGGACGTGGTCAGGGTGGACGGCAAGCTGGGCCTGGCCCAGCTCGAGCAGCTGATCCCGCCCGATCTTCCCGATCTGAAGTTCCCCGCGTTCCAGCCCAGGTTCCCCGAGCGCATCCGCGACCATGGCGGCGACTGCTTCGCCGCCATCCGCGAGAAGGACATCCTGGTCCACCACCCGTTCGAGAGCTTCGACGTCGTGGTGCAGTTCCTGCGCCAGGCGGCCCAGGACCCCAACGTCATCGCCATCAAGCAGACGCTCTATCGCACCAGCAAGGACAGTCCGATCGTCGCGGCCCTGATCGAGGCGGCCGAGAACGGCAAGAACGTCACCGCCCTGGTCGAGATCAAGGCGAGGTTCGACGAGGAGGCCAACCTCAAGTGGGCGCGCGACCTGGAGCGCGCCGGGGTTCTGGTGGTGTTCGGGTTCGTCGAATACAAGACCCACGCCAAGCTGTCGGTGGTGGTCCGCCGCGAGGGCGAGGGCCTGCGCTCCTACTGCCACTACGGCACCGGCAACTATCATCCGGTGACCGCCAAGACCTATACCGACCTGTCGCTGTTCACCACCGATGCGGCGCTGGCCCGAGATTCCTCTAGGCTGTTCAACTACATCACCGGCTATGCCCCGCCCGGGCGGATGGAGAAGCTCTCCTATTCGCCGATCACCCTGAAGGAGGATCTCACGCGGCTGATCGCTTCGGAGGTGGAGCAGGCGCGCGCCGGCAAGCCATCGGGCATCTGGGCCAAGATGAACGCCCTGGTGGACCCGGAGATCATCGACGCCCTCTATCGCGCCAGCCAGGCGGGGGTCCCCATCGATCTGGTGATCCGCGGCATCTGCTGCCTGCGTCCCGGCGTGCCGGGGCTCTCCGAGCGCATCCGGGTCAAGAGCATCGTCGGGCGCTTCCTGGAGCACGGGCGCATCGTCGCCTTCGCCAACGGCGCGCCGCTGCCCTCCAAGCAGGCGCGCGTCTTCATCTCCTCGGCCGACTGGATGCCGCGCAATCTCGACCGCCGCGTCGAGGTGATGACGCCGGTGGAGAACCCCACGGTGCGCCAGCAGGTCATGGACCAGATCATGGTGGCCAATCTCAACGACGAGGCGCAGAGCTGGCGCCTCAACGGCGACGGGCGCTACCAGCGCACGCCCGGCTGGGACCGCAAGCGGGCCTTCTCGGCCCACGACTACTTCATGACCAACCCGAGCCTCTCCGGCCGGGGCCACAAGGTGAAGGATCTGCCGCGTGCGTTCGACCATGTCGGCGTCGGCAGCTGAACCTCGGGACGTCGCCGTCGTCGACGTGGGCTCGAATTCCGTTCGCCTCGTCTTCTACCGCGTCGAGGGCCGAGCGGTCTGGACGGTGTTCAACGAGAAGGCGGCGGCCGGACTGGGGCGGGATCTGGCCGCCACCGGACGGCTCTCGCCGG
The DNA here is from genome assembly GCA_035532115.1 of Caulobacteraceae bacterium. Classification (GTDB taxonomy): domain Bacteria; phylum Pseudomonadota; class Alphaproteobacteria; order Caulobacterales; family Caulobacteraceae; genus Acaudatibacter. The sequence goes on along the minus strand of DATKRO010000107.1, from coordinate 4,738 downwards.
AGGGGATGGAGGCGGCGCTGGCGGCGCTGCGGCGCTTCTGCGCCCTGATCGCGGCCGCGAGGCCGGACCAGGTCTTCGCCGCCGCGACCGCCGCGGCGCGCGACGGCGCCGACGGGGCCGCGTTCTGCCGCACCGTGCGGGCCGAGACCGGGCTCGAACTCAACATCCTGACGGGGGCCCAGGAAGCGCGCTACTCCGCCCTGGGCGTGCTCGCCGGCGCGCCTGGATCGCAGGGCCTGGTGGGCGACCTCGGCGGCGCGAGCCTGGAGCTCATCCGCCTCGATGGCGGGCGCCCCGGCGACGGGGTCACCCTGCCGCTCGGACCGTTCTCGTTCAGGAACGCCGGCCCGTTCGACGCCGGACGCATCCTCGCCGAGGTCGAGCGGCGCCTCGCGCCCCACGCGGCGCGGCTGCAGACGGTGCGGTTGCATGCGGTGGGCGGCGCCTGGCGCAACCTCGCGCTCCTGGCCATGCGCATGTCGGGCTATCCGCTGGAGATCATCCACCAGTACGAACTCAGCCGGCGCGAGGCGCTGGCGGCGGCGCGGGTGATCGCCCGGCAGTCGAGGGGATCGCTGGAGCGGATCGAAGGCGTCTCGCGCCGGCGCGCCGAGACTCTGCCGCACGCGGCGGCCGTGCTCGAAGGGGTGGTGGAGATGCTCGGGGTCGAGCGCGTCGTGCTCTCGGCGTTCGGTCTGCGCGAGGGGCTGCTGTTCGACTCCATGCCGGCGGCGGTGCGCGCCCAGGATCCGCTGATCGAGGGCTGCAGCGCGCTGGGCGCCCGCGAGGGCGTGGCGCCCGGCCTGGGCGCCGCGCTCGAGCGCTGGCTCGCGCCGGCCTTCGCCAGCCTGGCGCCGGCGCTGGGCGAGCGCGAGGCCGTGCTGGCGGCCGCCGCCTGCCGCCTCGCCGACCTCGGCGCCCGCCTCCACCCCGATCACCGCGCCGATCTGATCTTCCATCAGGTGCTGCGCGCGCCGATCGCCGGCATGGACCATCCCGAGCGCGTCTTCCTCGCCGCCGCCTGCTTCGCCCGCCACACGGCCGCGCCGGCCGTTCCCGACGCGCCCCTGGCGCACCGCCTGCTGACGCCGGAACGGCTGCAGCGGGCGCGCGCCCTCGGCGCCGCGATCCGCCTGGGCTGCGACCTCTCCGGCCGCAATCCGGACCTGCTGGCGCGCACCCGGCTGGAATTCCGCGCCGAGGCGGTGGTGCTGGAGGCCGACGCCGCCTCCGCCCCGATCCTGCTGGGCGAACAGACCGCCCGCCGCGCCCAGACCCTGGCCGGCCTGCTGGAGCGCGGCCTTTCGCTCGGCGCCGCCTCGCGCCAGCCCCTGCGCGAGAGCGCGGCGTAGGCGCCCGCGCCGCAAATGGGCTCCAGCGCGGGTCTCCGTCGAACTGATTGGAACACCGCGATTGGATCCCAAGACCGCCTGGACGCTTTTCCGGGATGTTCCTGCACGGTCTGGGGTGGAAGGGGCGCGAAGAAGCTAGTCGGCGTGGGGCAGGGTTCGCCGTGCAGCGGCCTCCGGGGTGTGATAAAACCTCTGCTCATTCGATTCTTTGCAGAGGAAATGTCACGCCAGTGGCGACGGCCAACGCCCAGCGAGATCGCGTCCTAGAGCTTCTGAAGGTCCGGCGGATACTGCGCCTGAGGGACTTCGTGGCTGAAGGCATTGGCCCCGAGACGCTCGCCCGCTTGGTCCGCGATGAAGCGGTCGTTCGCCCCACCCGAGGCCTTTACCAGCTCGCCGATGGGCCGAACGACGCCCGTCACACCCTGGCAGAAGCCTGCGCTCTGGCGCCAAAGGGCGTCGTCTGCCTGACCTCGGCGCTGCAATTTCATGGGCTGACGCTGCAGATGCCCTCAGCGGTCTGGATGGCCATCGATCGTACCGCTTGGCGTCCCAGGATCGACTATCCGCCCATCCGCTTCGTGCGGTTCACCGGGTCGCGCCTGACCAACGGCGTCGAACGGCATCGGATAGACGGCGTGGAAGCCCCGATCACCAATCCGGCGCGCACGATCGTCGATTGCTTTCGCTACCGGGCGAAGGTCGGCCTCGACGTGGCCCTTGAAGGGCTCCGCGAAGGATTTCGCCAGCGCAAGGCGACGCCGGACGCGCTCTGGGCCTATGCCAAGAGCACGCGGGCCTGGTCGGTCATGCGCCCCTATGTCGAGGCGACGGTCGCCGATGGCCCGTGAACGCCGCAACATCGGCGCCTCGGTGCGAGCGCGGCTCCTGGACCGGGCGCGGGCGGAGGCAGCCGACTATCAGATTCTGCTCACCCGATATGCTCTCGAGCGCCTCTTGTACCGGCTCAGCCTGTCGCCGCATCGCGACCGCTTCATCCTGAAGGGCGCGATGCTCCTGATGACGTGGGTTGCCGATCGGTTTCGAGGGACGCGGGATCTGGATCTTCTCGGCCATGGCGACAACAGCCCCGACGCGATCGCCGAGGTTTTCCGCGTGATTTGCGCTCAGCCCATCGACGACGACGGCGTCGTCTTTGACGTCGAGGCGATCGAGGCGGCGCCGATCCGAGAGGAGATCGAGTACGGCGGCGTTCGCGTGCGCACCACGGCCACCATCGCCGGCGCGCGCGTGCCCATCCAGGTCGACATCGGGTTCGGTGACGCGATCACCCCAGGGCCGGTGGAGATTGACTATCCCACGCTGTTGGATTCGCCCACGCCGAGCCTTCGCGCCTACCCCGTCGACACGGTGATCGCCGAGAAGTTCGAGGCGATCGTCACCCTCGGAATCGCCAACAGCCGTCTGAAGGATGATTTCTACGACCTGTGGCTGATCGCCGAGACCTTCGACCTGGAGCGCGCAGCCCTCGCCACCGCCGTGCAGCGCACCTTCGCGAGGCGCGAAACGCCGCTGCCGAGCGAGGTTCCGGTTGGCCTCAGTGACGCCTATGTCCAGACGTGGAACCGGCAATGGCGCGCGTTTCTGGAGCGCGAACGGATGGCCGCGGCGCCGGAAGCGCTGGGCGTAGTGGTCGCCGACCTTCGCCGCTTCCTGCTTCCTCTGACCGGCGCCATGGACGGCGACTGGCGGTGGCGGCGCCGGACGGGATGGGTCGCTGCCGATGCCGACGGGCTGGCCCGATGACCAGCTCGCCAAAGGCCGGCGTCGGAACGACCATCGCATCAGGCGCCGCGACCCAGGCGCCGCTGGCCAAGGCCGCCCAGGCCCGCACCGCGCGTTTCATCAGCGACGCCGCCTCGCCCCAGCCCATGCGCGAGAGCGCGGCGCAGGCGCCGCGCCTACGCCTTCGCGGCGCGGCGGACAGGCACCACCCGCACCTTGTCGCCGTCGAGCACCAGCGCCAGTTCGCCGCGCTTGAGCCTCAGGGCGTCCTCGCCGAAGGCCTCGCGCCGCCAGCCCCTGAGGGCGGCGGTGTCGGCGCGGTCGTCGGCGGCGATCTTCTCGAGGTCGGCGATGGTGGCGATCAGCTTGGCCGCGACGTCCGCCTCCTCCGAGCGCGCCTTCAAGAGCACCTTCAGCAGTTCCACCACCGCGCCGGCGGCCTGGGACGAGGGGGGGCGCTCACGCTCCGGCTGCGGCGCATGGGCGGCCGGATCCTGCAGCGCCTCGCGGATGGCGCCGAGCAGTTCCGGCCCGAACCTCGAGCCGGCGAAACCCTTGGGCACCGAGCGCAGGCGCCCCATGGCCTCGGCGTCCGTCGGGGCCTGGGCGGCCAGCTCGTCGATGGCGTCGTCCTTGAGGATGCGCCCGCGCGGCTGGTCGCGCTGCTGGGCGGTGCGCTCTCGCCACGCGGCCACGGCGCGGAACACCGCCAGATACTTGGGCGCGTGCCGCCGCGGCTTCAGCCGCCGCCAGGCGTTCTGCGGCTCGACGTCGTAGAGCGCCGGATCGCACATCGCCGCCATCTCCTCGGTGACCCAGGAGAGCCGTCCGGCGCCGTCCAGCCGGTCGCGCAGCATCGGGTAGAGCCGCGCCAGATGGGTCACGTCGCCTAGCGCATAGACGAGCTGGGCCTCGATGAGCGGCCGGCGCGACCAGTCGGTGAAGCGGTGGCTCTTGTCGATGTCGCGGCCCAGCAGCTTGCGCACCAGGGCGTCATAGGCGACCTGCTCGCCGAAACCGGCGGCCATGGCGGCGATCTGGGTGTCGAACAGCGGCTGGGGCATGGCGCCGAGGTTGTTGAAGATCTCCACGTCCTGGCGCGCGGCGTGGAACACCTTCAGCACGCCGGGATCGCGCATGATGCGCAGGAACGGGCCGAGGTCGAGCCCTTCGGCCAGGGGATCGATGTTGGCCTCGACGCCGCCCGGCGCGGCCGCCTGGATCAGGCACAGCTTGGGCCAATAGGTGGTCTCGCGCATGAACTCGGTGTCCACCGCGACGAAGGCCTTGCCCTCCAGCCGCGCGCAGAAAGCCGCGAGGTCGGCAGTGGAGGTGATCGGCGTCATCGGCTAGCTATAGCGCCCCCGGCGCCCGAGTCTGCAAGCTTGTCCGTGAAGCGAACGTCCCGCACGAGGCCCCCGCGCCTGACCCGCGCCCGCAACGGCCTGACCTATGCCCAGGCGGGCGTCGACATCGACGCCGGCGCGGCGCTGGTGGAAGCGATCAAGCCGCTCGCCCGCGCCACCCGCCGGCCCGGGGCGGACGCGGCGCTGGGCGGCTTCGGCGCCCTCTTCGACCTGAGGGCCGCCGGGTACGACGACCCGCTGATCGTCTCCACCACCGACGGCGTCGGCACCAAG
>DATKRO010000106.1:0-8198 GCA_035532115.1 Caulobacteraceae bacterium | reverse complement strand
GCTCGAGCACCCTCTGGCCGCGCCGCACCCCGGCGAAGGCGACCACCTGCGCAGGCTTGCGCAGCACGTCGCGGGCGCGGTCGGAGGCCGGCCGGGCCGGATTGGCGACGGCGGCGCGAATGTAGTTCGGAACTTGCGGCGCCGCTAACGCCAGAGCGCCGAACCCGGCGGCCAGCGCCGCGGTGGTGGCGGCGAGAAGAATTCGCGTTCGCATGAGTGACGGCCTCCCGTGATCCCTGCCGGTTTCTAACGCGCCCGATGCGCCGCGTCATTCGCCTTCGCCGCGAACCGGCCTATATCGCTGCCGCATGACCGCAGCGCCGCTCGCCCCCTACCCCGCCCTGCGCCTCAGGCGCCTGCGCCAGGCCGACTGGGTGCGGCGCCTGGTGCGCGAGACGACGCTGACGCCCGCCGACTTGATCTGGTCGACGGTGATCCACGACGGCGAGGGGCGCGTGCCCGTCGCGTCCATGCCCGGCGTCGAGCGCCTCTCGGTGGCCGAGGCCGCCAAGGCGGCGCGCGAGGCGCGCGCCCTCGGCATCCCGGCCATCGCCGTCTTCCCCCAGATCGACGCCGGAAAGAAGGACGCGGCGGGAAGCATCGCATCCGATCCCGACGGTCTCGTCTGCCGGGCGGTCCGGGCCATGAAGGACGCCGCGCCGGAAGTCGGAATCATGTGCGACGTCGCCCTCGACCCCTTCACCGAGCATGGGCACGACGGCGTCGTCGAGCATGGCCGCATCGTCAACGATCCCACCGTCGAGCGGCTGGTCGAACAGGGGCTCGTGCAGGCGAGCGCCGGTTGCGACATCCTCGCCCCCTCCGACATGATGGACGGCCGGGTCGGGGCGTTGCGAAAAGCCCTCGAGGCGGAGGGGCTGCAGGACGCGATGATCATGTCCTACGCCGCCAAGTACGCGTCGGCCTTCTATGGTCCCTACCGCGAGGCGATCGGCTCGGGGAAGCTGGGGAGCGGCGGCGTCGCCAATCCGCCCGACAAGAGCACCTATCAGATGGACTTCGCCAACTCGGACGAGGCCTTGCGCGAAATCGCGCTCGACATCGCCGAGGGGGCCGACATGGTGATGGTCAAGCCTGGTCTTCCCTATCTCGATGTCGTGCGCCGCGTGGTCGAGGCGTTCGCCCTGCCGACCTTCGCCTTCCAGGTCTCGGGGGAGTACGCCATGATCGTGGCTGCAGCGCGCAACGGCTGGCTCGACGAGCCGCGCGCCATGCTGGAGAGTCTCTGGGCGTTCAAGCGCGCCGGCTGCGCGGGCGTGATCACCTATTTCGCGCCGGCCGCGGCGCGGATGCTGGGCGCGTAAGCCTGGCCGGGCTAGCGTGAGATCTCGATGAGAAGCAACCAGGCGCTCAGGATGCCCGTCGCCAGCGCCGCGACCACGCCGCCCGCGGCCCAGTAGAGCCCCGTGGCCCGGCCCTCGGCGACGAGCACGCCAGCGACCACCATCGGCGCCGCTGCGGCCAGATCGAGGATCGCGTGCAGCAATCGGGGCGCAAGCGAGGCAACCTGGCTCCTTCGCGACCGCCGTCGAGCGGCCAGGGTCCCTCCGAGACTGAGGAATCCGACCGCCGCGATTTCCGCGCCCAGGATGACCTCGGGCTGAAAGGGAATCAGCACCGCGCTGGCCAGGAGCAGCGCGCTCGTCAGGACGATCAGCGCCTCTGCCGCGCGCGCCGGCAGGCCCGCGGTCGCCAGGGTGCGCGCCAGGTTCACTGAGATGGCGACGACGACCAGTCCCGTCAGCGCGGCCGAGGCGCCGACCTCGGCGGCGAAGAAGGCCTCCCACGGAGTCAAACGCGGCGCTCCAGCCGCGCCGCGAGGCTGGAGGTGTCCCAGCGCGCCCCACCCAGAGCCTGGACCTCGGCGTAGAACTGATCGACGAGGGCGGTGACCTCCAGGCGCGCGCCGTTGCTGCGCGCCTCGTCGAGCACCAGGGCGAGGTCCTTGCGCATCCAGTCGACCGCGAACCCGAAGTCGAAGCGGCCCTCGGCCATCGAGCCCCAGCGGTTGTCCATCTGCCACGACTGGGCCGCACCCTTGGAGATCGCCTCCTGGACCAGCGCCAGGTCGAGTCCGGCGCGGCGGGCGAAGTGCTGGGCTTCCGCAAGGCTCTGGACCACGCCGGCGATGCAGATCTGGTTGACCATCTTGGCGAGCTGGCCGGTTCCGGGACCGCCGAGCCGGCAGATCGCCTTGGCGTAGGCGCCGATCACCGATTGCACGCGCTCGAACGCCGCCGCCTCGCCGCCGACCATGACCGCGAGCCGGCCGCTCTCGGCGCCGGCCTGGCCGCCCGAGACCGGCGCGTCGAGGAAGCTGCAGCCCCGCTCGGATAGCGCCGACGCCATTTCGCGCGCCAGCCTCGCCGATGCCGTGGTGTGGTCGACCACGATCGCGCCCGCGCCGAGCGCCGGCAGGGCGGCCGTCATCACCTCGCGCACGTCCTCGTCCCTGCCCACGCAGAGGCAGACGAGTTCACGGCCGCGCACCACGTCGGCGACGCTGGCCGCGGCGCGGCCGCCGTGCTCGCGCGCCCAGCGTTCGGCCTTGGCCGCGGTGCGGTTGAAGACGCCGACCTCATGGCCGGCGCGCGCCAGGTGGCCGGCCATGGGATAGCCCATCACGCCCAAGCCGATAAAGGCCACCTTCATCGCCGCTCCCCCGAACACCTGGTCTTAACGCACCGCCGCCACCCTGGCGTCTGGAGCTCAATAACCACATCCAGCCCGGGACGCGCCATGGCCGTCGGCGACCAGCCCATCATCCTCAAGAGGATCAAGAAGGCCGAACACGGCGGCCATCACGGCGGCGCCTGGAAGGTCGCCTACGCCGACTTCGTCACCGCGATGATGGCGTTCTTCCTGCTGATGTGGCTGATCAACACCACCAGTCCGGAACAGAAGCGCGGCATCGCCGACTATTTCGCCCCCGCGGCGGTCTCGCAGACCACCAGCGGCTCGGGCGGCATCCTGGGCGGGGCCTCGCTCAGCAACGCCGGATCGAAGGCCTCGGGCTCGAAGGACATCATCCAGGCGCTGGCGCCGGACGCGCCGCAGAACGTCACCGACAGCGGCCAGAGTCAGAGCCAGGCGAACCGGCAGCCGCTCGCCAGCCAGGAGCAGAAGGAGGACGCCGACTTCGCCAGCGCCGCGCAGTCCCTGCGCCAGGCGATGCAGGACATGCCCGAACTGGCCGAACTCTCCAAACAGATCATCGTCGACCAGACGCCCGAGGGCCTGCGCATCCAGCTCGTCGATCAGGAGGGCCGCTCGATGTTCAAGGAGAACTCGGCCGTGCCGAACGACCGCGCCAAGGTGCTGTTGAACGCGGTCGCCAAGGTGATCAACGAACTGCCCAACCGGATCAGCATTTCCGGCCATACCAGCGCCAACGCCGGAGGGGGCGAAGCGGCGTCCGACTGGGGACTCTCTTCGGCCCGGGCGGACGCAGCGCGCCAGATCCTGCAATCGGCGGGGGTCGATCCGGACCGGATCTACCAGGTCGCCGGCAAGGCGGGGTCGGACCCGCTCTATCCGGACGATCCCATGCTCCCCGGCAACCGGCGCATCGCCATCGTGCTGCTGCGCGAGCGGCCGGTGCTGCCGCCCGACCAGGGATTGTGACCTCGTCGAAGCTTGCCTAGCCGCCCGGACTATCGCCTAATCACCGACTGGATCGGTTAAGGCGCGCCGCGGCCCGTGACTCAGCACTTTCCGACGCGACAGCTTCGGTTCTTCCTGACCGCGCCGGCGCCGTGCCCGTACCTGCCTGGCCGCCAGGAGCGAAAGGTGTTCGCGCACCTGCCCATGCTCGACGGCCCCAGCGTCAATGATTCGCTCACCCAGGGCGGATTCCGGCGCTCGCAGAACATCGCCTACCGGCCGGCCTGCGAGCGCTGTTCAGCCTGCATCTCAGCGCGGATTCCCGCCAAGGACTACGTCTTCTCGCGCTCCGAGCGCCGCGTGCTCGCGCGAAACGAGCTGCTCACCCGCCATCTGGTCGAGGCCGAGGCGACGCTCGAGCAGTTCGAATTGCTGCGCCGCTACCTGACCTCGCGCCACCCCGGCGGCGGCATGGCCGAGATGACCTGGTCCGACTACGTCGCCATGGTCGAGGATACGGCCGTGCGCACCCATCTGGTGGAATACCGGGCGCCCTCCGCCGACCGCGGTCCCGGCGACCTCATCGCCTGCGTCCTCGTCGACGAACTCGGCGACGGCCTGTCGCTGGTCTACAGCTTCTACGATCCGTCGCTGGCGCGCCGCAGCCTCGGCTCGTTCATGATCCTGGACAATGTCGTGCAAGCCGGCCTGATCGGCGCCGCCTACGTCTATCTGGGCTACTGGGTCGAGGGCAGCCACAAGATGGATTACAAGGCGAGGTTCCGGCCGCTGGAACTGCTGCGCCCACACGGCTGGACCCGCGTCCCGCGCCGGCCCTGACGGGCGGCCGAGCCGGGGCGCCCCCTCTAGAGCACGATGCGATCAGACGGAATCGTCTGATCGCTGAATCGTGCTCTAGATCCAAAACGCTGGAGCGCGTTCGGGTCGCAAAACCGGTTCCACTTTTGCGGAACGCGCTCTAGCCCCAGGGTCCCGTGGCCCGCTGGTCGCGCGCGCCCCAGGGACCTGCGGGGGCGCCGCCCGCCGCTGCGGCCGAGACCGGTCCGCCGGGCGCCGTCGCCTCCGGCATGCGACCGCCGCCGTACTGCACCAGGGCCGCGATCCGCTTGCCGACCGGCGGATGGGTGGCGAAGAGGCCCATGACGCCTTCGTCGTCGTCCTCCAGGAACATCGCCCGCATCGAAGACGGCGCCGCCAGATGGGTGTGACCGGCCACCTTCTGGAGCGCGCTGATCATGGCGTCGGGATTCTTGGTCAGTTCGACCGATCCGGCGTCGGCGACGTATTCGCGCCGGCGCGAAATCGCCATGCGGATGACGATGGCGAGCAGAGAGCCGATGGCGCCCACGGCCATCGCCACCAGCAGGAGGATACCCAGGTTGCCGCGCCGTCCGCGGCCGCCGCCCCAGACTCCCCCCCAGAGGATCGAGCGGTAGATGACCTGGCAGACGAGGGTGATGATCCCGGCGAAGACCGCCGCGACTACCATGGTGCGGACATCGCGGTTGATGATGTGGGTCAGCTCGTGGCCGAGCACCGCTTCCAGCTCGTCGCGGTCGAGATGCTGCAGCAGGCCGCGGGTGACGGTGACGCTGAAGCGCCGCTCGTGCAGGCCGCTGGCGAAGGCGTTCATGCCCTCGGTCTCGATCAGCCGCAGCGCCGGCATCTGCAGGCCCCGGGAAATACAGAGGTTTTCCAGGACGTTGTAGGCCTCCGGCTCCTGCTCGCGCGAGACCGGGCGCGAGCCGGTGGCATAGTCGATGATCGCCTGGTGGAAAAAATAGGCGATGACGAACCAGACCACGGCCACGGCGAGCGCCAGGGGCGCGGCGACGACCATCAGATGCAGGGCGTAGGCGACGGCGCCGCCATAGGCGTAGCCGGAGGGCAGCATGCCCGACCAGATCAGGCCCAGCGTCAGGAGGAAGGCCATCGCGACCAGCAGCAGCGGAAAACCCGCCAGCAGCAGGGCGGAGCGGATGTTGTTGTTCCAGATGTAGGTCTGCAGGCCGAGCGCCTTCACCGACGAGGGTCCTTCAGCCGAACTTCACTTGCGGGGCGACGCTCGCCGCGGCGCGGTCGGCGCCGACGTCGAAGAACTCGCGCGCCTGGAAGCCCGCCATCCCGGCGATCAGCACCGCCGGAAAGCGCTGGATCGAGGCGTTGTATTCGCCGACGGCGTTGTTGAAGTAGCGGCGCGCGGCGGCGATCTTGTTCTCGATGTCCGCCAGTTCGGCCTGGAGCTGGAGGAAGTTCTGGTTGGCCTTCAGGTCGGGATAGGCCTCAGCCACCGCCATCAGCCGTCCGAGCGCGCCGGAAAGCGCATTCTCCGCCTGCACCTTGCCGTCCACCCCGGTGGCGCTGGCGGCCGCCGCCCGGGCCTGGGTGACCTCGTCGAGCGTGCCGCGTTCGTGCGCGGCGTACCCCTTCACCGTCTCCACCAGATTGGGGATCAGGTCCTGGCGCTGCTTCAGCTGAACGTCGATGTCGGCGAAGGCCTCGTTGGCGTTCTGGCGCAGGGCGACGAGCCGGTTGTAGGCGCCCACGGCCAGGAACGCGAACAGGATCACGAGGGCGATCAGAATCAGCAACGCGGTCATTGGCTTCCCCGGCGAGGCGTCCCTCAAGGTAATAGCTGCAGGTCCGCACCGCCAGCGGCGTCCTCCCGGCCCGTCTCGGGCGGGGCCCGGGCGGACGCGGCGCGGAAACCGGCGGGCCGGCCCGAACCAGTCGCGGCCCTCTCGCGTTCAAGCGTCGCAACCCGCTCCTCAAGGAAGGACGCCGCCGTGGGCCTGGGCCTCGCCATCGCGATCTGCGTGCGCCTGCTGTTGGTGCTGCTCTTCCTGCCGTTCAGCGCCCTGGACAAGATCCTCGACTTCCGCGGCGCCGTCGCCCAGGCGCGCCAAGCGGCGCCGGCGGGGGTCGCCGTCGCGATGATCCTGGCGGGACTCGGCGTCGAGGTCGGCATGTCCTCGCTGATTCTGGCCGGCGTCTTCGACCGCGCCGCGGCCCTGGTCCTGGCCGGCTACTGCGTAGTCACCGCCCTGCTCTGGAAGCAGTTCTGGCGGCCGGGCGACTTCTGGTCGAACGGCGCGGGCAAGGCGCGGGCGCTGTTCTGGGATTTCTGGAAGAACCTCGCGCTCGCCGGCGGCTTCCTGCTGCTCACCTTCGGGCCGAGCGCCGGCTCGGCGCGGAGCTTCATCGCCCACCCGCTCGCCTCCAGCCGTCCCTACGACCTGAGCGCCGGAGTTCGGCGGTGAACCGCGCCACGGCGGCCCGCATGGCCCGCGGGCGGCGCGCGCCGCGCCCATGAAGGTCCAGCGGCTGATCATGATCCGGCTGGCGGCCCGCGACCCGCAGGCGCTGGCCGAATTCTACGTCGGAGCGCTCGGCTTCGCGCCGCAGAGCCTCGGCCGCGAGACGGCGGTCGTGGCTCTGGACGAGCGCCGCATCGAGATCGCACGCACGGCCGGCGAGACCTATCCGATGGGCCTGCCGCCCTGGAGCCCGCTCTTCCAGCATGTCGCCATCGCCACGCCGGATCTCGCCGCGGCCCTGGACCGGCTGGAGCGGTCGCAGGGATGGCGCCCGATCAGCCAGGGCGGACCGCAGATCCTGCCGGCGAGTTCCGGCGGCGCCGCCGCGTTCAAATTCCGCGACCCGGAGGGCCACCCGCTGGAGCTGATCGCGTTTCCCGGCTCGGCGGGCGTCAGCCGCGCGCGCATCGATCACTCGGCAATCTCGGTCGCCGACAGCGCCGCGAGCCTCGCCTTCTACGAGGGCCTGGGCCTTTCGCCGGGGGCGCGGACGCTGAACCAGGGGCCGGAGCAGGAGCGGCTGGACGGGCTCGCCAGCGCCGAGGTCGAGGTCACCGCCCTCGAGCTTCCGGGCGGTGGGGCTCATGTCGAGCTTCTCTGCTATCGCGGCCATTATCCGCGGGTGACGCCGCCGGCGGCGCCCGACGCCGTCGCCGCCACGCGACTGGTGATGACGATGGAGAGCCCGCGCGCCCTGGACGGGCTCGAGGCGCGTCTCGCGGACCGGGTGGAGCGGCCGGGACCGCCGCTGCTGCTGCGCGATCCCGACGGGCATCTGCTGCAGTTCGAGCCGGCCGCGATCACCGGCAGGCGATGAGGCCCGGCGAGCGCGATGGTGGGCGGCGAGGGGCTCGAACCCCCGACCTTCTCGGTGTAAGCGAGACGCTCTGACCAGCTGAGCTAGCCGCCCTGCGAGCCAGTTCGTTCTAGCGGCCAGCCGCAGCCGCGCAACAGCCGCCGGACTGGCGGATGACTCGGACTTCGTCCTCACCCGTGCAGCGGGGGAGGCGCCCGGCGCGGCGGCGGGCGACAAAACGCCCATGCGCGCCCCTTCCACCCCCGCGGCGCGGGGAAGGAGCGAGGCGGCGGAGGGGGCTGCGGGCGATGACGCTCGTGCGTGCGCCCCTTCCACCCCCGCGCCTTGCAGCGCGGCGGTCCCCCTTCCCCGCAAGCGGGGAAGGATGATGAAGGGAACTTCCTCCTCACCCGTGAAACGGGGGAGGTGGCGCCCGGCGC
>DATKRO010000105.1:0-3056 GCA_035532115.1 Caulobacteraceae bacterium | reverse complement strand
GGTTGCGCACCAGGTCCGACTCGACGTCGATAGGGTTGTTGGGGTCGTCGATGATGATGCGGCTGCCGCGCTCGCCGGTGCCGACGCCGCCGACGCTGGTGGCTATCTTCCAGCCGGTCTTGTCGTTCGAGATGAGGCCCTCGCCGTCGCGGATGATCTCGAAGCGGCCGCCCCAGATCTCGCGGTATTCGGGGCACTGGGCCAGCGCCAGGAAGCGGCGGTTGTCGCGGGTCGTCAGGTGCGCGGCGTAGCTCGCGGCGATGTAGCGCTCCGCTGGCCGGTCGCACGGGCCCCACTCCCACGCCGGCCAGAAAACATCGGTCATGAGGCTTTTGGTGAATCCGGGCGGGACGTTGATGAGGAGGCGCCGGATCTGGCCGTCCGTCACCGCCATGAGATGATCGGCGATGGCGCCCAGCACCCAGCCGTCTACGAAGGCGTTGCTCTTGGCGGGCTCCAGGATGCTCCAGAAGGACCGCACGAAGTAGAGGAGGTCACGCTCGCAACGCTCGCCCTTGATGCGCAGCCGCGCGGCGCGGGGATTGGTGAGGCATTGCTGCGCGAGGCCGTCGCCGTCCATGGCTCAGGCCCAGAACTCGCCTTCCCGGGCCACCAGAAGGGTCTTTGCCGTCTCGTAATCGCCCAGGATCTTGAGCGCGAGGGCGCTGGCCCGTTCCCATTCCTCGAACCTCTTAAGCTCGGCCTCGTAGCCCTGCCGCTGGCGGGCGGCCATCTGCGCGAAGTGATTGGCGCCCTGGTCTTTGCGCCGGACGGAGGCGGCCAGCCGTTCCATGCGGTCGGTCGCTTCCGCGACGGTATCGAGGAAAGCGCGGCGCCGCTCGCGCGCACGGGCCAGCATGCGGCCAATGCCCTTGATGACGTCGATCGCGTGGCGCGCGTTCTCCGGCTCGGTCAGCTCGGCGAAGGCCTGGGCCAGCACCATGAGCGCCTGGGCCGTCGCGATGTCGGCGCTCGCTTGGAGTATCTTTCCGGTTCGGTCGAAGGTGGGCCGCCGCTCGGGGTCGAGCAGCACGTCGCGCGCCAGCGTGATGCGCTCGAATATCTCGGGCGTGCCGCCGGCGTCCGGGTGGCAGTGCTGCGCCTGGCGCCGGTAGGCGGCGCGGATCTCGGCGTCGCTGCAGCCGGGAGAGAGGCCGAGCTCGCGATAGGGGTCAAGGTCTTCCATGATCCGCTTTCAACTCTGCGAGCGCGCGCCAGATCGAAATCTGGCGCACGATCCGCGCGGCGAGCAAGGGCAGCCGGTTGCTCCACGCGATGACGTCCTCGCGGGATGCGGCGGCGGCGCCGAACGCCTTGACCGCGACCATCGAAGACCCCGCGAGCAGGAACCGGCGGTGCGACGCTTCGAGGGTCAATGGATGCCCGGCGCCGGCGGCCGCATGACCGCGCCCGCTCCCATCATCCGGTCGCGGAACGACTTGAGCGGCGTATCGTCGGCGAGCCGCGCCTCGCGCCATTTGATGGCGCGCAGCTGGGCAAGCTCCAGCTCGGCCGACATCTGGTTTGCAAGGGTGGTGTCCTGCGCCATCGTGCCGGCCACCTGGTCGAGGTCGATATCGAACGCGTTGGCGAAGCTGTCGGGCCCGATCGAGACGAGGCGGCTGGCGGCATCGACGCCGTCCAGGTGCTGGCCCCAGAGGTCGAGGAAGGTCTCGCGGGCTTTCTGCCGCTCGATCGCGCTGCGGAACTGCAGCACGTAGGCCGGGATCGGTCCCTTGAAGATGATGCGTAAAGTGTATAGCTCGTGGCTTTCGGACATGGGCGCTCCTAGTAGGGCGTGATGGTGATGAGGATGGCGAAGAGACCGGCGGCGCCGAGGATGAGACCGGCGGCGAAAGCGGCGATTAATCGGAATATCACCTGTTCGTCTCCTTTTGCACGGTTTTGGTGAGCGCTTCGGTTCCAATGTGCCACCCCTGACAGATTTTGCAACGATAAGGCGCAGCAGCGGCTTTTTCGTCCTTCCGTTTACGGCGACGGCGCAGCGCTCGCGCGGCCTGCCGGAACCCCTCGAAGCGGATCCGGTGGTCGCAAAACACCGGGTCGCCATTGGGCGGCAGGCGCAGAAGGCGCCGCTTCATCCCGCCAGCGGCGCGGCCGACATCCCGGCTCGGCGCACGCCTTCCGCACGGCGCAGCGCCACGTGGAGAGCCTGGTTGAAGAGCGATTCGCGCCGGCGCGTGTACTCGAGCTTGGCGACGGCATAGCGGATTGCGTCGGCGCCGAGGCCCAGCGCCGCCGCGACCTGGTCGACGCGCAGGCCGAGGCCGTACTGCCCGAGCCATGCCGAGGCGTGGCGCGCCCGGACGGCGGGCGCGTCGCGGCCGTGCAGGATCTCGAACCAGGGCACGTCGAAGGTCTCCGAGGCGATCAGCACCACCGCCAGCATGTCTTCGGTCGTCATTGACCGTACCTTCGCCCGAGGGCGCGCCTCGCCTCGCCGAGCTTCGCGAATACCTGGGCCGCGAGATGCCGCGCTTCTGGCGGGAAGGTGCGAGACCCCTCGATCCGCTTGATGTCCGCCTGCATCCAGTCGAGGTCGCCAAGGATCATCTGCACCATCTCGGGCGACTTCGGCGCCGGGTCGGTGCACACGGCGACCGCCTCGCCCGCGACATCGATCCACTTGCGCATGATGCGGGTCAGTTTCTCGGCGCGGGTCATGGCTCGGCCCCGTTGACGGCGTGGCAGATTGCCGTCACCAGCTCGTAGACCTGCGCCCGGGGCAGCGCCTTCCCGTTCTGCTGCGCCGGCAGGATCTCCGAGACCATCCGGCCATTCGCTGCCACCAGACACACCCGCTGGTGGTTGTCGTGGGACGAAACGTGCCAGGGTCGCGGGAAGTCCCCGCACTGCGCCAGCGTGGCCGCCGCAAGGCGCCGGAAGGTCGCGCCATCCACCAGCCGCTGGCGCGGGAGCACCTTTGGGCGCCTCGCCGGTCGCTTGGCAGCCTTGCGGCTGCTCTTGCCGCGCGCCGTCACGCGCGCCCCGCGGACTTGGCGACCGCCAGGTCCTCGGTCCCCTGCACCATGGGC
>DATKRO010000104.1:0-152225 GCA_035532115.1 Caulobacteraceae bacterium | reverse complement strand
CTCGGCCTCGCCGCCGATCTCCCGGGCCAACGCCTCCACCCCCGCGCTCCCGCCCGAGAGCCGCAGGTGCAGCCGGGCGCCGTCGTGGAACGCGCCGCTGAGCGGCAGGGCGCGCCGCATCAGCCGGGTCAGCCACGCGCGCGCCGGCTCGGAGCCCATCTCCAGCGCCACGGCGGCCTCGCGCCTGGGCGCCGGCGCGGCCTTCAGCGAGACCTCCAGGATCACGCCCAGCGAACCCAGCGCCCCGGCCATGAGGCGAAAGGCGTCGAAGCCGGCGACGTTCTTGAACACCTGGCCCCCGAAGCGCAGCACCCGACCCCGGCCGTCCAGGATCACCGCGCCCAGGACGCTGTCGCGCACCGCGCCGGCGAAGGGCCGCCGAGGTCCCGACAGTCCCGCCGCCACCACGCCGCCGATGGTGCTCTGCGGCCCCAGCGCCGGCGGCTCGAAGGCCAGCCGCTGGCCGCACTCGGCGAGCCGCGCCTCGATCTCGGCCAGGGGCGTGCCGGCGCGGGCGGTGACGACGAGTTCGCTGGGATCATAGGCGACGATGCCGCGGTGGGTCGCCGTCGACAGCGCCTCGCCGGCGACGGCGCGGCCGAGGAACGCCTTGGTGTCGCCGCCGACGATGCGCAGCGCCCGCCGCTCCGCCGCCGCCTGGCGCACCTGGCCGGCCAGCTCGTCTGCGGTCATCGGTCTGCCCCCACCGTCACCCCGCGCTGGCGCGCGCCGCGCCACCTCCCCCGCGGCGCTGCGCTTGCAGGGGAGGAGGAGCCTTCGCCACGCGGCGCTGCGCTTGCAGGGGAGGAGAGGGGTCATTCTCCTCACCCGTGAAAACGGGGGAGGTGGCCGACCGCGCAGCGGTCGGACGGAGGGGGCGCTTGCGGGTTGCCTGCCGACCCACCTCAGAACCTCGGCAGGTCTGCAAACGCCGTCTTTCCCCCATGCACGTGCATGGCGCCGAACTCGGCGCAGCGGGCGAGGCTGGGGATGGCCTTGCCGGGATTGAGCAGGCCGGCTGGATCGAAGGCGGCCTTGATGGCGGCGAAGGCGGAAATCTCGTCCGGCGAGAACTGCATGCACATCTGGTTGATCTTCTCGCGCCCGACGCCGTGCTCGCCGGTGATCGTGCCGCCGACCCCGACGCAGAGCTCCAGGATCTCCCCGCCGAGCCGCTCGGCCCGCGCCAGGTCGCCCGGCCTGGCGGCGTCGTAGAGGATGAGCGGATGCAGGTTGCCGTCGCCGGCGTGGAAGACGTTGGCGACGGCGAGGCCATGCTGGCGCGAAAGCGCGGCGATGCGCTGCAGCACCTGCGGCAGGCGGCGGCGCGGGATGGTCCCGTCCATGCAATAGTAGTCCGGCGCGAGCCGTCCCATGGCCGGGAACGCGGCCTTGCGCCCGGCCCAGAAGCGCAGCCGCTCGGCCTCGTCGGCGGCGAACTGGACGCTCGCGGCGCCGGCGGCGCGGCAGAGGGCGGCGACGTGCTCGAGTTCTTCGCGGGCGTCAGCCAAGGCGCCGTCGCACTCGCAGATCAGGATCGCCGCGGCGCCGGTCGGATAGCCGGCGTGGGCGTAGGTCTCGGCCGCCTCGACGGCGAGGGCGTCCATCATTTCCAGCCCCGCCGGGGTGATGCCCGCAGCGATGATTTCGGCCACCGCGCGCCCGGCGTCGCCCACCTCGGCGAAGGCGGCCAGCAGGGCGCAGGCCTGCTCGGGGAGGGGCAGCAGGCGCACGGTGATCTCGGTGATCACCGCCAGCAGCCCTTCCGAACCGGTCATCAGCGCCATCAGGTCGAAGCCGGGCGCGTCGGGCGCCTGCGAGCCGATGACGAGCCGCTCGCCCTCGATGGTCAGGGCCTCGAGCGCGAGGATATTGTGCACGGTGAGGCCGTACTTCAGGCAGTGCACGCCGCCGGCGTTTTCGGCGACGTTGCCGCCGATCGAGCAGGCGAGCTGCGAGGAGGGGTCGGGCGCATAGAAGAGGCCGAAGCGCCGCGCCGCCTCGGAGATGGCGAGGTTGCGCACCCCCGGCTGGACGCGGGCGGTGCGCGCCTCGGGATCGATGGCGAGGATGCGGTCGAGCTTGCCGAGGCCGAGGAGCACGCCGCCGGGGAAGGGCAGGGCGCCTCCCGAAAGCCCGGTGCCGGCGCCGCGCGCCACCACCGGCGCGCCCAGCTCGGCGCAGATGCGCAGCACCGCGGCGATCTCGCCGGCGTCGGCGGGCAGCACCACGACGGCCGGCAGACTGCGGTAGGCGGCAAGGCCGTCGCTCTCGTAGGGGCGCATGGATTCGGCGGAGCGGATCACCGCCTCGGGCGGCAGCACCTCAGCCAGGCGCCTCGCCAGGCGCGCGGCGTCGATTGCGGCGAACTGCGGGTCGAGACCGGGATCGAAGCGGTCGAGCATGGCGCCTCTTAAGGCGCCCGCCCGGCGATGGCGACGCCGATGCAAACGCCATCCGCCTCCCGCCGGCGCCCGAGCGGTGTTAAGCCGGGCCGACATGAGCGCGCAAATGCAGGTCCATACCCGACAGGCCGCGGATGTCTGGCTGGCGCGCGGCGCCGTGGTGATCGTCGCGGCCCTGCAGCTCTTCGCCAGCGCCCATGTCGCCGTGGGACCGCGTCTGTTCGCGCCGGGGCTGGAGATCGCCCTCTTGATCCCGCTTTCCGTCGGCACCGCCTGGACCCACCAGCGCGCCGGCCGCGCCCGCACCGCCGCGCACCGGGCCGGCGTCGCGCGCATGCGGGCCTGGGTGCATGCCCTGGCGGTGGCGCTGACCGCGCTGCTCAGCGCCGCCAACCTCGCCTCACTGGTGCTGCTGGTGCGCCAGCTGGTGGCCGGCCGCGGCGGACCGGGGCCGGCGCTGCTGCTGGACGCCGCCGACATCTGGACCACCAACGTCATCATCTTCGCCCTGTGGTTCTGGAACGTCGACCGCTCCGGCCCCGCCTCCAGCGCAGCGGGCCGGGAAGGGCCGCCGGAGTTCCTGTTCTCCACCATGCTGCGCGACGCCGGCCGCGGCCGCGACTGGCGCCCGGGCTTCATCGACTATCTCTACCTCGCCTTCACCAACGCCACGGCGCTCTCGCCCACCGACACCATGCCGCTCACCGCCCGCGCCAAGCTCCTGATGATGTTCCAGGCCTGCGTCTCGCTCATCACCATCGTCATCGTCGCCGGCCGGGCGGTGAACATCCTGCAATGAGGCGCCGAAGATGAGCCAGGCCGGGCCGGGCGGGACCATGCTGGTGGCCGGGGCGAGCGGCGTCGTCGGCGCCGCCGCCGTCGAGCACTTCGCCCGGCTCGCCGAGTGGCGGGTGATCGGCCTGTCGCGCCGGCCGCCGGACCCCGCGCCCACCGGTTTCGAGCATCTCGGCCTCGACCTCACCGACCCCGACGCCTGCGCCGCGGCGGCCGAAGGCCTGGCCGGCGTGACCCACGTCGTCTACGCCGCCCTCTTCGAGAAGCCGGGGCTGATGCCCGGCTGGCTCGAGGCCGACCAGATGCGCACCAACCTCGCCATGATGCGCAACCTCATGGACCCGCTCGCCCGCCGCGCCCGCTGCTTGCGCCACGTCAGCGTGCTGCAGGGAACCAAGGCCTACGGCGCCCACCTGCACCGGCTGAAGGTTCCCGCCCGCGAGCGCGCGCCGCGCGATCCGCACGCCAACTTCTACTGGCTGCAGGAGGACTACATCCGCGCCGCCGCCCGCGACGCGGGCTGGAGCTTCACCATCTGGCGACCGCAGGTGGTGTTCGGCGGCGCTCTCGGCGTCGCCATGAACCTGGTTCCGGTGATCGGCGCCTATGGGGCGATCTGCCGCGAGCTGGGCCTGCCGTTCCTCTGCCCGGGCGAGCACGACCACGTCATCGAGGCCGTCGACGCCGACCTCGTCGCCCGGGCGCTCGCCTGGGCGGCGCAGAGCCAGGCGGCGCGCGGCGAGACCTTCAACATCACGAACGGCGACGTTTTCGTCTGGGAGAACGTCTGGCCGGCGATCGCCGCGGCGCTGGGCCTCGAACCGGCTTTCGGGCGCGCCGTGCAGCTCTCGCGGTTTCTGCCCGAGCACGCGCCGGCTTGGGAGCGGATCGTGGCGCGGCATGGCCTGAGGCCGATCCCGATGGCCGAGCTCCTGGGCCAATCGCACCACTACGCCGATCTCCTCTTCGGCTGGGGCGCGAGGGGGCCGCTGCCGGCCACCCTGGTGAGCACGATCAAGCTGCGCCAGGCAGGCTTCGGCGACTGCATCGACACCGAGGCCATGTTCGCCAAGTGGTTCGCGCGTCTCGCCGAGCGCAAGGTGCTGCCGCAGGCGCGCCCGGAGCGCTGAAGCCGGCGTCGCCGGGCGTGGACAAACCGTCTCATGTCGAGGGGTCGTCCGGGCCCGCGCCCGCCGTATTTTCGCCGTTGTCAACGGTCGCCGGCGGCCCGCTCGCCCAGGGCGCGCCGCCGGACATCGCCGCGCCGCGCGGGGCGGGCGCCGTAGTTTCACCGTTGTCAACGGTCGCGGGCGCCTCGGTCGTGGGGCGCGCGTCGTCGGCCATCGCTGCGGCGCGCGCGCCGGTTTGCGCGTCCGGCGCCGTAGATTCGCCGTTGACTACGGTAGGCGCCTCGCCGGGCTCGCCGCAGCCGCTCGCCTCGTCGCTGGGCGCGAACGCCGGGACGGCGTCCCAGCCGTCGTCGTCCTGGCCGTCATCGTCCAGCGTCCCGTCGTCGGGCGGCGCCTCCGGCAGCAGGCGAGCGATCAGCCGGATGTATTCGGGGAAGAAGAAGCGCTCGAGCTTCTCCAGCATCTCCTCCTGGTTGGCCAGGAAATGCCCCAGGAGGCTCGAGGCCGCCTGGCTGGAGAGCCGCTCGAACGCGCCGGCCCGATGACGATGCTGCATGAAAAGCTGTCCCGTCGCCGTCCGCCGCGCCCTGCGCGCGACGTTCCGGCGCCGGCAGCATGCGCCCGCGGCGGCCCCCGCTAGCCCGCAGTTAGCGATCGGCTGGGCCAAGCCGGCCGCCGGGTCCGTCATCTCCCCTGGCGCCCGCTAAGCCCCACCCGGTGATCATCGTCCGCCGCGTGGGGAATCGCCGTTCTGGCCTGATGGTAGTTGAAGCTTGACCATTGGGCGATCACACTCGCAAAGGTAGAGACTCGGCTTAATCTGGTATTCACGATTCGACTGGTAGGGGAACTAAATCTGTTGCCACATCCCGAGCGGCCTGGAGCAGCTTTGCCTCTGCCAGCGTCACCGTAACCTTAGTGCCCCGCGCAGGCGCGCAGGAAGGAGATCGCCAGCGTGAGCCCGCTCACCGCAATTAGGATACTGAGCCCGCGCGCCAGCCGCCTCAGCTCGGGCCGGTAGTCTACCGGCGCTGGCGGCGGGGGCGGTGGTGGTGAGGGCTCGAGTTCCTCCCCTTTCGGCTCGTTGGCTCTGATCTCCTCGCCCAAGTGCGTGGAGAGGCTGAACTCGCTAATGATAGCGGTGCGTTCGAGGTAGTAGTCCTGCGTTTGTCGAAAGGTGGCGAAGGAGCGTTCCGGGCCGAACATGAAGCCCCACACGTCCAGCCGGAAGCCGAGGCCGGCGTCACGACCGCCTAGCTCGTGGAACAGGAACTCAAGCTGCGCCCGTGACGTGTAGAGGTTAAAGTTCAAGGACCCTTCGACCTTCTCGTCATCCATGTCGAATGCGGGAACGGCGTGCATCCGGGAGAGCTTCGGGTTGCCCTCCGACACGCTCAAGGTGACCTTGCCCCGGTAGCGGTTGTTCGAGCCGTCTTCCTCAATGACGTTGATGTTGCGCTTCGTGGTCAGCCGCACCTCGCCGAACACCGTCAGCGCAATCGCGTCGGTGAACTCCGGTGGCGGCTCGGTGGGCTTGCCCTGCCACTCGCCCGTTCGCCAGCGGAGTTCTTCTTGTTGGCTTACTGTGTAGCTGGACCGCTGATGATCCAGTTCCTGCGGGCTCATTACTGAGCCGCGCAGCGTCGGCTTGGCGATCACGCCGTAGAAACGACAATTGGTGACTTCAAGATCGTATTCGGTGTCGCTGCTCCCGAGCTTGCTGCGGTAGGGCGGCGCGATTTTGGTGAAATCCATTACAGATTCAGCCTTCCAAAACGTCCATTACATTACGTTGCCATTACGGTGACGGTGTATGAAATAGTCCGGCGACACCTCGGCCGGCGAGGCCATGCCGAGGCTCGTGTCATGTAGCCCGTCACCGCGATCCGAAACCATAGTACACTTCGGGTCGCGAGGGTTCTTCATAGGCGCCCCGCCCTCAGATGCCGGCGCCGTTGTCGATCATCGCCATGGCGGCTTCGTGGGCGGCGGCTTCGGCGCTGATCCAGGCGACGAAGGCTTTCACCTGTGGCAGGCGTCCCTTGGCCTTGGGGTGCACGACGAAATAGGCGAAATCCACGGCGGTGGCGATCTGCAGCGGCGCGACCAGCCGGCCGGCGTCGAGGTCGTCCTGGGCCAGGGTGCGCTTGGCGAGCGCGACGCCGCGGTCGCCGACGGCGGCTTCGATGACGAGGCTGGACTGGTTGAACCTCGGCCCGCGCGCGCCGTCGATGCCCTTGACGCCGCGCGCCGCCAGCCACATCGCCCAGTCCGGACAGGAATCGTCGGCGTCGGGCGAGCCGTCGTGCAGCAGGGTATGGCGGGCCAGATCGGCGGGCTGGGCGAGGGGGTTGGCGGCCACCAGCGCCGGGCTCGCCACCGGGATCACCGTCTCCTTCATCAGCCGGGTGATCTCCAGGCCCGGATAGTGGCCGGTTCCGTAGCGGATGGCGAGGTCGATCTCGCCGGAGGCGAAGTCGACGATGTCGAGGTCGGCCGACAGCCAGACGTCGATGTGGGGATAGGCCTCCTCGAAGCCCTTCAGGCGCGGCACCAGCCATTTGGCGGCGAACGAGGGCGCCGCGGTCAGGGTCAGGCGCCGGCCATCGACCGCGGCGGTGAGCAGGGAGGCGGCCTCGGCCAGCCGGTCGAAGGCCTCGCGCAGCGCCGGCAGCGCCATCTGGGCCGCGTCGGTGAGCAGAAGGCCTTTGGGGGTGCGCTTGAAGAGCGCCGCGCCCACATAGTCCTCGAGATTCTGGATCTGCTGCGAGACCGCGCCCGGCGTCACCGTCAGCTCGTCGGCGGCGCGGCTGAAATTGAGGTGCCGGGCCGCGGCCTCGAAGGCGCGCAGCGCGTTCAAAGGGGGCAGGCGCCGGCGAGTTTCCATGAGTTTTCCTGAACGCCCCGGCAGAAGTCCTCGTTTGCGAAATGGGCGCCGGACCGCCAATTTGCAACGGTCCGCCAGCGCAACGGCCCTTTCGCCGGCGGGCGCCAGCGGGGCGGACCCTCCCGGGTCCGCCCCGTCATGCCTAGGGGCGCTGTTAGCGAAACTAAGCGAGTCCGAGCTTCCTGGATGGCCATTGACCCGAAACGAGCGATGCCGAAGCGCCTGGTGGCGCTGAACGGCGCGCGCGCCGGCCGCGTCGCCGGGCGCGCCGGCGAGGTCTGGCTGGTGGGCGCGGGCCCGGGCGATCCGGAACTCCTGACCCTGAAGGCGCTGAAGGCGCTGCAGCGCGCCGACGTCGTGGTCCACGACGGGCTGGTCAGCGAGGCGATCCTCGAGCTTGCGCCCGCTGCGGCCCGGCGGCTCTGCGTGGCCAAGCGCCGGTCGCGCCATTCCTACGCCCAGGACGAGATCAACCGGCTGCTGGCGGCCCTCGCCCGCGAGGGCCTGATCGTGGTGCGGCTGAAGGGCGGCGATCCCTTCATCTTCGGGCGCGGCGGCGAGGAGCTGGAAGCCTGCCGCGCCGCCGGCGTCGCCTGCCATGTCGTGCCGGGCGTCACCGCCGCCCTGGCGGCCGCCGCCTCGGCCGGCGCGCCCCTGACGCATCGCGGCGCGGCCCAGGCGGTCACCTTCGTCACCGGTCATGCGGCGATGGGCGGCGAGCCCGATCTCGACTGGCCGGGCCTCGCCAGGCCCAACCAGACGGTGGTGATCTACATGGGCGTCGCCACCGCCGCGGCGATCGCCGCGCGGCTGATGGGCGCCGGCCGCGCCGGCTCGACCCCGGCGCTGATCGTCGAGAACGCCAGCCTGGCGGACGAGCGGCGGGTGGCGACGACGCTGGCGGGTCTGGCCGAGGCGGCGCAGAGCATCGCCGGCCCGGCGCTGCTCATCGTCGGCGAAGCCATGGCGCTGGCGCAGACTGCCCTCCCTCCCCTTCACGGGGAGGGTGGCCGCCGCGCAGCGGCGGACGGGCGGGGGAGTCTGCCGCATCAACGATCGAATCGGGGTTGGCGCCTGGGCGCGGCCCCGCAGTCCCCCACCCTGACCGCTTTGCGGTCTGTCCCTCCCCACGAGGGGGAGGGAGGCCCTGAGCGCGCCACCCTGACGGTTGCGCGGAGGCGGCCATGAAGGCGCTGACCGGCAACCGGCTGGACGACGGCGAGGCGGTGTTCCTGGGCCGCGAGGGCGGCTGGGTCGAGCGGTTCGCCGAGGCGCGGCTGTTCGAGGACGAGGCCGCCGCCATGGCCGCCGAAGCGCACGCCAAGACCGAACTCACCCGGGTGGTCGATCCCTATCTGATCGAGGTGATCGCCGCCGACGCCGGCCATGCGCCGCTGTCGTTCCGCGAGCGGGTGCGGGCGCTCGGCCCCACCAACAAGCCCGAGCACGGCAAGAAGACCGAGGGCGGCGAGGCCATCGAGGCCCTGCTGCACGCCCACGGCGCGGCGCGGTCCAAGGGCCGCATCGACCTGATCAGGCGCAAATAGGAAGGAGGCGCGCGCGATGTACCGCTACGACGCCATCGACGCCGAGATGCTGGCCGATCGCACCCAGGAGTTCCGCGAGCAGTGCGCGCGGCGCCTCGCCGGCGAGATCACCGAGGACCAGTTCAAGCCGATCCGGCTGATGAACGGCCTCTATCTGCAGCTGCACGCCTACATGCTGCGGATCGCCATCCCCTATGGGGCGCTGAACGCGGAGAAGCTGCGCAAGCTCGCCTTCATCGTGCGCACCTACGACAAGGGCTACGGCCACTTCACCACCCGCACCAACCTGCAGCTCCACTGGATCAAGCTGAGGGATGCGCCGGACATCCTCGAACATCTGGCGCAGGTCGGGATGCACGCCATCCAGACCAGCGGCAACGACATCCGCAACGTCACCGCCGACCCGCACGCCGGCGCCACCGCCGACGAAGTCGACGATCCGCGCATCTGGGCCGAGGCGATCCGGCAGTGGTCGACCTTCCATCCCGAGTTCAGCTTCCTGCCGCGCAAGTTCAAGATCGCGCTGACCGCCTCGCCCGCCGACCGGGCCGCGACCAAGGTCTACGACATCGGGCTGCGCCTGCATCGCAGCGACGACGGCGAACTCGGCTTCGAGGTGCTGGTGGGCGGCGGGCTCGGGCGCACGCCCTATCTGGGGGCGACGATCCGCAAGCACCTGCCGGTCAAGAGCCTGCTCTCGTACCTGCAGGCGATCCTGCGCGTCTACAATCGCCACGGCCGGCGCGACAACATCTGGAAGGCGCGCATCAAGGTGCTGGTGGCGAGCCTGGGCGCCGAGGCCTTCGCGCGCGAGGTCGAGGCCGAGTGGGAGGCGAGCGATGCGGCCCACGTCGACCTGCCCGACACCGAGCTTGCCCGCATCCGCGCCGCCTTCGCGCCGCGCGGCTTCGCGCGGCTTGCGGCCCGGTCCGCCGCCTTCGAGGCGGCCAAGGCCGATCCCGCCTTCGCCCGCTTCGTGCGGCGCAACGTCAAGGCCCACAAGATCCCCGGCTACGCCATCGTCGACGTGTCGCTGAAGGAGCCTGGCGAGACGCCCGGCGACTGCACCGCCGATCAGATGGAAGCGGTGGCGGACCTGGCCGAACGCTACTCGCTCGACGAGGCGCGGGTCTCCTACGACCAGAACCTCATCCTGCCGCACGTGAAGCTGGACGACGTGCCCGCGGTCTGGAAGGCGCTGGGCGCGGCCGGCCTCGCCACGCCGAACCGCGGCCTCGTCACCGACATCATCGCCTGCCCGGGGCTCGACTACTGCGCTCTGGCCAACGCCCGCGCCATTCCCATCGCCCAGGCCATCGCCCGCAGGTTCGCCGACCCGGCGCGGGCCGAGGCGGTGGGAGAGCTGGGCGTCCGCATCTCCGGCTGCATCAACGCCTGCGGGCACCACCACGTCGGCGCCATCGGCATCCTGGGCGTCGATAAGAAGGGCGAGGAGTTCTACCAGGTCTCGCTCGGCGGCTCGCCCGAGGCCGACGCGGCGCTGGGCCAGATCCTCGGACCGGCCCTGCCGGCCGACAAGGTGGCCGGCGCGGTCGAGGAGATGGTCGAGGTCTACCTGCGTGAACGCCAGGGCCAGGAGCGGTTCATCGACACCTTCCGCCGCACCGGGCTCGCCCCTTTCAAGGAGGCCGTCTATGCCGACGCTCATTAGGTGGACGGGCCAGCGCGCCGAGGCCGCCGAGGACCCCTTCACCAACGTCGCCGACGAGACCCCGACGCCGCGCGGCGACGTGATCGTCTCGTTGCAGCGCTTCCAGGCCGAGGGCCGCCGGCTGCTGGCCGAGGGACGCAAGGTCGGGGTGCGCATCGAATCGAACGAGGCGGTCGAGGACATCGCCGACGATCTGCCGCAGCTGGCGGTGGTGGCGCTGGTGTTTCCCAAGTTCCGCCATGGCCAGGCCTATTCCTCGGCGCGGATCCTGCGCGAGCGCTACGGCTACCAGGGCGAGGTGCGCGCGGTGGGCGACGTGCTGCGCGAGCAGGCGAGGTTCATGATCCGCTGCGGCGTCGACGCCTTCGAACCGGCCGACGGCGCCGCCCCGCAGGACCTGACCCACGTGGCGTTCCGCTTCCGCCACGTCTATCAGCGCGCCGCCGACGGCCGCGAGCCGGCTTTCGTGGAGCGCCAGGCGTCATGAGCCTCGATTTCCGCGAAATCGCCCGCCCGAAGACGCGCGCCCAGGCCCTCAACGAGCGGCTGCGCGACGCCCGTCCGACCGAGATCCTGGCGAGCGCCATCGAGCTCCATGGCGAGGAGCTGGCGCTGGTCTCGTCGTTCGGGGCCGAATCGGCGGTGCTGCTGCACATGGCGGCCCAGCTGAAGCCCGACCTGCCGGTGCTCTTCCTCGACACCGGCATGCTGTTCGGCCAGACCCTCGACTACCGCCTCGAGCTGGCCCAGCGGCTGGGACTGAAGGACGTGCGCGATCTTCGGCCCCGGTTCGAGGACCTGGCGGTGGGCGATCCCAACGCCCAGCTCTGGAAGACCGACACCGACGCCTGCTGCCACATCCGCAAGGTGATCCCGCTCGACCTGGCGCTGGAGGGATTCTCCGCCTGGGTCACCGGGCGCAAGCGCTTCCACGGCGGCGACCGGCTGCGCCTGGCCGTGGTCGAGGAGGCCGACGGGCGGCTGAAGTTCAATCCGCTGGCCAATTGGGCCAAGGCGGACCTT
This sequence comes from Caulobacteraceae bacterium, assembly GCA_035532115.1. Classification (GTDB taxonomy): domain Bacteria; phylum Pseudomonadota; class Alphaproteobacteria; order Caulobacterales; family Caulobacteraceae; genus Acaudatibacter. The sequence goes on along the minus strand of DATKRO010000104.1, from coordinate 140,766 downwards.
GACGCCTATGCGGCGCGCCACGATCTGCCGGAGCATCCGCTCGTCGGCTTCGGCTATCCCTCCATCGGATGCTGGCCGTGCACGAGCGCGGTGGAGGAAGGCGGCGATCTCAGGTCCGGGCGCTGGGCGGGCTCGCAGAAGAGCGAATGCGGCATCCACACGGCCCGAGCCCCCGGCGCCGCGCCCGACCTTGGCGGCGACATCTGAGTTTCACCCCCGGACCGCCGCCGCCCCAAGGAGCCAGATGACCGAGACCAACCTCGCCGCCGCGCCCGCCAAGGCGAGAGGCGCCTTCAACACCGAGCGCGTCACCCATGTCCAGCACTGGACCGACGAACTCTTCACCTTGCGCACCACCCGCGATCCGGCCTTCCGCTTCGAGAGCGGCCAGTTCGTGATGCTGGGGCTGGAGGTGGAGGGCAAGCCGCTGCTGCGCGCCTATTCCATCGTCAGCGCCGCCCATGCCGACCACCTGGAGTTCTATTCGATCAAGGTGCAGGACGGGCCGCTGACCAGCCGCCTGCAGCACGTCCAGGTCGGCGACGAGGTGCTGGTGGGGCGCAAGGTCACCGGCACCCTGGTGCTGGATGGCCTGAGGCCCGGCCGCAACCTCTACATGCTGGGCACCGGCACCGGGCTCGCCCCCTTCCTGTCGCTGGTGCGCGACCCGCAGACCTACGAACGCTACGAGAAGGTGGTCGTCACCCACACGGTGCGGCGCATCGCCGATCTCAACTATCGCCGCTATCTCGCCCACGACCTCGCCAAGGACGAGCTGCTGGGCGAGTTCGTCGCCCCGAAGCTGATCTACTACCCCTCGGTCACCCGCGAGCCCTTCGAGCACCAGGGGCGCATCACCGATCTGATCGAGTCCGGCCAGCTCTTCGCCGACATCGGTCTGCCTGAGTTCGACAAGGCGCGCGACCGCGTCATGCTCTGCGGCGGCCCCAGCGTGCTCGCCGACCTGAAGGCGCTGCTGCTGCGCCGCGGCTACGAGGAAGGCTCCGTCGCCAGCCCCGGCGACTTCGTGCTGGAGCGCGCCTTCGTCGAGACGTGAGGGCGCGCGTCACTCGGGCGCATCACCGGACAGGGACGCAGGAACCGCAGAGCCGCCCGCTGGCGCGGGCTCCGCTGAGGGCAGGTGCGGAGAACGCAAAGGCGCGCCCGATCGGGCGCGCTCCCCTCGCCAGACGCCGGCGCCTGGATGATTGGCAGCCGCGCGCAGCGCGGCCTCGGCGTCCTCTGCGCCTGCACTCGGCGAACTTCCGCGGTAAGGAAGGGCGGTCGAGCGAGGCGAGCCGCCAGGGGGCGGTCGGAGCGCAGCGGAGATAGAGCGCAGCCCGCTTCGGGACGCGCCATTTGCAACTATTCCCTACCGCTTGGGTTTCTGATAAGATTGGCCGTGCCTACCATCCTGCGTATCGGCGGCCTGCGGGTCGTTACGGGTTCAGGCTGGCCGAGCTGAACCGGATTGAGGACGCGCTGGCGGCGATGATCACCGCCCTGTGCTCGGAATGGAGGACGATACATGGCGATCACTGAGCACGAGCTGAAGCTAGCGGAGAAGCGCATGGGAGTGGTGCGCGAGACCGGCCATGCCGTGTCGGCGCGCTACGACCGTCGCCGATCGCGCGTCGTCGTCGCCCTCGACACGGGGGTCGAGCTGGCCTTCCCGACGCGGCTTGCCGAGGGGCTGGCCGGCGCCTCGCCCGACGATCTGGCGGATATCGAAATCAGCCCGGCCGGCCTCGGCTTGCACTGGCCCCGCCTGGACGCCGATCTCTATGTGCCGGCGCTGCTGCAAGGCGTATTCGGATCGAAAAGCTGGATGGCGCGCCAGCTTGGCGCCGAAGGCGGCCGATCGCGCACCGTCGCCAAGGCGGCGGCGTCGCGCGAAAATGGCCGGAGGGGCGGGCGGCCAAGGAAGGTCGCCACGGCATGACGACCACGCCGACGCGCTCTTGCACGGCGTCATGGCAAGGACGCGACCCGCAGGCTCGGGATGGGCGGGCAGGTGGGTGAAGAGAGCGTCCTGGCCGACGGCGAGACGCGCTCCCATTCGAAGGTTCGAGCGCCGTGAGGCGTGCTCGGGGGCTCCGCTCAGCGCGGCGGGCAGCCGGCGAAGGTGCCGGCGTCGACGACGCTGAGGGTGGCGAGGTTGAGGCTGAGCAGGGGAACCATGGAGGCCGCGCCCTGGCCGGTGAAGAGGTCGATGCGGCCCGCATGGATCGCCGACCCGAGGTCGGAGGCGTACCAGAAGCCGTCCGAGACCCCGCCGCCCGGCATCGGCAGCCCCACCGTCTGCTTGATGAAGAGCACCGTGTGGCGCGGCACCCTGCGCCCGTCGACGGCGGCGGTGCGCATCGCCACCACCTTGCAGCCGAGCGAATCGCGGGCGCTCATGCCGGGCTCGCCGGCGTGGTAGAGCGTCGCCTTCAGCAGGAAGTCGGGCGCGGCCTGCTGCAGGGCGCTGGTGATGGCCTGGCCGATGAGGGCGCCGATGGGATCGTTGTCGAGCGAAGCCGGCGCAGCGCTGGCCGCCGAGGCGGAAAAGGCCAGCGCCAGCGTGGCGAGGCATCCGAGGAAGCGCTTCATCAGCGGGTCCTTGTTGTTTCTCGTCGAGTGCGACGACGATTCCTTACAGGCGTTGCAATATTGACGCAACCGGAAGCGTTGCCGCACCCCGGAGCGCAGGCTTCGCGCGTCGGGCGCCGACATCCGCGCTTGTCGGCGGGGCGCGCAGGCCCCATGAGGGCGGCTCCGATCCGGCGCGGCATCCGGCGGCGGAGGCGCGGGTCGCCCGCGCCCGGGCCGCCCATCCCATCGAGGAGGCGGCATGAGAGGCGGCTTCATGGCGGCGCTGGCGAGCGCGCTGGCTCTGCTCGTCTGCGGGCCCGCGCTGGCGTGGGGCTCGACCGGCCATCGCTGGATCGGCCGCGCGGCGATCCTGGCCCTGCCGCCGCAGCTGCCGGCCTTCCTGCGCAGTCCCGCCATGGTCCAGGCTCTGGGCGAACTCAGCCGCGAGCCCGACCGCTCGCGCGACGCCGGGCTGGCGCACGATTCCGACCGCGACCCCGGTCACTTCGTCGACGGCGACGACGACGGGCGCATCGCCGGAGGCCCGCTGCTCGGCGCCCTGCCGCCGACCCGCGAGGCCTACGAGACGGCGCTGCGGGCGCGCGGAACCACCAGCTGGAAGATGGGCTATCTGCCCTATTCGATCGTGGAGGACTGGCAGCAGCTCGCCAAGGACTTCGCCTATTGGCGGGCCGACGACGCCGGCGCCCGGCTCAGCCCCGATGCGGCGCATCGCGCCTGGCTCGCCGCCGACCGCGCCCTGCGCGAAGGCCTGATCCGCCTCGACCTCGGCGCCCTGTCGCATTACGTGGGCGACGGCAGCATGCCGCTGCACGCCTCGATCCACTACAACGGCTGGGGCCCGTTCCCCAATCCGCAGGGCTATACCCAGGAGAAGGTGCACGTCGCCTGGGAGGGGGCGTACGTGCGCGCCTGGATTCCGCTGGCGGCGGTGGTGAAGCGGATGCGCCCGTTCCAGGACTGCGGCTGTCCGATCGAGCAGCGCGTCGGCGCCTATCTCGGCGCCGACCTGGCCGCGGTGGTCCCGTTCTACCAGCTGGAGAAGGCCGGCGCCTTCCAGGGCGGCGAGGCGCGCGGGCGCGCCTTCACCGCCGCGCGCCTCGCCGCCGGCGCCGACGAACTGCGCGACGAGATCGTGCTCGCCTGGCGCGCCAGCGCCCACGGCAGGATCGGCTATCAGCCGCAGATCGACGTCGCCGACGTCGAGGCCGGCCGGATCGATCCCTACGGCAGCCTGCACGGCGCCGACTGAGCCCGGGAGCGCCGGGCCGGGCCTCGCCAGCTTGGCCGAGTCAGGCGAGGCGGCGATTGCGCGCGCCGGCCGCGACGTTTAGGGGCGCGCCGAGGAGCGGGTGAGCAACATGGCGCAGGCTGGCATCATCGACGGCAGGCCGCTGGCGGCGGCGCTGACGGCCAAGGTCGCCGAGGAGGTGGCGCGGCTCGGCCGCGAGCACGGCCTGACGCCGGGCCTGGCGGTGATCCTGGTGGGCGACGATCCCGCCAGCCAGATCTACGTGCGCAGCAAGGGCGAGCAGAGCCGCGCCGCCGGCATGCACTCGGTCACCCATCGCCTCGCCGCCGGCGCCGCCGAAGCCGACCTGCTCGACCTGGTGCGCCGGCTGAACGCCGATCCGGCGATCCACGGCATCCTGGTGCAGCTGCCTCTGCCGCGGCCCATCGACGAACGTCGGGTGCTGGAGACGCTCGATGCGGACAAGGACGTCGACGGCTTGACGGTGGCGAGCGCCGGGCGGCTGGCCAGCGGCCTGCCGGCGCTGACGCCGTGCACGCCGCTCGGCTGCATGATCATGCTGCGCCATACCCTTGGCGATCTGGCGGGGGCGCGCGCCCTGGTGGTCGGCCGCTCGGTGCTGGTGGGCCGGCCGATGGCGCAGCTGCTGCTGGGCGCCGACTGCACCGTCACCATCGCCCACTCCAGGACGCGCGACCTCGCGGCGCGGTGCCGCGAGGCCGACATCCTCGTCGCCGCCATCGGCCGGCCGCAGATGATCCGGGGCGACTGGATCAAACCCGGCGCCACGGTGATCGACGTCGGCGTCAACCGCGTGCCGTTCCGCGACCCCGTCAAGGCCGCCGCCGGCAAGACCAAGGTGGTGGGCGACGTCGCCTTCGCCGAGGCGGCCAAGGTGGCCGGCTGGATCACGCCGGTGCCGGGCGGCGTGGGGCTGATGACGGTGGCCTGCCTGCTGCAGAATACCCTCACCGCGGCCAGGCGCCAGGCCGGCCTGGCGTAGCGCCGCCGCTCCTTTGGGCTACGCCGTCGCGGGCGCCGCGCCCGGACCCATCCTGCCGTCAGGGATAGAACGAATGATGGTGGTGATGGTGATGGTGATGATGATGATGGTGGTGATGGTGATAGTAGTAGGGAGGCGCGACGAACGGCGCGAACAGGCTCAGCGCGCGGTAGTAGACCCAGCGGTGATGATAGCGGTCCCAGCGCCGGCGCCTCACCCAGCGGCGTTGATACTGCACCTGCGTCAGTTGGGCGCCCTGCGCCGCCTGCGCCTCGCGTTCATTGGCGGTCCTGAGGCGTTCGACGGCATTGGGGATGGGCTGCAGCAGATCGGCATAGGACGTCGCCGGGGCGAGGTCCGGCTGGCTCGGCGCAGCGGACGCCCCGCTCGCGGGCAGGGCGACGAGCGACGAGATCGCGCCCATGAGGCCAAGGGTGGTCTTGTTCATGCTGCTCTCTCCATGGAGGCGGCGCGCACGCGCCCGATCCGAGCATAACGCAAAACCCGGCGCGTCGATCCTGCGCCGGTCAGGTCATCTCCTCGACTCCGGGAGGGGTCATGAAGGCCAGGGTCGGCATGGCGCGCAAGGCCGGCAGAAGTTCGCCGACGTCTTCGACCGCGCGCCAGCAGTCGCGGAACTCGGAAGGGGCCAGATCCTGGGCCAATATATGTTCGAACACCTCGAAGAGCGGGTTCCAGAAGCCCTTGGCGTTCAGGAAGACGATCGGTTTGGCGTGCAGTCCCAGACGCCGCCAGGAGAGGATCTCGATCACCTCCTCCAGCGTGCCGATGCCGCCGGGGAGGATGGCGAAGGCGTCCGCCTCGTCGAACATGCGCAGCTTGCGCTCGTGCATGGAGGCGACGATCACCGTCTCCACCCGCGCGAGCGGCCGCTCGCGCGCGGTGAGGAAGTGCGGAATCACCCCCAGGACGCGACCGCCGCGCTCGTGCGCGGCCCGGGCGCAGGCGCCCATCAGGCCCAGGCCGCCGCCGCCATAGACCAGCCGCAGGCCCGCGTCGGCGAGACTCCGGCCCAAGGCGGCCGCCGCGCTCAGGAAGTCGGGATCGGCGGCGCTGGAGGAGGCGCAGTAGACGCACACCGACTCCAGCCGCTGGCTCGCCATTCGCGTCCCCGTCCAGGAATGAAGGGCGCGTCCCGCCGCCCGGAGGCGCCGTCGGGCGCCGGAGCGCGTGACCTTCGCCTCGCAGACCCTTAAGTCTGGCGGACCGGAGGGAGCGCCCGATCGCGCCGCCCCGCCCGAACCCGCTGGACGCACGCGCCGGCGATTCAATGACGAGGATAATCCGACGGAGCCGCGCCGGTTGCAACCCACCAGCTTCCCCGCCATCGCCCTGGGCCTCGCCGCTCTCTCGGTCCTGGCCGGGTGCGGGCGCCAGGCAGGCCCCGCCGCCCGCGCCGCGGCCGAGACGGACGCGGGCGAATCCGGCTACGTGGCGCCTCCCGAAGTGCTGCGGCTGGGTGCGGCGCCGGGCGGCCGGATCGAGCTCTTCGGCAGCGCCAGCCCGCGCGCCCGGGTGCGGCTCGCGACCCCGGGCGGGGAAACCGAGCTCGCCGTCGCCGACGCCGGCGGCGCCTGGAGGGCGACGGCGCCCGCCGCGGCGCGGGCGCGGCTCTTCGGGCTCTCGGTGTGGGACCACGGGCGGGTGATCCAGGCCAAGGGCTATCTGTTCCTGGCGCCGGACGGAACCGCGGCGCGCCTGCGCGCCGGCGGCGGCAGCGAGGTGCTGGGCGGGCGCGGTTCTGGACTGGCCGCCACCGCGCTCGATTGCGACGAGGCCGGGGCCGCAACGCTCTCGGGCAGGGCGGCGCCCGGGGACGCGGTGAGCCTGCGCGTCGACGGGATCGAGCGCGGCCGGGCCAGCGCCGACGCCAGCGGCCATTTCGTGCTCGTCCTCAATCAGCCGCTGGCGGCCGGGCGCCACGAGTTCGACCTCGCCGGCGCTCGCGGCGAGATCAGGCTCGACGCCTCGACGAGGCGTCCGGCGCCGCTCGCGCGCGCGCCCTTCCAGGCGACCCGCACGGCCCTGGGCTGGCGCATCGACTGGCTGACGCCCGGCGGCGGCGAACAGACCACCCTCGTGCTCGCGCCGCAGGCGAGCGCGCCATGAGCCTGGCGGGCGGCGGGCGCGGCCGCCGCATGGCCGCCGCCGGCCCCGTCGCCGTCACGCCGGCGAAGTTCAGCTTCTGGGACTCGATGGCCGAGCTCGTCCGGCTGGTGCTGCGCTCCAAGGCGCAGGGCCTGCCGGCGCGGCTCTCGGTGGCGCTGGGTCTGGTGCTGATCGGCAAGTGGACGGGCGTCTATGCCCCGGTGCTGATCGGCGAGGCCATCGACGCCGTCAGCCGCGGCCGTGGGACCGCGGCGACGCTGTTCGCGGTGTTCGCCGGCCTGGCCGCCGGCTGGGTCGCGCTGAGGTTCATCTCCAGCGCCACGCCGCTGGTGCGCGATTCCATCTTCACGCCGGTGTCGCAGCAGGCCCTGGCGCGCTCGGCGCGCGAGACCTTCGCCCATTCGCTGTCGCTGTCGCTGAACTTCCACCAGGGCAAGCACACCGGCGCGCTGGCGCGGATCATCGATCGCGGCGCGCGCTCCACCGACACCTTGCTGCGCAGCGTCGTCTTCAATCTCGGCCCCACCGTGTTCGAGCTGGCCATGGCCTCCTACGTGATGGCAAGCCGCTACTACGGCCTGCTCGCGGCCGTGACCGTCGCCACCATCGCGCTCTACGCCGGCGTCACCATCGCCATCTCCAACTGGCGCATCCACCATCGGCGGGCGCTGAACGCCGCCGACAGCGAGGCCGCGGGCCTCGCGGTCGACGCCCTGATGAACTACGAGACCATCAAGGCCTTCGGCTCGGAAGATCGGATCGTCTCGCAATACGAGCGGGCGCTGGGCGACTACGCCTCGGCGGCGGTGAAGGCGAACACGTCGCTGCAGCTCCTCAATGCGCTGCAGTCGGTGGTGCTGAGCCTGGGTCTGTGCCTGGTGGTGTTCCTGGCCGGCTGGGAAGTGGTCCACCACGCCATGAGCGCCGGCGCGATCACCGCCTGCATCCTGATCCTGCAGACCGTCTATGCGCCCCTCGGCATGCTGGGGGCGAACTATCGCGAGATCCGCCAGGCCTTCATCGACATGGAGCAGATGCTCGAGCTGCGCGCCATCCTGCCCGAGATCGTCGACGCGCCCGGCGCGCGCGATCTGCCGCCAGGCGCGCGCGCCGGCGCCGAACTCGCGTTCGAGCGCGTCGGCTTTCGCCATGGCGCCCGCGCCACGGGTCTGGAGGAGGTGAGCTTCCGGGTCGCGCCGGGCTCGACGACGGCGCTGGTCGGCCCCTCCGGCGGCGGCAAGACCACCATCGTGCGCCTGACGCTTCGCCTGCTCGATCCGCAGGGCGGGCGCGTGATCATCGACGGCGCCGATCTGCGCGCGGTGAGCCAGGCCTCGATCCGCCAGAGCGTGGCCCTGGTGCCGCAGGACGTGGCGCTGTTCAACGATACGCTCCTGGCCAACATCGCCTTCGCAAGGCCCGGCGCGGACGAGGCCGACGTCTGGGCGGCGCTGCGGGCGGCCGAACTCGCCGGCTTCGCCGAGGCTCTGCCCTACAAGCTGGAGACCCGCGTCGGCGAGCGCGGCCTGAAGCTCTCGGGCGGCGAGCGCCAGCGGGTGGGGCTCGCCCGCGCCCTCCTGGCCAACCCGCGCCTGCTGGTGCTGGACGAGGCCACCAGCGCCCTCGACGGCCCCACCGAGGCGCAGATCCAGGCGACCTTGCGCAAGGTGCGCGCCGGCAGGACCACGCTCGTGGTCGCCCACCGCCTCTCCACCATCGTCGACGCCGATCAGATCCTGGTGATCCGGCGCGGCCGCATCGTCGAGCGCGGCGATCACGCCAGCCTCATCGCTGCCGGCGGCGACTACGCCACGCTCTGGCGCCGGCAGACGCGGGAGGGGTAGGGAAGTCGGGACGGAAGTCAGGACACAAAGCCACCGGCACTCCGAGGCGCCGGTCGGCGCGAAACCAATGCGTGTCCCGCTTTTCCTCGACAGGATACCCATGGCGCAAACTCCGGCTCTGCGGCCGAGCCGGGCCGGTTCAGCGGCGCGCGGGGATCAGCACCTTCATGGTCTCGTAGCCCTTCACGAAGGCGGAGTAGGTTCGTCTGGGCTCCTCGAGCAGCTGGATGTCGTCGAAGCGTTTCAGGATCTCTTCCCAGACCACCCGCAGCTGCAGCTCGGCCAGGCGGTTTCCGACGCAGCGATGGATGCCGAAGCCGAACGACAGGTGCTGGCGCGCCCGCGGCCGGTCGACGATGTAGTCGTTCGGCCGCTCGATCACCGTCTCGTCGCGATTGCCCGAGACGTACCACATGACGACATTGTCGCCCTTGCGCATCTGCCTGCCGCCGAACTCGATGTCCGCGCTCGCCCTCCGGCGCATGTGCGCCAGCGGCGTCTGCCAGCGGATGGTCTCGCTGACCATGGAGGGGATCAGGGACGGGTCGGCGCGCAGCTTGCGATACTGGTCCGGGAACTTGTTGAGCGCATAGACGCTGCCGCTGATCGTATTGCGCGTGGTGTCGTTGCCGCCGATGGTGAGCAGGATGACGTTGCCCAGGTATTCGAACTGGTTCATGCCGCGGGTCTCGGGACCGTGCGCGAGCATGGAGATGAGGTCCCCCGTCGGCTCGCCGTTCACGCGCTCGTTCCAGAGCCGCAGGAAGTAGCTGCCGTACTCGAACATCTCCTTCTGCTTCTGCTCCCAGCTCTCGACGCCGCCGTGGCCGGGCTGGGCCATGACCACGTCGGACCAGCGGGTGAGCCGGCGGCGATCCTGCTGGGGGATGCCGAAGAGCGTCGCCAGCGTCATCGCCGTCAGCTCCATCGACACCTTGTCGACCCAGTCGAAGGCCTCGCCGACGGGCAGCGAGTCGAGGATGGCGCCGGCGCGCTCGCGGATGAGCGGCTCCATGAGCGCGAGGCCCGCCGGCGAGACGGCGGGGCTGACGGTCTTGCGCTGCACGTCGTGCTTGGGCGGGTCCATGGCGATGAACATCGGCAACCCGCGGTCCGGATCCTTGGCGTCGGTGAAGGGGCTGTCCGGCGATGGACCGCCGCCCTCCGCCTCCATCCGCGCCACCGCGGCCGCGCTGGGGGGCAAGGTGATGCCGTCCGCCGACGAGAACGCCTCATGGTTGGTGTCGACGGCCATGATGTCGTTGTAGCGGGTGATCGACCAGTGGGCCTCAGAGTCCCCCTCCGGCGTGAAATGTACCGGATCCTCGCGGCGCAGGCGCTCGAAACAGGGCCACATGGCGTCGGCCTGGAAGAGCGCCGGCTCGGCCGGGTTGAGCTCCTCCAGCGGAACCGCGTAGGCCGCCTCGCGCGCACTCGTCAGGTCGACCGATCCATCGCTCATCGCGTCCCTCCTTCAGCTTTCGTGGGACACGCACCCCTTACTTCACCGCGCACGGCCTCGGGAAGGGGCGGGCTTGCCGCCCAGGCGCCAGTCGGCGCGCGAAATCAGTGCGTGTCCGTGCGCCAAGAAGCTGGCGCGTTCCAGCCGGTGGAAGTCCGGTCCGGGTAAGCCGTAGCGGGCGCTCGGTAGTGAGTGTTGCGGGTCGGAAGGCGACGACCGTCGCGAAGCGTACACAACGACTGTGCGGGGTGAGCTATTGAGCCCCGAAATACCAGACCGCGGAGGCCGAGACCCTGGACACGGTTGAAGGCGACACGTGCGGCGCCGCCATGCGAGGCGCTGACGCTCCGTCGGGGTCGAAGACCTCATCACGCACAGAAGGAACGTGTCGGAACTTGGGATATCTCAGCACGCGCCGGACGCAAAGCCGGGCACGCGTGTCACAGGCGCTGGACCGCGTACGCAAAGCCGCGAGGCTGGACAGGAAGGTGAAGTTCACCGCGCTACTGCACCACGTCGATGTCGAACTGCTTCGGCTGTCGTTCCTCGCCCTCAAGCGGGACGCGGCGGCGGGCGTGGACGGCATGACGTGGGTGGACTACGAGGCCGACCTTGAGCGCAAGCTCGTTGATTTGCACGGACGGGTCCATCGCGGGGCTTATCGGGCGCAACCGTCACGACGGGTCTATATCCCGAAGGCCGACGGCAAGGAGCGCCCGCTGGCCATCGCCACCCTTGAAGACAAGATCGTCCAGAGGGCGGTGATGACGGTGCTGAACCAGATCTACGAGGAGGACTTCCTCGGGTTCAGCTACGGGTTCCGACCTGGGTGCGGCCAGCACGATGCGCTGGACGCCCTGGCGGTCGGGATCACGACCAGAAAGGTGAACTGGATACTGGACGCCGACATCCGGAGCTTCTTCGACACGGTCAGCCATGAATGGCTGGTCAAGTTCCTGGAGCACCGGATCGGCGACAAGCGTGTCATCCACCTGATCCAGAAATGGCTGAAGGTGGGCGTCCTGGAAGATGGGGTCGTCACGCGAAGTGACCCCAAGGTAGGAGCCGGATGCGGGAAAGCCGCTCGTCCGGATCTGTGCGGGGGGCGCTCAGCAATGAGCGTCCCTAACGTGATCGCTTTTACTCCGTCGAGAGCACCACCGCCGAGAGGGTGACGAACACGCCATAGAAGCTGTTGAACTGCCAGAGCAGGATCACGCTCATCAGGAACAGCGTCACGATCATCGCGGTCAGGAAGAACAGCCCGGCGTTCTGGCCCTCCTCGTCGGCGCCGATGAACTTCCAGTGCACCGCCGGGTCGAGGGAGACGCCGGCGAGCCAGGACTTGAGCTGGGCGATCTTCTGGTTGGCGGGGACGCCCCTGACGTTGGCCTGCACGATCACCAGCCGCTGGCCGCCGCGGCGGGTGATGGTGGTGACCTGCTGGGCCGGCTTCATGGTGACGAAATAGCTGGCCGGCACCGGCCCCTTCGGCGTGGTGATCTTCAGGTGCTGGAAGGCGGCGATGTTGCGGTCCTGCGGCGGAAAGCGCAGCCGGATGTCGAGTTCGTCGCGCGAGTCGTCGGGGCGGATCTTGCCGGCGAGCAGGCCGTCGGTGACGAACTCGATCGCCTGGCCGACCGAGAGCACGTCGACGCCGTAGCGGCCGGCGGCCTCGCGATCGACGGCGAAGTCCCACTGGATGCCGGGCGAGGTGCGGGTGTCCTCCAGCTCGATGATCTGGGGATCGGCGGCGAGGTGGGCGCGCACCAGGTCGGCGGCGCGATCGAGCGCCGCCGGATCGTTGCTGCGCAGCTCGACCTGGACGTCCTTGCCCTCGGGCGGCCCGCTCTCGGGCAGCCGCAGCTCGGTCTGCAGGCCCGGCGTCTCGGTGAGCCGGCTGCGGATCACGCCCACGATGTCGGCGCCGGTGAGGCGCAGGGCCTTCTCGCCGGCGTAGTCGACGAAGCGCAGCTGGATGCGGCCGATGTTGTCGTTGGGCGGCTGGTCGCGTCCGGCGCCGTTCTGCGGCCCGACGCGGGTATCGAGCGCCGCCACGCCGCGGATGCCCTGCAGCTTGGCCTCGACCTTGGCGACCTCGCCGTTCATGGCCTGGATGGAAAGATTGCCCCTGGCCATCACCCAGACGGTCGCCTGATCCGGATCCTGCTTCAGGAAGAACTCGGTGGCATGCGGACGGGCGATGAAGCCGCCGACGATGGCGCCGATCACCACCAGGGCGCCCAGAGTCACCAGACCCGGCCTGCGGGCCGCGCCGGCGAGGGTGCGCGCATACCAGCCCATGAAGCCGCGCATCTGCGCCGGCGCGCCGTGCTCGGACTTCTCGATCTCGGCCAGCATGGCCGGATCGGCGCCCTGGGCGCGGCCCATCAGCGAGCCGAGCGCCGGCGTGAAGATCAGGGCCACGAAGATCGAGGCGCCGAGCACGAAGAACAGCGTCAGCGGCAGGAAGCTCATGTACTTGCCCGGGATCGAGTCCCAGAACAGGAACGGCACGAAGGCGCAGAGCGTGGTGAGCGTGCCGTTGACCACCGGCCAGAACATGCGCTTGCCGGCGGCGGCGAAGGCCTGCGCCTTGTCGGCGCCCTCGGCCATCTTGCGGTCGGCGTATTCGACCACGACGATGCCGCCGTCCACGAGGATGCCCACCGCCAGCACCATGCCGAACATCACCATCTGATTGAGGGTGACGCCCAGCGCCTCGAGCGCCAGGAAGGCGATCATGAAGCAGATCGGGATCGCCATCCCCACCATGAGGCCCTGGCGCACGCCCAGACTGGCGATGATGATCAGCATGACCAGAAGCGTCGCGGTGATCAGGCCGGACTCCAGCATGGTCAGGGTGTGGGTGATGAATTCCGACTGATCGAAGCTGTAGTCGGCGCGGATGGTGGGCGGCCAGGACTTCTGGTCCTGCGCCACCGCGCGGTGCACGGCCGCGATGGTGTCGAGCAGGTTCGTGCCCGGCCGCTTGGCCACGTAGAGCGCCATCGAGGGCGCCCCGTTGTAGCGGCTGATCGAGGTGGGATCCTTGAAGGTTCGGCGCACCGTGCCGAGGTCGCCCACCGTCACCACCCGGTCGCCGTTGGTCTTCACCGGCAGGGAAAGGATGTCGGCCGGACCCTGGATCACGCCGGGGATCTTGATCGCGAACTGGCCCTGGCGCGTCACCAGATCGCCGGCCGGGATCAGCTGGTTATTGCGGGCGATGACGCTCGCCAGATCCTGGGCGGTGACGTCGTAGGCCTCCATGCGCAGGGGGTCGACGCTGACCTCCAGCATCTCCTGGCGCGCGCCGGCCATGTCGACGCTGAGCACGGTCGGCAGGGCTTCGAGCCGCTGCTGCAGGGCGCTGGCGGTCTTGAAGAGGGTGCGCTCGGGGGCGGCGCCGGAGAGCACGACGCCCACCACCGGATCGGACGAGACGTTCTCCTCGTCGATCTGCGGCGGCAGGGCGTCGGGCGGGAAGCGGGCGCGGGCGAGGTCGACCTTGGCGCGCACGTCCTCCAGGGCCTTGTCCTTGTCGAAGTTTGGATCGAACTCCAGGGTGACGACCGCCAGCCCCTCCATGGCGCGGGCGTTCATTTCCTTGACGCCGGCGAGCGACTGCAGCTCGCGCTCCATCGGGCGCACCAGCAGGCGCTCGGAATCCTCCGGGCTGACGCCGGGGAACGGCACCTGGACGACGATGAAGGGGATGGTGATGTCGGGATCGGCCTCGCGCGGCACGGTGAGGTAGGCGAAGAAGCCGAACACCGTCAGCACCAGGGTGACCGCCAGGATCACCTTGCGCCGGCGGATCGCCCCGTCGATCAGGGCGTCGATCATGGCTGGGCGTCCCGCGGCGTCATCCCGCCGAGACCCGCACGCTCTGGCCGGAGGAGACATAGTCCTGGCCGACCGTGATCACCCGAACCCGGCCGGCGAGCCCCGAGACCCACAGCCCGCGCGGCGTCTCCTCGAGCACCTTGATGGGGGCGAACGCGACCTTGCCGTCCGCGCCGACGAAGCGCAGTCCCTGGCGGCCGCGCGCATCCAGCACCAGGGCCGAGGCCGGCACCAGGTGGGCGGGGCCGACGCCGGCCTCGATCCGCACGTCGGCGGAGAGCCCGGATCTGATCGCGTCGCCCGGATTGGGGACGGTGATCTCGACCCGGTAGGTGCGCGTCTGCGGATCGGCGTCGTGGGCGACGAAGCGTACCCGCCCCTCGATGGTGTCGCCGGAGACCAGCTGGGCGCTCGCCGCGGCGCCGACGCGCACCTTGGCCACGTCGGTCTCGGGCACGTCGCCCACCACCAGGATCGGGTCGATCTCGATGAGGGTCCCGCAGCTCTGGCCAGGGGCGAGATAGGCGCCGACCTCCGCGTCGCGACGGTCGAAGACGCCGTCGAAGGGGGCGCGGATATCGACCTGGTCCAGCGCCACCTGCGCCTGGCGCACCGCGGCGGCGGCGGAATCGCGGGCGGCCGCGTCGGTCAGCACCTGGGTCGCGGAGCGGAAGCCGCGCGCGGCGAGCGTGCGCGAGGCCTGCATCTGAAGCTGTTTCGACTCGAGGTCGGCCTTGGCCTGAGCCAGCGCCGCGGCGCGCGCGTCGACCGCCAGCCGGCAAAGGATGGTTCCCGCCCTGACGAACGTCCCCTGCAGGATCGGCGTGGCGGCGACGTCGCCGGCGGTCTCGGAGCGCACCACCACGCTGCGGATCGCCTTGGTGCGGCCGCGAAGCTCCAGCATGTACGGCCGCACCACCGGCGCCGCCAGCTCGACCTGGACGAGCGGCGGCGGCGCCGCGCCGCCCTGGGGCGTCGCCGCGGCGGGATCGCCGGCCTTCGCCGGTTCGAACAGCGGGCGCAGCACCAGCCAGCCGGCGACCGCGGCCACGATCACCGCGACGACGGTCAAGGAAGATTTCGGCTTCATCCCCGCTCTCGACAAGGCGCGGGAGCGCCGTCGCGGCGAGGTCCGCGTCCGGCCATCCCTCATGTTGAACGTGTCAGGTTTGCAGGTTGCCGGGCTGCAACTCAAATGAAAAACGCGAAAGGAATCGCACGCTGCGCGGGAAAACGCCTCGAAAACGCCTCGAAAGCGCCCGCCATGCGACAGGGCGGACACGCGAAGCGCGGCCGGCGCCTAGAAAGTCGTCCCCGCCGGCGCGACCACCGGGGCCTCTGGCGAGTTGAAGCGCAGGCGCAGGCTGCCCCGCGCGAGACAATCAGAGGAGAGCCCCATGCAACAGACGCGAACCGGCCAGGGGTCGGCCGCGGCGCCGTTTCTGACCGACGTCAGGACGCTGCGCGAGCGGGCGCGCCAACACATCGAGACCGGCGCGGTGACCCAGAGCTATGGCGGCGACGCCGCCCGGACCATCGAGATCCTGCAGAGCGTCCTGGCCACCGAACTCGTCTGCGTGCTGCGCTACACCCAGCACTCCATCGTCGCCACCGGCCTCTCCAGCGACAGCGTCAGGAACGAGTTCGCCGAACACGCCAAGGAGGAGCAGGAGCACGCCATGTCGGTGGCCGAACGCATCAACCAGCTCGGCGGCGCGCCCGACTTCAATCCGGCGACCCTGACGGCCCGTTCCGCGGCCGAGTACAGCACCGGCGCCGACATGGCGGCGATGATCCGCGAGAACCTGGTGGCCGAGCGCATCGCCATCGACCACTACCGCGAGCTGGTCCGCTATTTCGGCGACGACGACCCGGCGACCCGGGTGATGATGGAGGCCATTCTCGCGGTCGAGGAAGAGCATGCCAGCGACATGCAGGATCTGCTGGCCACCCACGGCGGCGGCTGAGGCGCGAGGCCCGCTATCGCTTCGACCGCGGCTCGGCTATGCAGCCGCGCGGTGGCGCGGGGTCTGGAGACCGGCATGCGATATCTTCATACGATGGTGCGGGTGCGCGATCTGGATCGGGCGCTGG
Source organism: Caulobacteraceae bacterium (assembly GCA_035532115.1). Taxonomy (GTDB): domain Bacteria; phylum Pseudomonadota; class Alphaproteobacteria; order Caulobacterales; family Caulobacteraceae; genus Acaudatibacter. The sequence goes on along the minus strand of DATKRO010000104.1, from coordinate 124,534 downwards.
ATTTCTACTGCGGCAAGCTCGGCCTCACCGAGGTGCAGCGCGTCGACAATCCGGCCGGCCGCTTCACCCTGGTGTTCCTCTGCGCCCCCGACGACGTGGACGCCGCCAGGGAAAAGCGCGCGCCGCTGGTCGAACTCACCTACAACCACGATCCCGAGGACTACGCCGGCGGGCGCAACTTCGGGCACCTCGCCTATCAGGTGGACGACATCTACGCCGCCTGCCAGCGGCTGATGGATGGCGGCGTCACCATCAACCGGCCGCCCCGCGACGGCCACATGGCGTTCGTGCGCTCGCCCGAGGGGATCTCCATCGAGCTGCTGCAGAAGGGCGGGGCGCTGCCGAGGTCCGAGCCCTGGGCCTCCATGCCCAACATCGGCGCCTGGTGAAACAGGCGGCGCGCCGGCGCCAGCGGTCATCCATGCTTGCCCCGGCCGCCGTCGTGCGGCGCCACGGCGTGGGCTTGGCCGCCGCCAAATCCATGGGGCGCACCGCCGCTGAAATGCGGCCCGCCGCCGCCGAAATGCACCGCGCCGCGGCCTGAGCCGCCGCGCGATGGCGCCGAGGCGTGCGCCGGGCCCGTGAACCCGCGGCGCGCTCCGCCGGCGAAGGCGGGGCCGGCGAAGGCGGGGCCGGCGTAGCGGGTGCGGCCGGCGAAGTGCGCCGCGCTGCGCGCCCGGAACGGGGCTGGCGCGCGAGCGGCCACGCGATGGGACGGGGCGGCTCGGGCGAACCTGACCGGAGCGCCGTGGGCGATCGCGGCCGCAACGCCACCGCGGCGCCCCGCCGCAGCGTAGGGGCGCTCGCGCAATGCTCCGGCGCCGGCGAGGCTGCGCTGGAACCGCGGCTGCGCCCGCCCCTCGACGCCGCGTTGGAACGGCCCGCCCTGCGCCGGCCGGGGCGCCGCTCCGCGGGCGAGCGCGAACGGCCGCGCCGCCCCGGCGGCCGTCATCGGCGTGGTCCGAGCGCCCGGGCCGCGCGAGGCGACGCGCAGTGCGCCCGGGCTAGCGCCCTGCCGCTCGGGGCCGGCGCGTCCGGCAAGCTGGCGTGCGACCGCGGCGCGGGCCACGTCGACCTCGGCGACGCGCCAGGCCTGCTGCGGTCCCCAACGCCTCGTCTCCTGCGCCAGGCGGCCGGCGTGGTAGGCCTGCCAGGCCCGGTCGTGGGCGAGAGTGTCGCTCCAGGCGTTGCGGCGCGCCGTGAAGGCGCGCTCGTCGGTCTGCCATGCGGCCACCGAGACCTGGCGGCGGTCGCCGCGGCGCGCCGCCAGCTGCAGCGCCTGGCCGCGGGCGAAATAGCGGTCGGCGAGGCCGAGCCTGGCGCGGGTGATGTCATAGGGCTGCGGCGCGCCGGCGCTGTCGTAGACCGCCGCCAGCACGCCGTCGCCGAAACCGTAGCCCCATTGGGGACCCTGGACGAAGTAGGGCCAGTCGTCGCCGGGATGGTAATAATAGAACCGCTCGCCGCCCAGCACCGGCTCGCCGATGCAGACGACGTAGTCGCCGTCGAGCCAGACCACCGGGCCCACGCCGTCGTAGGCGAAGGCGTAGTCGGGCGGCGCCCGGCCATAGACGCCGTCGATCCAGTAGGCGTCATCCAGATAGCCATACTGAGAGGCGGGTGCGGCGTAGCCGAGGCGCAACGGCCAGCGCTCCGGCAGATCCTGCGGCGGCGGCGCGTAGGCGAGTTCGGCCATCGACGGCGGCGCCGGCGGCAGGCTGGGCGCCGCCGTGGTCGGAACCGCCGTCATCACCGCCGCGGCGTCGGAGACGCCGCGCCGCTGACAGGCGGCGAGCGCCAACGCGGCGAGCGCCACCGTGGCCATGGCGAGCGAACGCATCACTGGGGAACGCCCGAGGCATACCGAGGTTCGCCCCTGACGCCGGCCTGCCCCCTCGAGCGGGCTCAGTCGGCCCGATCGGCGGGCCGGCGCGCCTCCCGAGCCTGGGCGTCGCGCGCCTGCGCCTCCCGAGCCTGGCGCGCCTCGCTGAGCCGGACGAGCTTGTCGGGATCGGCCGCGCCGCGCGCCTCGGCCAGGAACTTGGCGACCGACCGGCCGAGCTCGGTGATCTGGTAGGGCTTGCGCAGGATGGCGAACTCGTCGCCGGCCGATTCGGCCGCGCGGCTGTAGCCGGAGGTGAGGAGCACCGGCAGGCCGGGGTGGCGCTCGCGGATCAGCCGCGCCAGGTCGGCGCCGTCGATCGGACCGGCCATGACGATGTCGCTGAACACCAGATCGAAGCCGCCGTCCTGCTCCAGCGCCGCCAGCGCCGCCGCGGGACTGTGGGCGACGACGGGCCGGTGCCCGAGTTCGGCCAGGAGCGCGGCGCTGACCTTGGCGACTTCGGGGTTGTCCTCCACCACCAGGATCGAACCCGTGAGGCCCGCGGCCTCGGCGGCGGCCGGTTCGCCGGCGCCCTTCGCAGCGGCATGCGCGCGCGGCAGATAGAGGGTGACGGCGGCGCCTTCGCCGACCTTGCTCCTCACCTTGACCGCGCCGCCGACGCGGCGGGCGAAGCCGTACACCTGCGAGAGCCCGAGCCCGGTGCCCTTCTCGGCCTCCTTGGTGGTGAAGAAGGGGTCGAAGACGCGCGGCAGGATGTCGTCGGCGATGCCGATGCCGGTGTCCGTCAGCGTCACGGCGACGAACTCGCCTTGCAGGCCGGTCTCGGCGTCGGCGCCGGCGAACGAGACGTTCTGCGCGGCGACGGCGAGCACGCCCCCGTCCGGCATGGCGTCGCGGGCGTTGACGCCGATGTTGACGAGGGCGAGTTCGAGTTCGTTGACGTCGGCCTCGACCGGCCAGAGTTCCTGCGGCAGCTCCGTGGTCAGGCGCACCCGCGCGCCGAGCGAGCCGGCGATCATCTGGCAGAACGCCTCGATCCGGGAGGCGAGGTCGATGCGGGCGCGCTGCAGCTGCTGGCGCCCGGCGAAGGAGAGCAGCTGGCGGGTCAGGCTGGCGCCGCGCACCACCGCCGTCTCGATGGCCTCGATGGCGCCGGCGCCGCGGGGATCGGCGGCCGCGGCCTTCTTCAGCAGCTGGGCGTGGCCGCCGATGATCATCAGCAGATTGTTGAAGTCGTGGGCGACGCCTCCGGTGAGCTGGCCGAGCGCCTCCATCTTCTGCGACTGGGCGAGCTGTTCGCGGGCATGCTCGAGCGCGACGGCGGCCTCGCGCTGCTCGGTGACGTCGCGGGTGATCTTGGCGAAGCCCGCCGGCTGGCCGTCCTCGTGGATCGCGTCCACCGAGACCTTGGCCCAGAACAGCGAGCCGTCCTTGCGCCGCCGCCAGCCCTCGGCGGCGTAGGCGCCCGTCTCGGCGGCGAGGTTCAGGGCGCGCATCGGCAAGGCGGCGGCGCGGTCGGCCTCGGTGTAGAAGCGCGAGAAATGCTGGCCGATCATCTCGTCGGCGGAATAGCCGGTGATCCGCTTGGCGCCGGCGTTCCAGCTGGTGATGACCCCGTTGGGATCGAGCATGTAGAGCGCATAGTCGTCGACGCCGCCGATGAGGAGGCGAAGCTGGCGCTCGGAGTCGGCCAGAGCCTGCTGGGCGGCGCGGCGCTCGGTGATGTCGCGCGTCACCGCGACGAAGCCGGCGAGCCCGCCATCGGCCGCGTGCAGCGCGCTGAGGGTCGATTGCGCCCAGAAGCGGCTGGCGTCTGCGCGAATGCGCCAGCCTTCGGCCTCGGCGCGGCCAGTGCGCGCCGCCCGCTCGATCAGCCGCTCCGGCAGGCGGGCGGCGCGATCCTCGCGGGTGAAGAAGACGCTGAAGTGCAGGCCGACGATCTTGCCGGCCGCATAGCCCTCGATGCGCTCGGCCCCGGCGTTCCAGCTGGCGACCTGGCCGCCCGCGTCGAGGCGGAAGACGGCGTAGTCGACGACCGCGCCGATCAGGTGCTGGAACTCGTCGCTCTCGCCGCGCGGGCTAGCCCTGATGCCGTCAGCCATCGCCTGAACGAACTCCGCCGCCGCCGAGTCTACCTCACGTCCGCTTCGCCCCGGAGTTCCAATATCGGGGTTGGCGTCATTCAGCAATTGACAATAACCCTGGCCGGGCCAATGGGAATTCGTCGGTGGAAATCAGGCTAAGGGGCGGGTGACTGATTTGTATGGCAGCGCTTTATCTCTGAGACCGTCGGACGACCCGGGCGGCGGCGGCCCCGGCCGGCTGCCGTTCCACGATCCCTCGGCCGCGTCCGGCGAGGATCTCGCCTACCAGGTGGAGATCTGGGATCAGGTCGCGGACTCGGTCGATCAGGTGCTGGCCGTCACCGCCAGCGCCAGCATCGGCTACGCGGCCTTCTACGCCGCGACGCGCGAGTTTCCCGAGCGCCAGATCGTGCTTCGCCACCGCAACACGGTCCTCAGTCGATGGAGCGGCCAGGCCCATTGAGCGCCCAGGCAGACGAGGAGGAAGGCAAGATCGCCCCGCTCGGCGCCACTCCGCTCGAGCCGGATGACCTGCCCTATGCGGTGGTGATGTGGAACCTGCCGCGGACCGGCGTCGAGCGGGTGCTGGCGCGCGCCGCCAGCGCCAGCCTGGCGCGGGCCATCTTCGTCGCCGCCCAGAGCGAGCACCTGGGCCGCAGGATCGTCCTCCTGCACGGCGCCCGCACCATCGCCGAGAGCGGCTGACCAGACTTTCCGCGCCCCTTCCACCCGCGCCTTGCGGCGCGGCGGTCCCCCGCAAGCGGGGCAGGAGTTGATGCGCCCCTCAGCGCGGCGGACCTCGACTAGACGCCCTGCGCCACGGCGTGCAGGCGCGCGTAGGCGCCGCCGCGGTGGACGAGGTCGAGGTGGCGGCCCTGCTCGACGATGCGGCCGCCGTCGAAGACCAGGATGCGGTCCGCGCCCCTGATGGTGGAGAGCCGGTGGGCGATGACGATGGTGGTGCGCGCCACCATCAGCTCCTCCATGGCCGCCTGCACCTTGAGTTCGGTCTCGACGTCGAGGGACGAGGTGGCCTCGTCCAGCACCAGGATCGGGGCGTCGGCGAGGAAGGCCCTGGCGATGGCGACGCGCTGGCGCTCGCCGCCGGAGAGCTTGACGCCGCGTTCGCCGACCAGGGTGTCGTAGCCCCTGGGCAGGGCGGCGATGAACTCGTGCGCCCGGGCGCGCCGGGCCGCCAGCGCGATCTCGTCCCTGGTGGCGTCCGGGCGGGCATAGCCGATGTTCTCGGCGATCGAGCGGTGGAACAGCGCCGGATCCTGCGGCACCACGGCGATGGCGCGCCGCAGGCTGCCCTGCTGCACCAGGGCGATGTCCTGGCCATCGACCAGGATCCGCCCGCCCTGCAGATCGTAGAGCCGCTGCAGCAGCTTCACGAACGTCGATTTGCCCGAGCCGGTGGGTCCGACGAGGGCGAGCCGTTCGCCCGGCGCGATGTGCAGGCAGAAATCCTGATAGATCGGCCGGTCCGCCGCCTTGTAGCGGAAGCTGACCCGGTCGAAGACCACGTCGCCCACCTCGCCCAGGAACGGGCGGGCGTGGGCCGCGTCGCGCACGTCAGGCGCCATGCGTTCGTAGCGGGCGACATCCTCGACGTCGGCGAGACCGCGCTGCAGCATGCGGATGTTGTCGCCCATGTTGCGCAGATAGCCGCTCATGATCAGGAAGGTGGTGATGACGAGGGTGGCCGCGTAGATCCCGGCGCGCCCGTGCATCCAGTCGAGCACCACCAGCGCCAGCAGCCCGGCCTGGAGCGAGGCCAGCAGGAGGCTCTGGATCAGCCACACGGTCATGTAGCGGTTCCAGGTGACGATGGTGGCGCGCCGCCAGTCGCGCGTCACCACCGCGATGCGCTGCTCCTCGCGCGCCTCGGCGCCGAAGCCCTTCACCGTGGGGTTTGACGAGATCGAGTCGGAGAGCGCGCCGCCGATGCGCGAATCCAGCGCCACCGAACGGCGGTTGGCGCTCTGGACGTAGAAGTTGGAGAAGGCCACGGTCGAGGTGATGTAGATCGCCACCATGGCCAGCGAGAAGGCGCCGATGAGCGGCCAGACCAGCATCATCTGCACCGAGAGCACGAAGAGCACGATGAGCGCCGGGCCGATCCACATCACCACCGAATCGGAGACCACGTCGTAGCCCCACATGGCGCGCGACAGCCGCCGCACCGTCGCGCCCGCGAAGGTGTCGCCGTGCCAGTCCGACGAGAAGCTCTGCACCCGCCGGAAGCCCTCGTTGGTCATCTCCTCCATGTTGTGCGCCGCCAGCGGGTTCCAGAAGACGCGGATGCCGAGGTTGCGGATCACCCCCGAGGCCAGATAGACGCCCACCACCGTCGCCCAGGCGATCCAGGCGCCCTGCGCCGTCGCGGGCCCGTGCGAAATGATGCTGACGAGGTTGGCGGTCGCCCTCGGCGTCCAGGTCTCGAAGCCGATGGCCAGCAGCGTGCAGGCTACGGTCGCGCCGGCCCGCCAGCGCCGGCGGCGCCAGAAGCCGGCGATGAAGGCCAGAACCTGGCCGTTGGAGAGCACCCGCGCCCGGCCCGCTTCGTCGTCGTCATACTGGTCCATGACCGCCTCGGAGGAGGCGTTCACATAGCGGTGTTTGCGCCTCGGCGGGAGGGGCCGGGCGGCTTTTTCCGTCCCGGGCGCCCGAGGCGCAAGGGCGGGACGCAAAGCGCCAGCTTGCGGGCCGATCCTGCCGGGGTTGCGCCGCGATCGTCCAGAGGCCTTATGGGCGGATGAGCGCGACCCTGCCCGACGCCGCCCCGGCAAACTGGGTCGACCGGCATGCGCCGCCGCGGCTGCGGCCGTGGCTCCGGCTCGGGCGCTTCGACCGGCCGACGGGGATCTGGCTGCTGATGCTGCCGGGCTGGCAGGGCATCGCGCTGGCCGACGCCATGCAGCGTCGCACGCCCGACCTCGGCCTGCTGGCGCTGTTCTTCGCCGGCGCCGTCGCCATGCGCGCCGCCGGCTGCGCCTACAACGACATCGTCGACGCCGACCTCGACGCCAAGGTCGCCCGCACCGCCGGACGGCCGATCCCGTCCGGCCAGATCGGCCTCGCCGGCGCCTGGACGTTCGTCGCCGCCTGCGCGCTGGCCGGCCTCGCGATCCTCTCGAGCCTGAACTGGCTCGGCGTCGCCCTGGGCGCGGCGTCGCTGGCGCTCGTCGGCGCCTATCCGTTCATGAAGCGCCTCACCTGGTGGCCGCAGGCCTGGCTGGGCCTGACCTTCAACTGGGGCGCCCTCCTGGGCTACGCCGCCGCCTGGCGCCTGCCCTCGGCCCTCGGCCTGGCCGCTTCGGGCCAGACGATCCTCCCCCGCGCCGCCCCGGCGCTGCTGCTCTACGCCAGCGGCGTGTTCTGGACCCTCGGCTACGACACCATCTACGCCATCCAGGATCTGGAGGACGATGCGCTCGCCGGGGTGAAGTCGTCGGCCCGGCGCCTGGGCGCCGCCGCGCCCGGCGCGGTGCTGGGCTTCTACACCGTCTCGCTGCTCCTCGCCCTCGCGGCCTGGGGCGCCGGGGGCCTGGGTCCCGCGAGCGTGCCGGCGATCGGCCTCTTTGGCGTCTGGCTGGCGCGCCAGCCCCGCAAGCTGAAGGCCGCCGGCCCCGCCGGCGCCCTGGCGCTCTTCCAGTCGAACGTCCTGGCCGGGCTGCTGCTCTTCGCCGCCATGGTCCTGGGCGGCTGGAGCGCGCGGCCGTGACCGCGGTGCTGCGGCCGGGCGTTGGGCGCTGTCGAACCTCGGCCGGGCGCGCGCCCTCCATCGCCCCGTCCCGCTACGGCCGAGATTGACAGAACCGCGGCCCGACCGCAGAGGGAGGGCCGCTCGAGGCGCCGGCGCCGGCGGCTCGAACGGCGGAGTCGCCCTTGCGCCGGATCGCCTTTTCCCTCGCCGCCCTCTTCGCCCTGGCCGCGGCGCCGGCCGCGCCGGCCGCCCCCGCCATTGCGCCGGCGGCGCTGCAGGGCGGTCCGGTCGTCTCGCGCTCGGCGCTAGCCGCCGCCCGCCCGGTCCTCGCCCGCCACGCCATGGTGGTCACCGCTCAGCATCTGGCCACCGAGGTCGGCGTCGACATCCTGCGCCGGGGCGGCAACGCGGTCGATGCGGCCGTCGCCGTCGGCTATGCCCTGGCGGTGGTCGAGCCCTGCTGCGGCAACATCGGCGGCGGCGGCTTCATGACCCTGCATCTGGCCGACGGCCGCAACCTCTTCCTCGACTTCCGCGAGACGGCCCCCGAAAAGGCGACCCCGACGCTGTTCCAGGACGCCAAGGGCAAGGTCGTTCCCGGCCTCAGCACCCGAAGCTGGCTCGCCATAGGCGTGCCTGGCACGGTCATGGGCCTGGACGCGGCGCTGGCCCGCTACGGAACCATGAGCCTGCGTCAGGTGATGGCGCCGGCGATCGCTCTGGCGGCCAAGGGCTTCGTCCTGCGGACGGCGGACACGCAGCTTCTCGACGCCCGCGCCCGCCTCTTCGCCGCAGAGCCCAACGTGGCGGCCATCTTCCTCGATCACGGCGCGCCCTGGCGGCCCGGCGAGCGCCTGGTCCAGAGCGACCTCGCCCGCACCCTGGAGGAGATCGCCGCCGGCGGCACGCGGGCCTTCTACGACGGTCCCGCGGCGCGCGCGGTCGTGGCCGCCGCCCAGAAGCACGGCGGCATTCTCGCGCTGAAGGATTTCGCCGACTATCGGGTGAACTGGGAGCCGCCGGTGGCCTGCGCCTACCACGGCTACACCATCGTCTCGGCCCCGCCGCCCAGCTCGGGCGGCGCGACGATCTGCGAGACCCTGCAGATCCTCGCCCCCTATCCGCTGCAGCGCTGGGGCTTCGCCTCGGTCAAGACCACCCACTACCTGGTCGAGGCCGAGCGCCGCGCCTTCATGGACCGCAACGCCGACCTGGGCGACCCGGCCTTCGTCCACGATCCTCTCGGTCTCTTGATCTCGCCCGCCTATGCGGCGAAGCTGCGCGCCAGCATCGCGGCCGACCGGGCGACGCCGACGGCAAGCCTCGAGCCGGCGCCGCCGCCGCCGGAGGGCGCCGACACCACCCACTATTCGGTGGTCGACGCCAGGGGCGACGCGGTCAGCGTCACCTACACCATCAACCTGCTGTTCGGCGCCGGCCGGATCGCCGGCGACACCGGCTTCTTCCTCAACGACGAGATGGACGACTTCACCTCCAAGCCGGGCACGCCCAACGCCTTCGGCCTGGTGCAGGGCGTCGCCAACCAGGTCGAAGGCGGCAAGCGGCCGCTCAGCTCCATGGCGCCGACCCTGGTGCTCAAGGGCGCACGGCTGTTCCTGGTCACCGGCAGTCCGGGCGGCTCGACGATCATCTCCACGACGCTCGAGAACATCCTCGACGTGGTGGATTTCGGCATGAACGTCCAGCAGGCGGTGGACGCGCCGCGCATCCACGAGCAGGGGCTGCCCGATATCGTCCTCGTCGAACCGGGCTATCTCACGCCGGCCAGCCGCCGCGCCCTGGCCCCCATGGGCTACGACTTTCGAACCCTGCCGGGCTGGGGTGCGGACGAAGCGATCGAGATCGATCCTCGCACCGGCGAGCGCGAGGGCGCCAACGATCCTCGCCGCCCGGACGGCCTGGCCGCAGGCTTCTGACCGGGGCCTGCCGAAAACCGCGGCCATTGACGTGGCGTGACGCTTTGGGCCGGGGGATCATGGGGCTACAGGGCTGCGACAGCGAGAAGCGGAACTGAGGGAAGGCTGCGTCCATGAAGCTCGACAAATCCATCGCCGCGGTGGTCACCGGCGGGGCCTCGGGGCTCGGCGAGGCGACCGTGCGCGCCCTGGCCGCCCACGGCGTCAGGATCGCCATCTTCGATCTGGAACGCCAGCGCGAGAAGGGCGAGAAGCTGATCGCGGACATCGGCGGCGGCGTCTTCTGCGCCGCCAACGTCACCTCCGAGGCCGAGGTCGACGCCGCCTTCGCCCAGGCGCGCGCCGCCAACGGACAGGAGCGCATCCTGGTCAACTGCGCCGGCACCGGCAACGCCGCGCGCACCGCCAGCCGCGACCGCAACACCGGCGAGATCAGGAGCTTTCCCACCGAGCAGTTCAACCTGATCATCCAGATCAACCTCGTCGGCACCTTCCGCTGCATCGCCAAGTCGGCGGCGGGCATGCTGACGCTCGAGCCGCTGGAGGACGGCGAGCGCGGCGCCATCGTCAATACCGCCTCGGTGGCGGCCGAGGACGGCCAGATCGGCCAGGCGGCCTACACCGCCTCCAAGGCCGGCATCGTCGGCCTGACTCTGGTGGTGGCCCGCGACCTCTCGGGCGAGGGCATCCGCTGCAACACCATCCTGCCGGGCATCTTCGACACGCCGCTGATGGGCGGGGCGCCGGAGAACGTCAAGGCCGCGCTCGCCGCCTCGGTGCCCTATCCCAAGCGCCTGGGCGTGCCGCGGGAATACGCCTCGCTGGCCCTGGAGATGATCCGCAACGGCTACTTCAACGGCGAGGACGTGCGGCTCGACGGCGCGATCCGCATGGCGCCGCGCTAGAGCGCAAGGCCATCGGAGCGGCGCGCCCCTTCGGAGCATGACCTGAATGGACGTCGAACTGGGCCTGATCGAGGGCTTCTACGGCAAGTGCTGGAGCTGGGACGAGCGCGAGGATCAGGCGCGCTTCCTCGCGGACGCCGGCTATCGCTTCTACGTCTACGCCCCCAAGGCCGATCCCTATCTGCGCCGCCGCTGGCGCGACGACTATCCCAAGGACGAGGCCGACCGGCTAGCGCGGCTGGCCGGGGTCTGCGCCGCGGCCGGGCTCTCCTTCGGCGTCGGCTTCAGCCCCTTCGAGGTCTATCGCGGCTTCGATTCCGAGGCCAAGGCGGCGCTGGCGCGCAAGCTCGCCTTCTTCGACGCCGCCGGCGTCGCCGAACTCTCGATCCTGTTCGACGACATGCGCGCCGACACGCCCGACATCGCCGCGACCCAGGGGCGGATCGTCACCTGGATGGCCGAGCGCACAGCTGCGCGGCGGATCGTCGTCTGCCCCAGCATCTACACCGACGATGCGGCGCTGGTGCGCTCGTACGGGGCCGCGCCGCCGACCTATCTGGAGGACCTCGCCCAGCGCCTCGATCCGGCCATCGGCCTCTACTGGACCGGCGAGGAGGTATGCTCGCGCGAATACAGCGCCGGGCACCTGCGGCGCATCGGCGAGCGGATGGGACGCAAGCCGACGCTCTGGGACAACTATCCGGTGAACGACGGACCCGGGATGTCGCCCTACCTCTACCTTCGCGCCTTCACCGGCCGGCCGGCGTCCATCGCCCCGCATCTGGCCGCCCATGCGGTGAACCCCAGCCTGCAGCCCACCCTATTCCGCATCCCGGCCCTGACGCTGGTGGAGAGCTACCGCGCCGGCGACGCCTACGAGTACGCCCGGGCGTTCGAGCGCGCGGCGGACGCAGTGCTCGGGCCGGACCTGGGCGCCCTGGTGCGCCGGCATTTTCGCTCGTTCCACGACCTCGGCCTCGATCGGCTGCAGACCGAGATACCGCGCCTGCGCGAACGCTACGCCGGCATCGATCACCCGGGCGCGCGCGAGATCGTCGCCTGGCTCGACGGCGCCTACAGGATCACCCGCGAGGCGGTGGAAGCTCAGTAGCGGCGCAAGTCCATCACGAAGTATAGCCCGCCCGCGCCGGCCCGCGCCTTGGGAAACCGGAATTCCTCGAAGCCGTAGGAGCGATAGAACCGGATCGCCCGGGCGTTCTGGCGGCTGACGCCGAGATGGACGCCGCGCGAGCCGGCGGCGCGCATCAGGGCGAGCCAGCGGTCCATCAGCGCCTTGCCGAGCCCGCGCCCCTGCAGCCGCGGCAGGAGGTCGATGTGCAGGTGCGAGGGGTAGGGGCCGGTGATGCGGGCGGGCGGGGGCCGCGGATGGTGGATCTGGAAGCTGCGCGCCTCGTCCTCGCCCCAGAGGCCGGGCTCGCCGCCAGGCGCCGGGTAGCGTTCGCGCAGCCCCGGCCACCACTGGGCCTCCAGCTTCGCCTCGAACGCCAGGGTGTCGCGTGCGCCCAGGATGTAGCCGCCAACGCCCTCGTCGTCCTGCGCCACCAGCCCGGCGTCCGGCTCCAGTACGGCATAGGGCGCGGCGAAGACGTGGCCGACGAGATCGCCGTCGCGATAGAGAGCCGAAGCATCGGCGCCGGCGTCGCCGGTGAGCAGGGCGATGCGGTAGAGCGCCGCCAGGTCGGCCCTGGTCACGGCGCGGATCTGCACGGCCCCGCGCGCATCGCCCCGCCGCGCCACCCCCTCCCGTCCCTACTTGGGCCGCACGATGCTCGGCCCGAGGTTCGCCATCACCTGGCGCGCATCGAAGGCCTTGGGATCGGCGACGGGCTTGGGCCCATGGTAGACGGCGATCTCGGCGCTGGCGTCATACTGATCGACGGTCTGGACGTCGTAGCCGCCCCAGAACGGTCCGCCCCAGTAGGGATCCCAGGTGCGCCAGCCCCAGGCGCCATGGAAGCGCCAGTACGGACGCCAGAAGCCCCAGGGATAGCCGGGGCCGTAGAACGGATCGGGCTCGATCCAGCCCTGGCGGTCGGCGCTGGTGTGCCGCTCGACCATCTGGAACCAGTCGAAGCCCTGGGCCACGGTCAGTTCGGCGGCGCGGTAGAGCAGATAGGTCTCCACCCGACGGCGCGAGGTCATGTCGTTGCCGCGGAAGCTGATGCGAAAATGGTTCGCGTCCAGCCGCTGGTCGGTGAAACCGCCGGAGACGGCGTTGTGGGGCGACAGCGGCTGATAGGGCGTGGCCGTCTCGCAGGCGGCGAGGCCCAGGGCGAGGCCGAGGGCGGTGGCGAGGGCGACGGCTGATCGTCGGGCTTTCATGGCGATGGTCCTTGGCGGCCGCTTCCCTCGTGGGGCCGACAGTAGCTGCACGGCGCGTCTGGTGAAACTCCTGTTCCGGCGCCTCGTCTAACGTTCCCGCCAGGCGCCGGTTCAGTGCAAGGTCGCGACCTCGCGCCTGAGTTCGAGCCGGGCCGGCTGCACCAGGCCAGGCGCCGAGCAGGTGACCGAGTGGATCACCGCGTCGATCTCGCGGCGCCAGAAGATCAGGAACTGGTGCACGCGCGGGAACTCCGGCGGCAGATCCAGGGTCTGCCAGAGGAACCGCTGCAACAGGCTGGGGTGGTCGGGCATGTAGTAGATCACCTCGGCGGTGGTGAGCCGCTTGCCCGAGAGCTGACTGGAGAAATCCGTCTGCGACATCCCGCCCTCCGAATCGCGTCAAGCCACGCTAGGGGTGAATCAATGCGCTTCCAATTCGGAAAGTTCCGTGAATCCAGCTAGTTAGCAGCGTACACGCGCGGCTGCTGACAACCGCCGCCGCCGACGCTCAGATCCCGAGCCGCAGCGCGATCCAGATGGCGCGGCCGAGCGCGCCGAACAGCAGCACGCCGGCCGCCAGCGCCTGGATCATGAATCCCAGCTCCCGGTCCTTGGCCGCCCGCGCGTAGCCGGTCATGTAGAGGATGCGTCCGACGATCCAGACGAGCCCGATCAGCGAGGCGATCAGGTCTGAATTCCAATAGATGGCGAACAGCCACAGCGACACCAGGAACAGCGGCAGCCATTCCAGGGTGTTCATCTGGATGCGGTAGTCGCGCTCGAAGTTCGGATCGCCGGTGACCGCGGGCGCGGCGATCTTGTATCTGGAGCGGGCGCGCCCCACCCGCAGGCTCATGTAGAAATAGACCAGCAGGGCCAGCAAGCTCACCACCGCCACCAGCGCGTGCGTTTGCATCGATCTCGTCCTCCCCCGGGGGTGGTGGCGAGCCTGGCATGCGCCGCGCCGTTGGCGAAGCATTTTCGCCGGCTCAATCGTCCGGGATCAGGATGTGCGGCGCTTCCGGCGCGGGCGACTCGAAGAGTCCGACGTCGAGCGGCTGCTGCGGCTTCACCGGGCGCAGCGGCTGGCGGGCCATCGCCCTCAGTTCACCGGCCTCGAGCCCGGCGGCCTCGGGCCGGCGGCGCGCGGCGCGGGCCTGGTCGATGCTGGCGTCGCCGCCGCCGACGCGCCAATAGGAAACCGAAAGCCGGAACGCCGTCGCCGCCGGTCGCGCGGCCGGGGGCGGCCAGCGGCGGCCGTCGGCGAACGCAGGCTCGCGCGGCGGCGGCGCGGCGGCGCCGGTCGTCACCTCGCGCAGGGCGCAGAAGCGATCCTCCAGTGCCGGCTGCGCCGCCTTGCCCGGCCGTTCGTCGTCCACGCGCCCTGCCCACGCGTCGAGCGCCGCGTCGCGGCTGGCGTAGGCGGGGCCGACGTCCTCGGAGACGAAATGCACCGCCTCGCCGGCGAGCGCCGCCGCCTCGCGCTGGCGCGCCGCCCGCCCGAGCGGCCTGCCCAGGGCCGCCTCGGCGCTCGGGGCCACCGGATAGAGGATGGCGTTCATCGCCCCATCATGCCCCAGACGCGCCGGCCGCGGAATGGCGCGGGCGCCCGGCGCTGACGCGTCGCCAGCGAGGCGCCTCGCGCCTATGCTCCGGACGAGTTGATTCGGGGCGGGCTGGATGGATCCTCAGGCGTTGCTGCTCGCGGCTTGCGCCGGCGCGGTCAGCCTGGCGATCAGCTCCGCCCTCTGGGCCTTGGCCTCGCGGCGCGCCGACGAGCGGGCGGCCGCGGCTTTGCGATCGCAGCTGGCCGAGGCGAAGCTTCGCGACGGCGCGGCGCAATCGGCGGCCGAAGTCTTCGAGACGGCGATCCTGGTCCTGGAGGCGGGCGGCGCGCGCCTCGTCGCCGGCGCGGACGCTCTGGCCGCCTGCGCCGCCGTGCTGGGGCAGGAAGACGCCGGCGCCGAGGCCCTGGTCGCCGGACTCGCCGGGGCCGACCCCGCGCACGCGCAGGCGCTGGCGGCGCTCGCCGAGGCGGGCGAGCCCTGCGCCTTCGAGGCGCGCGGCGCGGCCGGGGCGGTGCGCGTCGAGGGCCGCTGCGGCGGCGCGCTCGCCTGGCTGAGGCTCTCGCCCGCGCCTGCCGCCGAGCCGCCATCGCCGACGGCGGCCCGCCTGGCGGCCTTCTTCGACGCCCGCGACGAGCCGGCCTGGATCGCCGCGGCGGATGGGGCGCCCGTCTTCGTCAACCGCGCCTGGCTCGCCGCCGCCGGGGCCGACAGCCTGGAGTCCGCCCTGGCCCGCGGCCTCACCTTCGACAAGGCCGCCGACGACCTGGCCCGCGAGGCGGCCAGGGCGGGCCAGAGGCGCGAGGCCACGCGCCGCGCCGGCGTCGCCGGGCGGCCGCGCGCCCTGCGGCTGATCGCCCAGCCGCTCGCCGGCGGCGGGGTCGGCGTCTGGGCCGAGGACGTCACCGAAGCCGAGGCGACCGCCGAGAGCCTGAGGCGCCAGGGCGAGGCGCAGGACCGCACGCTCGACCAGATCCGCGAGGGGGTGGCGATTTTCGGCGCCGACCGGCGCCTGGCCTTCCACAACACCGCCTTCGCCGCCCTCTGGGGCCTGGAGCTGGCCTGGCTGGCCGAGCGGCCGAGCCATGGCGAGCTGCTCGACCGGCTGCGCCAGCGCCGGCGGCTGCCGGAGACAGTCGACTACTCGAAGTGGAAGGCCGCCCAGCTGGGCGCCTACGAATCCCTGGCCGCGGCGGAGGATCTGTGGCCCCTGCCGGGCGCGCGCACCCTCAGGGTGGTGCGCCAGCCCCACCCCTGGGGCGGCCTGTTGCTGCTGTTCTCCGACATCACCGACGAGCTGAAGCTGAAGGCCGAGTTCAACGCCCAGATCCAGGTGCAGCAGGCGACGCTGGACAAGCTCACCGACGCGGTGGCGGTGTTCGGCGCGGACGGACGGCTGAAGCTGCACAACGAGGCCTTCGAGCGCTTCTGGAACGTCAGCGACGCCGAGCTGGGCGCCGCCGCCGATTTCGAAGGGGTGGTGGAGCTTTGCCTGCCGCGCCTGCACGACCGGCAGTTCTGGCGCGACCTGAAGGGGCGGGTGGCCGATCCGGAGCCTCGGGCGCGCGCGCCGGTTTCGGCCGAGCTGATCACCGCCGACCGGCGCATCGTCGCTTTCCAGTCGCGCCCGCTGCCGGACGGGGCCACCCTGATCGGCTTCGCCGACGTCACCGACACGCGCCGTCTGGAAGGGGCGCTGCGCGACCGCGAGGCGGCGCTCGCCGAGGCCGAGCGGCTGAAACGCGATTTCGTCGGCAACGTCTCCTACGAGCTGCGCACCCCGCTCACCACCATCATCGGCTATTCCGAACTCCTGGAGCGGTCCGGCGAAGGGCTGACCGAGCGCGGCCGCGGCCACGTCGCGGCGGTGCGCGCCGCGGCGACCCAGCTCGCCCGCTCCATCGACGACGTCCTCGACATCGCCCAGATCGACGCCGGCGAGATGGGGCTCGATCTCGAGGACGTCGATGTCGCCGCCCTGCTCGACGCGGCGGCGGAGCGCTGGCGCGGCGCGGCGGCGATGGCGGGGGTCGAACTGGCCGTGGCGAGCGCGGGCGAGGTCGGCATGCTCAGGGGCGATGCGCGCCGCCTTGGCCAGACGCTGGATCATCTGATGGAGAACGCCCTGCGCCAGACGCCCGCCGGCGGAACGGTGCGCCTGACCGCCGCAAGCGCGCCCGGCGAGGTGCGCCTCTCGGTCTGCGACAGCGGCCGCGGCATCCCTTTCCACGTCCAGGCGCACATCTTCGACCGGTTCATCGGCCGCGACCGCGGCGGCCCGGGCCTCGGTCTGGCGCTGGTGAAATCGCTAGTGGAGCTGCACGGCGGCTGGGTGGCGCTGGAGAGCGAACCGGGCGCCGGCTCGACCTTCACCTGCCATCTGCCGGAGGCCGCGGCCCAGGCCGCCGGCGCGCCGGAGCTGTTCTGAGGCGGTGCGACGCCGCTAGTGCTGGCTCTCGGGCATGCGCACGACGAGGCCGTCGAGGTCGTCGCTGACCTTGATCTGACAGGAGAGGCGCGAGTTGGGTTCGACGTTCTCGGCGAAATCCAGCATCGATTCCTCCATGGCCGACTGCGCCCCGGTCCGGTCGCGCCAGGGCGCCTCCACATAGACGTGGCAGGTGGCGCAGGCGCAGGCGCCGCCGCAGTCGGCGTCGATGCCCGGGATGTTGTTCTTCACCGCCCCTTCCATCACCGAAAGGCCGGTCTTGACGTCCACGACATGCTCTTTGCCGTTGAACTCGATGTAGGTGATCTTGGCCATCCACTCCCCGCTGGCTAGCTGGCCGCGACCTCTTTCATGGAAACTGCCGGGTCGGCAAGCCTCGCGCGATCTATGCGCCTTTGTGACCCGATCAGCTGCCGCGCCGCCATGAACTCGGCCGGGGCGTTGACCGCCTCCACGGCGCGGATCACCTCGCCCTTGAGGTGAAACACCGCGAACCTCGCCGTCGCCGGATCGCCGCGCACCAGTATCTCGTCGGCGTCGAAGGCTAGGCCCGCGAACTGAAGCTTGATGTCGTACTGGTCGGACCAGTTCCAGGTGACTTCAGGCGGCGGCGGCGGACGGCCGGCGATCGCCCCGGCCGCCTGCTTGGCCTGCTCCAGGGCATTGGCGACGCTCTCCAGGCGGACCATGCGGTCATAGAGCGGCAGCGGCCGGTGGGTGACGTCGCCGATGGCCCAGATCGCCGGGTCGGCCGTGCGCGCGCCTGCATCGACGACGATGCCGCCGTCGCAGGCGAGGCCGGCGTTGCTGGCGAGCTCGTCGTTGCGAATGACGCCCACCCCGATCAGGGCCTCGTCGCAGGCGATGACGCGGCCGTCCGCCAGGGCGACGCCGGTCAGCCGCCCGGCTTCGCCCTCGAAGGCCGCCGGGGCGGCGCCGAGTTCGAAGCGGACGCCGCGCGCCTCGTGATAGGCCTGGAAGAAGCGCGACAGCGTCTCGCAGCCGACGCGGGCGAGGATGCGCGGCTCGCGCTCCAGCAGCGTCACCTCGGCGCCGAGCGCCCGGCTCGAGGCGGCGGCCTCGAGGCCGATGTAGCCGCCGCCGATCACCGCCAGCCGCTTGCCGGGTCCGAGCGCCGCCTTCAGCTGCTCGGCGTCCGCCGCGGAGCGCAGGAAGAGCACGCCCTTCAGGTCCGCCCCGGGGATCGGCAGGGGCCGCGCCCGGCTGCCGGTGGCGAGGATCAGCTGCTCGTAAGCGAGCGAACGGCCGTCGGCGAGGCGCACGCGCCGCGCCTGGCGGTCCACGGCCGTGACGCAGGCGCCCAGGATCAGCTCGATGGACTGCTGGCCATAGAAGCCGAGCGGACGCAGCGCCAGGGCGTCGGCGTCGGCCTCGCCCTTCAGCCAGGCCTTGGAGAGCGGCGGCCGCTGGTAAGGCGGGATCGGCTCGTCGCCCACCAGGGTGATGGGGCCGGCGTAGCCATACTGGCGCAGCAGCGCCGCCGCCGTGCCGCCGGCGTGGCCCGCCCCCACGATCACGACGCCTGCACCGGTTTCGGTCATGGGCGTGCGATGCAGAAAAACGACGGTGGCGTCAACTTATTCGGCTCGCATATTGCGTGCGCGCCCCCCGTATGGCATGTATCGCCGTATGAGTGAAATGCGAAAGATTACGGCATTCATCCCCGCACCAGTTCTGGACCTAGCCATGGGCCATACGGGACAGGGTGTCACAGAAACGATCCGCTTGGCGCTGGAGCGTCTCAACCATGCGGAATGGTGCCGCAGCATGCTGGAATTGGAGGGCAAGCTGCACTTCGACTTCGACCTCGACGAGTTGCGCGAGGACCGTGAATTCGACGAGCACGGCAACGTCATAAATTGATTGCGGCCGATTCCAGCAGCATCATCAACTTCCTTAGCGGCGCCGACACCGCCGACAGGGTGCGCCTTCGCGTTGCGCTCCAGGCGCAGGAACTTTGCCTGCCACCGGCCGTCAAGACCGAGTTGCTTTCAGGGTGGCCCCGGGCCGCGGGGCTCGAGCCTTTGCTGCACCAGGCGCCGCTGATGACGATCCTCGACGGCTATTGGGAGCGGGCCGGGAGCAACCGCCATCTCTTGGTTTCGAAAGGCCTCAAGGCGAAACTTGCCGACGCCCTGATCGCACAGAGCTGCATCGACGCCGACGTCGCTCTGATCGCCAGCGACGGCGACTTCCGCCACTTCGCCCGGTGGTGCGGCCTGAAGCTGGCGCTCTGAAACCTAGACCGTGCGCTCCACCAGCGTCTTCTTGATCTCGGCGATGGCCTTGGCGGGGTTGAGGCCCTTGGGGCAGACCTGGGCGCAGTTCATGATGGTGTGGCAGCGGTAGAGCTTGAACGGGTCCTCCAGCGCGTCGAGCCGCTCGCCGGTGGCTTCGTCGCGGCTGTCGACCAGCCAGCGCTGCGCCTGCAGCAGCGTCGCCGGCCCCAGGTAGCGCTCCGGATTCCACCAGTAGCTGGGGCAGGCGGTGGTGCAGCAGGCGCACAGGATGCACTCGTAGAGGCCGTCGAGCCTCGCCCGATCTTCCGGCGCCTGGCGCCATTCGTCCTGCGGCTGCGGCGTCTTGGTGTGCAGCCATGGCTCGATCGAGGCGTACTGGGCGTAGAACAGCGTCAGGTCCGGGATCAGGTCCTTGACCACCGGCTGGCTGGGCAGCGGCGCCACCTGCACCGCCTCGCCGGGGATGTCGGCCCAGCCGTGGGTGCAGGCCAGCGTGTTGCGGCCGCCGATGTTCATGGCGCACGAGCCGCAGACGCCTTCGCGGCAGGAGCGGCGGAAGGCCAGCGTCGCGTCCATGGTGTTCTTGACGTGGATGAGCACGTCGAGAACCATCGGCCCGCACGCGTCCACGTCCACCTCGTACTCGTCCCAGCGCGGGTTCCCGGCGCCCTCCGGATCGTAGCGATAGACCCGGAACAGCTTGACCCGCCCGGCGCCCGCCGGCGCAGGCCAGCGCCGGCCCTTGCCGACCCTGGAGTTCTTCGGCAGCATCAGCTGGACCATCGGGGCTCCTAGTAGATCCGCGCCTTGGGCGGCAGCGAGGCGATGTCGTTGCTCATCGGGTTCATGTGCACCGGGCGATAGTCGATCGCCACCTTGCCCGAGGCGTCGTCGAACCAGGCGAGGGTGTGCTTCATCCAGTTCTCGTCGTCGCGTTCGGGAAAGTCCTCGCGGGCGTGGGCGCCGCGGCTTTCGGTGCGGTTGAGGGCGCCGGCCACCGTCACCGTGGCCTGGGCGATGAGATTGTCGAGCTCGAGCGTCTCCATCAGGTCGGTGTTCCAGACGAGGCCGCGGTCGGAAACGGCGAGGTCGGCGCGCTTCTCCACCACCCGGGAGAGCCGATCGTAGCCGCTCTTCAGCGTCTCGCCGGTGCGGAAGACGGCGGCGTCCTCCTGCATGGCGGTCTGCATCTCCAGCCGCAGCGCCGCCGTTGAGGTGGCGCCGGCGGCGTGGCGGAAGCGGTCGAATCTTGCGAGATGCGCCTCCGTCCAGGCGCGCTTCGGCTCGGGCTGGCTCGCGCCGGCCTGCAGCGTCTCGGCGCAGCGCAGCGCCACGGCGCGGCCGAACACCACCAGATCGCAGAGCGAGTTGGAGCCGAGGCGATTGGCGCCGTGCACCGAGACGCACGCCGCCTCGCCGACGCTCATCAGGCCCGGCACGTGGCGGTCGGCGTCCTCGCCCAGCCGCGTCACCGCCTCGCCCATGTAGGTCGTGGGGATGCCGCCCATGTTGTAGTGCACGGTGGGCAGCACCGGGATCGGCGCCTTGGTGACGTCGACGCCGGAAAAGATGCGCGCGGTCTCGGAGATGCCGGGCAGGCGCTCGTGCAGCAGCTTCGGGTCGAGGTGGTCGAGGTGCAGGAAGATGTGGTCCTTCTTCTCGCCGACGCCGCGGCCGTCGCGGATCTCCAGCGTCATGGCGCGGCTCACCATGTCGCGCGGGGCCAGATCCTTCACGCTCGGCGCATAGCGCTCCATGAAGCGCTCGCCCTCGGAGTTGGTGAGATAGCCGCCCTCGCCACGCGCGCCCTCGGTGATCAGGCAGCCGGCGCCGTAGATGCCGGTGGGATGGAACTGCACGAACTCCATGTCCTGCAGCGGCAGGCCGGCGCGCAGCGCCATGGCGGCGCCGTCACCGGTCTGGGTGTGGGCGCCGGTGCAGGAGAAATAGGCGCGGCCATAGCCGCCGGTGGCGATCACCGTAGTCTGGGCGCGGAAACGGTGCAGCGAACCGTCGTCTAGCTTCCAGGCGGTGAGGCCGCGGCAGACGCCGTCATCCATGATGAGGTCGAGGCCGAAGAACTCGATGAAGAACTCGACGTCGTGGTTCAGCGACTGGCCGTACATGGTGTGCAGCATGGCGTGGCCGGTGCGGTCGGCGGCCGCGCAGGTGCGCTGGATCGGCGCCTCGCCGAAGTTGCGGGTCATGCCGCCGAAGGCGCGCTGATAGATCCTGCCGTCGTCGGTGCGCGAGAACGGCACGCCCCAGTGCTCCAGCTCGTACACCGCCGCCGGCGCGTGGCGCACCAGGTATTCGATGGCGTCCTGGTCGCCCAGCCAGTCCGCGCCCTTGACGGTGTCGTACATGTGCCAGCGCCAGTCGTCCTCGCCCATGTTGCCGAGGCTGGCCGAGATGCCGCCCTGGGCGGCGACGGTGTGCGAACGGGTGGGGAAGACCTTGGTGATGCAGGCGGTCTTCAGGCCGGCTTCGGCGCAGCCGAGCGCGGCGCGCAGGCCCGAGCCCCCTGCGCCCAGCACCACCACGTCGAACTGGTGATCGATGATCTCGTAGGCGGCCATCAGACGATCACTCCGGCGGCGAAGGCCACCTTCAGCAGCGAGACCACGCTCAGCGCCGCCCCCAGCCAGCAGACGAACACATTGAGCACCAGCAAGGCGGACTTGGTGGAGGTGCGGGCGAAATAGTCCTCGATGATCACCCGCATGCCGATCTGCATGTGCCAGAAGGCGGCGACGACGAGCAGCACGGCCAGGACGATGTTGACCGGCGCGTGCAGCCACATGACCGCGACGTCGTAGCCGCCGCGCGCCAGGCCGAGCACCGAGGCGACGCCCCAGAGCACCAGCCCCGCCAGGGCCAGGGCGGTGAGCCTCTGGACGACGAAATGGCCGACGCCGTGCTTGGCCGAACCAAGGCCCCGGGCGCGGGCGAGCGGCGTGCGCACCCTCGCCATCAGAGCGCGCCCGTCAGGCCGGCGTAGAGAAACAGCACCACCGCCGCCGCCACGGCGAAAGCGAGGGTGGCGAGCCCGCTGGCGTCGGCCGTCCGGGGCGCGAAGCCGTAGCCTGCGTCCCAGACCAGGTGCCGCACGCCGTTGGCGAGATGATAGAAGACCGAGAGCGCAAAGCCGAACAGCAGCGCCTTGCCCGGCAGCGACCCCAGGAACCCGGTATAGGCGGCGTAGGCGTCCGGCCCGGTGGCGAGGGCGAGCGCCCAGCCCATCAGCACCAGGGCGCCGACATAGAGGATCGCGCCGGCCGCCCGATGCAGGATCGAACAGACCATGGTGACGTGCCAGCGCCAGATCCATACGGACGGCGACTGCGGCCTGCCTCCCCGCCCCGGCGCGGCGTCGGCCATCCAGATCCCCTCCCTCGCAAAGCGCGCCGCCCTTTTAAGCCCGGGGCGGGGGGTGTCAAACTTGGCGCCGTGCGCGACTGCCCGCGTTGGGGGAGTCCACTCGACGCTCCGCCAGGCTTGGACCCGAACTTCAGAGTCGTTCGAACGACTGCGAACGCGGCGCCGCAGTCTCGATGACGGCTGGAGCGCAGCCGATCTCAGGACTTGAGTTCTCCCAATCCGGTCAGATGCAGGACGCCCTTGCCGGGCAGTTCCACTCTGAGTTCCAGCGTGCCGCCGGCCGCCTCCACGAAGCGGCGCAGGGTGGACAGATAAAGATCGGTCTGGCGCTCGATCTTGAGCACGGAAGGTTGTTTGATGCCCAGACCTCGGGCGATCTGGTCCTGGCTGCGCTGGGCGAGCAGTCGTAGCGCCTTCAATCCCTCGACCTCGCCCTGCAGTTCAGCGGCGCGGGCGTCTATGCGCGACCGACGCGCCTTGGGCAGGGCGGCCATGATCTCCTCGCGCGTGCGGCCCATCTTCAATTCTCCGTCAGACGCTTCAAATGGGCGTCGAACCGGCTGTCCGCCTTGCGGATCAAGCCCGTGTAGAATCGCCTTTGCGCCACGCCCGCTTTGTCGCCCGCGACCAGCAGGATGGCCCGTCGTGCAGGATCGAATGCGAACGCCACCCGCCACGCCCCGCCAGCCGCCTTGAACCGAAGCTCCTTCATGTTCGGGTGCCTTGATCCGGCCAGGGTATCGGCGTGCGGTCTGCCAAGGGCGGTCCATAGGTTTCCAGCAAGGCTGTGGCCGCCAGCAACTCGTCCTGTACCTGCGTTGGCAATACGTCGAACTCCCGGGTCGAAATCGTCGTGGTTAGCGACCGTCCACGGCATGCGGTGATATAGTCCTGGGGCTATGGCATGTCCACTGGCGCCGCTCTCGCTGGCGCCGCCTGCGTGTCCGCGCCACCTGCGAGCCAGGCCGCCGAGCGCATCTCCTCCAGGCGCGAGGCGGCGCGCTGGAACTCGAAGGCGCCGTCGCCGGATGGATAGAGCGCGGCGGGCTCGGCGGCGGACAGCACCACCAGGCGGGCGCGCGCCTCGTAGAGGGTGTCGATCAGGGTCGCAAAGCGCCGGGCGGCGTCGCGCCGCTCCGGCGTCAGGCGCGGCACGGCCTCGATGAAGAGCGTCTGGAACCGCCCGGCGAGCGCCAGATAGTCGGAAGGCCCGAGCGCCTCGCCGCAGAGGCTGTTGAAATGGGCGCGCAGGCGCCCGCCGGCGGCCCTCGGCCAGTGCTGCCTGCGCCCGAACACCTCCAGCGTCGCGCCGATCTCGGCGTCGGCGCCCAGCATCTCGCCCCAGAGCGCATCGAAGCCGGCCTCGCTGTCGGCGTCGATCGGCGAGAACCAGGTGCGCCCGGCGCGCAGGCGATCGAGGCGGTAGTCGCGCCGGCCCGCCACCGCCACCACCTCCAGGTGCGTCTTCAGCATGTCGATGAAGGGCAGGAAGAGCTGGCGGTTGATGCCGTCCTGGTAAAGCTCGTCCGGCGCCCGGTTGGAGGTCGCCACGATGGCGACGCCCCCGGCGAAGAGCTGCTCGAAGAGCCGCCCGAGGATCATGGCGTCGGCGATGTCGCTGACCTGGAACTCGTCGAAACAGAAGAGCCGCGCCTCCCTGGCGATCACCGCGGCGGCGGACGCGATGGGATCGTCGCCGCGGCGGCGGCCGAAACGGGCCAGGCGGGCGGCGCCGTCGCCGGTGCGCCAGGCGTTCACCAGCCGGTGCGTCTGCGCCATGAAGCGATGGAAATGCACGCGCCGCTTCTTCGCCGTCGGGGCCGCCTCGAAGAAGAGGTCCATCAGCGCCGACTTGCCGCGCCCGACCGGGCCGTGCAGATAGACGCCGCGCACGGCCCTGGCCCGGCGCAACAGCCCCGACGGATGCGCCTCGGCGAGGTCGCGCTCCAGGCGCGCCAGAGCCTCCACGGCGCCCGCCTGCGCCGCGTCGGGGCGCAGGGCGCCCCCGTGGAGGCGCGCCTCGTAGGCGGCGCGGAACGGGCTTCGCATCGGCTCCCGCCTAGCCTTGCCCGGCGCGCCGCTCAACGGCGAAGTCGGCCGGAACCGGCCCGTCGGGGGCGCGGTTTTGCTCGCGGGGGCGCCAGCCGCGGAGGGCGCAGATGGCCAAGCAACCCGCCAGCCTCGATCGCACCGGCGCGCCGCCCGGCGCCGAACCCGATCCGCCGGCGCTGGACGAGGCCGCCGAGGCGGGCGCCGAGGGCCTGTCGCCCACCGACGACGGTCCGCCCATCGGCGCCCTGCACGGCGAGAACCACACGCGCCGGCCGGTCAAGACCGAGGCCGACCGCGGCCAGGGCCCCAAGACCCGCGCCGCCAACAAGGAGCGCGTCAAGGGTTCGCGGCTCTTCAATCCGAGGTGACGGCCGCGGTGGCGGGCGGTCAGGGCGCCTTCGCCCCGAGTTCATCCTCCACATACCGGTACGATCTGGGGCTCTCGCAAGCGCAGGCGCGCATGCGCCCATCCCTGGTCCACCAGATCAGCGTCGGAAAGGCGAGCCGCACTCCGTTGGCGCCCAGCATCGGCGCGAGGTCGCGCACCAGGGCGCGGCCGGCCTCGACCACGGCGGTGCGCGCGGCGTCGCCATCGGCGCCAGCGATGCCCGGCGCGGTCCAGGCGGGCGCGGGAACCGCGGTCCATTGCTGGTAGAGCTTCCAGCTGCGTCCGATCCAGAGTTCCGCCACCGTCGCCCGCTCGGCCGCGGTCGAGTGCGCCAGGCCGTTGCGGTCGGGCAGGGCGATCATGATCACCCGCGTATCGACGCCGGCCCCCTGCAGCTTCGGGAACGCCTCGTCCTCGAAGCGGATGCAGTCGGAGCAGGCGCGGTACGAGATCATATAGAGCCTGGGGCCGTTCAGGTGCGGCGAGACCCAGCCGGCCTGATCCAGATCCTGGGCAATCCTGGCCTGGTCCCTGGTGATCGTCTTCGGGCGCCATCGCAGGTCGAGGTCCCAGATGGAAAAGACGATCGCGCCCCCGGCGAGCACCACGCCGGCGAACACCGCCCAGGCCAGCAGCTTGCGAATCGCGGTGGTCCTCCTCGCGCGCCCTGGCCATCATCCCGCCCCCCGTTCCGCCGTCAACCGGCGGGGAAATGGCGCCCGGGACGAAGCGCCATCGCTGCAGATGGGTTGAAGCGGACCCCTTCCACCCCCCCGCCGCGGGGAAGGATGAAGGGAACTTCCTCCTCACCCGTGAGAACGGGGTGGCGCTCGGCGCGGCGACGCCGGGCGGCGGAGGGGCTGCGGGCGACGGCTCTCGTGCGCCCCGCACCGCGCATGGCCCGAGTGCGGCAGAGGTCGGCGGTGTGCCGTCGCCCGGGCGAAGCGCCATCGTTTCGGATTGGTCGAAGCGGCCGACTAGCCTGGCGCCAGGCCGTCCAGGTCCGCGGGCCGGTCGATGTCGACGAGGACGCCGGGATCGTCGACCGCAACGAGCGCCAGCCGCGCGCGCAGCCGTTCCAGCATCTGGCGCGCGCCCTGGTCGCCCGCGAGGGCGCCGAGCGCCTCGAACAGCTCCGCCCCGAACAGCACCGGATGTCCGCGCCGCCCCCGATGCGACGGCGCCGCTGCGGCAGCGCCGCGGGCGAGGGCGGCGGCGAGCGCCGGCGCGACCGACGCCGGGACCAGGGGCATGTCGCCCAGGAAGACGTAGGCGCCGGCCGCACCCGCCGGGAGGCTGGCGACGCCGGCGCGCAAGGTCGCGCCCATGCCCCGGGCGTGATCGGGACAATGGACCAGGCGCAGGCGCTTCGCCTGGCCGCAGATCGCCGCGAAGCGCCGCGCCGCCGCCTCGACGCCGGCGTCCGCGCCGGTGACGACGGTGACGTGACGGGCCGGTGCGGCGAAGGCGGCGCCGAGCGCCCCGTCGATCAGCACCCCGCCCCGCCAGGGATGGGTCAGCTTGGCGCCGCCGAACCTCGCGCCCGCACCGCCGGCCAGCACGATCGCCTCCAGCGCCGCCGCAATCTCACCCTCCCGAACCTCGCCCCCTGTCGCCAAGCCGCGATCCTTTCTATGTTAGCCGCCGATGACGCCCTATGACGCCACGGCTGCGCCCGGCAAGCACGCCCCGCTCGTCGACGGCTTTGGCCGCACGGTGCGCTATCTGCGCGTCTCGGTCACCGACCGCTGCGACCTGCGCTGCGTCTATTGCATGGCCGAGCACATGACCTTCCTGCCCAAGGCGCAGGTGCTGACGCTGGAGGAGATCGACGCCATCGCTTCGGCGTTCGTCGCCCTCGGAACCCGCAAGCTGCGCCTCACCGGGGGCGAGCCGTTGGTGCGCAAGGGCTTTCTCGCCCTGGTCGAGCGCCTGGCGCGGCACCTGGAGACCGGGGCGCTCGACGAGCTGACCTTGACCACCAACGGCACCCAGCTGGCGAAGTTCGCGGCCGATCTGGCCCGGCTCGGCGTGCGGCGGATCAATGTCTCGGCCGACACGCTGAAGCCCGATCTCTTCGCGCGCCTGACCCGCGGCGGCGACCTCGCCCAGGTGGTGGCCGGGATCGATGCGGCGCAGGACGCCGGCCTGAAGGTCAAGATCAACACCGTGGCGCTGGCGCGCGACAACGCCGAGGAGATCCCCGCCCTGGTGCAATGGGCGCACGGGCGCGGCATGGATCTGACGCTGATCGAGACCATGCCGATGGGCGAGATCGACGCCGACCGTACCGATCAGTACCTCTCACTCGAGAGCGTGCGCCGGCGCCTCGCCGGCTTCTGGACCCTGACCGACCTGCCGCTCTCCACCGGCGGGCCGGCGCGCTACGTGTCCGTCGCCGAAACCGGCGGCCGGCTCGGCTTCATCACGCCGCTGAGCCACAATTTCTGCGAGGCCTGCAACCGGGTGCGGCTCACCTGCACCGGGACCTTGCACACCTGCCTCGGGCGCGAGGACGCCGCGGACCTGCGCGCCGTGATCCGCTCGGGCGCCGGCGACGAGCGCCTCGTCGCCGCCATCCGCGCCGCGATCGACGCCAAGCCGAAAGGTCACGATTTCAAAATCGCGCGCGGCGCCTCGCCGGCGGTGGCGCGGCACATGTCGACCACCGGCGGCTAGATGCGCGTGCTGCTGTTCGGGCGGCTGGGCGACCTGGCCGGGTGGCGCGAGCGCGCCGTCGAGCCGCCGCCGGCCAGTCTCGCGGCCCTGAGGGCGCTGCTGGCGAGCGAGGACGCCGCCCTCGGCGCGGCGCTCGGCGGCCCTGGCGTGCAGACGGCGGTGGACCGGGCCATCGTGCGCGGCGAAGCGCGCCTGTCGCCGATGGCGGAAGTGGCCTTCCTGCCGCCGATGAGCGGCGGATGATCCGCCTCGTCGCCCAGCCCTTCGAGCCCGGCGCGGAACTCACCGGCTTCTGCGCCGGGCGCAGCCGGACCGGGGCGGTGGCCAGCTTCGTCGGCATCGCCCGCGGCGAGGCGGGCCGGGCGACGGCGCTGGAGCTGCAGGCCTACCCAGGCTTCACCGAAATCGAGATCGGCCGCGTCGCCGCGGCGGCCGCGTCCCGGTTCGGTCTCGACGACGTGCTGGTGATTCACCGCCATGGCGTGATCGCGCCGGGCGAGTCGATCGTGATGGTGGCCACCGCTTCGGCGCACCGGCGCGAGGCCTTCGAGGCCTGCGACTATCTGATGGACTATCTCAAGTCCCGCGCTCCGTTCTGGAAGAAGGAGCACGGGCCCGACGGAGCGCGCTGGGTCGAGCCCACCGCGCGGGACTTGGACGATCTCGCCCGGTGGGAGTAGGGGTTCGGGCGACCATCAGTCTGGAGCCTCGCATGACCACCGTTCTTGCTCCCGGAGGCCGGCTCGACCAGGCCGCGGCGATGACGCCGGTGCGCATCGCCGTCCTCACCGTCTCGGACACCCGCGACGAGGAGAGCGACACGTCCGGCCACATCCTCGCCGAGCGGCTCGCCGGCGCCGGGCACGTGCTGGCGGACCGGGCCATCGTCCCCGACGAGATCGGCGCCATCCGCCGCCAGGTGAAGGCCTGGACGGCCTCGGGCGAGGTGGACGCGATCCTCACCACCGGCGGCACTGGCATCACCGGCCGCGACGTCACTCCCGAAGCCGTCGAACCCCTGCTCGACAAGCGCATCGATGGTTTCTCGGCGATCTTTCACCTGGTCAGTTACCAGAGCGTCGGGCTCTCGACGCTGCAGTCGCGCGCCTTGGCCGGTCTCATCGATGGCGTCTTCATCTTCTGCCTGCCCGGCTCGAACGGCGCGGTACGCGATGGCTGGGACAAGGTCATCGCCCCGCAGCTCGATTCGCGCCACCGGCCCTGCAACATGGTCGAGCTGATGCCGCGGCTGCTGGAAAAATGAGCCGGCTGACGCATCTTGACCGCTCCGGCCGGGCGCGGATGGTGGACGTCTCCGACAAGCCCGCCACGGCGCGGGAGGCGCAGGCGGCGGGGCTGGTGCGGATGTCGGCGGCCACCAGGGCGCTGGCGCTCTCCGGCGGCGGCCGCAAGGGCGAGGTCATCGCCACCGCCGAACTCGCCGGCGTCATGGCGGCCAAGCGCACCGCCGACCTGATCCCGCTCTGCCATCCGCTGGCGCTCTCCAAGGCCGAGGTGCACGTCGAGGCCGCCGACGACGGCCTGGCGGTGACGGCGCGGGTGAAGACCACCGGGGCCACCGGGGTCGAGATGGAGGCGCTGACCGCGGTCGCGGTGGCCTGCCTCACCCTCTACGACATGCTGAAGGCGGCCGAGCGCGGCATGAGCATCGAGCAGGTGCGCCTGGTGCGCAAGAGCGGCGGCGCCTCGGGCGACTGGCCGGCGCCATGAGGCTGCTCGCGGTCGAGGACGCGCGGGCGCGCATGCTGGCCCGGACATCGGTCCTGCCGTCCGAGAGCGTCGCCCTGGAGGCGGCGGTGGGCCGCGCGCTGGCGGAGGACGTCCACGCGATCCGCGATCAGCCGCCCTATCCTGCCTCGGCCATGGACGGCTGGGCGCTGCGCTGCGCCGACGCGCCGGGGCGCCTGGCGATCATCGGCGAGAGCGCCGCCGGCCGGCCCTTCGGGGCCAGGCTCGGGCGCGGCGAGGCGGTGCGCATCTTCACCGGCGCCGAGGTCCCGGCCGGCGCCGACACGGTGGTGATCCAGGAGGAGGCGACGCGCGAGGGCGGCGAGGTCGCGGTTGCGGCCGCGGCGGCCGGCGACAACATCCGGCCTGCCGGCTGCGACTTCCACCGCGCCGACCGGGTGCTCGACAAGGGCGCCCGTCTCGATGCCTGGCGGCTCTCCCTGGCCGCGGCGGCCGGACGCGGCGCGCTCGCCGTCGCGCGCCGGCCGCGCGTGACGCTGCTTTCCACCGGGGAGGAGATCATCGAGCCGGGCGCCGCGCCCGGTCCCTTCCAGATCTTCGATTCCGGAACCATCGCCGTCGTCGCCCTCGCCCGCGCCTGGGGCGCAGAGCCGAAGCGCCTCGCCGCCGTCGGCGACGACATCGCGTCCACCGTTGCGGCGGTGCGGGACGAGGCCTGCGACCTGCTGGTCACGGTCGGCGGGGCGTCGGTGGGCGACCACGACCTCGTCAAGCCGGCCCTTGCCGTGCTGGGCCTGGAACTCTTTGTCGAGAGCGTGGCCATGCGTCCCGGCAAGCCCACCTGGTTCGGCCGGCTGGCGGACGGCCGGCTGGTGCTGGGCCTGCCAGGTAATCCCGCGTCGGCGCTGGTGGGCGCAGAACTCTTCCTGCGACCGCTCCTGATGGCGATGCAGGGGGCGTCGCCGCGCCTGGCCATGATCCACGCCAAGGCGGCGCAGGGCCTCGGGCGCAACGGCGCGCGCGAGCACTGGATGCGCGCCCGGCTGACCTCGGATGCGGACGGCGCGCTCCTCGCCCAGCCCTTCGATGATCAGGACTCCTCGCTGATCTCGGTATTCGCCGGCGCCGATGCCCTGGTGCGCCGCCCCGCCGGCGCCGCGGCGCTCGCCGCCGGCGAGCCGGTCGAGGTGCTGCCGCTGGTGCGGGCGTAGCGGACCTCGGTGACCTCGGCGATCACCGAGACCGCCACCTCCCAGGGCGCCTTGCCGCCGATCGCGAGGCCAATCGGGGTGCGCAGGCGCGCGATGGCGACCTCGTCCACGCCCGCGGCGCGCAGCCACGCCATCCGATCGCCTGCCCGGCGCCTGGCGCCCAGCGCCCCGACATAGAAGGCCGGCGACGGCAGGGCGACGCTGAGCGCGGCATGGTCGGTCTCGGCCTCGTGCGTGGCGACCGCGACGGCGGTCCAGCGGTCGAGCCCGACAGCCTGGAGAGCCTCGGCGGGCTCGTCGCGCGAGTAGGCCACCGCGAAGGGCGGCGGGGCCTCGGGACCCTTCGGGCGCACCAGCGTCGTCTCGAAGCCGGCCTCGGCGCCCAGCCAGGCGATGGCCAGGGCGGTGGGATCGGCGCCCAGCACCACCAGCTTCGGCGTCGGCTCGAAGCGGCGCGAGAAGGCGCCCGGCCAAGGCTCGGCGCCTGCCGCGTCCGCCGCGCAGACCCGCCGCTCGCCGTCGCTGATCCACAGGGCCGGCTCGCGGCGGCGCCAAAGCTCGATCAGCCGCCCGACCGCCGCGTCGTCCGGCGCGAGGCGCTCGACCAGGATGTCGATGCGCGCCCCGCAGAGCAGCCGTATGTCCGGCCACGGGCTGCCGGCGCCGTACACCAGGCGCCGCGGCGCGCCGTCGGCGAGGCAGGCGCGGCCATGGCCAAGCACGTCGCCCTCCAGGCAGCCGCCCGAAAGGAA
Source organism: Caulobacteraceae bacterium (assembly GCA_035532115.1). Taxonomy (GTDB): domain Bacteria; phylum Pseudomonadota; class Alphaproteobacteria; order Caulobacterales; family Caulobacteraceae; genus Acaudatibacter. Next base: position 93,262 of record DATKRO010000104.1, on the reverse strand, counting down.
TCCCGAGAGCACGGTCTCGCCCATCACCATCTGGGTTCCCACCGGCCGCGGGCCGCCGCCATCCAGCCCGACGATGGTGGCGAGCGCCGCCGGCTCGCCGGCGGCGCGCGCCAGATCCAGCGCCGGCCTGGCGTCGTCGCCGAGGCCGAAAGTCGGCCAATCTGGAAGCGTGTGGATCATCGTGTCTCGCATTTAGGCTTCGACCGGCCGGCCGGGTACCGGTTCCTTAAGGTCTGGCGCGCAGCATCGGCCGGAACGTCGTCAGAGCCAAACGATGGTGGGCTTCGAATGAAACCGGATCTGGCCAAGCTGGGCCTCGGCTCGGCGCAATTCCAGACGGGCGCGGGCGGCCATCTGCGCGGCCGCTCGCCCGAGGCCGAGGTTCGCGAGATGCTGGGCGCCGCCGCGCGCGCCGGCCTCGGTTTCCTCGACGCCGGCGCAGCCTCGCCGCTGGTGGAGCAGATGCTGGGCGCCGGCGCGCCCAAGCCATCGCCGATGAAGCTGCTGGTCAAGTCGGTGCGCGGCGAACGCGGAGCGGACGCGGTCGAGGACGAGGCGCTCGCCTCGCTCGCCCGGCTGGGCCTCGCCAGCGCGCAGGCCATCGTGGTCCAGTCGGCCAGCGATCTCTTCGCCCCGTCCGGCCAGGCGCTGTGGGCGCGGCTGCAGGCGCTGCGCGACGCCGGGCTGTTCCGGCAGGTGGGCGTCTGCGCCTACGCCTCCGACGACCCGGTGGGCCTGGCGCGCCGGTTCAAGCCCGACCTCATCCAGGCGCCTGCCTCGCTGCTCGACCAGAGGCTGCTGCTCGACGGCAGCCTGATGGCGGTGAAGCAGATGGGTATCGAGGTGCACCTGCGCTCGATCTTCCTGAACGGCCTCGTCTTCCTGCCGCCCGACCGGGTGCCGGCGCAACTGAAAGGCGCCGCTGGGCGGCTGTCGCGCGCCCGCCGGATGATCGCCGAGGGCCGCTCCGATCCGCTCCAGGCGGCGTTGGGCTTCGCTCTGTCGCGCCCGGAGGCCGACGCCGTGATCGTCGGCGCCGCCACCGCCGCCGAGCTTTCCGCCGTCATCGCCGCCGCCGCCAGTCCGCCGCCCGATCTCGACTGGGACGAGATGGCCCTCGACGACCCCGTCGCCCTCGACCCCCGCCGCTGGGCCGCGGCCTGAGGCGCTACGTGTTAAAAAGCCGCGGCTCTTCTTACATGACCCGCCGCATATGTTAAAACCGACCTACAATCCGCTGGCGCCGCCGCCGCGCGGGGAACTGGAATCCCCCGCGGTGTTGCTTGAGCGCGCGCCTCACCCCTTCGCCCGCAGGCCGAGGAAGACCATCAGCCGCGGCTCGCCGTAGCCGAGGATCTCCTGATAATGGGCATTGGTCAGGTTCTCGATGCGGCCGGTGAGTTCCAGGCCCGGGCGCAGCGCGTAGGCGCCCGAGACGCCGACGAGCGTGAAGCCTGGGCGCACTTGGGGCGCGAAGCTCGAGGGATTGATGTCGGCGTCCGGGCTCTCCGAACGGGCCGTTAGGGCGCCCTGCCAGCGGCCGTCGCGCCAGAAGAGCGCCAGCGAGCCGGCGTTGGGCGGCACGCGCAGCTCCGGCGTCCCTGCACTGAGGTCGACGGCGTCGGTGTAGGCATAGCCGGCCTGCAGCGTCAGATGCCGGGTGAGGCGCGCCTGCGCCTGCGCTTCCACGCCGGTCGAGCGCGTCCGGCCGACGTTGATGTAGCGGAACGGGAAAGCGGCGGCGAAGGCTATCTGGTCTTGCACGTCGAGGCGGTAGCCGGTGACCTTGGCGTAGAAGCGCCCGTCGCCCGAACGCCAGGCCAGCGCGACATCTTCGCCCTGGGCATGCTCCGGCTTCAGGCCGGCGGAGGGCCCGGCTGGAAAGCAGAAGTCGCAGGCGATCTCGCTGATCGTCGGCGTCTTGAAGCCCTGGCCCCAGGCGCTCTCCAGCGAGAAGCCGCGGCCGAGCTTCAGCACGGCGCCTACGCGCCCGGTCGCCTGGCCGGCGAAGACGTCCGGCGCGTCGTAGCGGATCGCGCCGGTGAGGGTGAGCGGCGCGAGCGGACGCCAGCGGGCCAGGGCGAAGCCGGAGGTCGTGCCGAGGTCGAAACGCTGGCCCGTCGAGATGCTGGCGTGGTCGGATTCGCGCTCGACCCCGAAAGCGAGACCCACCGCGTCGGAGGGCGCGCCGCGTTCGGCGAGCCAGCGGTAATCCTGGCGCGAGGCCCAGTAGCTGGCCGAACTGGCCGCAAAGCCCGGATAGATGTCGGAGCGGTCGATTTCGAAGACGCCGACGCTGAAGGTGTGCTGGACCCCCCAGGGACCCTCGAGCTTCGCCCGGGCGGTCCCGGTCCAGTCGCGGTTGGCGTTGAACTGGCCCGGCGTATCGCCGAACGCGCCGGTGACGGCGTCATAGCCGTCGATCTCGGCGCGCGCCTGATGATAGCGCAGGCGGAGGTCGAAGCTGGCGAAGGGGGCCGGCGTCAGCCGGGCGTAGCCGCTCGCCGTCCAGGTCCAGAACGGGTCGGGGGCGCCGAGGCCGTCGGCCCTGGAGACGCCCCTGCTGCGGTAGCCGGACAGGTTGGCGCCGAGCGCCCAGGCCTCGGTGCGCCGCCCGACGGCGGCCGATCCGTCGAAGGTGGCGAGCGAGCCGCCTTCGAGCGCGGCGCGCCAGCCGTCGAGTTCGCGCGTGGTGAACGAGATCACGCCGCCGATGGCGTCCGAACCCCAGAGCGAACTCTGCGGGCCGGAGAGAATCTCCACCCGCTCGATGTCGGCAAGGTCGAGGGCGGCGAAGTCATAGGCGCCGCTGGGATCGCTGGCGTCGTTCTGGGGCACGCCGTCGATCAGCACCAGGGTCTTGTCGGCGGTCGCGCCACGCATGCGCACGGCGGTGAAGCCGCCGAAGCCGCCCTCGCTGGTCACCGCCAGGCCGGGAACGGTGGCGAGCAGATCCGGGGCGAAGGTCGCCTGGCGCAGCTCGATCTGACGCCGGTCGATCACATAGACGTCCGGAGCGTCGGAGAGATAGGCCGGCAGGCGCGTGGCCGTCACCACGACCTCGCCGACGGCGGCCTTTTTCGGTGGATCTGCGTGGGCGAGACGGGGCGCGGCCACGGCGGCGGCGAGCGCGGCGGCGAGGGCGATGGGGCGCATGGGCAAGGTTCTCCGGCTCGCGCGGCGCCCGCGGGCTGGGCAGCGACCTTCGGGCCGGCGCGCCGGGCCGGCCTGGTCGCTGCGACGGAGCATCCCGCGCCGACGGCCTGCACCCGGGCCTTCGGACGAGCGACTGGAGGCGGCAGGTCTCCTGGCTTGCGGGTCGCCGGCGCCGAGCCTTGCCTTCCCGGTTTCCCAGTGGCGGCCCCTCCGGCAGGAGGGGCGAACGGATCGAAGCCTCGCCGCTTACAGTTGCGGGCACAGCCGCGGATTGGCGCCCCGGCACCTGCGTGCAGGCGCGCGTCACCGCGTTCCCTCTTGGCCGCCGGTGAAGGCGGACCGCCTGCGCCGCTTATCCGACGAACCGCGTTCGCCCGCAAGCAGCCGCTGCGCCGCCCCAACCCCAGGCGCGCCGATTACGGCTTGCCCGCGAACTGGGGATAGATGCGGAAGCCCTCCATCCGGTGGTTCGGCAGCGCCTGGTAGAACTGCGCCGCGGTGTCGGTGAGCAGGTCGATGCGGTGGCCGCCGGCCAGACTCAGCGCCAGCTTCAGCATGCCAAGGGCGGCGCCCTTGCGGCGGTGGTGGGGAGCCACCGCGATCAGCGAGAGGTGCGCCTGGATCTCGCCGTCGCTGAGAAGCTGGGCGAAGCCGGCCACGGCGCCATCGGCTTCGGCCACCACGGTGGTGACCCCTGGCGCGGTCAGCGCCCGCAGGGCGCGGGCCGGATTCTCCGGAAAGCTCGGCCAGCCTTCGGCGGCGCACAGCGAGATCACCCCATCCAGATCCCGGCTCTCGAAGCGTCTCAGCTGCATGTCCCAGGCTCCAGTCTCTTGACCCGCCCCACTGTGACGGTCTTAACACCGTGTCGATTCAGAAACGTCCCCAGGGAGCGCGCCGTCATGAGGCCGATCTTCATCGCTCTATTTGCCGCCATGATGGCGGCGGTCTGCCTGCCGGCCGCCTCGGCGCTGGCCGCCGGCAAGTCGCCCCCGGTCAGCCCTGAACAGAAGAAGCAGGGCATGGCCGCCGCGCCCGGCATCATCAAGTCCGCCGGCCTCGACTGCCAGCTCGCCGACGCCCGGATGATGGGAACCCAGGTCGATCCCAAGACCAAGGTCAAGTCCACCTTCTACGAGATCGCCTGCCGCAACGCCGAGGGCTATGTGGTGGCGACCAAGGCTAGCGGGGCGCCGCAGATCTACACCTGCCTCGAGGCGGCCGCCGCGAAGGGCGCCTCCTGCGTCCTGCCGGAGAACGCCGATCCCAAGGCCGGCCTCGCGCCCCTGCTCGCCAAGGCCGACCCCAGCTGCCAGCTGGTGAACGCGCGCGGCATCGGCCATACCGCCGACGGCACCGAGACTGACTTCGAGGTCGCCTGCCAGGACGGCTCTGGCTACATCGTGCACACCTCCTACCCGATGAGCGTCCAGAAGCCGGTCAAGCTGCAGCCCTGCTTCCTGCTGGCGATGAGCGGCGGGACGCTGCAATGCACCCTCACCACGCCGGCTCAGCAGACGGCCACCTTCGATGCGATCGTCGCCAAGATGGGCAAGCCCTGCGACATCAAGAATCGCCGAGTCGTCGGCGCCACGGCCGACGGCTCCTACTTCTTCGAGGTCGCCTGCCAGGACGGCAAGGGCTACATGGTCGAGATGGCCGCGAACGGGCAGGTCAAGCCCGCCATCGACTGCGCCGTCGCGGACAACATCGGCGGCGGCTGCACCCTGACCAATGCGCGGCAGGCCCAAACCGAGCAGGCGGGCCTCTACACCAGGCTGGCCCAGAAGGCCGGCTTCAACTGCAACGTCTCGAAGTACGCCCCCTTCGACGTCGAACTGCCCGGTCACGAGGTGGTCGAACTCGCCTGCTCGAACCGGCCGGACGGCGCCGTCGCGATCTTCCCGGCCAGCGAGGCCGAGCCGGCGCACATCTACGACTGCGCCCACTCCGAGCTCGTGGGATACCGCTGCAGCTTCACCCCGGCGAGCGCCGCCGATCCCAACCTCACCAACGATCTGAAGCGTCTCGGCAAGTCGACCTGCGCCGTCTCCGGTTCACGCTCGGTCGGCAAGACGGCGGGTAACATCGGCTACATCGAGGTGGCCTGCGCCGACGGCAATCCGGGCTATCTGATCTCCTATACGTTGCCGGCGATGACGCCCAAGGAGGCCATCGCCTGCGTCGCGGCCAAGGATATCGTCGGCGGCTGCCAGTTGCCGACCAACAAGCGAGGGTGAACGCCCGCGCTGGTGCGAAGTCGAGCGGCGCCTTGGCTGGCGCCCCTCGCCCTTCGCCGCGACCGTGATGCGGACCTTTGTCTTGCTCGAGGAGGCCGCGCCGCGGCCGTCTCGAAGGACTCAGGACCCGTCAGGCGAGCGCCGCCTCGATCAGGGTGGGGCCGGACTGCGCCATGGCGCGCGCGAACGCCGCTTCGAACGCCTCGGCGGTGTCGCAGCGGCAGGCGGGGACGCCCAGGCCGCCGGCGAGGCTCGCCCATTGGAGCGCGGGGTCGCCAAGGCCGAGCAGCTTGGCGGCTGCGGGTCCGGGCTCGCCGGCGCCGGTGCGGCCAAGCTCGATCCCGAGGATCCGATAGGCGTTGTTGGCGAAGATGACCGTGGTGACGTCCAGGCCCTCGCGCGCCATCGTCCACAGCCCCTGAAGCGTGTACATGGCCGCGCCGTCGCCGTTGAGCGACACCACCTTGCGGCCGCCGCCTGCCACCGCCGCGCCCACGGCCACCGGGATTCCCTGGCCGATGGCGCCTCCGGTGAGGCCCAGCCAGTCGTGCGGGCGCGCGGTGCGGGTGAGATTGACGATCGCCTGGCCGGAGGTGACCGAGTCGTCGGAGACGATGGCGCCTTCGGGCAGGTGACGGGCGATGGCCGCGCCCGCGGCGGCCGGCGTCAGCGGACCGGTCTGGCGTTCGGGCAGCCGCAGCGGCTGCAGCTTCGCCTGCCGCGGCGCGCCGAGGGCGTCGGCCAGGGCCTCCAGCGCCGCCGCGCCGTCCTCGCCGCGCGCGGCCAGGCCGAGAGTCTCGCAGCCGTCGGGAACGAGCACGCTCGGCTTGTCCGGATAGGCGAAGAAGGCCACCGGCGCGACGGTCTCGACGAGGACCATCAGATCGACGCCGGTGAGGTCGGTCAGCGCCATCTCGCCGAAATACATCATCCGGTCCGGCGCGAAGACGCCGGCGCCGCGCCGCTGGCGGGCGATGAAGGTGTCGGTGAGCACCCGGATCCCGGCGCCGGCGAGTCGCCCGGCGGCCCGCAGCTCAGCCTCGCCGCAGGCGCCGGTCCCGAGCAGCAGCACCGGCCTGGCGGCGGCCCTGATGCGCCGGGCCGCCGCCTCGACCGCCGAGGACGGCGCCTGCGCCTTGGCGCGGCGCTCGGCCTTGCAGGGGGCTGAGTTGGTGGGCGACCAGGCGCAGTCGGCCGGAAGGATGAGGCTCGCCGGTCCGCCGGGCGGCCCCAGGCTGGCGGCGATCGCCTCGGCGGCCAGCGCGCCGACGCCGTCGGCGCTGTCGGCCGATTTCACCCACACCGAATTGGCCCCGGCGATGGCGGCGATGTCGGAGGCGAGCGGCGCGTCGTGGCGGCGGTGGTAGGTGGCGTGGTCGCCGATGACGTTGACCACCGCAGTGAAGGCGCGACGGGCGTTGTGCAGGTTGGCGAGGCCGTTGCCGTAGCCTGGCCCGAGGTGCAGCAGGGTGCAGGCGGGCTGGCCGGCGATGCGCCCATAGCCATCGGCGGCGCCGGTGGCGACCCCCTCGAAGAGGCACAGCACCGGCCGTATCCCCGGGTGGCGGTCGAGCGAGCTCACGAACTGCATCTCGCTGGTGCCGGGATTGGCAAAGCAGGCCTCGACGCCGTTGAAGGCGAGGGTCTCGATGAGCGCGTCGGCGCCGTTCACGTCAGCTTCCCCCCACTCTCGCTGGCCAAAGCTCCGCCACCCAGGGTCTCGACGAAGCGCATCGGGGCGCCCAGCCCCGGCGCGGCGACCTCGCCCTCGCGCATGACCGCCGTCCCGCGCACGATGGTGGCGAGCGGCCAGCCCTTGGCCTCGAAGCCGTCGAACGGGGTCCAGCCGACCCGGGTGGCCATGTCGCCGTGGCGGATGGTGCGCCGCGCCTTCAGGTCGATGAGCGTCAGGTCCGCATCGTAGCCCACCGCGATCCGCCCCTTGCCCGCCAGGCCGAAGATGCGTTGCGGTCCGGCGCTGGTCAGGTCGATGAACCGCTCCAGCGTCAGCCGGCCCTCGGCCACATGGGTCAGCATGACCGGAACCAAGGTCTGCACCCCGGGCATGCCGGAGGGCGAGGCCGGATAGGGCTTCGCCTTCTCCTCCAGGGTGTGCGGCGCATGATCGGAGCCCAGCACGTCGACGACGCTGTCGGCGATCCCCTTCCACAGTCCCGCCTGGTGACGCGCGCCACGGATCGGCGGATTCATCTGCGCCAGCCCCGCCAGGCGCAGGTAGGCGTCCGGCGAAGTCAGCGTCAGATGCTGCGGCGTCACCTCGACCGTCGCCGCGTCTTTGTGCCCGGCGAGGAACTCGATCTCCTCGGCGGTGCTCACGTGCAGCACGTGGATGCGCTTGCCCAGGCGCTCGGCGAGGCCGACGAGGCGCCGGGTGGCCCGCAGCGCCGCTTCGGCGTCGCGCACCTCCTCATGGCTGGTCCAGTCGCCCTCGCGCGCCAGGGGCCGGCGTTCGGCAAGGCGCGGCTCGTCCTCGCAATGGAACGCCGCGCGCCGGCGCACGTGGCGCAGCACCTCGGCCAGGCCCTCGTCGTCCGGCACCAGCAGCGAACCGGTCGAGGCGCCCATGAACACCTTCACCCCGCAGCAGCCGGGCGTGCGCTCGATCCGGCCCAGATCGGCGGCGTTGCCGCGCGTCGCGCCGGCGTAGAAGGCATGGTCGCAGTGCATGCGACCGCGCGCCCGGGCGAGCTTTTCCTCGAGCGCTTCGACGCTGGCGGTGGGGGGGTCGGTGTTCGGCATCTCGAAGACGCCGGTGACGCCGCCCAGCACGGCCGCGCGCGAGCCGGTCTCCAGGTCTTCCTTCCACTCCATGCCGGGCTCGCGGAAGTGCGCCTGGGTGTCGATGACGCCAGGGATCACCGTCAGCCCCGCGGCGTCGATGACCGCGGCGGCGGAGGCGCGCCCGAGGTCGCCGATGGCGGCGATGCGGCCGCTCGAAACGCCGATGTCCGCCCGCCCGCGGCCAGCGTGCGAGACCACCTCGCCGCCTCGGACGATCAGATCGAAGATCTCAGCCACGCTCGGCGTCCTCCTCCAGCAGGGCCTCGGCGGCCGAAAGGACGCTGTCGGCCGAAAGATCGACCATGTGGCAGACCTGGCCGCTGAGGCTGGGGTCCACCTTGCGGATGTCGGCCAGGGTGCGGGCGCCGCGTACGACGCGCACGTTCTCGCCCCATGGCCGCCAGATGCGGTCGTCCGAGGGGCCGAACAGCGCCAGCGTCGGCGCGCCGGCCGCCGCCGCCAGCTGTGCGAAGCCGGTGTCGTTGCCGATGAAGAGCCGCGCGCGCTTCAGCGCCGCGAAGGCGGTGAGGAGGTCGGTCCTGCTGGTGAGGTCGATGGTGAGGTCGCGGGGCGCGGCGCCCTTGACCGGCTCGAGCGCCTGCGCCTCCCTCGGCGCGCCCAGCAGCATCAGCCGGCCTGGGCCGAGCGCCCCTCCCGGCGCGAGCAGGCGGCGCGCCACTTCGGCGAAGCGTTCCGCCGGCCACGCCTTGCCCATCCACTCGGCGCCCGGCGCGACGGCCAGGATGGGGCCGGTCCCGGCCGTGAGCGCGGCGGCGCGCATCTCGGTCGCCTCGCCGGTGAACAGGTACGGCGTCGGCGGATCGTCCTCGAGCCGCATCAGCCTCGCCGCCTCGATGAGCTTGTGCGCCGGATCGTCTGCGGCGCGCCGCAGCGGCCGGCCCCTGGGCCGCAGCCGTCCGGTGATGACCCCCCCGGGGACATCCACCACCAGCGCCCAGCGGCGCGCCCGCACTCCGCCGAAGACGCCGAGCCAGCGCCGCGCCGACGGCTTGCGGTTGGTGACCACCAGTTGCTCCACCCTGGGCATGTCGGCGTAGAGCGGCGCCACCTTGGCGTTGGCGACGATGGTGAACTTCGGATTCGGGGCCTCGTCGTGCAGCTTCTTGAGCAGGCCCGACGACAGCACGGCTTCGCTCACGCCGCTCGGGGCGATGAAGAGGATCGGGAACGATTTGGCGGCCATCTGCGCCCCTGTATAAGGGCGCTTGCCCTGGCGCTCCAGCGGCTCAGCCGCCACATTGGCCATTCGATGTCCGACCAAGCCCACATCGCCCTGCTGCCCTGCCGCGCCGTCGTGGCGGTGCAAGGCCCCGACTGGCGTGGGTTCCTGCAGGGGCTCGTGACGCAGGACGTGGAGACGCTGGCGCCTGGCGAACTGCGCTATGGCGCGCTGCTGACGCCGCAGGGCCGGCTGCTGTTCGATCTCTTCATCCTGGGCAGGGACGAAGGCTGCTGGCTCGATTGCGCGGCGGCCGGCCAGGGCGGGCTCGTCGAGCGGCTGAGGCTCTATCGGCTGCGGGCCAAGGTGGAACTGACCGAATCCGGCGCGCCGGTCGCCGTCGCGTGGGGGGCGCGGCCCGCCGAAACGGGCTGGACCGCCGATCCGCGCCTGGCCGAGCTTGGCTGGCGCCGCTATGGCGCGAGCGTGGACGCGAATGCGTCGGCTGGCGACTACGGCGCTCACGCGCTGGCGCTCGGCGCGCCCGGTCCCGCCGACTGGGGCGCAGACGACACCTATCCCCTGGAAGCCGATTTCGATCTCCTCAACGGCATCGACTTCAGGAAGGGCTGTTTCGTCGGCCAGGAAACCACCTCGCGCATGAAGCGGCGCGGACGCATCAAGAGCCGCATGCTGCCCATCGTCTTCGAGGGCGCCGCGCCCGCGCCAGGCTCGGAGCTGCTGGCCGGCAGCCTGCGGGCCGGCGAAGCGCTTTCCGGGGCGGCCGGCCGCGCCATGGCCCTCGTGCGCCTCGACCGCCTCGACGCCGGCGCGCTGACCCTCGGCGATGGACGCCCCTGGCGTCCGGATTGGCCCGACTGGCTGAAGGCGGGGCTGGCGGCGTAGCTGCGTCCCTCGAGGTCGGCGCCGTGAATCGGGGGACGCCGCCGGTTGAATTGCGCGGGCATCGGCGCCACAGCAGCCGCACTGGCGCAGAGCGGGAGACGCCGATGGCCGACAAGGTGCAAACCTCCGCCCAGGGCGCCCTCGACGGATTGCTCTTCGACGGAATGACGATCATGGCGGGGGGGTTTGGGCTATGCGGCATCCCCGAGAACCTCATCGCCGCGGTTCGCGCCTCGGGCGTGAACGACCTGACGGTGATCTCCAACAACTGCGGCGTCGATGATTTCGGCCTTGGAATCCTGCTGGCCGGCGGCCAGATCCGCAAGATGATCTCGTCCTACGTCGGCGAGAACCGCCTCTTCGAGCGGCTCTATCTCGCCGGCGAACTGGAGCTGGAGTTCAATCCGCAAGGCACGCTCGCCGAGCGCATCCGCGCCGGCGGCGCCGGCGTTGCAGCCTTTTTCACCCGCACCGGCGTCGGCACCCAGGTCGCCGAGGGCAAGGAGGTGCGCGAGTTCGACGGCGAACTCTATGTGATGGAGCGGGCGCTGACCGCCGATCTCGCCATCGTCCGGGCCTGGAAGGGCGACGCCGCCGGCAACCTCGTGTATCGCAAGACGGCGCGGAACTTCAATCCGGTGATGGCGACCGCGGGCAAGGTCACCGTCGCCGAGGTCGAGACGCTGGCGCCCATCGGCGCGCTGGGCCCGGACCAGATCCATACGCCCGGCATCTTCGTCGATCGCATCGTCCAGGGCGCGGCCTACGAACGGCGCATCGAGCGGGTGACGACGCGGCCGCGCGCCGCAGCGGTCGCCAGAGAGGAGGTCTGATGGCCTGGACCCGCGAGGAGATGGCCGCCCGCGCCGCCGCCGAGCTGCGGGATGGCTTCTACGTCAATCTCGGCATCGGCATTCCCACCCTGGTCGCCAACCATATCCCCGCGGGCGTGCAGGTGACGCTGCAGAGCGAGAACGGCATGCTGGGCATGGGTCCCTTTCCCTACGAGGGCGAGGCGGACCCGGACCTGATCAACGCCGGCAAGCAGACCATCACCGAGCTGGCCTCGTCGTCATATTTCTCCTCGGCCGACTCCTTCGCAATGATCCGCGGCGGGCACATCGATCTTTCCATCCTGGGCGGCATGCAGGTGGCCGAGAACGGCGATCTCGCCAACTGGATGGTGCCCGGCAAGATGGTCAAGGGCATGGGCGGGGCCATGGATCTGGTGGCCGGCGTGCGCCGCGTCGTGGTGGTGATGGAGCACACCGAAAGGTCCGGCGCGGCCAAGCTGGTGCGGCGCTGCTCGCTGCCGCTCACCGGCGCGGGCGTCGTCGACCTCGTCATCACCGACCTCGGGGTCTTCCAAATCGCCCGCCACGGCGGCGGCGTGCGCCTGACCGAGCGGGCCGCCGGCGTCGACCTCGAGGAAATCCGCGCCAAGACCGAGGGCGCGTTCGAGGTCGCCACCTGAGCTGCCCATCGCGAACATCCTGCCGCGATCTCCGCTACATGGTCCGCTGCCCCACGAGCGGCGGTGGACGACTGAGGCGCTGCTCGTTCATCTGCGCTTCAGCAAGCGCGGACCATCGTCGCGAGAATTCGACGACAAGGCATTGGGCAAGGCGCGCCAAGGTGTCAGATTGTCGGTTCCCGAAGCGGCAAACCGCAAGAGGCGCGACGTCCTGGTTGGATAGGAGGCTGTCATGGAATCGAAGACTGCGATGATGGTCGGGGCGGCCGCAGCGCTGGTTGCCGGCCCGGTTCTAGGCGCACCGCCGGCGGTTCGGGCGCCATCCATCCCCGTCGCCACGTCCTACGCCGAGCTGCTGCAGCCGATCCCCGACGCCGTCGAGCGGTTGAAGCTTTCCGACGCCGAGGCGGCCGCGAGGCCGCCTGAGTTGATCCTCGCCCAATGGGTCGATCGCAACCAGCACCACCATCATCACAGCAATGAGTGGTACCGGCAGAACGGCTACTATTGGAACGGCGCCGCCTGGGCGTTGCGGCCCGCGCCGCACCACCACCATCACAGCAACGAGTGGTACCGGCAGAACGGCTACTACTGGAACGGCCGCGCCTGGGCGTTGCGGCCCGCGCCGCACCACCACCGTCACAGCAACGAATGGTACCAGCAGAACGGCTACTACTGGAACGGCCGCGCCTGGACGCCGAGGCCCGCGCCGCACCACCACCATCACAGCAACGAGTGGTACCAGCAGAACGGCTACTACTGGAACGGCCGCGCCTGGACGCCAAGGCCTGCGCCGCACCACCACCATCACAGCAACGAGTGGTACCGGCAGAACGGCTACTACTGGAACGGAAACGCCTGGACTCCCGGGCCCGCCCCTCACCACCACCACGACGGCTATTGACCCGGCGCCCTGAACGATGAACAGCCGCCGTTCGGCCCTCGCCCTGGCCCTCGTCGCCGCGTTCGCCTTGACCCAGACCGCGGCGGCGGCCGTGCAGACGGCGATCTTCGCCGGCGGCTGCTTCTGGTCGATGCAGCACGGCATGGAGGCGGTCCCCGGCGTGGTGAAGGTGGTGGCTGGCTACACCGGCGGCCACGTGGCTCGCCCGACCTACGCCGAGGTGACCACCGAGACGACTGGCCATTACGAATCCGTACTGGTGAGCTTCGATCCCAACAGGATCAGCTACACCCAGCTCGTCGATCGCTATTTCCGCCTGACTGATCCCACCGACGGCGGCGGTCAGCTCTGCGACCGCGGCCCCTCGTACCGGCCGGCGATCTTCGTGGCGGACAGCGCCCAGCGGCAGGGCGCGCTCGCCGAGCGGACCCGCATCGCCGCCCGGTTCCACGGCCGGCCGATCGCCACGGCCATCCTGCCGGCGCAGACCTTCTGGCCGGCCGAGGCCTACCATCAGGACTATGCCCGCAAGAATCCCATCGCCTATGGCGCCTACGCCGCCGGCTGCATGGGCTTCGAGGGCGGCCGCGCCGCCGCCCTGGCCGCCGTCTGGCGGCGCTGAGCCTCGCGCGGCAAAACCAAGGCAAAGCCGCACCGCTTGCGGCAAGATCCGGCGAGCCACACGCTCGAGCCAGAATATCACAGGCGTAACGTCCGAATAACTGCGTCTGCCCTGCGCGGGGAACTTAGATGATGATCCCTCGTTAGGGTCGCGTTTGGACGCGAAGGACACCGGATACTTGACCCAGGTCTCCATGGTGAAGCTTGCCGTCGGCGCCGGCCGCCGCCACCGCTGCGCCGGGGAGACCCGCTGATGGGCCGCAGGGTGCTGATCACCGGCGGCGCCGGCTTCATCGGACGGCATCTGGCGCGGGCGCTGATCCAGCGCGGCGATCGGGTGCGCGTGCTCGACTGCATGCTGGAGCAGGTCCATGGCGGAAGGCCGATTCCGGCCGAACTCGAGGGCGCCGAACTCATCGTCGGCGATGTGCGCGACGAGAGCCTGGCGGCCAAGGCGGTGCGCGGCGTCGAGGCCGTGGTCCACCTGGCCGCCGAGGTGGGCGTCGGTCAGAGCATGTATGCGGTGGACCGCTACGTCTCGGTGAACGACCACGGCGCGGCGGTGCTCCTGCAGCAATTGATCGCCCACCCGGTCCGGCGCATCGTCGTCGCCTCGTCCATGAGCATCTATGGCGAAGGCCTCTACCGCAGCGCCGACGGCGCCCTGGTCGAGAGCGCCACGCGCTGCGCCAAGCCCGGCGGCGGCGGTTGGGATCCGGTCGACGCGGCCGGCAGGCCGCTAGAGCCGCTGCCGACGCCGGAGACCAAGCGCGCGGCGCTGGCTTCGGTCTACGCCATCAGCAAGTACGTGCAGGAGCGCCTCACCCTGACGCTGGCGGCGAACTACGGCATGGAAGGCGTGGCGCTGCGGCTCTGGAACGTCTACGGCCGCGGCCAGGCGCTCTCCAACCCCTATACGGGCGTCCTCGCCATCTTCGCCGCGCGACTGGCCAATGGCCGCCGGCCGATGCTGTTCGAGGACGGCGAGCAGAAGCGCGATTTCGTTCACGTCAGCGACGTGGTGCGCGCCTTCCTGCTGGCGCTGGATCATCCGGGCGCACCGGGCGAGACGTTCAACATCGCCAGTGGCGAGACCCGGACCATCCGTCAGATCGCCGAACTGGCCGCGACCGCGCTGGGGCGCCCAGGCCTCGCGCCCGAGATCACCGGCCAGATGCGCGCCGGCGACGTCCGCCACTGCCTGCCGGATCTGACCCGGGCCGAACAGCGCCTGGGCTACCGCGCCCGTGTTCCGTTCGCCGAGGGGCTCGCCGACCTTGCCGCCTGGGTGGCGCGCCAGGACGCCCGCGACCGGGTCGCCGAGGCGCGCCGCGAGCTGGAGCTGAAGGGGCTGGTCGCCTGATGCGCCCGGTGCTGATCACCGGCGGCGCCGGCTTCATCGGCGCGAACATCGCCGATCGGCTGGCGTCCGAGGGCCGCATTGTGCTGGTGCTGGACTCCCTGCAGCGCTTCGGCGTCGAACGCAATCTCGCCTGGCTGGTGCAGCGCCGCGGCGATCGCGTCCGCCACCTCGCGGCCGATATCCGCGACGCCGCGGCCGTCGAGGCGGCGGTGCGCGAGGCCGGCGCCGTGATCCACCTGGCCGCCCAGGTCGCGGTCACCACCAGCCTTCTCGATCCGGCCGCCGACTTCGCCGTCAACCTCGCCGGCACGGTCACCCTGCTGGAGGCGGTGCGCCGGCAGAAGCGGCGACTGCCCCTCGTCTTCGCCAGCACCAACAAGGTCTATGGCGACCTCGCCGACGTGGCGCTGGAGGCGCAAGGCGGCGCCTACGCTCCCCGCGACCCCGCCCTGCGGCAAGCCGGCGTCGGCGAGGGACGCAGCCTGGATTTCCACACACCCTACGGCTGCTCCAAGGGCGGCGCCGACCAGTACGTGCTCGACTACGCCCGCAGTTTCGACCTGCCGGCCTGCGTGCTGCGCATGAGCTGCATCTACGGACCGCTGCAGCAGGGTTCGGAAGACCAGGGCTGGGTGGCCCATTTCCTGATGCGCGCCCTCGCCGGCGAGCCGATCCGCATCTTCGGTGACGGACGCCAGGTGCGCGACGTGCTTTGCGTCTCGGACGCCGTCCAGGCGTATGTGGGGGCGTTGCAGCGCAGCGAGAGCGTGCGTGGGCGCGCCTTCAACCTCGGCGGCGGCCCCGCCAACGCCGTCAGCCTGCTGCAGCTCATCGGCCACGCGCAGCGGCTGCTGCGCAGGCCGATCCAGATCGAATTCGCGCCGTGGCGCGCCGGCGACCAGCGCTGGTACGTCTCCGACGCCAGCCGGGCGCGGCAGGCGCTGGGCCTCGGCGAGCCCGTCGACTGGCGCGCCGGCGTCGCCAGTCTGCTGCAATGGCTGCAGGGCGCGACATCGCGGCCCACCCTGGAGGCGGCGCTTTGAAGGTCGCCCTCGTCAATCCGCGCTGGAGTTTCGAGGGCAGCATCTATTTCGGCTGCCGCGAGCCGCACCTGCCGCTCGAGCTCGGTTACGCCAAGGCGCTCGTCGAGGCGGATGGCCATGAGGCGCTGATGCTGGACGGCGCGTTGGACGGGCTCTCCAACGACGCCCTGGCCGGACGCATCGCGGCCTTCGCGCCGGACATCACCGTCGTCGCCACCGCGCCGACCTACCTGTTCTGGCGATGCGCACAGCCGGAGCTGCGCGCCCCGCGCCAGCTGATCGCGGCGCTCGCCGGCCGCGGCGGGCGCACCCTGGCCGTCGGTCCGCACGGATCGGTGACGCCAAGGGCGGCGCTGGCCAAGCTGGGCTGCGACCTGGTGGTGCGCGGCGAGTGCGAGGAGATCGTCGCGAGGGTGGCCCGAGGCGACGCGCTGCCCGACATTCCCGCGCTGTGCTTCCGCTCCGGCGGCGAGGTCCGCGTCACCGGCGCGCCGCACGCCAGCCGATTCGCCGATCTGGCGCCGCTGCGCTGGCCCGCCGCGTGGCTGGACCGTCACGTCCACCATCACCACCGCTTCGGCACGGCGGCGCAGGGTCCGGGCGCCGAGGTGGAGGCCTCGCGCGGCTGCCCCTACAGCTGCAGCTTCTGCGCCAAGCTCGACTATCGCGACGGCTATCGCCGCCGCGAACTGGCGCTGCTGCTGGACGAGATCGACGGCCTCGTCGCCCAGGGGGTGGGCTACCTCTACTTCATCGACGAGATCTTCCTGCCGCAATGGCCGCTGCTGGAGGCGTTGGCGCGGCGGCCGGTGCAGTTCGGCGTGCAGACCCGCATCGACCTTTGGAAGCCGCAGATGCTGGATCTGCTCGGCGCCGCCGGCTGCGTCTCCATCGAGGCGGGCGTCGAGAGCCTGACCCGGCAGGGCCGCGCCGCCCTCGACAAGAACTGCCGCCTCTCCACCGACGAACTGGCCGAGCGTCTGATCCGCGCGCGCCGTTCGACGCCGTTCGTACAGGCCAATCTGATCGAGACCGCCGGCGACGACGAGGCCATGGTGGCGGCCTGGCGCGCTCGGCTCGAGGACGCCGGCGTCTGGGCCAACGACCCGGTGCCGCTCTATCCCTACCCCTCGTCGCCCGACTACCGCCGCCTGTGGGGCGCGCCGGACGATGCGGCCTGGGAGCGTGCACACGCCCATTATCTTGCCGAGTTCGCGCGCTTCAGCGACATCCAGGACGAGGCGCCCGCGCCGCTCGAAGAGCTGGAGGCGGCGTGCGGCGGCCTCTGAATCCCACCCATGTGCTGATGACCGCCGATGCGGTGGGGGGTGTCTGGACCTATGCGCTCGCCCTGGCCGAAGCCCTCGCCGCCGCCGGGATCGAGGTCACCCTGGCGGTCCTGGGGCCTAGGCCCGGCGAGGTCCAGCGCGCCGCCGCAACGCGGCTCGCCGACGTGAAGCTGGTCGAGACCGGCCTGCCGCTGGACTGGCTGGCGCCCGACCGCCGCGCCGTCGCCGGGGCGGGCGCGTTGCTCGCTGGACTCGCCAGGGACATCGGCGCCGACCTCGTGCACCTGAACAGTCCCGCCCTGGCCGCCGACGTGCGCTTTCACGCGCCGGTGGTGGGCGCCGCCCACTCGTGCCTGGCCACCTGGTGGGCGGCGGTGCGCGGCGGCGCGCCGCCGGAGGACTTTCGTTGGCGCATCGAGCTGATGGGCGAGGGCTACCGCGCCTGCGACGCGCTGATCGCGCCATCGGGCGCCTTCGCCGCGGCGACGCGCGGGGCCTATGGACCGCTGCCGCTGTTCGTGGCGCGCAACGGGCTTGGCGTGGGTGCGATGGGGCGCGAGCGTCCCAGGTCGCGGCGCGTGATCACCGCGGGCCGGCTCTGGGACGCCGGCAAGAACCTCGAGTTGCTGGACGGGGCCGCCGCGCGCCTGTCGCGGCCGGTGCTCGCGGCCGGACCGCTGACGGGTCCGGCTGGCGAGACGGCGAGCGCGGCGCACGTCGAACTCCTGGGCGCCCTTGCTCCCGCGGTCCTGCGCCAGGGGCTGGAGCGCTCGCTGATCTTCGCCTCGTTCGCTTCGTACGAACCCTTCGGCCTGGCGGTTCTGGAAGCGGCCCAGGCGGGCTGCGCCCTGGTGCTCTCGGACATACCGACCTTTCGCGAACTCTGGTCCGGGGCGGCGGTGTTCACGCCGCTGGGTGACGCCGACCTCGCCGCGCGCGCCCTCGAGGCCCTGTTCGCCAGCCCGGAGGAATCCGCGGCGCTGTCGCGGGCGGCGAGCCGTCGGGCCGCGCGCTACACGCGCCAGGCCATGGCCGCCGCGACGCTCGCCATCTACCGCTGGGCGATGGCCCGTCCGTCGGAGGCGGCCGCGTGAGGATTGTCTATTTCACCCATTCGCTGGTCTCATGCTGGAACCACGGCAACGCGCATTTCCTGCGCGGGGTGCTGGGCGAGTTGCAGGCGCTGGGACATGAGGTGCGCGTCTTCGAGCCGGCGGACGCCTGGAGCCTGCGAGGGCTGATCGCCGAGCGCGGCGCGGCGGCGCTCTCGGGGTTCCAGCGGACCTATCCGCAGCTCTCCTCGCGCACCTACGCGCCGGACGTCGACGTGGAGGCGCTGCTCGCGGGCGCCGACCTCGTCCTCGTGCACGAATGGAACGAGCCCTGGCTCGTCGCCGCGGTCGGGCGCGCGCGTCGGCGCGGCCGCTTCAGCCTCTTCTTCCACGACACCCATCACCGCGCCGTCAGCGATCCCCGGGCCATCGGCGCCCTGCCGCTCGGCGATTACGACGCGGTCCTCGCCTTCGGCGAAAGCCTCGCCGAGACCTATCGCCGGCGCGGCTGGGGACGGCGGGCCTTCGTCTGGCACGAGGCCGCCGACACGCGCGTCTTCCGCCCGCCCACGGTCGAGCGGCGCCGCGAGGGCCTCGTCTGGATCGGCAACTGGGGCGACGACGAACGCAGTGGTGAACTGGAGGAATTCCTGCTTGCGCCGGCGCACACGGCGGCTCTGGCGCTGGACGTGTATGGCGTACGCTATCCGCCCGAGGCCCTCGAGAAGCTGCGCGCCCACGGCGCGAGCTGGCGCGGCTGGGCGCCCAACGCCGACGTCCCGCGGCTCTTCGCCGGCGCGCTCGCCACCGTGCACGTGCCGCGCCGCTACTACGTCGAGAGGCTTCCCGGCGTCCCGACCATCCGCGTCTTCGAGGCGCTGGCTTGCGGCGTCCCCCTGGTCTCGGCTCCGTGGAACGACGCCGAGGGCCTGTTCGGCGCCGGCGATTTCGTCCTGGCGCGCGACCGCGAGGCGATGACGGCGGCGCTGCGGGCGCTCGCCTGCGACGCGGGCCTGCGCGCCGAACTCGCGGCGAGGGGCTCGCGGGCCATCGCCGCGCGCCACACCTGCGCCCACCGCGCCCGCGAACTGATGCGGATCTGCGCCGAGGTCGCCGGACCGGGCCGCGCCGCCGCGGCGAGCGCCGCATGAGGATCGCCTTCTATGGCTCGAGCCTGCTGTCCTCGTACTGGAACGGCGCGGCGACCTATTACCGGGGCGTGCTTCAGGCGCTGGCGGGGCTCGGCCATGACATCAGCTTCTACGAGCCGGACGCCTTCGACCGCCAGGCGCACCGCGACATCGAACCGCCGCCATGGGCGAGGGTGGTCGTCTATCCCGCCGATGTCGCCGGAGTCGGCCGCGCCGTCACCGAGGCCGGGCGCGCCGACGTGGTGGTGAAGGCGAGCGGCGTCGGGGTCTTCGACGACGTGCTTCTGGCGGGCGTGATGGCCGCGGCCAGACCTGGCGCCTTGCGCATCTTCTGGGATGTCGATGCGCCCGCGACCGTCGCGCAGCTGCGAGCCGAGCCCGATCATCCGCTGCGCCGCGCCCTGCCCAGCCTCGACCTCGTGCTCACCTATGGCGGCGGCGCGCCCATCGTGGCGGCCTACCAGGGGCTGGGCGCGCGGCTGTGCCGGCCGATCTACAACGCGCTCGACCCCGCGAGCCATCACCCGGCCACCCCCGAGCGGCGCTTTACCTGCGACCTCGGCCTGCTAGCGAACCGGCTGCCGGATCGCGAGGCGCGCATCGAGGAATTCTTCCTGCGGCCGGCGGCGCGACTGGCGCAGCGCGCCTTCCTGCTGGCTGGCGCCGGCTGGGACGACAAACCGGCGCCGGCAAACGTCCGCCGCCTCGGCCATTTGGGAACCGCCGACCACAACGCCTTCAACGCCTCGGCGCTGGCCGTCCTCAACGTCGCGCGCGACAGCATGGCCGAGGTGGGCTTCTCGCCGGCGACGCGCATCTTCGAGGCCGCCGGCGCGGGCGCCTGCCTGATCACCGACGCCTGGCGCGGCGTCGAACTTTTTCTCGCACCGGGAGAGGAGGTGCTGGTGGCGCGCGACGGCGAGGACGTCGTCGAGCATCTGCTCTGGCTCACGGCCGAGCGCGCCCGCGCCATCGGCGCGGCGGCGCGGCGGCGCATCCTGCGCGAACACACCTACGCGCGCCGCGCCGCCGAGGTCGATGCGCTGCTGAGGCGCCACGTCGCCGCGCCGCGGCAAAGGCGCCTCGCATGACCCCGCTCGACCTCGTCGTCCTCGGCCTCAGCCTCTCCTCGTCGTGGGGCAACGGCCATGCGAGCACCTATCGCTCGCTGCTGCGAGGCTGGGCCGAGCTCGGCCACCGGGCGCTCTTCCTGGAGCGGGACACGCCCTGGTACCGCGCCCACCGCGACCTGCCCGATCCCGACTATTGCGATCTGGCGCTCTACGACGGGCTGGCGGATCTGGAGCGCTGGGCGCCGCGCGTGCGCGGCGCGGACGCGGTGATGGTCGGCTCCTACGTGCCGCAGGGCGTCGCCGTCGGCCGATGGGCGCTCGCCGAGGCGCGCGGGGTCACCGCCTTCTACGACATCGATACGCCGGTGACCCTGGCCAAGCTGAAGGCGCGCGACTTCGAGTACCTCGCGCCCGGCCAGATCGGCGAGTATCAGCTCTATCTCTCCTTCACCGGCGGCCCGACGCTCGGCGAGCTCGAGCGCGTCCACGGCTCGCCGATGGCGCGGGTGCTCTACTGCTCGGCGGACACCGGCGCCTATCGGCCCCGGGCGGCAGCCAAGCGCTGGGACCTCAGCTATCTGGGCGCCTACAGCCCCGACCGCCAGGCCAAGCTCGAACGCCTGCTGCTGGCGCCGGCCCGGCGCGCGCCCTGGCTCTCCTTCGTAGTCGCCGGGGCGCAGTACCCCGACGCCCTCGACTGGCCGGCGAACGTCGAGCGCATCGAACACGTGCCGCCCGCCGATCACGCCCGGTTCTACGCCCAGAGCCGCTTCACCCTGAACATCACCCGGCGCGACATGGCGGTCGCCGGATTTTCGCCCAGCGTGCGGCTCTTCGAGGCCGCGGCGTGCGCCGCGCCCATCATTTCCGACGACTGGCCGGGGCTGGACGAACTCTTCACGCCCGGGAGCGAGATCCTGATTGGGCGCGATACGGGCGCCGTGCTGGCGATGCTCGACGCCATGGGCGAGCGCCAACGCCGCTCGATCGGCGCGGCCGCGCGCCGGCGGGTGCTGGGCGAGCATTGCGGCGCGCAGCGGGCGCGTGAACTGGAACTGCATATCCGCCACGCGGCGGCGGCGGGCCGGCGGCGCGCGCCGGCGCCCCTCCAGGCGGGCGCACGAGAGCTGAGAGAGGTCGAACAATGATGGGTTCATGGTCAGGCGCCCGGGTGCTGGTGGCGGGAGGCGCGGGGTTCATCGGCTCGCACCTTTGCGAGCGGCTCGTCGACAGCGGTGCGCAGGTGACCTGCCTCGATTCGATGCTCACCGGCTCGCGCGCCAATCTCGCCCGGATCGAGGGGCGCGGCGGCTTTCGCATCGTCGAGGCCGACATCGTGCAGCCGCTGCCGCGGGCGCTGAGCCGCCGCCGCTATACGCACGTGTGCAACCTCGCCTGCGTGGCCTCGCCGCCGCTCTATCAGCGCGATCCCGAACACACCCTGATGACCAGCGTTCTCGGCACCGCGCGCCTCTTGAGGCTCGCCGAGCGCTGCGGGGCGCGTCTGCTGATCTCCTCCACCAGCGAGGTCTATGGCGACCCGCACGTCAGTCCGCAGCCCGAGACCTATCTTGGCAACGTCAACTGCACCGGGCCCAGGGCCTGCTACGACGAAGGCAAGCGCTGCGCCGAGACCCTGGCGTTCGACTACGACCGCGTCGGCCGCGTCGAGGTCAGGGTGGCGCGGATCTTCAACACCTACGGGCCGCGGCTGCCGGCCGGCGACGGCCGGGTGGTCTCCAACTTCATCGCCCAGGCGCTGCGCGGCGATGATCTCACGGTCTACGGCGACGGACGCCAGACCCGTTCGTTCTGCTTCGTGGACGACACCGTGGACGCGCTGTTGCGGCTCCTGGCCCTGGATGGCGCCCAGCCCGGTCCGGTCAACATCGGCAATCCCAACGAGATGACGATCAACGAGCTGATGGCCGAAGTTCTGCGGCTGATCGGCTCGTCCTCGGCGGTGGCGCATCGGCCTCTGCCGCAGGACGATCCGCGGCGCCGGCGGCCCGACATCGCCAAGGCCGCGGCCCTGCTGGACTGGCGCCCGGTGACGCCGCTGGGTCAGGGTCTTCGGGCCACCATAGACTGGTTCGAGACCGAGGGCGCACCGGTGCTGCGGGACCGGACCAGACGGCGCGCCGAAGCCGACGCCTGATGCGCGCTCTCGGCGCATCGCCGGGGTCGCGACGGGGCGCAGCCATCAGCGGCGCGGCGATCCGGGCCTATGATATCCGCGGCGTGCCCGGCCGCGATTTCGACGAGGATGGCGCACGCGAGCTCGGCCTCTCCTACGCCACGGCTGCGCGCGAGCGCGGCCTGAAGCGGATCGGCGTGGGCCGCGACGGCCGGCTCACCTCGCCGGCGCTCGAGGGCGGGCTCGCCGCGGGGCTGGCGGCAGGCGGGCTGGAAGTGATGCGCATCGGCCTCGGACCGACGCCGATGCTGGGCTTCGCCGCCTGGCGGCGGCAGTGGGACGGCGCCGTCATGGTGACCGCGTCGCACAATCCGCCGCAGGAGAACGGCTTCAAGCTCATGCTGGGCGGCGAGCGGATCTGCGGCGAGGCGCTCTCGACCCTGGTCTCGCGACCGGGCCGGACGGCGGGCGGCGGCCGGATCGTTCGCGCGCCAGCCCGGCGCAGCTACGCCGCGGCCCTGACCGAAGCCTTCGCCGACCAGGGCGCCCCGGCGTTCGCGGCGGTCTGGGACGCCGGCGCCGGCGCCGCCGCGCCGGTGCTGCGCCTTTTGCTGCCGCGCCTGGCGGGCCGGCACACGCTCATCCACGGCGTGGTCGACGGCCATTTTCCCGGACACCACCCGGACCCGGCCGTGGCGGCGAACCTGCAGGATCTCGCCGGCGAGGTGCGCCGCCGCGGCTGCGATGTCGGCTTCGCCTTCGACGGCGACGGCGACCGCCTGGGCGTGGTGGACGAGGAAGGCGATATCCTCTGGGCCGACCAGCTGCTGCTGCTGCTGGCCGCGGACCTGCTGGCGCGCCGCCCGGGCGCGGCCGTCGTCGCCGACGTCAAGTCGAGCCGCGTGCTGTTCGAGGGGGTCGAGCGCCTCGGCGGCCGCGCCGTGGTCGCCCCCTCGGGCTACGCCCTGGTGCGCGAGGTGATGCGCCGCGAGGGCGCGGCGCTGGCCGGCGAGCTCAGCGGCCACGTCTTCTTCGAGGACGGCTGGGGCGGAATCGACGACGCGCTGCTTGCCGCCATCCGCACCCTGGGGGCGCTGAAGCGGCGCGGCGCGAGCCTGGCGGATTTCCGCCGCTCCCTGCCCGCGACCCACGCCAGCCCTGAGCTGCGCGTCGCTTGCCCCGAGGCGAGGAAGCGCGCCATCGTCTGCGAGACCGCGGCGCGCTTCGCCGGCAAAGGCGGCGTCTTCGACGCCGCGCTCGGGCTGCGCGTGACCACGGCGGACGGCTGGTGGCTGCTGCGCGCCTCCGGCACCGAGCCCAAGCTCACCGGCCGCTGCGAGGCTTCGAGCCGCGACGGCCTCGCCCGGCTCGAGCGCGCGCTCGCCGAGCAGTTGTCGCTGAGCGGCATCGAGCCTGAGCGGCTGTGAGTCTGCGTCAAGCCTGGGTCGGTTGCGGCTCCTCGGCCAGCAGCGCCAGGGCCTGGCGATAGCCGCCGAGGGTGCCGACGTCGACGTAGGCGGCGCCGGCGCGCACGCCGGCCGCCTCGCCGCCCGCGGCCAGGTAGGCGTTGACCAGAGTCCCGAGGTATTCGTCCTTGCGCCCGCGCGCCAGCCAAAGCCGGTGCAGCGCGTGGAACACCGGGCCGGGCATGCGCAAGGCGCCCCAGATCCAACGCGTCGCCGGCCGCGCCGCCTTGACCTCGATGCGCTCGACCGCGCCCGAGGGGTCGGTGACCACGGCGTCGAAGTCCTGAGGCCGCGCCACCGGGAAGAGCAGCAGCGCCAGGCGGTCGGCGGGCAGGCGGCCCAGGCCGTCGTGCGGAAACCAGATGGTGTCCGGCAGGCCGATGGCGACCGGCTCGTCCGCACCGATCAGCGGCGCGGCGCGGAAGAGCGCGTCGCAGAGCCCCTCTGGACGCGGCTGCACCACATAAAAGAAGTCGGTCTCGCCCAGGCGCGCGCCGAAATAGCGCAGGATGTCGTATTTTCCCGGCGAGATCACGAAGGCGATCTTGCGCGCTCCGGCGATAGCCAGGCGCTCGACCAGATATTCGCTCACCGCGCGCGGTCGCTCGGCGCCGCCCTCGCGCCGCACGCCCACGGGCAGCAGCTCCTTGGAGAAGGCCAGCGGCTGGATGCGCGCGCCCTGGCCGGCGGCGGGTATCAGGCCCCAGATGGCGCAGCCTCCCGTGGCGCGGCGGCGCTCTCCATCAGCCGCTCGAGTTCGACGGCGCGGTGTTCGCTGGTGTGTTCGGCCAGCACCCGCTCGCGCGCCCTCCCGCCGATGGCGGCGAGTTCTCCGGCGGGCAGCGCCAGCGCCTGAAGCACGTCCGCCCCGTCGCGGGCGATCAGGATCTCCTCGCCGGGCGCAAAGAAGCGCTCCAGACCCGGCCAGGGGTCGCTGATGACCGGACAACCGCAGGCGGCCGCCTCGAAGATCCGGCCCGATGGGCAGTGGCCGGCCGTGGCCATGTCGGCGCGGCTGACGTTGAGCGTCAGGCGCGACGACGCGAAGAACGCTGCGTGCTCCGGCGGGGGGATGTGTTCGATGAAGCCGATGTTCTTTGCCCACGGAAAGCCTCGGCCATAGCCCGCGCCGCCGAGGAGGAAGCCGAGCTCGGGGCGCTCGCGGGCGGGCGCGGCGAAGAGGCGCTCCAGCCGCTCCTGCCGGTCGGCGGCATAGGCGCCCAGGTAGGAAAGGTCGCAGGCGAAGCGCGTCTGCCGCTCGCCCGGCCAGTGCACCGCCGGATCGACGTGGCCGTACAGCGCCGCCGTGCGGGTCGCGCCGAGCTCCGTCGCCAGGCGGGCCAGGACCTCGCCGCCGGCGTAGCTCAGCACCAGGTCGAATCCGGCCAGGCCGCCGGCGGGAAGATAGGGCACGGTCTCGCCGGCGGCGAACCGCGCCAGGGTCACCGGCGAGTCGAGGTCATAGAAGAGCGACAGACGGGCGCGCTCGCGCACCAGCGCGCAGGCGCATCCCGCGTCCGGACAGTAGGAGGTGACCATCGCCGCGTCGGCCGCGCCCACCGCGGCGGCGGCGGCCTGCCGGATGCTCTCCCAGTCAGGGTAAAGCGCCAGCTCGGCGCCTTCCAGCGCCCAGAGATCGCGATGGCGGCGGTAATAGGGGAGGTCGCGTTCGAAGAACACCGTGCGCCAGCCGCGCCGGGCGAGCGCCCGGATCAGTCCGCGCCAGAGCGTCGCATGACCGTTGCCCCACGACGAGGATACGGTCAGCCCGAAGACGACGAGGCGCCGGTCTGCCATGCCCGGCCTGAACGGCGGCGCGCCGGGCTTGTTCCGGCCGCGAGCCTCGGCGCGAGGCGGCGCCGTGTTTTGCGGTTCACGCCAGTTCGGGGAGGTGCCGGCCCGCCAGCTGGGCGCGGACTTCCGAAGGGATCGCGATGGAGCGGCGCGCGTCGAGATCGAGCGCGATGCTGACGTTGTCGTTCAGCGATACCAGGGCGCCGGTGGCGGCGTCGAAGATCCAGCGGCGCGAGTGGCGCACCTTGGGATGCAGCCCGATCTCGGCGCCGATCGAGCACAGTACGTCGCCGGCCCGCGGCTGAGCCACGCGGACCATCCGCGTCTCCAGCGAGGCCCAGCCGAGCCGATGGCCCTCGCCGCCGACGAAGGTCATGGGACCGTGCGAGTCGGACGGCGCCGCCCGCGGCCGGCCCCAGCCGCCGAACATCATATCCTGGCCGTCGGCGAGGAAGCCGTGCTCGTCGCACCTGGCGGCGTCGACCCTCCATTCCAGGCGCTGCGACATCGGATCCGACGCATCGTCGGCCAGACGCCGCGCCACGTCGCTCAGGCGAAGGTCCATGCGCGGCGGGGCAAGATCGATGGTGCGCGGCCGGCCGTGCTCGGGCACGTCGACCCTCGTCGCGCGCGCCGCGTCCAGCACCCCCGGCGGCAGCGGCAGCGCCTGCGCCGTGGCCCGGTCCATCAGAGCGACCACGATGATGAAGCTGGCGGCGACTTCGGCCTTCTCGGGATTGGCGACGTCGTAGAAGAGCGTCAGGCGCGCTTCGCCGGCTTCCGCCACCCCGCCGCTCACGGTCAGGGTCGCGCCCTGGAACTGCTCGCGGTGATAGCGGCAGTAGGTGTCCAGCTGCACGAGCCGGGCGCCGCGGCGCTCGCAGGCGTCCGGCCCCAGGCCGAACCCGTTCATGAGCCCGCGATTGGCGCGCAGAGCCCGCTCCATGTAGAAACGCACGTTCATGTGGCCAAGCCCGTCGATCTCGCTCGCCCGAACTTCAGATGTGTCAAGTATGCGCATAGGTTGAATTTCGCCGTCGTGAATAGTATTGAGCAATGCGAGCGTCGCCGTACCAGCCGAGGTCCGCACGGTCAACCGCATCGCCGCGGACATGTCGATCCGGCGGCGGGGCGGCCGGACGCCGGCCGGCGAGCGCCGTGGATATCGAATTGTGATCACGGCCTCGTGAAGTCTGCTCTTGCGCTTGATCGCAAACACGGCATATTGTCGGCCAGCGTCGCGCAAGGCGCTGCAACCTCACCCTAGGGGACCAGAATATGACCTCCGGAACGCTTCGCAATGTTTTGATCGTCGGCGCCGCCCTCGCGGCCATGTCCGTCGCGGCCTGCGGAAACAACAATCCGAACAACGCCAATTCCGCGGCGGAAAGCGGCACCGCCGCTGAAAGCAATGCCTCGGAAGCGGCCAACACCGCGATGAGCGCCAGCAACGAAGCCGCCGCGGCCTCCAACGCGGCCTCCAACGACGCCTCCGCCGCGGCCATGGCGCCGTCCAGCTCGAACTCGACCGGTCAGTAGGTCCGGGGCGCACTGTCGCCATTGCGGAGGGGCCGCCCCGATGGGGCGGCCCTTTTTGCGATCCGAGACCGCCCGGGCGCCATGAGCGGCCGCCGCGATGCCGGGCCGATCGTCTTCGACGAGGATGGGCCGCCGAGGTCTCGCCTTTACGGCGACGTCTATTTCTCCAGGGCGGGCGGCCTCGCCCAGGCGCGCGAGGTCTTCCTCGCCGGCTGCGGCCTGCCTGAGCGCTTCGCCGGGCGGGCGCGCTTTGTCGTCGGCGAACTCGGCTTCGGGACCGGCCTCGGCGTTCTGGCGCTCGTCGATCTGTGGCGCGCGAGCCGTGCGCCCGGCGCCCAGCTCTCCGTCTTTTCCGTCGACGCCCATCCGCTGACCAGGGCCGAAGCGGCGCGTGCGCTCGCCTGCGCCCCTGAGCTGGCGCCGCTGGCGCGCCTGCTCCTAGATCGGTGGCCGGCCCTCGGGGCCGGATTCCACCGGGTGCGGCTGCGGCGGCTTGGCGTCACGCTCGACCTCGCGGTCATGCAGGCCGAGGCTGCGCTCGAGGCCTGGAGCGGCAGGGCCGACGCCTGGTTCCTCGACGGCTTCGCCCCGGCGCGCAACCCGGCCATGTGGTCGCCGGCGCTGATGCGGCTGGTGGCGAGGCGCTCCGCACCCGGCGCCCGCGCGGCCACCTACACCGTGGCCCAGGATGTGCGGGGCGCCCTCGCCGAAGCGGGGTTCGCGACGCAGCGGCGCCCCGGGTTCGGTCCCAAGCGCCACCGGCTGGAGGCGAGCCTGGCGGCGCCCGGCGAGCGCGAGGCGCCTCGCCCGCGGTCTACGCCGCCCTTGCGCGCGGTGATCGTCGGCGCGGGGATCGCCGGCGCCAGCCTCGCCCGGGCGCTCGCCGGCCTCGGGGCGCGGCCGCGCCTCATCGAGGCCGAGCGCGCGGGCGCCGGCGCGTCGGGCAATCCCGCCGCGCTGGTGACGCCGCGCCTCGACGCCGGTCTGGGCGCCGCCGCTCGCCTGCACGCCCAGGCCTTCGAGCACGCCATCGGCCTCTACCGGCGCCTGCCAGGCGCGGTCATCGCCCGCGGGGCGCTGCAGCTCCGGTCAGGTCCGCGCGACCAGGCCCGCTTCGCCGCCGTCGCCGCCAGCGACCTCTTCGCGCCGGGCGCCCTGGCCCTGGCCTCGGCGCACGACGCCGAAGCGCGGCTGGGCGAGCCGGCGCCGCCCGGCCTCTATCTTCGCGACGCGCTGGTGGTCGAGCCGGCAGCGATCCTGCGGGCCTGGGCGCGGCCGCTCGAGGTCGCCCGGAT
The DNA here is from genome assembly GCA_035532115.1 of Caulobacteraceae bacterium. GTDB lineage: Bacteria > Pseudomonadota > Alphaproteobacteria > Caulobacterales > Caulobacteraceae > Acaudatibacter. The sequence continues at coordinate 64,777 of DATKRO010000104.1, read as the reverse complement.
CGCCCGGATCGAGGCAGGCGAGGGCGCCTGGCGGCTGTTGGCGCTGGATGGGAGCGTCGCTGCGGAGGCGCAGGCCGTTTGCCTGACGCTCGGCGCCGACCTTCGCGCCCTCTGGCGCGAGGCGCCGGTGCGCCCGGTGCGCGGCCAGCTCAGCTGGGCGGCGGATGTGGAGGCGCCCGCCGCGGCCGCCTGGGGCGCCTATCTGACCCAGATGCGTGGCGGTCTCGTCTTTGGCGCCACCTACGACCCCGGCGACGCCGACCGCGCCTGGCGCGCCGCCGACGATGCGCGCAATCTCGACGCCCTTTCGGCGCGGCTGCCGGCCCTGAGGCGCCGTCTCGACGGCGTCGCCATCGCCGGCCGGGCCTCGGTCCGCGCCGCCACCGCCGACCATCTGCCGCTCGCTGGCGCCATCGCGCCCGGACTCTACGTGCTGGGCGCCCTGGGCTCGCGCGGCTACGCCCTGGCGCCGCTGCTGGCCGAGCATGTGGCCGCTCTCGTCCTGGATGCGCCCTCGCCGCTGCCGAACGATCTGGCGCGCCTGGTGGCGCCCGACCGGTTCAGGGAACGAGCCGCGCGCCGCAACAGTTTGGCGGCGCGCGGCAAGCCATAGTATCGGTGGCGCGCGAGGGACCCCAGCGTCGTAGCCAGGAGCTTTTCCGACATGAACATCCGCACCCCCCTCGCCGCCGTCGCCGCCGCAGCCGTGGCGCTCGGTCTCGGATCGGCGCGCGCGCCGCTGGCGAGCGCCGTCGCCGCCCCGCCCCAGCACCACTCATGCTTCTGGGGCCACGACGTCGACAGCTTCAGCGCCACCCCGGACCAGCGCACCGTCTATCTGCGCGTCGGGGTGCAGCAATATTACCAGCTGCGGCTCTTCGCGCCCTGCCAGGACATCAACTGGGATCATGGCATCGCTCTGGTGGCTCGCGGCGGCGGCGACTGGATCTGCACGGGCTCCGGCCTCGACGCCGAGGTGATCGCCCACGCCACCGGCCTCGGCCGCCAGACCTGCCAGGTCAGCGGGGTGCGCAAGCTGACGCCGGCGGAGGTGAGCGCGATCCCCAAGGGCTACAGGCCCTGAGCCTGAAGGGCGGACGCGCCGGCATCGGCAGGGCATCGACGGCGTGGTGGACGCGACAGGGATCGAACCTGTGACCCCCACGATGTCAACGTGGTGCTCTCCCGCTGAGCTACGCGTCCGCCGACGGGAAGGACCGGGCTAATAGCGTGCCGGCGCCCGACCGACAAGGCGCCGGTCGGGGCGCCGGTCAGGCCGCCATCATCCGCTCCACCTCGGCGACGATCTCGCGCAGGTGGATCGGCTTGGAGAGCACCTTGGCCCCGGCGGGCGCGCGCTCGCCGGCGGAAAGGGCCACGGCCGCGAAGCCGGTGATGAACATGATCCGCAGGCCCGGATGGCGCGCCGCCGCCAGCCGCGCCACCTCGATCCCGTCCATCCCGGGCATGACGATGTCGGTGAGGAGCAGGTCCCAGTGGCCATCCAGCGCCGCCGCCGCCTCCTCGCCGTCGGCGCACGCCGTCACCTCGTAGCCCGCACGCTCCAACGCCCGGCTGAGGAAGCCGCGCAGGGAGTCGTCGTCTTCGGCAAGCAGGATTCGGAGCATGGCGGAGATCGGCGGTCCGTTCTGGCTGAAGCGGACCCGAGCCTAGTCGCCAAGCCGTAAATTGGCGATGAACCCCTGGGCGAAGATGAATGTTTGACCGCGGCGCCTCGCCCCGCGAATACTCGCCGCATGGACGACGCAGCGCCGCGCGCGCCGGCGGACGCGGCCTTCGCCGCGCCCCTGACGGTGATCCGCCCCAGCGGGACCACGCTTGCGACGCCGGTGATCTTCGCCTCGCCGCACTCGGGCAGGATCTATCCCGCCAGCATGCTCGCCGCCTCCCGGCTCGGTCCCGACGCCATCCGCCGTTCCGAGGATGCCCTGGTGGATCGCCTGATCGCCGCCGCGCCCGGCTTCGGCCACACCCTGATCACCGCCGAGATCGCCAGGGCCTATCTGGATGTCAACCGCGAACCCTGGGAACTCGACGCCTCGATGTTCGAGGACGAACTGCCGGCGTTCGCCCGCTCGCGCACCGCCCGCGTCGCCGCGGGCCTGGGCGCCATCGCGCGCATCGTCTGCGAGGGCCAGGAGATCTATGCCCGCAAGCTCACCTTCGCCGACGCCGAGGCGCGGGTTCGCCGGGTGCACCAGCCCTATCATGCGGCCCTGACCGCGCTGGTCGCCGACGCCAAGGCCGCTTTCGGAGTGTGCGTGCTCATCGACTGGCACTCGATGCCCGCCGCCGCCGCGCCCAGCGGCCAGGGCGCCATCGGCTACGCGCGCGCCTCCGAGGCTTTCGACGTGGTGCTGGGCGACCGCTTCGGCGTCGCCTGTTCGGCGGGCCTCACCCGGTTCGTGGAACGTCACCTCGGCGGCCTCGGCTATCGCGTCGCCCGCAATGCGCCCTACGCGGGAGGCTACACCACCGAGCACTACGGGCGGCCGGGCCGCAAGGTGCATGCGCTTCAGATCGAACTCAACCGGGCTCTCTACTACGACGAGGCCAGCCTTTCGCCCACCGAGGGTTTCGCGCGATTGCAGGCGGACCTGGAGCGCTTCTGCGCCGCCCTCGCCGAGGCCGACTGGCGCGACATCTGAGCCGCGAAGGCCTGGCGGGCGATACGGTCGGATTGCGAAAGGGCTAATTCGCGGAGGTTTGAACACCATCGCCGTCTCCCCGGACGGCCTGAAAGGGCGACCCGGGGGCCGGGGCCGCCGCCTCCGAGGCGACTTCCATCTCGGCTGCGGCGCGTCGGCCCCGGCTCGCGCTGCGCTTGGCCGGGATGACGACGATGATGAGCGTCTCGCCGATCGGGCTCTCTGCCGTGGGGACTCTGACGGACCGACGGACCGATTGACCGCCCGGGACGCCAGGGCTAGCGTCCATGCGTCCATCCAAGAGACGCAAAGGAGGGTAAGCAAATGACTGTGTTCATCCGCGCCGCCCTCCTGCGGCGCCTGGCGAGGCTGCGCGCGCTCTGACGCCGTCCTCGCGGCGCCGATCCCCAACGCCGATCCCGAGGACATTCCACTTGATCCATTCCTTCGGCTGGAGCGACGCACTCCAGCGCGCTTTCGAGCCCTTCGCCGTGCGCGGGCTCGTCCCTGGCCGCATCGCCGTCCAGCAACGCGGCCTCTTCATCCTGGTCACCGACCTGGGCGAGCTGACCTCCCAGATCTCGGGACGGCTGGCCCACGAGGCGCCGAGCGGCGGATATCCGGCCGTCGGCGACTGGGTCGCGGCGGCGGCCAGGCCCGGCGAGATGGCCGCCACCATCCAGGCGGTGCTGCCGCGCCGCACCGCCTTCGTGCGCAAGGCGGCGCATTCGCTCGCGACGGAGCAGGTGGTGGCCGCCAATGTCGACGTCGCCTTCCTGGTCGCCTCCCTCAACGCCGACTTCAATGCGCGGCGTCTGGAGCGCTACCTCGCCACGGCCTGGCAGAGCGGGGCGCGGCCTGTGGTCGTCCTGACCAAGTCGGACCTCGCCGCCGATGCGCCCGGCGCCGTCGCCGCCGCGGAGGGCCTCGCCTTCGGCGCGCCGGTGCTGGCGGTCTCGGCCGTCACCGGCGAGGGGATGCAGGCGCTCGCCGCGCAGCTGAAGCCCGGCGAAACCGCCGTGCTGGTCGGATCGTCCGGCGTCGGCAAGTCGACCCTCGTCAACGCCCTTGCCGGCGAAGCCCGGATGGCCACGGCCGCGATCCGCGAGGACGACGCGCACGGGCGCCACACCACCAGCCATCGCGAACTGGTGCTGCTCGCCTCCGGCGCCCTCGTCCTCGACACGCCGGGCATGCGCGAGCTGGGGCTGATCGACGCCGAGGCGGGGTTGTCGGCGACTTTCGAGGACGTCGAGGCCCTGGCCCAAGCCTGCCGCTTCGCCGATTGCGGCCACGGCGACGAACCCGGTTGCGCCGTCCGCCAGGCGCTGGAGGAGGGGCGGCTCGACCCCGGCCGCTGGACCAGTTTTCGCAAGCTGAAGCGCGAGCTCGCCTTCCAGGAGCGGAAGGAGGATCGCCAGGCCCGCGAGGCCCACCGCCGCCGCTGGATCGCCGCCGGCAAGGAAGGCCGGGCGCGGATGAAGGCGAAGACACGCGATCTCTGAGGCCGGCGGTCGCCCGTTGCGCCGGGGCGCGCCGCAATGCGACAAGATCCCCCGCCAAGGTCCGGGCGGCGGCGGGATGCCCCATGCGCTTTCTCTACATCGACATCGACACCCGCGGCCCGACCACCTGGGCTGCTACGGCTATCATCGCCGCACCAGTCCCAACATCGACGCCGTGGCGCGGCAGGGTCTGGTGTTCGAGAACGTGCACGCGTCGGATACGCCCTGCCTGCCGAGCCGGACGGCGCTGCTGACCGGGCGCTTCGGCATCCACAACGGCGTCGTCAACCACGGCGGCGTCGACGCCGACCCGGTGATCGGCGGCCCGGACCGGCAGTTCTGGTCGCGCCTGCAGACCGAGAGCTTCCCCTGGCTGCTGAGGCGTGCGGGCCTGCGCACCGCCAGCGTCAGCTCGTTCGCCCAGCGTCACTCGGCGTTGGGGGCACCTCAAGGTTTGTTGCACGGACGGCGCTAGACCGGACAGACCATGAACAGATTGAATGTCCGCTTTCTGGCGACCTGCGCGCGACGGGAATCGACCCTGAGCGGATGTTGCTTTGGCCACCGAGAGGATTTTCTTGCGCAGTGACCAGCGCCTGAGGTGAAGATGGCCGCTTTCGCCAGGACTAAGGATCAAGTCGTGCGTGCGGGCACCTCTCTTCGTTGCGCTATGACCGCGCGCGACAGATCAAACGAAAGGCGAGTGCACTTAAGAACAGTGCTGACATCAGATAGTAGATGGGATCGGGAAAACCCGGCCGCGCAAGGGGGCCTGCATAGTTGAAGGCAAACGCCAACCACAGATAGGAGACGCCGAACATATGAAGACGTTTCCAGTTTCGGCCGAGGGCGCGCACCGACCAATCATTCGATGTCATGGCCATCAGTGCGATCAGCACATACCCGAAGCCCCCAAGGACGGGGACGAAGATCGGCGGCATCGATCCTCCCATCGACAGATAGGTCACGACGGCGCCGAGATGGACAAAGTGTGCGCCGGCGAACCCAAGACCGACGCCCCGGCGTTCGCGAAGCAGGGTTCGTGTGGCGTCGCCCGGCGCCAATCGCGCCAGCGCGCCCGAAACAAACACCACGAGAAATAACAAGGCGGAAAAGCGCGCGGTGAGATGGGTGGCGTTCCGCCAGCCTCCCAAGCCTGGGCCAGTGGAAACCACGGCGGCTGCGATGATCAGCACGGCGATGGTGATGCCAGCGATCGCGAGCAAGCCGCTATGGCGCCGGGAGCTTGCGGGTCTTGCCGGCGACATCAGCGAGGTTCTGGTCAAGGCCATGGCGGTCGCCAACCGCTCAGCCCAGGACGGCCTGGTCGTAGCGCTTTTGCATATCTTGCGCGGTCACCGCGTCCTTGCGCGTGGCCAGCGCCCATTCGTGGCCGAACGGATCGGCGATCATGCCGGTGCGGTCACCGTAGAACTTGTCTTCTGCTGGGCGCAGCACGGTAGCGCCGGCGGCGTGCGCGGTCTTCATCACGGCGTCTACGTCCGCGACATAGAGGTGCAGTCGGATGGGCGTGCCGCCGATGGTGGGCGGGGCCAGCGCTCCAAAACTCGGAGATTCGTCATTCAGATAGATCTCGCCGTCGCCGATCTGCAGTTCCGCGTGCCCGACGTGGCCGGTCGGGTCGGTCAGGCGAAATCGCTCCACGGCCCCGAACACCCTTATGTAAAAGGCGATCGCCTCGGCCGCGCCCTTCACCGTGATATGAGGCGTCAAGGTCAGGGGGTGAGCGGACGGATCAACGGTGGACATTTGCTTTGCCTTTCGCTGAGAGTCAATTACGATACGTATCGTAATGGAATGAGTCGCTTCGTCAAGCATGTCGTCCGAAACCAAGCCAGTCCAAAGAAGTGGCCGCCCGCGCGATGCGAAGGCGCGAGAGCGAATCCTCGCCGCCGCGTCTGCGCTGCTTGATGAAGGCGGCATTGCCGCCGTTACGATGGAGGCCATCGCAAAGCGGGCGAGCGTCGGCAAACCGACCATCTATCGCGAGTGGCCAAACGCCTCGGCCGTGGCCATGGCGGCGTTTCTGGAGGCGACGAAAGGATTAGCTCCCGCCGACCGACAGGGGGGCGTGCTCGCGGCGCTGCGTCGTCACTTGCGCGCGGTGGCCGAGACGCTTTCGACACGAGCGGGCCGCAACACCGCCCTCATGATCGCGGCTGCGCAGAGCGACAGCGAACTGGCCAAGGTATTCCGAAATCACTTCATCATGAAAAGCCGCGAGGAGGGCCGGGCGCTTATCGAGCTGGCGGTTGCCGCCGGGCAGGTGCGGAGCGATCTGGATATCGAGGCGACCTTGGATCTGCTCTACGCGCCATTGTATTTTCGGCTGCTGATTGGACACGCGCCCTTCGATGCGCGCTTCGTCGATACAATCATTGATGCAGCGCTCAACGGCCTAAGACCGCGCCTAGCTTTGCCAGACTAAATTCGCCATGCAAGCTTCTGGCGTTGATCCAGAACGCCGCAGTTCGGTCCTTACTGGGGCCTGGGCAGATATGTAGCTGCAAGGGCAGCTTTCCCCCCCTGCAGTCATTCGGCAGGTCCGCTTTGGGGTTGAAGCGCTCGGTAGAGCGTGGCGTGGTGGCACTTCAGCAGGGCCGCCGCATCGCGAACGGAGGTCCCCTCGTCTACAAGGCGATGCCCGAGGGCGACTTGGTCGGCCGTAAGCTTGGGTGGGCGGCCGAAGCGGACGCCCCGCCTCTTCGCCGCCTCGCGGCCCGTGCTGGTCCGCTGATGAATGAGCGACCGCTCGAACTCCGCGATCCCGGCGAAAACGGTGAGGATCATCCGGCCCGCCGGCGAAGTGGTGTCGGCCCAGGGCTCGGCGAGTGAGCGCGGGCCCGCACCGATCCCATAATCTGTCGGGGCTTCTGTCTCGTCTGGCTTACGTGCGCCGGATCGGGATCGACCCCGCCGTCGCCGACACCATCCACGAGCGGCCGTTTCGCCAGCTGGTGCGGGAGGGCGCTGTCGCACCGGCGTTTCTGCTGTCGGATTACTCGGTCCGTCGCCGCCGCGCGACCCTTGCCGCCCAGCTGATCGACCTGGAGGCGCGCCTATCGGACGCCGCCGTGCAGATGTTCGACAAGCAGGTCGGCGAGTTGTTCGCCCAGGCCCGCGCCGCCCAGAAGCGCCACAACGTGGCATCCGCGCGCGACGTCGGGCGTTTGATGCGCCTATTCGACGCCACCCTCCACGCCCTGACCACGGCGCGCGAGGACGGCATCGACGCGATCGAAGCCGTCGATCGGGCGGTCGGGTGGGCGCGGCTGCAAGAGGCCCGGCCGCAGGTGGAGGCGCTCGCCGCCTCGGCGGACCCCGATCCGCTCGTGGGCGCTGCGGCGAAGTATATGACACTGCGTCGCTTCGGCCCGGCGTTCCTGGAAGCCTTCCGCTTCCGGGCCGCGGGTGGGCGCGACGGCGCACTCGCCGCGGTCAAGCTGGTGCAGGACCTGAACCGCTCCGGGCGGCGGGACGTACCAGCCGACGCTCCCCTCCCGTTCTCCCGCGGCTGGAAGGCGCTCGTCGGCGAGGGCGAAAACATCGACCGGCGGCTCTACGAAACCGCGGCCTTCGCCACGCTTCGTGACCGCCTCCGCTCTGGCGACATCTGGGTCGACGGCTCACGCAGCTACCGCCGGTTCGACGCCTATCTCCTGCCGCGCGCCAAGGTCCCGGACGCCGCCGCGAGCCTCGGTCTGCCTGTGACGGCCGGTGCGTACCTGGCTGATCGGGCGCGACTCCTCGACTGGCGCCCACGCCGGTTCGCCGGCGCGCTCCGGCGCGGCGCGGTCGAGGACGTTGAGATCCGAGCGGGCAAGCTCAGGGTCACGCCCCTGTCGGCGGACGTCCCGCCTGAAGCGGCGCGGCTGGACGCCAACGTGGATCGGCTCCTTCCCAAAGTGCGCATCACCCGACTCCTGTCGGAGGTGGCGCAGCGCACCGGTTTCACCGACCGGTTCACCGAGCTACGCTCGGGCAAGACGCACCCCAACCCACAGGCCTTGCTGGCTGCGGTGCTGGCCGATGGGACCAACCTCGGCCTGGAGCGGATGGCCGACAGCAGCCAAGGCGTGACCTATGCCCAGCTCGCCTGGACCCAGGCCTCGTATCTGTCCGACGAGACCTACGCCGCCGCGCTGGCGTGCATCGTCGATGCGCAAGCCGCGCTGCCGCTCGCCCAAGTCTGGGGCGACGGAACCACCTCCAGTTCCGACGGCCAGTTCTTCCGCAGCGGTCGCCGTGGCGCCGCCGGCGCGATCAACGCCAAGTACGGCGCCGATCCGGGGCAGAAGATCTACACGCACGTCTCCGACCAGTACGCACCCTTCCACAGCCAACTGATCTCGGCCACCGCGGCGGAAGCTCCGCACGTGCTCGACGGCCTGCTCCACAACGCCAGCAGTCTCGATATTCACGAGCACTACACCGACACCGGCGGGGCGAGCGACCATGTGTTCGGCCTCTGCCATCTGCTCGGCTACCGGTTCGTCCCACGCATCCGCGACCTGGCTGATCGCCGGCTCGGCACGTTTGAGCCAGCGGGCCGCTACAAGGAGTTGGAGCCTTTGATCGGCCGCCCGATCAACACCGGCATCATCCACGAGTGCTGGGACGAGGTGGTCCGGCTTGCGGCCTCTCTGAAGGCCAAGACGGTCCCACCTTCGGTGATGCTGAAGAAGTTATCGGCCTACAGGCGTCAGAACCGTCTCGACTTCGCCCTGCAGGAGATCGGCCGCATAGAGCGGGCGCTGTTCACGCTCGACTGGCTGGAGAGCAAGGAGCTCCGCCGCCGCTGCCTCGCCGGGTTGAATAAAGGCGAGGCACGCCACGCGCTGGCGGCGGCAGTGTTTACCCAGAAACAGGGACGCCTGACCGACCGCACGGTCGAGAGCCAACAGTTCCGGGCGTCGGGCCTGAACCTGGTGACGGCTGCGATCGTCTACTGGAACACCCTCTATATTGGCCGCGCCGTCGAACACTTGCGCGCCGCCGGCCATCCCGCTTCCGATCACCTCCTGGCCCACACGGCGCCGCTCGGCTGGACACACATCAGCCTCACCGGCGACTACCTGTGGCGCGAGCGTGACGCCGCGGCTGACGACTTCCTGCCCCTGCGACTGAACGAGCGCCTCAGCTCCGTCGCCTGATCGCTTGTTCATGGTCTGTCCGGTCGAGCGCCGTCCGTGCAACAAACCTTGAGGCGCCCCCGCGTTCCACTGGTACGCCGGATTCACAGAGGCCTATGACGTCGGCAAGTACGGGCTGGAGACCGCCGACGAGGTCTTCGCCATCGCCGCGGACTGGCTGCGCCGCCGCGGCGCCGAAGACCAATGGTTCCTGCACGTCCAATTCTGGGACCCGCACACGCCCTACCGCGCCGCGCCGGAAGTGGGCGAGCCGTTCGCCGACGCGCCGATCCCCGGCTGGCTCACCGAGGAAGTGCGGGCGCGCCACTGGCGCGGCGTCGGACCCCACGGCGCCCAGGAATGCGCCGGCTTCGCGCCCAGGGACGAGGCGCGGGCGCGCTACCCGCGCCAGCCGCAGGACATTCCCGACATGGCGGCCGTGCGGGCGATGTTCGACGGCTACGACACCGGCGTGCTGGTCGCCGACGACTACGTGGGCCGCCTCCTGGCGCTCCTCGGCGATCTCGGCGTCGCCGACGACACCGCCATCATGATCTCGTCGGACCACGGCGAGACGCTCGGCGAACTCAACGTCTACGGCGACCATCAGACGGCCGATCAATGCACCACGCGCGTGCCCCTGGTGCTGAAGTGGCCGGGACTGGGGACCGGCCAGCGCCGGCGAGCCTTCCGCTATCAGATCGATGTCACCGCCAGCATCGTCTAGCTGCTCGGCCAGCGGCCGCCGCGCAGCTGGGACGGCGTCTCGTTCGCAAAGAGCCTGCGAGAGGGCGCCGACGAGGGACGCGACTATCTGGTGGTCTCGCAAGGGGCCTGGACCTGCCAGCGGGGCGTCAGGTTCGACGACTGGATGCTGATCAGTACCTGGCACGACGGCTATCACCTCTACGACGACCTGATGCTGTTCGACCTCGCCGCCGATCCGCACGAGCAGGAGAACCTCGCCGGCGTCCGGCCGGAGGTGGTGGGGCGCGGCCTCGCCCTGCTCAGCCAGTGGTACGCGGCGGCCGCGCCGAGCGCCGCGCGCGGACGCGACCCGCTCCTCAACGTCATCGCCGAGGGCGGTCCCTACCATGTGCGTGGCGCCCTGCCGGCCTATCTCGAGCGGCTGCGAGCCACGGGGCGCGCGGAGGGCGCGGCGAGGCTGGAGCTCAAGCACGCCGCGGCCCTGCGGACGACGGCGCGATGATCGACGCCGAGGCGATCATGGCCAGCCTGGAGGCGGGTCGCCGAACGTGGCGATCCGCCGCCGGCCGTCTATGCGCGCCTGTTCGACCAGCATCCGGACACGCGGGCGCTCTTCATCATGGGCGAGGCCGCCAAGGGGCATATGCTCGACGAGGTGCTGAACGCCATCCTCGACTTCATCGGCCCCGGCCATTACGCCGCGGCCCTGCTGCGCAGCGAACGGGTCAACCACGAGAACCTCGGCGTGGACCCGCAGGTGTTCATGGTCTTCTTCGCCGTGGTCCGCGAGAGCTTTCGCGAACTGGCCAGGCCAGACTGGACGCCGCGCATGGACCGGGCCTGGGACGATCTCCTGAACGGTTTCGCCGCCGCCTTGGCGAGCGAGCGGATCGGGACATAGAGTGGCTGGGCGCCGGCAGGGCGCCCGCGGAAAGGCGAGAGGAGGCGGCAATGAGCCAGCGGCGGATCGACACCGGGACCGGTGATCTCCTGGCGGATCTAGAGGAGGGCGTTCTGACGCTGACCCTCAATCGGCCGGAGGCCCGCAACGCCATGTCGGGAGCGATGACCGCGGCCCTGGCGAGCCAGCTGGCCGCGGCCGAGCTCGATCCAGCCGTCAAATGCGTGGTGCTCACCGGGGCGGGCAAGGGGTTCTGCGCCGGCGGCGACGTCAAGGGCATGGCCCGCGGCGGCGACGGCGCCCCAGGCGAGGTCACGCTCGATGGCGCCATCCACCGCCAGCGCGTCAACCAGCGCGCCACCGCGGGCAAGCTCTTTTCCATGCCCAAGCCGACGCTGGCGGCCCTCCCGGGCGCGGCGGCCGGGGCGGGGCTGTCGCTGGCGCTCGCCTGCGACCTGCGCATCATGGCCGAGAGCGCCATCCTGACCACGGCCTTCGCCAAGGTGGGCTTCTCGGGCGACTATGGCGGGACCTATTTCCTGACCCAGCTGGTGGGGTCTGCCAAGGCGCGCGAACTCTATTATCTCTCCGAGCGGGTGAGCGCGGCCGAGGCGCTGCGGCTCGGCCTCGCCAACTGGGTGGTGGCGCCCGACGCGCTGGCGGCCGAGACGCGCCGGATCGCCCTGCGCCTGGCGAACGGGCCGACCGTCGCCTACCGCTACATGAAGGAGAACCTCAACCGCGCCATGGCGGGCGAACTCGACGACTGCCTCGACCTGGAGGCCACCCACCACGTCCACTGCGGCCAGACCTCCGATCACCGCGAGGCCGCCAAGGCCTTCGTGGAGAAGCGCGAGCCGGTGTTCCAGGGAAGGTGAGCCAGCCGGCCTTCGAGATTGTCGAACGCCGCGACGTCATGGTGGCGATGCGCGATGGCGTACGGCTGGCGACCGACCTGCATCTGCCGGGCCGGGACGCAGATGTCGCGCCGGGCAGGTTCGCGGCCGTCGTGGCGCGCACGCCCTACGGCAAGGGGCTCGGCAAGATCGCCGCTCTGCCCGGCTTCTTCGTGGCGCATGGCTACGCGGTGGTGATCCAGGACGTGCGCGGGCGTTTCGCCTCGCAAGGCAGTTGGCGCCCCCTCGCCGACGACGGCCGCGATGGCGCAGACCTGCTGGCCTGGATCACCGCGCAGTCCTGGTCGGACGGCCGGGTCGGCATGGTGGGGACGAGCTACGTGGGGGGGACGCAGCACGCCGTGGCGCTCGAGGGCGCCGCGGCGCTGAAGGCGATGGTCCCGGTGGACGCCATGAGCAACGTCGGCGCCTTCGGCATCCGCCACGGCGGCGCCTTCGAGCTGCGCTGGCTGAACTGGGTGCTGACGCTGGGCAATCCCAATCTCCATGCCCTGACGCCGCAGGGCGAGCGGACCGACGAGATCGACCCCGAGCGGGGCGTCTGGCGCCTCCCCGCCGGCGGCCAGGCCACGGCGGCCGAGGATGCCGAGCTGCGCGACCGGCTGGCGGCGCGGGCGGCGGTGATCGCGCGCATCGGCGGCGATGCGGCGGCCGCAGCCGAGCTGGCGGAACTGGGCGAGCGTTCCCGCGAGTTCGCGCGGGCGCTGCCCTTGCGCCGCGGCGAAACCTCCCTGAAACGGGCCCCGCAGTACGAGGCTTGGCTGATAGAGGCCATGGGTCGCGGCCCGGGCGAGGCGTTCTGGACCCAGATGGGCGTCGACGTGGCGGACGGCGCGGCGCGCTACCAGGACGTCCCGGTGCTGCACGTCACCGGCGCCTACGATTCCTGGAGCGGCCCGGTGGCCAACCTCAACTTCGTGGCGCTCTCGGCCGCGAAGGCGAGCCCGCAGCGGCTGCTGTTCGGTCCATGGACGCATGGCCAGCAGGCGCTGACCCATGCGGGCATCGCCGAGTTCGGGCCGCAGGCCGCGGTGGATCTGCGCCAGGTCGAGCTGCGCTGGTTCGACCGCTGGCTGAAGGGCCTCGCCAACGGCGCCGAGCACGACGCGCCGGTGCGTATCTTCGTGATGGGCGGGGGCGATGCGCATCGCACGCCCGAAGGTCGGGTGTTCGTCGGCGGCCATTGGCGCGACGAGCGCGAGTGGCCGTTGGCGAGGACGCGCTTCACGCCCTTCTACCTGCACGCGGGCGGGGCGCTATCGTGCGAGCCGCCCGGCGCGGCGGAGCCGACGCGCTACCGCTTCGATCCGCGCCGCCCGGTTCCCTCCCTCGGCGGCAATGTCTCGTCCCAGGGCGACCTGATGCAGGCCGGCGCCCAGGACCAGCACTGCCGTCTCGGCCTTTGGCCCTGCGAGGACGCCGCCCCGCTCGCCGAGCGCACCGACGTGCTCGTCTTCCAGACCCGGGCCCTCGCCCAGCCCATCGAGGTGACCGGGCCTGTCGTCGTCACGCTCTGGGCCAGCTCCGACGGGCCGGACACCGACTTCACCGCCAAGCTCGTCGATGTCTATCCGCCCAACGCCGACTTCCCCGAAGGGCTGGCGCTGAACGTGGTCGACGGCATCGTGCGGGCGCGCCACCGCGGCGGCGCGGCGGCTGCCATGCTCGAGCCCGGCCGCGCCTGCGAGCTGACGATCGAGCTCTATCCGACGGCGCTGCTGTTCGCCGAAGGCCATCGCATCCGCCTCGACATTTCCAGCAGCAGCTTCCCGAGATTCGACGTCAACCCCAACACCGGCGAGCCGCTGAACGACAACAGGGGCTGGCGCGTCGCGACCAACGCCGTCTTCCACGATCCCGAGCACCCGTCGCGGATCGTGCTGCCGGTGATCCCGGCGCCCTGAGCGGCGCGCGCCGCCGCCTCTGCCGGAGGCGGCCTATCGAAGCGGCTCGCTCGCCGTCGCGCCAGACGCAGGCGCGAGCTGAGGCGTCGGCGCCTCGGTGGCCCCACGGTAAGGCGGCCGCAGCTTCACGATGAAGTCCCAGGCCATCAGCAACGCCCCCGCGGCGAACACTACGTCGCCTGGGAGGCGCATCCACTGCCAGAACAAGGTCTTGCGATAGAAGGCGTTGCTGCGGGCATAGGCGAAGCCGTGCTCGTAGACGGCGTCGAGCTGCGCCCATCCGATCGGGAAGAAGTTGAGCGCGATCCACAGCACCAGGCCGGCGTTGTAGAGCCAGAAGGCCGCCAGCCCGAGCTTCTCGCCGAAACCGGGGCGCTCGGCGTGGACGTACCGCAAGCAGAAGTAGATCAGCCCGATCGCCAGCTCTCCGAAGGCGCCGAACAGCGCCGTATGCGCGTGATTCAGCGTCAGGAAGGTGCCGTGCTCGTAATAGTTCACCAGGGGTGCGTTGAGCGTGCCGCCGCCGAAGACGCCGGCGCCGACGAAGTTCCAGAACGCCGCGCCGATGACGTAGGTGTAGGCAAGCCGATATTTGAACTCATGGTGCGCCTTGACGAGGCGGTAGTGGTTGATCGCCTCGATGATGAGCAGCACCAGCGGCAGCACCTCGATGAAGGAGAACATGCTGCCCATGGGCACCCACATGCTGGGACCGCCCGCCCAGTAGAGGTGATGGCCGGTGCCGATGACGCCACCGAGGAAGATCAGGATGATCTCGAAATACACCGCCCGTTCGGCCAGCTTTCGGGAGACCAGTCCAACGGACATGAGCAGGTAGGCGCTCATGGTGGCCGCGAAGAACTCGAATGACTGCTCGACCCAGAGGTGGACCACCCACCAGCGCCAGAAATCCGTGATCGTGAAGGACTTCTCGATCCCGGTGAGCGGGATCATCCCGAACATGTAAAGCGCGGCGATGTTTATGGTGGAGGCCCAGATCAGATGTTCCATGCGAATGCGCCCGGACCAGAACTGACCTGCTGCGGACCGCCACAGCGCCCGGCTCGGCCACAGCGCCCGCATCACCAGCAGGCTCCAGAACGCCAGCCCGATGAAGAACCCGATCTGCCAGAAGCGGCCGAGCTGGATATAGGAAAGGCCCTGATTGCCGAACCAGAACCAGCCCTGGTCGATCACCCCTCTGATGCCGAGATAGTCGCCGATCAGCGCCCCCGCGACGACCAGGAGCGTGACCCAGAACAGCAGATCGACGGCCACATGCTGGCCCTTGGCTTCCTGGCCGCCGGCGATGGCCGGGGCGAGAAACAGCGCCGCGCCGATCCACGACAGACCGATCCAGACGATCGGCGTCTGGATATGAACATCACGCAGGAAGTTGAACGGGAAGACGCCGTTTATTGCGATGCCATAGAAGGATTTCCGATCGTAGTAGGAATGCGCCATGATGATGCCGGCGCCGATCTGAAGCAGGAGCAGGCCCGCGACCGCGACGAAGTATTTGCCCACCCGTTTCTGGCTCGGCGTCAGCGGCCGGAAGCTCGACAGCACGGGGTCCATCGGGGCGTCGTCGGGGTGATTCAGAAAGAACTCGTAGATGAACAGCACCACGCCGAAGGCGAAGAATGTGAAGCAGAAACTGATCCAGGTCCAACGGAAGGTGTTGGTCGTGGGCGTGTTGCCGACCAGCGGCTCATAGGGCCAGTTCTGCGTCCAGGACCAGGACCGGCCCGGCCGCCGCGCCACGGTCGTGAGCGCGGAGAATACCAGGAAATCTGCCGTCTGGCGCGCAAGCTGCGGCGTAAGACTGTAGGCTGGCGTCCAGCCCTCGTCCGGGTTCGCCGTGTTCAATGATTTGGCCAGGTCGTCTCGGACGACGGCGGCGGCGGCCGACAAGGGGGCGGGCAACTCCACCTGTGGTTTGGTCAGATCCACGCCCTGCAATGCGGCGCGCATGACCGCGGTGGCCGACGCCTGCTGGTCGGCGCCGAGCGCTGCGAACGGCTTGCCGGTAGTCTCCAGGGCAATGTCGTTCTGCGTCTCCGTTGCGAGCCGCACCAGGGCCGAGGCGGTGAAGTCCTCGCCGTAATAGGACCCCATGCCATAGAGGCTCCCGTAGTCCATGAGGTCGGCCTTCTGAAAGCCGCCCTTGCCGGCCACGATGTCCCGGTCCGTCATCAGCACGGCGCCGGTCGGGCCAACAAATCGCTCCGGTTGCGGCGGCGCGGCTCGGTACGTCATCGCCGTCGCCCAGGCGAGCAGGCCGAAGGTGGCGATGGCCACGACGAGCAACACCCATTTGAGGACATTGCTGACGGGGTCTTCGACCGGAGGGTCGATGTGGGTGGCGTCCAGCGTCATTGTCTCTTCGCCCGGTCAGCCATGATTACCGCTCCGCTTCGCACCTGACATGATGGACCGGCGATGGTCCAGCCGCGCGCCGGAATGTTCGACCGGCCGCAGCGGCCCGCGCCGGCTCCCAAGATGGTCACGCCAGGCATGACAAGTCCGTGGAGACGTAGATGAATCCAGTGACGGTGTGGGCCGGCCGTAGTGAAGGGATCGATTGAGGACGACCTGCGCCCAGTTCTTCGCAAAGCCGACGCGCGGAACATTCTGCGTCTCGGGGCGCTCTTGCTGGGGGCGGGGAGCCAGCCAAGGGATCTACCGATGAAGACGTTTCTGCTTTGCGCGTCGCTGCTTGGGGCGCTCGGATGGACCACCGGCGCCATGGCGCACGAGGGCGGCGTCAAGATCGGCACGCTCTCCTGTCACGAGAAAAGCGGATGGGGCTTCATTCTCGGATCGTCCAGGCCGGTGCGATGCTTCTATTCCGGCATCAACGGCCGGGCGCGCTACGACGGACGCATCTCGAGGTTCGGCGTCGACATCGGCTATCAGGGACCCAGCAACTTCGTCTGGGCGGTGTTCGCGCCCACCGAGCGCCTCGGCCCGGGCGCGCTCGACGGCCACTATGGCGGCGTCACCGCAGGCGCGGCCGTGGGCGTGGGCCTCGGGGCCAATGCGCTTATCGGCGGTTCGGAACGGACCATCGCGCTGCAGCCGCTGAGCGTCGAGGGAAGAACCGGCTTCGACGTGGCCGCCGGCATCGGCGCGCTGAACCTGCACGAGGTCCGCTGAATCTGAATACCATCGCAAAGGTCCGAGCGGCCGGGAGCGCTCAGCGCCCCTGAAAGTTCGGGGCGCGCTTCTCGCGGAACGCCTGGCCGCCCTCGCGGACGTCCTGGCTGGGATTGGTGATCATCACCGCCAGCTGGGCGTCCACGAGCGAGGATTCGAAACTGGACTTCAGCGCCCGCTGCATCATGGTCTTGGCCATGCGCACCGCCAGCGGCGCCTGGGCGGCCAGGCCCTCGCAGAATTCCAGCGTCCGCGCCGCGAGGTCGCCCTCGACCAGTTCGGTGACGAGGCCGAGCCTGAAGGCTGTCCGGGCGTCGTAGATCTCGTGCATCAGCGTCATCTTCAGCGCGCGGTCGTAGCCCATGAAGCGCGGAAACAGCCAGGCGCCGCCCTCGTCCGGGAGCAGGCCGAAGCGGCCCGAGGTGTCGCCGAACCTGGCGGCCGGTCCAGCGAAGCGGAAATCGCAGGCGAGCGCCAGCGCCAGGCCGCCGGCGACGGCGTAGCCTTCGATCAGGGCCACCGATGGCTTGTCGATGCGCCGCAACAGCGAGAGCACCGGCTGCATGCCGTCGCGCATCTCGCGGCCCGAGCCCATCGGCGCTGCGCGCACCTTGTCGCGATGCTGTGGGTCGGAGGCGGAGATGTCGCCGCCGGTGCAGAAGGCGCGGGTCCCGGCGCCGGCGAGAACCACGGCGCGCAGATCGTCCTCGTCGCGGTAGAGCGCGATGGCGGCCTGCAGCTCCTGGCTCATGCGCCAGTTGTAGGCGTTCATCTGCTTCTCGCGATTGAGCCGGATCCGCGCCACGTGCGGGCGGGGGATGTCGACGAGGAGGGTCTCGTAGGCGGCGGTGGCGAACATCGGCAAGCTCCCGCGGTGGCCGGGCGACGGGAAAGACCCCTCCACCGATCGACGGGAGGCTACCCTCTCTGCCCCGGTCGGGGGAAGTAGCCGAAGCGGGCTTGCGTCGCCTCAGAGCGTCCGCTTCACCTCTTCGAGGTTGAAGCACTCGATCAGGTCGCCGGCCTTGATGTCCTGGAAGCCCTGGAAGGCCATGCCGCACTCCTGTCCGGCGGTGACCTCGTTCACCTCGTCCTTGAAGCGCTTCAGGGTCTGCAGCACCCCCAGTTCGAGCACCACCACGCCCTCGCGCACGATGCGCACGCGCGAGCCCTTGCGCACCGTGCCCTCGCTCACCCGGCATCCGGCCACCTTGCCGACCCTGGTGATGTCGAAGACCTGCAGCACCTCGGCGTTGCCGAGGAAGGTCTCGCGCTGGATTGGCGCCAGCATGCCCGAGAGCACGCCGCGGATGTCGTCGATCAGGTCGTAGATGATGGCGTAGTAGCGGATCTCGACGCCTTCGCGCTCGGCCAAATCGCGGGCCTGGCGCGAGGCCCGGACGTTGAAGCCGAGGATCGGCGCGCCGGAACTCTTGGCCAGCATCACGTCGCTCTCGTTGATCTGGCCAGCGCCGGAGAGGATGATCCGGGCGCGCACTTCGTCGGTGCCGAGCTTGTCGAGCGAGCCGACGATGGCCTCGGCCGAGCCCTGCACGTCGGCCTTCACCAGCAGCGGCAGCTCGGAGACCTTCTTGTCGGCGAGCTTGGCCATCATGTCGGCCAGCGAGACGCCGGCGCCGGCCGGAACGGACGAGCGCTCGCGCTTGACCCTGATCCGGTACTCGGTGAGCTCGCGGGCGCGCGCCTCGTCCTCGACCACGGCGAAGGGCTCGCCGGGATCGGGCGCGCCGTCGAGGCCGAGGATCTCCACCGGCGTGGAGGGCTCGGCGTCGGCGAGCTGTTCGTCGCGCTCGTTGAGCAGAGCCCGCACCCGGCCCCAGTTCGCGCCGGCCACGACGATGTCGCCGCGGCGCAAGGCGCCGCGCTTGACCAGCACTGTCGCCACCGCGCCGCGACCGCGATCGACCTTGGATTCGATCACCACCCCGTCCGCGGTGCGGTCCGGATTGGCCTTCAGGTCCATCACCTCGGACTGTACCAGAATGGCGCCGATCAGGTCGTCCAGGCCGAGCTTCTCCACCGCCGAGACCTCGACCACCTGGGTCTCGCCGCCAAGGCTCTCCACCACGACCTCGTGCTGGAGCAGTTCGTTGATGACGCGGCGCGGGTCGGCGTCCGGCTTGTCGATCTTGTTGATGGCGACGATCATCGGCGCGCCGGCCGCCCTGGCGTGATGGATGGCCTCTACCGTCTGCGGCATGACGCCGTCGTCGGCGGCCACCACCAGGATGACGATGTCGGTGACGTTGGCGCCGCGCGCCCGCATGGCGGAAAAGGCCGCGTGGCCGGGGGTGTCGAGGAAGGTCACGCGCTGGCCGTTCTCGAGGCGCACCTGATAGGCGCCGATGTGCTGGGTGATGCCGCCGTGCTCGCCGCCAGCGACGTCGGTGGAGCGCAGCGCGTCGAGCAGCGAGGTCTTGCCGTGATCGACGTGGCCCATCACCGTGACCACGGGCGCCCTGGCGACCAGATGGTCGTCCACGTCCTCGCCGCCGATGAAGCCGACCTCGACGTCGCTCTCCGAGACCCGGCGCGCGCTGTGGCCGAACTCGGTGGCGACCAGCTCGGCGGTGTCGCTGTCGATCACGTCGTTGATCTTCAGCATCAGCCCCTCGCGCATCAGGAACTTGATGATTTCGACGCCGCGCACGGCCATGCGGCCGGCCAGTTCCTGCACGGTGATCACGTCGGGGATGATGACCTCGCGCGCGATCTTCGCCTGCTCGACCTGGCCGCCCTTGCGCTTCTCGCGCTCGCGCTCGCGGGCGCGGCGGACCGAGGCGAGCGAGCGCATGCGCTCGACCGCGTCCTCGTCGTCTCCGGCCAGGGCCTGGATCGTCAGCCGCCCCTCGCGCCGCTTGGGCTCGCCCTTGGTGCGCGAGACCGCCTTGCTGGGCGCGGCCTTGCCGCGGCGGGTGTCGGCCTCCTCGTCGAAGTCGGGACGGCGATCGAGGTTGAGGCTGCCGGGGCGCGGCGCCTGGCGCGTGGCGCGCTGGATTTCGGGAACGGACGGCGGCTGCGCCGGGCGCGGGCCGGCGCCCGGACGCGGGCCGCCGGGCCGTCCGCCCTCGCGGGGCGCGGGCCTGGGGCTGAGAGCCGAGTAGCGGACCGTCTCGCCCGGACGCGGCGGCGGCCGGTCGGGACGCGGGGCGCCCTCGCGGTCGCGAAAGCCGCCCTCGGGGCGCGGGCCGCGGGGCGCGAATCCGCCGCCCTCACCGCGCGGCGGCGGCCGGTCGGGACGATAGGTGGTGGTGCGCTCGCGCTCGTCCCGGCGCTCGCGGCCGGGCTCGTACGAACGCGTCTGAGGCGCAGGCGCCGGACGCGGAGCTTCGCTGCGCGCCGGCGGTTCGGGGCGGGGTTCGGGGGGCGCCTCGGCGACCGGCGCCGGTGCGGCCGGCGCGACGGCGGCCGGCGCCGGCTCGCCGGGCGTCTCGACCTGCAGCTCGGGCGCTGCGGCGACGGCGGCCGGCTCGGCGGCGGGCGGGGCCGAAGCGGCCTCGGCCTCGCGGGCGCGAGCGGCGAGCGCCTCGCGGGCATGGGCGGCGGCGCTCTCGCGCTCCGCCTGCTGGCGGGCGAACTCGGCGGCCACCTTCTGGCGGCGCTGGCGCTCATCCTCGGAGAGGGCGTGGGCGTCCTGCGACGCCGGCGCCGCCGGCCGCGCCGGCTCGCGGCCGCGAACGTCGAACACCGGACGCTTTTCTGGTCCGCCGGGGACGGCGAGGCTCGGCGGCGCGTCGATGCGCCGGCGCTTGGTCTCCACCACGACGGTCTTGGAGCGGCCGTGGCTGAAGCTTTGCTTCACCGTGCCGGTGCTGATCGAGCCGCCGCGCGGCTTCAGCGTCAAGGGGGGGCGTCCCGGCCGGTTCTCGTTCTCGTCGGTCATGCAGCTCGCTTTTACCCGCCGGCGTCGGGACCGGCCAAACTCTGGAAACAGAACCCGGCGACAGGCCGGGCGCGTCCCTGCCTTGCGGCCGGGGCCTCCTCGCGCCGATCCTCAAGGGAGAAGCGGGCGAAAGCCTGATAGACGCTCGACATCGGATGTCCAGCGCTCGGCGCCCCGCCCCGCAAGGAAGGCGCTGTGTATCACATTCTGGGCGCCCAAGGCCAAACTCAATTGCGCGCCGGTGAACGCCATCATCAGCCGGGGCGGCGGCCGGACCTTTCGCGCCGCCGCCAGCACCTTGCGCCGCCCGTCCTCGGCGCCGTCGCTGGCCTCCACCAGCCAGGCCGCCTTGCCGGCCGCGATCGCCGCCAGCACCCGTTCATGACCCCAGGTAAGCTCGCCCGCCTTGCGCGCAAGGCCCAGGCCCGCGAGCAGCCGCAGCCCGATCAGCCGCTCGACCTCGTCGGCGAGATCGGCGGGCGCCGAGAGCTTCGCCTTGGCGGCGCGGGCGAACAGGCCCTTGCGAGCCGCCGTCTGCACCGAGGCGCGGTCGGCGGCCACCCACAGCCCCCGCCCCGGCAGCTTGCGCGCCAGGTCCGGCGCCACCCGCCCCTCCGGTCCGGCCACGAACCTGATCAGCCGCGCCTCGTCCATCACCTCGCCGGAGACGATGTCGCGGCGTTCGCGGCCGACGGCGGCGAGGGTCACGGCAAGGCGCTCCGCACGCGGCCAGTCGCTCTTTGGCCTTACGCTTCGCCGCCCGCCTCTGCAGGTTCAGCCTCGGCGAGGACCTCGTCGTCCGCGCCGGAATCCTCCTCGGCCTCGGGCTCGGCCTCCGGCTCTATCCAGCCGGCGGCCACCCGGGCGCGCAGCACCAGGCGTTCGGCCTCCTCGGGCGGCAGGTTGTAGTCGTCGAGAATCCCGGGCTCGCGGACGCGCTCACCGTTCTTGGTCTCGTAATAGCCGCGGATATCGTCGGGGACGAGGCCGGCGAGATCCTCGAGGGTCTTGATGTCGTGCTCGCCCAGGGTGACGGCCATGGGCAAGGTGACGCCTTCGACCTCCAGGACCGGATCCTCGACGCCCAGCTCGCGGCGGCGGGCGTCGTATTCGGCGGCCTCCTTGTCCAGGTATTCGCGGGCGCGCGCCTGGATCTCCTCGGCGGTGTCCTCGTCGAAGCCCTCGATGCCGGCGATCTCGGCCGCTTCGACGTAAGCCACGTCCTCGACGCTGGCGAAGCCTTCGGTGACCAGGAGCTGGGCGATGACCTCGTCGACGTCGAGCGCCTCCTGGAAGAGGGCGGTGCGCTCGGCGAACTCGCGCTGGCGGCGCTCCGATTCCTGGCTCTCGGTCATGATGTCGATCTGCCAGCCGGTAAGCTGCGAGGCGAGGCGCACGTTCTGACCGCGCCGGCCGATGGCCAGCGACAGCTGCTCGTCGGGCACCACCACCTCGACGCGCCCGGCCTCTTCGTCCATCACCACCTTGGTGACCTCGGCCGGCGCCAGGGCGTTGACGAGGAAAGTCGCTTCGTCGGCGCTCCACTGGATGATGTCGATCTTCTCGCCCTGAAGTTCGGCGACCACGGCCTGGACGCGGCTGCCGCGCATGCCGACGCAGGCGCCCACCGGGTCGATGGAGGAGTCGTTGGAGATCACCGCCATCTTGGCCCGGCTGCCCGGATCGCGGGCGACGGCTCTGATCTCGATCACCCCGTCGTAGACCTCGGGAACCTCCTGGGCGAACAGCTTGGCCATGAAGCCGCCGTGGGCGCGCGAGAGCATGATCTGCGGACCCTTGGCCTCGCGGCGCACGTCGTAGATGTAGGAGCGGACGCGGTCGCCGACCTGGAAGTTCTCGCGCGGGATCGACTGGTCGCGCCGCATCACCCCCTCGCCGCGGCCGAGGTCGGCGATGACGTTGCCGTACTCGACCCGCTTGGCGACGCCGTTGACGATCTCGCCGACGCGGTCCTTGAACTCCTCGTACTGCCGCTCGCGCTCGGCCTCGCGCACCTTCCCGGTGACCACCTGCCGGGCCATCTGGGTCTGGACGCGGCCGAACTCGAAGGGCGGCAGCTCCTCGACGTAGGTCTTGCCGACGAAGGCGTCCGCATCGTCGGCCAGAGCGTCGGCGAGGCGCTTCTGGGCGTAGTCGTTGACCTCCTCGGCATCGTCCTCGACCACGGTGACCACGCGGGTGATGGCGGTCTCGCCGGTCTTGGGATCGATGGCGACGCGGATGTCGTGCTCGGCGCCATAGCGCGTGCGCGCGGCCTTCTGGATCGCCTCCTCGATCGCCTCGATGACGATCTCCTTCTCGATGGCCTTCTCGCGGGCGACCGCGTCGGCGATCTGAAGCAGCTCCTGACGATTGGCGGAGATGCCGGTGACGCTCATCTGCAGATTCCTCGTTTGTTCGTGTCACTGTCCCCCACGGGGGCAGCGCCCTGCAGGCGCGGCCCGGGGGGCGAAGCGGGCTTGCTGCGCCCCGTGTTTCGTGCCGCGGCGCCGCGCTCCTGCGCCGGTTCGCGCGCCTCTTCCCCTGTCGCAGGAGGAGGTGGCAATCGGGCGGCCCTGGCCGCCGCGCCACGCTGCATCAGCCGGTCGGTGATCACGAGCTTGGCCTCGCTGATCCAGGCGAAGGCGACGAGGGCGGTCTGGGATTCGCCCTCCAGCTCGATGGCCACCTGGCCATCCTCGGCGCCGGCCAGCACGCCCTTGAAGCGGCGGCGGTTCTCGACCAGGCGGTCCAGTTCGAGGCGCGCCTCGAAACCGGCGTAGGTAGCGAAGTCCTCCAGGCGGGTCAGCGGCCGGTCGATGCCCGGGCTGGAGACCTCCAGCGTATATTCGCAGCGGATCGGATCGGCGGCGTCCAGGACCAGGGAGATCGCCCGCGAAAGCGCCGTGCAGTCCTCCACCAGCATGGTCCCGTCCGGGCGCTCGGCCATGATCTGCAGCCGCCGCGCGTGGTCGCCGCCCGCGAGCCGCAGGCGCACGATGGCGTAGCCGGCGGCGCCGGCCACGGGATCCAGCAGCGCCAGCAGCGCCTCGTCTTCTGCGGTCTTGCCGCGCAAGCCCAAGCCTTTCGATCAACAAAAAAGCGGCTGGCCTTTGGGGCCGCCGCTCGTAAGCGCCATCCAGCGCCAACGGACGATGTGGGGTCTATATAGGCCCCCAGCGGGGAGATGTCAGCCCCGATTGCGACACCCCGGTTGCGACACCTGATCACCAGCGAGGCGGAGCGGAATGGAAGCGCGGATCCTGCGGCCTGGCGACGAGGTCCTTCTGGCCGCTGCGGCCGCAGCGGTGACCTCCGGCGAGGACGAGGATGGCGTTCCTGCCCCGCACCGCTGCCGCGAACTCTTATCCGATCCCTGTTTCGTGGCCGTCGCGGCGCTCGAGGGCGGGAACCTGTCGGCTTCATATACGGCCATGTGCTCGCGCAGATGACCCGCACGGCGCTGCTGATCTACTCGGTGGATACGGCCGAGAGCCATCGCCGCTGCGGCGCGGCCAGAGCGATGATCGAGGCTCTGCGCCGGCTCAGCGTCGAGCGCGGCTACTATGAGATGTGGGTCCTGACCAGCGCGGCGAACCAGCCGGCCATGCGCCTCTACGCCGGCTGCGGCGGCGTGCGCGAGACCGACGACGACGTGATGTGGGTCTTCCCCCTGTCCGCCCGCTAAGCCAGCCACACCATCCAGCGGCTGAGCACGGGCTGGGCCCGCGCGACGCAGAAGCGCGTCTCCTGCCGGCCGGTGTAGAGGAATCCGGCCTTGGCGAGCACGGCGGCGGAGGCGGGATTGTCGATAAAGTGGCGCGCGGTGACGCAGCGCCGGCCCCAGTCGGCGCGCGCCCAGCCCAGGCCCGCGATCAAGGCTTCGGTGACGTAGCCGCGGCCCCAGTAGGATCGCCCGATCCAGTAGCCGACTTCGTGGGCGAGCGTCCCGTCCGGGTCGAGGCCCAGGGTTCCGATGACGCCCTCGCCGGATAGTTCGATCGCGAAGAGCGCCTCCTTGGCGGGCTCGGCGCTCCGCGCCCGGCCGATGAACGCTTCGGCGTCGGCCAGGGTGTAGGGGTGGGGTATGGTCGTGGTCATCCCGGCGACCTCGAAATCGTTCGCCAGTTCGGCCAGCCGTGGCGCGTCTTCCGCCACCGGCGGGCGCAGGACGAGGCGCGCCGTGGCGATGATGGGCCGCGTCAGGGTCTCCTCGATCATGGTCGCCTCCCAGCACGACGCAAAAGGCGGGGGTCCTGCGCTCCGGACTCCCCGCCTGGGTCGTGCGTCCGGATCGCTCTTCGAGGGCGATCCGGCTTGGCTGCTCGGGTCGCCTAGTCGGCCTTGGCCGGCGTCACCATGGCGTAGGTGCGGTCGTTCTTTCGGGTGACGAATCCCACGTGGCCGGTCTTCAGGGCGAAGAGGGTATGGTCGCGGCCCATGCCGACGTTCTCGCCCGGCCAGAGCTTGGCGCCGCGCTGGCGTACGATGATCGCGCCGGCGTTCACCGCTTCGCCGCCGTATTTCTTGACGCCCAGGCGCCGGCCCGCCGAGTCGCGGCCGTTGCGCGAGGAGCCGCCGGATTTCTTGTGAGCCATGGCCTTTTACTCTCCTCGAACGGGGCGTCAGCCGCCCTTGCCGCGCGGGGCGGACTTGCGGATGGCGGGCGCCTTGGCCTGGGCCTTCGACGGCTTGGGCGCGGACGACCTCGCCTGGGCCTTGGTGGGATGGGAGGTCTTGGCTTCCTTCGGGGCGGCGCTCTTCTTGCGGGCGCTCTTCCTGGATTCGGCTGCGCCGCTCGCCTCGGCGGTCACGGGCTCGGAGGTCTCGACCACCTTGGCCCGGCCGCGCGCGGCCTTGCCCGGACCTTCAGGCTCGACCACCGTCTCGACCTCGACCGCGTCGGGCGTCAGCGGCGGCGCCCCGATCCGGGCGAGGTTGCGGGCGCGCAGATTGAGTTCGGCGCGCGGGGTCAGATCGACCTCGCCGTCCCAGGCCTGGCTCCTGCCGTCGCCGGCGACCGCGGTGACGCGCAGCACGCTCTCGCTCTGCCGGTGGCCGCGGGTGCGGCGGTAGCCCTGCCGGCGGGTCTTCTTGAAGATCTTGATCTTCTCGCCGCGGCGGGTCTCGATCAGGGTGGCGTTGACGCTGGCGCCCTCGACGAGCGGCGCGCCGACGGTGACGGCCTCGCCGTCGCCGATCATCAGCACCTGGTCGAATGCCACGCTGTCGCCCGGCGTGCCGGAGAGCTTTTCCACCACCAGCACCTCGCCCGGGCTGACCCGGTACTGCTTGCCGCCGGTCCTGATCACCGCGTACATCGCCGCCGTCCTGGCAAAATGAGATGCGCCCGCGAGCGGACCCGCGGGCGAGGGAGGCGCTTTATAGCCGCGCGCCCTGCGAAGTCAACGCCGGCCAAGGCACGCAACAGGGCGTTCGGGCCCGCCGAAGGCGGAAGGAATGAACCGCGGAGGATTCGAAGGCGCCGCTTCGCGGCAAGGCCCCTCACCCGGTCGAGCGCTGACGCGCTCGCTCGACCTCTCCCCGCTGCGCGGGGCGAGGGCTACCCGGCATCCCTAGCCCTCTCCCCTTTGGGGAGGGGGCGGCCGCCGTTAGGCGGACGGGTGAGGGGACTTCCGGCGCTGGCGGTCAGCCGCGGGCCAGGGCGCGTGGGCTTGGTGTCCTTGGTGGTTTGCCTTGCACTGCTTCCTGCCTGGACCTTGTCTATCGACGGGGGAGCGGAGGGTGGAGGGTCGCCGCGACGCCGCCCCTTGGACGCGGCGCCCTGCGCGTCCTAGATAAGCGCCATGGCCCCCGTTCCCGTCACCGTGCTCACCGGCTATCTCGGCGCCGGCAAGACCACCTTGCTCAACCGCATCCTCTCCGAGGACCACGGCAAGCGCTACGCCGTGATCGTCAACGAGTTCGGCGAGATCGGCATCGACAACGAGCTCGTCGTGGGCGCCGACGAGGAAGTGTTCGAGATGAACAACGGCTGCGTCTGCTGCACCGTGCGCGGCGACCTGATCCGGGTGGTCCAGGGGCTGATGAAGCGCAAGGGCGCGTTCGACGGCATCATCATCGAGACCACGGGCCTCGCCGATCCCGGGCCGGTCGCCCAGACCTTCTTCGTCGACGAGGAGGTGAGGGCGAAGGCGAGGCTCGATTCGGTGACCACCGTGGTCGACGCCCGGCACATCGGGCTCCGCCTCGCCGACAGTCGCGAGGCGCGCGAGCAGATCGCCTTCGCCGACCAGATCGTTCTCAACAAGACCGACCTCGCCAGCGAGGCCGAACTGAGAGGCGTCGAGGCGCGGCTGCGCCGGCTCAATCCGCTGGCGCCGATCCACCGCGCCACGCGCGCCGGCGTGCCGCTCGACGCCATCCTCGGCCGGGGCGGCTTCGATCTCGACCGGATCCTGGAACTCGAGCCGGAGTTCCTCGCCCCGGCCCACGGCGAGCCCGGCCACGTCCACGACGAGACCTGCCCGCCGGATCATCACGACCATGTCCACGACGACGACATCCGCGGCGTGTCGCTGCGGCTGGACGGACCGGTGAACCCGCAGAGGATCACCCAGTGGCTGAACGATCTGCTGGCGCGGCAGGGGCCGGACATCCTGCGCGCCAAGGGCATCCTCGACGTGAAGGGCGAGGACCGCCGCCTGGTGTTTCAGGCCGTGCACATGATCCTGGAAGGCGATTTCCAGCATCCGTGGCGCGATGGCGAGACCCGCTCGAGCCGGATGGTCTTCATCGGCCGCAATCTCGACGAGGCGCTGCTGAACGCGGGCTTTCGCAGCTGCGCGGCGTAGCGGGCCGCGCGCGGCGGCGCGGGGCCGTCAGACCGTGACCTCTTCGCTGATGATGCCGATCTTGTAGTAGCCGTCCAGCTGCAGCTGGTTCACCACCGACATGAAGACGCCGTAGCGGACGTGCTGGTCGGCGTGCACGAACACCTGCTGCAGCGTCGGATCGGGGCCGCCGAGGGAAGCGGCGAGCAGCGAATTCATGTCCTGCAAGGTGGCCGGACGGTTCTGGGTGGTGGTGGGGCTGGTCGCGAACGAGACGGCGAGATCGCCGTTCTGGGCGATGGAGATGATGGTCGGCGGCTTGGTCGGGTTCTTGGGCGCCTGCGCCGGCGGAATGTCGATCTTGATGGACACGGTGGCCAGGGGCGCGGTGACCATGAAGATGATCAGCAGCACCAGCATCACATCGACGAACGGAGTGACGTTGATGTCGCTGTTCTGGCCGAGATCGAACTTGTTCTTCTTGCCGCTGCCCGCCAGCTGCGCCGCCATAGACCGCTCCTCGCCCGCCGGGCGCCCATCAAATTGACGTCGACACCCATTGCCCGGAACCGGCTGGATGTAAAGCCCGCTGCGAAGAACGCTGTTGGGCCGTCTCGGGCGGTGGGTTATGGGGCGCCGATGCGATGGAGCTTCGGGTCCTACGTGACCGCCGCTCTCTTCGAGGCCAGCGGCGAGGCGGTGTTCGCCCTCGGCGACGGGCAGGTGCGCTGGGAGAGCGGCGCGGGCGCCGACGCGCACGCCGGCGCCATCCTCTGCGCGGCGCGCCATCCGAAGGCGCCCGGGGTGATCAGCGGCGGCGACGATGGCCGGCTGGTCTGGTCGGGCGGCGACGGCGGCCAGAGCCTGGCCGAGACGAGCCCCTCCCGGTGGATCGAGAGCCTCGCGGTGGTCCCGGGCCAGAGCCTCGTCGCCTTCGGCGCGGGACGCGAGGCGCGCATCCTCGATCTGGCCGATCCCGGCTTCGCGCGCACCCTGGTCCACGACCATTCGGTCGCCGACCTCGCCTTCGAGCCCCGCGGCCGGCGCCTGGCGGTCGCCAGCTACGGCGGCGCGGCGCTGTGGTACGCGCGCATCGAGGTCCAGAAGCCGGCGATGCTGCGCTGGGCCGGATCGCACATCGGCCTCGCGTTCAGCCCCGACGGCCGTTTCCTGATCTCCTCGACGCAGGAGAACGCCCTGCACGGCTGGCGCCTCGCCGACGCCAGGGACATGCGCATGGGCGGCTATCCGGCCAAGGTGAGGAGCCTCGCATTCCTCGCCGGCGGCCGCTGGCTGGCGACGTCCGGGGCCCGAGGCGTGGTGGTCTGGCCGTTCGCGGGTGCGGACGGGCCGATGGGCAAGGAGGCCATGGAAATCGGCTTCGAGGCGGACAGCCTCGTCGCCCGCGTCGCCGCCGAGCCGGCGGGCGGTCTCATCGTCGCGGGCCTCGTCGACGGGCGCATCTGGGCCGGCGACGTCGGCGGCGGCGCGACGCGCAGCGTGAAGGCCGAAACCGGCCCTGCGATCACGGCGCTGGCGCTCGGGGGCGGCCGCATCGCCTGGGGCGACGAGGAGGGCGGCGCGGGCGTGGAGCCGGTTCCGGCGCCATGAGGGCGCTCCGCCTCACTCGAAACCGCGCATCTCGCACCAGGTCTCGAAGGGATCGCGCCGGGTGCGCCAGCCGTTGATGGGGGCGGCCTCGTCGGCGTAGCCGAGCGCCATGCCGCAGAAGAGCATGTGATCCTGCGGCAGGCGCAGGAAATCGGCCACCGTCTGCGGATAGCGCGCCCAGTACTCCTGGGCGCAGGTGGAAAGGCCGCGCTCGACGGCGAGCAGCATCAGGGTCTGCATGTACATGCCCACGTCCGACCACTGCGGCGGACCGACCTTGCGGTCCAGGCTGAAGAAGACGCCCACCGGCGCGCCGAAGAAGCTGGCGTTGCGCGCCAGCGCCCGCAGCCGCGCCGGCCGGTCGTCGCGCGGAATGCCGATCGAGGCGTAGAGATCCTCGCCGCAGACGAAGCGCCGGGTGCGGAACGGCTCCCAGAGCTGCGGCGGATAGACGTCGTACTCGGGCGCCTGCATCGGCGTCGCCGCGATCAGGGCCTTGAACGCCTCGAGGGCCGCGCCGGCGAGGGCGTGGACGCGCCAGGGCTGCAGGTTGCCGCCCGAGGGCGCGCGGGCGGCGGCCTCCAGGATCTCGCGCACCAGGGCGGCGGGCGGCGGATCGGGCCTGAAGGCGCGGGTCGAGATGCGGCGACGGGCCGCTTCGGCGACATCCATGAACTCCTCCAGGGTGCAGCCGGCTTGACGGGCGGCGCGCCGCATCGCTAGCACCGCGGCGCACCGCACGGAAAGGCGCGAGATGGTCGGGGCCAGGACGCGCAGGGCGGGGACGCGCAAGGCAAGGACGCCCAGGGCCGGGGCGCACCGTGGGCCCTGGCGGCGCGTCTGGCGCGGCCTCGGCCTAATGCTCTTCCTGACGCTGGTCGCCGGGCCGGTCGCGGCGGTGATCGTCTACCGCTTCGCGCCGCCGCCGCTCACCTTGTGATGGTCGAGCGGCTCTTCCAGGGCAAGGGCATCGACCACCGCTGGCGGCCGCTCTCCCGGATCGCCGCGGCCGTGCCCAGGGCCGCCGTGGCGGCCGAGGACGCGCGTTTCTGTC
This sequence comes from Caulobacteraceae bacterium, assembly GCA_035532115.1. Taxonomy (GTDB): domain Bacteria; phylum Pseudomonadota; class Alphaproteobacteria; order Caulobacterales; family Caulobacteraceae; genus Acaudatibacter. Next base: position 34,498 of record DATKRO010000104.1, on the reverse strand, counting down.
GGCACCACGGCTTCGACTTCACCGCCATCGAAATGGCCCTGCGCCACGACGCGCGCGATCCCGGGCGCCTGCGCGGCGGCTCGACCATCAGCCAGCAGACCGCCAAGAACGTGTTTCTGTGGCCGCAGCGCTCGTGGGTGCGCAAGGGCTTCGAAGCCTACTTCACCGTTCTCATCGAAGCCCTCTGGGGCAAGCGGCGGATCATGGAGGTCTATCTGAACACGGTGGAGATGGGGCCGGGGATCTATGGCGTTCAGGCTGCGGCCGAACACTACTTCCACGTCAGCGCCCACGCGCTGAACCCCGCCCAGGCGGCGCGGCTGGTGGCCATCCTGCCCAGTCCGCTGAAATGGCGGGCGGTGGATCCGGGGCCTTACGTGCGCCGCCGCTTCCACAGGATCGACGCCGCCGAGGGTTGGGTGCGGCGCGACGGCGGCGCCGACTGCGTGTTCGCCCGCTGAACCGGCTGTCGCGCGGCCGTCAGAGGGCGGGTCCGCTCGCCTTCCAGTGGAACAGACTCAGGGGCGCGATGCAATCGAACCGGCGCGCCTCGTCGCGGAGCCAGGCCCGGCCGTCGGCCAGCTGCATCACCCGGTAGCTCGGCATGCCGCCGGCCTCCACGCTCACCAGGTCGCCGACTTCGACCTTTCCCTGGGCCGCCCCGTCCAGCACAACCCAATCGACGCGCATGACGCGATCCTTTCCGCGCTCGGCATTTCCGCCGCCGTCCGCGATCGTTGCTGGCGGCGGCCATGGCGGGAAGGATGCGCCGGCGCCGCTGAGCTGGCCCTGAGCGCCGCGTTCAGCCGCCGTTCACCCGCGACCAGGACGCGGCCCGCCCGTCCCCTGCCGCAGCGCGGCGCCGATCGAAGGCGAGGAGACGCTCGGTCGGCCGAAGCATTCCTTGCGTCACACATCGCGCGCTCTCAGCGTCCTCGGCGAGGACACTGACGATCTGGCGAAGGCCTATGCCTGCGTCCTCTATCCCTGATCCTCGGCCTGCCGGGATGAACGGGGTTGCGGGAGGAAGAACCGCCAAGCGCAACACGGCTATTTCCGCTTTCGGCGGACGCCACGCGAATGCTTGGCGGCTCACTCTCGGCAAACCGTCGCGCGATCAGTTGGCGATGCGGGTGGCGGCGCCGATGAACTTGTCGGTCAAGGTGGTGAAGCCGGTGGCGATGTCGGAGGCGTTGACCGCCTGGAAATAGTAGCCCTGCGAGGCGCAGGCCTGCAGGGCGGCGCTGACGGAGCTGGGGGTGTTGGGACCGCCCGGGAAGATGACGTGGCGCACGGTCTTCTCGTAGGGCGCGACGTTGGGCGACTGGCCGGTCAGCGGCACGTAAGGGGTCTCCAGCACCGCCACCACGATGCCATTGTCCTTCAGCTGGGCGCACTGGGCGGCGCTGATCGTGGTCGCATAGCCGCCATAGCAGGTGTTGTAGCCCCACGCCGGGTCCCAGCCCCAGCTGGAGCAGCTCCAGTTGTTGCTGCGGTCCGATTGCAGTCCGTCGGTGACCAGGATCAGGAATTTCAGCGGCGAGGCGGTGGAGGTCCCGTTGCCGTTGGCGCCGAGCTGGGCCGTGAGCTGCCCCATGATCGTCGACATCCAGGTGTCGAGCCCGGGCGTCACCTGGCGGATCGCCGCCTGGGCGCCGCTGAAACCGACGTTCGCAGGCCCGTACTGGTGCAGGCTGGTGTCGAACGACATGATGTTGAAGACGACCTTGTCCTGGGGCACGCGGTTGTTGGCCGCGGCCTCGGCCTGCAGATGGGTGACGAGCCCCTGGGCCGCGGCGGTCATGACGTCGAAACGGGTGGTGGCGCCGGCCTGGTGGGCGCGGCTGAGGCCCTTGGCGATGTCGCGCGCGTTGGTGGCGGCGCCGACGTCGTGGCAGGCGAAGGCGCAAGGCGGATCGTCACCGGTCCGATAGGTGGGTGGAGGATCGCCGGGCTTGACCTGGTTCCAATGGGCGCCGACCCAGTTGGAGATGGCGTTCACGTCGGCCGCGGTCGCGCCCACGATCATCGAGGCGGACGAATCCATGGCGACGTTGAGCTGCAGCGTCAGGCCGAAGTTGATCGTGGTGGTGGTCTGGGCCTTCACGTCGATGAGGGCGCCCTGGCCGCCGCACAGAGACGAAAGGCCGGAGAGCAGGCAGGGCGCCCCCGCCGAGGTCCGCATCGTCACCGTGTCCATCTTCAAGGCCGCGCCGTCGGCGTCGGTGCAATCGTTCTGCACCGGCGCGCAGACGTGGAAGTCGGTGATCTGCGGCGCATCCTTGGCGAAGTCGGCGACCAGCATGGCCTGGGCGGCCGCCTGGAGCTGGGCTTCGCTCTCGTTGGGATTGTTCGAGGCGTCGGTGGCGACAGCCAGGGCCGCGGCGTCGGTGGCGTCCTGGAGGCCGCTCTTGGCGGCGTAGGCGTTGGAGAGATCCACCGCCATGAACACGAGCAGGATCAGCATCACCCCGACGAGGGCGAAGGTGATCGCCACGTTGGCGCCCAGGTCGCGCGCGAGCGCTCGCAGGCGAGAGAGGATCATCGGCGCAGATCTCGTCTTCCCGGACCCCTGCCTAGCCCCACAAGGTTAAGGCGCCGTTCAGGCGCTTCGGCGCGCCGCAGTGTCCGGCGCCTCGCCCTGCGCCGCAGCCGCGACGGCGCGCAGCAGCGCCTCGGCGGTGATCGGCTTGGTGAGGTGGCCGTCGGCGCCGGCCGCGCGCGAGGCCTGGGCGTGCTCGGGCATGGCGTTGGCGGTGAGCGCGTGGATGACGACGCGCCGGTGGCCGCCGGCCGCTTCGCGTGCGCGAATCTGGCGGATGGCGGTGAGGCCATCCACCACCGGCATCTGCATGTCCATCAGGATGAGATCGAATCCGCCGCCGCGCCAGGCCTCGACCGCCTCGCGGCCATCGCAGACGCAGGTGAGATCGACGCCGGCCGCCCCCAGGATCAGCTCCACCACGCGCCGGTTGGTCGGGTGGTCCTCGGCCAGCAGCACGCGCACGGGCAGGGGGTCGTCTGGCGAAGGCGCCTCGTCCGGCGCCGATCCCGGCGCAGCGGCGGCGACGCGGACGAGGGGCAGCGTCAGCGTGAAGGTCGCCCCCTCGCCCGGCGACGACGCCGCATCCAGGGCGCCGCCCATCTGCTCGGCCAGCGAGCGGGAGATGGCGAGGCCCAGTCCCGATCCGCCATAGCGGCGGGTGATCGAGCCGTCGGCCTGCTCGAAACGGCCGAACAGCCGCGCCCGGGTCTCGGCGTCGAAGCCGATGCCGGTGTCTCTGACCCAGAGCCGCGCGTCGAGCCCGTCCGGGGTGCGCAGGGCCGAAGCGCCCAGGCGCACCTCGCCGCCGGGCGTGAATTTCACCGCGTTGGCGACGAGATTGGTGAGGATCTGGCGCACGCGCGGGGCGTCGCCGAGGAATGCGCCGGCGATGTCGGGACTCGCCTCGATGATGAGCTCGAGGCCCTTGGCCTCGGCGATCGGCTGGAACAGCGCGCCGACATCGGCGATGCAGCGCGCAAGTTCGAACGGCTCGCTGGCGATCAACATGCGGCCCGATTCGATTCTGGCCAGGTCGAGAACGTCGGAGAGGAGGCTCTCGAGCGTGCTCGCCGAGCTTTCGATGAGTCCGACCATCTCGCGCTGGCCGCCGGAAAGCTCGGTGCGCGCCAGGGCGCTGGCGACGCCCATGACGCCGTTGAGCGGCGTGCGGATCTCGTGACTCATGTTGGCGAGGAACTCGCTCTTGGCGCGGTTGGCGGCCTCGGCTTCGTCCCGGGCCCGGGCCAGCGCCATCTCCGAGCGCTTCTGCTTGTCGATGTTGCGCAGCACGCCCACGACGCGCACCACCTCGCCGGTCTCGTCGCGGATGGCCTCGGTCGCCGACTGCACCCAGATGTGCGGACCGTCGCGCTGCATCACCCGGAAGACGACCCGATAGGGCTCGCCATCGCTTTCGTAGCGCTTCCACGCCGCCTTGGCGGCCGGACGGTCATGCGGGTGGATCACCGCCCACATGTGGTCGTTCATCCATTGATAGGTCCGCTCTTTCAGCGATCCGGCGAGGTCCGCGCCGGCGGCGTAGAGTTCGCGGCGCCCGTGGTCGAGTTCCCACATGGAAAGCTCGCCGATCTCCATGGCGAGCTTCAGCGTCCGCTGCGAGCGCTGCGACGCCTCCAGCGCCTCGACCATGTCGGTGATGTCGTGGCTCATCATCAGGAGGCCGCCGATGCGGCCGCGCGCGTCGCGCCACGGCGAGACCTCCACCCGCACCCAGGGCGTGCGCCCGTCCGCGAGGGTCGGCAGGCGCAGGCGCGCGTCGGTCACGGTCTCGCCGGCGAGGGCGCGGCGATAGGCGCGCCCCCAGCGTTGGGTGGCGCCGGGCAGCAGCTCTTCGAGCTTGCGGCCGCGCACCTCACGGCCCGCCAGGCAGCGGTCCTCGAGCCAGCGGCGGCTGCAATTGAGCACCCGCAGCTTGCGGTCGGTCATCACCAGGGCCACCGGAGCGCTCTCGACGATGCCGAAGAGCAGCCGCTGGGCGGCGCGGGCGTCGGCCTCGCTGAGGGCGAGGTCGTTCAGGGCGCGGCGGCGCTCCCACTCGTCGGCGACCAGGGCGGCCAGGTCCTGCAGCGCCGCGGCGAGCGCCGGCTCGAAGGCGCGCGGCTTCAGGTCGAGCACCGCCAGGGCGCCGACCCGGGCGCCGTTCGAGAGCCTGATCGGCGCGCCGGCGTAGAAGCGATACCCCGGGGCGCCGCGCACGAACGGATTGTCGGCGAAGCGCGGATCGGCGGCGGCGTCCTCGAGCCAGAAGACGGCGTCGGTCTCGATGGCGTACCGGGTGAACGAGTGCTCGCGCGGGATCGCCCGCTGCCCGATATCGCTGACGCCGGCGAGCCACAGCCGATCGGCCTCGACCATGCCGACGTTGGCGACCGGCGTTGCGGCCAGAGATTTGGCGATGCGCGCGATCCGCTCGAACGCGGGCCGCGCCTCCTCCAGGTCCAGGGATCGGATCGCCTGCAACCGCCGACGCTCCGCCTCGGCCCGTCCCTTGGCCGCTGTCGCCATGCCGCCCTGCGCTCTTTTCGTTGCCCTTCAACCAAGAATGGGCGCGCCGGCTTAAGTTTTCGTGCGCGCCGGCTCCCCGAGCAGGCCCTTGAGCCGGAACAGGGCGTCCATGGCCTCGCGGGGACTCATGCCGTCGAGGTCGAGGCTGCGCAGCGCGTCGTCCACCGGGCTCGGCGCCGGCGCGGCGCGGGCCGAGGTCGCGGCGGCGAAGAGCGGCAGGTCGGCCAGGCTTTCGTGCGCCACGGCTTCGCTCTCCAGCCGGTCGAGAACCTGACGGGCGCGGCCGACCACGGCGGGCGGTACGCCGGCGAGCTTGGCGACCTGAACGCCGTAAGATCGGTCGGCGGGGCCGCGCGCCGCCTCGTGCAGGAACACCAGTTCGCCGTTCCACTCCTTGGCCCTCAGCGACAGGTTGGCGACGTGGGCCAGGGTCTGCTCCAGGCTGGCGAGTTCATGATAATGGGTGGCGAAGAGGGTGCGGCAGCGGTTGACGTCGTGCAGGGCCTCGGCCGCGGCCCAGGCGATGGCGAGGCCGTCGTAGGTCGCCGTGCCGCGCCCGATCTCGTCCAGGATGACGAAGGAGCGCGGCGTCGCGCCATTGAGGATCGCCGCGGTCTCGATCATCTCGGCCATGAAGGTCGAGCGGCCGCGGGCGAGGTCGTCGCCCGCCCCGACGCGGCTGAACAGCCGATCGACGACACCCAGCCGAAAGGCTCTGGCCGGAACGAAGCACCCGGCCTGGGCGAGGACGACCAGGAGCGCATTCTGGCGCAGGAAGGTCGACTTGCCCGCCATGTTGGGGCCGGTGACGATGGCGAGCCGGGCCGCGCCGTGGCCGCAGCCGTCGAGGCCGCAGTCGTTGGGCGTAAAGGGATCGCCGGCGCGCTTCACCGCCGCCTCCACCACCGGATGGCGGGCGCTCTCGGCGGCGAAGGCCAGGGACCGGTCGATGGCGGGACGGCAGGCGCCGACCTCCTCGGCCCATTCGGCCAGGGCGGCGGCGACGTCGAGGCGCGCCAGCGCTTCGGCCGCGGCCTGGATCTGCGGCGCGAGGCGCTCGGCCTCGCCTCGCCAGGCCTCGAAGACCTCCAGCTCCAGGGCCAGCGCCTGCTCGGCGGCGCGGGCGATGCGCGCATCCAGATCCGAAAGTTCGGAGGTGGTGAAGCGCATCTGGCTCGCCAGCGTCTGGCGATGCAGGAAGGTGGCCGAAAGCGGGGCGCGCAGCAGCGGCTCGGCCTTGGCCGCGCCGACTTCCAGAAAGTAGCCCAGCACGGCGTTGTGGCGCACCTTCAGGGGCGCGCCGCTCTCTCGCGCCAGCCGCGCTTCGAGGGCGGCCACCACCTGGCGGGCGTCGCCCTGGAGCGCGCGCGCCTCGTCGAGGTCCGGGCGCACGCCTGGCGCGACGAAACCGCCGTCCCGCGCCTGCAGCGGCAGGCCGGGCGCGAGGCCGGTGCGGAGCGCGTCGGCCAAGCTGCGCCGGGCCTCGTCCAATTCCAGAGCGGCGAGGGGCGCGGCGAGCTCCGGCGGCGCGGGCGCGAGCGGATCGGGCGCGTCGGCGCAGAGGCGGGCGATCTCGGCGCCGGCCAGCAGCGTCTGCTGCAGGCAGTCGAGGTCGCGCGGGCCGCCGCGACCCAGCGCCAGGCGCGAAAGCGCGCGGGCCATGTCGCCGACCCCCTTCAGGCTAGCGCGCAGACGCTGGCGTAGCGGGCGGCGCGCCAGCAGCCACTCGATGGCGTCGAGCCGCGCCGCGATCGCCTGCGGCGCGGTCAGCGGTCGGCCCAGCCTTGCGGCCAGCAGCCGCGCGCCGGGCGCGGTGAGGGTGCGGTCGATGGCGCCGAGCAGCGAGCCGTCGCGCCCGCCGCCCTGGGAGCGCTCGATCTCCAGACTGGCGCGCGTGGCCGGGTCGATGCTCATGACGTCGGCCTCGCCGGCGCGCCTGGGGGGGCTCAGCGTCGGCAGGCGTCCGCCCTGGGTGGATTCGAGGTGGGCGGCGATCAGGCCCAGCGCCGCGATCTCCGCGCCGGCGAGGCCGCCGAATCCGTCCAGCGTCTCCACCCCGTAGAGCCGCTGCAGCCGCGCCTGCGACGCCGCCGGCTCGGCCAGCGCCTGGGGCATCGGCTGGACGGCGCCGCCGGCCGATTTGAGCGCCGCGGCTATGGCGCCGTCGGCGAAGAGCCGGTCGGGGACCAGGATCTCCGAGGGCGCCAGCGCGGCCAGCATCGAGGCGAGGCCGTCTCGCCCCACCATCATGCACTCGACCTCGCCGGTCGAGAGCTCGACGCTGGCCACGGCCGTCTGGCCGGCGCGCACCGCGACGGCGGCGAGGCGGTTGGCGCCGCGCGCCTCCAGCAGGCTCTCCTCGGTGAGGGTGCCCGGCGTCACCACGCGCACCAGCTGGCGCCGGACGACCGCCTTGGCGCCGCGCTTTCTTGCCTGGACCGGATCCTCCATCTGCTCGCAGACGGCGACCTTGAAGCCGGCGCGGATCAGCTTGGCGAGATAGGCCTCGGCGGCGTGCGCCGGCACGCCGGCCATCGGGATCGGGGCGCCGGCGTGGGTCCCGCGCTGGGTCAGGGCAATGCCGAGCGCGGCGGAGGCCTTGGCGGCGTCCTCGAAGAAGAGTTCGTAGAAATCGCCCATCCGGAAGAACACGAGGGCGTCCGGCTGGGCCGCCTTGGCCTCGAAGAACTGCGCCATCACCGGCGAGACCTGCCCCGGCGGCAAGACGCTGGCGTCGGCGGGAATCGGCGCGTTCATCGTCGGAGGCTAAGCAGGATCGGCAGCGAAGGCCAAGGCTTGCCGAGCGCAGCGCGGCCGGATTGCGGGTCGCCGTGCGCCCGATCTTGCCTTAAGCCGGCGCGCCGGGCGGGGGCGCGTCCGCCGAACCCGTCGAGGTCGAAGTTGATCCCCATCAGCCGCCGCTCCGCTCTCGCCGCCTCGCTGGCTTCGCTGGCGAGCCTGGCGGCGTCCTGGAGCCGTGGCGCGGCCGCGGACGGCTGGCCGGACGAGGCGCCGCTGGGTCCGGCGCGGGCGTTCTCGCGCCGGCGGCTGCAGGTGCTGGCGCGCGATCTGGCGCGGCGGCCGTATCGCGCGGCGCCCGCGCCGCCGGCGGCGCTCGTTCGCGCCATCGACTACGACGCGTTCGGCCAGATCGTCTATCGCCAGGCGGCGACGCTTTGGGGCGAGGCGCCGGGGGATGGCGGCGTGCGGCTGTTCCCGCTCGGCCGGCCGGCGCGCCTGCCGGTCGCCGTGAGCGTCGTCCGCGGCGGCGAGGCGCGGCAAGTGCTCTATTCGCCGGCGCTGTTCGAGGCCCCGGCGGCTTCGCCGCTGTGCGGCCTCGGCGGCGATGCGGGGTTCGGCGGCTTTCGCGTCATGAACGCCGACCACCGCACCGACTGGCTAGCCTTCCTGGGCGCGTCCTACTTTCGCTCGTCCGATCCGTTCAACCAGTACGGCCTCTCCGCCAGGGGCGTCGCCCTCGACGTCGCCGCCGCCGCGCCCGAGGAGTTCCCGACCTTCACCCGGTTCTGGCTCGAGCCCCAGCCGAGCGGCGAACTCACGGTCCATGCCCTGCTCGAGGGACCGAGCCTCTGCGGCGCCTATCGCATCGGCCACCGGCGCTCGCCCGCCGGCCTCGTCCAGGAGATCGCCGCCGACCTCCACTTCCGCGCGCCGGTGGCCCGGCTCGGCCTCGCGCCCCTGACCAGCATGTACTGGTACTCCCGCTCCGACCGGACGCCCGCCGACGACTGGCGACCGCAGATCCACGATTCCGACGGGCTTTCGATCTGGACCGGGGCGGGCGAGCGCATCTGGCGGCCGCTGGCGAACCCCGGCCGGGTGACCGTCAACGCGTTCCTCGATCGCTCGCCGCGCGGCTTCGGCCTGATGCAGCGCGACCGCAGGTTCGCCGACTACGAGGACGACGGCGCCTTCTACGACCGTCGCCCCAGCGCCTGGGTCGAACCGGTGGGCGACTGGGCCGCCGGCTCGGTGCAACTGGTGGAGATCCCGACCCACGGCGAAGGCGAAGACAACATCGTGGCGTTCTGGACGCCCGCCGAGCCGGTGCGGGCCGGCCAGAACCTCGCGGTGCGCTATCGCCTGCACTGGACCAGCGAGGAGCCGACGCCCGTCGGCGTCGCCCGCGTCGTCGCCACGCGGTTCGGCGAGGGCGGTCGCCCGGGCCAGCCGCCGCCGCCCGGGCGGCGCAAGCTCGTGGTCGACTTCGCCGGCGGGGCGCTGGCCCGCCTCGGCCGCGCCAGCGCCGTCGAGCCGGTGGTGAACTCGAGCCCCGGCGCGCCGATCGCGCCGGTCTGCTATCCGGTGCGGGGCGAGGATCGCTGGCGGCTGATGTTCGACGTCGCCGTCCCGCTCGGCGCAACCATCGATCTGCGCGCCTTCCTGCGCCGCGGCGGCGAAGCCCTGACCGAGACCTGGGTCTATCAGCTGCTGCCCAGCTGAGCCGTGCGCGGCGCGGCCGTCGCGCTGGCCGATGCGGCGCGGGCGATCCGGCTCGGCGCCTTCAGCTCATAGACCGGCGGCGGCGCCCTGAAGAGGGCGTCGATCTGGCGGCGCAGAGCCGCCTCGTCGGCGTAGGCGCGCCGCAGCGCGCGCGCTCGCGTCAGCACCGGCGGCGGCGCCTCGTCCTCGGGAATCCGCAGGAGGACGGGGCGGCCGAGCGCCTTGCCCGGCCGCGAGGTGTGCAAGGAGAGCACCGCCGAGAGCGCCAGGCTGAGGAACACCGGGCTGGCCCAAAGCAGCATGTAGCGGTCGAAGACCAGCGCCCCCAGGGCGCCGGCCGTTCCCAGGGCCACATGGCCGCGGTGGGCGCGCCAGGCCTCGCGCCGGTTGAGCTCCACGCCCTCGCGCCGCTGCGGCCGCCAGCCGCTGTCGCGCCCGACGACGACCTCGATCACGGCGACGGACTGCATCACCATCATCATCGGGGTGATGATCATGGAGGCAAGCAGCTCCACCGCGACCCCCAGGCACAGGCGCGCGCCGCCGCCGAAGCCGCGCCGCGCGCCGCGCGCGCCGAGCGCCAGGCCAAGCGCCATCGCCTTGGGCGCCGCCAGCAGCGACAGCATGGCGACGTAGACGCCGATCACCTCAGGATATTGCGCCGACTGCATCTTCAGGTGCTCCGTCGGCCAGACGATCGCGCCGTCGACGAACAGCGCCAGCCAGAGCGCCGGAGCGAGGTAGGCTAAGATGCCCAGCAGCAGATGCAGGCGGCTGACCCAGTGCAGCCCCGCCGCGCCGACGAGGCGCGCGTGCTGCAGATTGCCCTGGCACCAGCGCCGATCGCGCAGCGCGGTGTCGAGGATGGTGGGCGGCGTTTCCTCGTAGCTTCCCGGCAGGGTGGCGAGGGTTCGCACCTTCCAGCCGCGGCGGCGCAGCAGCGCGGCCTCGACGAAATCGTGGCTGAGGATGTGGCCGCCCCAGGGCTGGCGTCCGGCGAGATGCGGCAGGCCGGCGCTCTGGGCGAAGGCGGCCACGCGGACGATGGCGTTGTGGCCCCAGTAGTTGCCCTCGTCCCCCGACCACCATTGCTGCCCCAGGGCGTAGATCGGGCCGTAGAGGCGCGAGGCGAACTGCTGCAGCCGCGCGAACGGCGTCTGCGCATTGATTATCGTCGGAACGCTCTGCAGCAGGCCGAGCCTGGGGTCGTCCTCCATGGCCAGGGTGAGCGCGACGATCGCCTCGGCGCTCATCAGGCTGTCGGCGTCGAGCACCAGCATGAAGGGGTAGGCGCCGCCGTGGCTCTGCACCCAGTCGGCGATGTTGCCGGCCTTGCGGTCGGCGTTGACGGCCCGCCGGCGATAGAAGATCCCCGGCCGGGCGCCGACGCGCAGGCGCGTGCGCAGCAGGCCGGCCGCCTCGTCCTGGGAGATGGCCGCGTCCCGCGTGTCGCTGAGCACGAAGAAGTCGTAGCTTGCGGCGTGGCCGAGCCGCTGCAGATCGGCCGCCATCGCCTCGACGCCGGCGAAGATGAGGCCTGGATCCTCGTTGCAGGCGGCCAGGAGGATGGCGGTGCGGGCGACGGGCGCGCGGTGCAAGGGCGCCGCCACGGCCGCTGTGTGCGCCCTGAGCGCCGCGACGAACCCGGCCCCGGCGCTGACGAATCCGAAGCCCACCCAGCCGCTCAGGATCGTCGAGAGCGCGATGGTGGTCCATTCCGCCGCCGTGAGGCCGCCAAAGCCCATCACCTGGCCCAGCGTCGCGCCCGCCGCCGCGGCGATCGCGCCCGAGCCCAGGACGAGGACGGCGCGGCGGCGCCAGCGGCCGGCCGATGCGAGCGGCGGCGGTCGCGGCGTGCGCCTCAGGTCCTGCCGCGGCATCGGCAGGGGCGAGGGGTCGGGCATGGACGACAGGGCGCCGCCGCCGGGGCGGAGCCCGGCCTGCGCGCGGCGCGCCGACGCATCCGGCGGGGAACGATCGCGCAGCGGGGCCGCCGCGGGGCGCCGGGCCGCGAGCGCGTCGGCGGCCTCGAAGGCGCTCCACCACGACTCCAGCGGCAGGGCCGCCGCAGCCGCCTCGCGCCTCGTCTGCGTCGCTGGCCCTGTCACCGGCCAAGCCTCCGCGCGGCCCGGGATCGATCCCGCAGGGCGACGCGAATATCAGCACCCCGCCGGCGGCGCACCATCGTTTGGCGGCTGGCGCGGCGGGGTGGCTCGCCGGGGCGCGCGGCGGGCCTCATGCCGGGTCGAACTCGCTGACGAGGTGGCCCGGAATGATCTCGCGCAACCGCGGCACATAGATCGGCAGGCCTGGATCGAGGGTCAGCTTCGAGGGCAGGAAGCGCAGGGCCGCGCGCGGGTCGAGGGGGCTGGGCGGCTCGCCGTCCAGGCGCACGCGCCGGCGCTGGCGCTCGCGCGCCGGATCGGGGATCGGAACCGCCGCCAGCAGCGCCTGAGTATAGGGATGCTGGGGCGCGCTGTAGAGCCGCTCGCGGCTCGCCTCCTCCATCACCCTGCCAAGATAGAGCACCAGGACGCGGTGGCTGACCTCGCGCACCACCGCCAGGTCGTGGCTGATGAACATCATCGAAAGCCCCATCTCCTGCTGCAGCTCGATCAGGAGGTCGATGATCTGGGCGCGGATGGAGACGTCGAGGGCCGACACCGCCTCGTCACAGATGACGAGGCGCGGGCGCAGGATCATCGCCCGGGCGATGCCGACGCGCTGGTTCTGGCCGCCGGAGAGCTCGTGCGGATAGCGGTTGACGAGGTCGTCCGAAAGTCCCGCCTTGAGCATCATCTCCTGGGCCAGCGCCTGGCGCCTGGACCGGGTCAGGCCCGGACGGAACACCGTCAGGGGCTCGGCGACCGAATCGCCGACCGTGGCCCTGGGGTCGAGGCTGGCGAGGGGATCCTGGAAGACGATCTGCAGATCCTTGCGGGCGGCGCGCATGGCCTTCTGCTCGGCATGGGTGATGTCGCGGCCCAGCACCGTGACCGCGCCGCCGGTGGCGGGCAGCAGGCCCAGCACCGCGCGCGACAGCGTCGTCTTGCCGCAGCCGCTCTCGCCCACCACGCCCAGGGTCTCGCCCTTGCGGATGCAAAAGCTGACGCCGTCGACCGCGCGCAGCCGCCGCGCCGGCCCGAAGAGGCTCTGGCGCACCGGAAACCAGACCTTCACGTCGTGGCCCTCGACCACCACGGGCGCGTCAGCCGGCACGGGCGCGAGCATTGGACGTCCGCCGCGGTCGTCGCGGTCCAGGCGCGGGATGGCGTCCAGCAGGGTGCGCGTATAGGCGCTGCGGGGGGTCGCGAAGACCGCTTCGGCCGAGCCGGCCTCGACATAGGCGCCGTCCTTCATCACGCAGACCCGGTCGGCGAGGCGGGCGATGACGCCCATGTCGTGGGTGATCAGCACCATGGCCGCGCCGGTCTCGCGCTTCAGGTCGGCCATCAGGTCGAGGATCTCCGCCTGCACGGTGACGTCGAGAGCGGTGGTGGGCTCGTCGGCGATGAGCAGATCCGGTCCGCAGGCCATGGCGGCGGCGATCATCACCCGCTGGCGCATGCCGCCGGAGAGTTCATGCGGATACTGGCCCAGGCGCCGGCGCGCGTCGGGAATGCGCACCTTCTCCAGCCACAGCCGCGCCTGGTCCATGGCGGCCTTGCCGCCCAGGCCCAGATGCACCCGCAGCGGCTCGGCGATCTGCTCGCCGATGCGCACGTGCGGGGTCAGCGCCGTCAGCGGATCCTGGAAGATCATCGTCATCTTCGAGCCGCGGATGCGGTTGAGCCGGCGAGCCCCGAGGCCGAGCAGCTCCTGGCCGCGGAAGCGCGCCGATCCCGAGGCGCGGCCGTTCGCCGCGAGGAGGCCCATCACCGCCATGAAGGTCTGGCTCTTGCCCGAGCCGCTTTCGCCGACGACGCCCAGGCATTCGCCCCGTTCGACCGCGAGCGAGACCCCGCGCACCGCCTCGACGGCGCCGTCGTGGGTCGAGAACCGGACCGTCAACCCGTCGACGGCGAGGATCGGATCGGCTTGAGTCATGGGCGGCTTTGGGTCCAGTACGCGGGCTTCGGGGCGCGAGCATAGCGGTGCGGGCGAGCGGCATGAAGGGCGGGCGAGGCTTGGCGGAACGCGGCGGCGCGGCGGGCGGCCGGGCGCGCGCATGAGGCGCGGGCTGATCCTGGCCGGCGGGGCGGGCACGCGGCTGCACCCCCTTACGCTGGCCGTCTCCAAGCAGCTGCTGCCGGTCTACAACAAGCCGATGATCTACTATCCGCTGTCGGTGCTGATGCTGGCTGCGATCCGCGACATCGCCATCATCACCACGGCCGACGACCAGGCCGCGTTCAAGCGCCTCCTGGGCGACGGCGGCCAGTTGGGACTTCGCCTGGAATACCTCGTCCAGCCGCGGCCCGAGGGTCTGGCCCAGGCCTATCTGCTGGGCGAGAGCTTCGCGCGTGGCGAACCGACCGCGCTGATCCTGGGCGACAACATCTTCTATGGCGCGGGCTTTGGCGGCCAGCTGCGGGCGGCGGCGCGGCGCGCAGCCGGGGCGACGATCTTCGGCTATGCCGTCGCCGATCCGCGCCGCTACGGGGTGGTGGAGCTGGACGCCGGGCGCCGCGTGCTCAGTCTGGAGGAAAAGCCCGAGCAGCCCCGCTCCAGCATCGCCATCACCGGCCTCTATTTCTTCGACGGTCGCGCCAGCGGCTTCGCCCGCACCTTGCGGCCCTCGGCGAGGGGCGAGCTCGAGATACTCGACCTGATCAGGCTCTATCACGAAGCCGGCGCCCTCGAGGTGGAGATGCTCGGCCGCGGCTTCGCCTGGCTCGACACCGGGGCGCACGACGCCCTCATCCAGGCGGGCGAGTTCGTGCGCGCCATCGAGGAGCGCCAGGGCCTGCGGCTCGGCTGCGTCGAGGAGATCGCCTTCCAGAACCGCTGGATCGACGCCGGGCAGCTGGCCGCGCTCGCCAGGGCGGCCGGGCCTTACGGCGCCTATCTGGCCGCGATCGCCGAGAGCAGCGCTTGAGCGCCGACGCGCCGGTGCGCGCGGCGCTGGCGCGGCTGAAGCGCTGGCTGGTCGAGGACGCCTGCCCGCTCTGGTGGGAGCGCGGCGCGGATTTCGCCAACGGCGGCTATTTCGATCGGCTCGGCCTCGACGGGCGCCCGGCGCCCGGCGGCAAGCGGCTCCGGGTCCAGGCCCGCCAGGCCCATGCGTTCGCGCTGGCCGCCGAACTCGGCTGGATGGGGCCGGCCCGGGCGGCGAGCCGGCATGGGTTGAGCTTCGTCCTCGGTCACGAGGACGGCGACGGGCTCTACCGTCTCGGCGCAACGCCGGGCGCCCTGGACGGCATGGGCCTCGTCTACGACCAGGCGTTCGTGCTGCTGGCGCTCGCCACCGTGGGGCGGGTGTTCGGCGATGGCGACGCACTGGAGGCGCGCGCGGCGCGGTTGCGCGAACGCCTCGGCGGCTTCGCCGAGCCGCTGGGCGGCTATCGCGAGGCGGCGCACCTGGCCGAGCCCCTGTTCGCCAATCCGAACATGCACCTCTTCGAGAGCTTCCAGGCCTGGTCGGCTTGTGGCGGCGATCCGGCCTGGCGCGAACTCGCCGCCGGGCAGGCGCGCCTGGCCCTCGACCGCCTGATCGACCCGGCGAGCGGCGCGCTCGACGAGCGCTACGGCGCAAGCTGGCGGACCGCGGCGGCGCCGCAGACCCGCGCCGTCTGGCCCGGCCATCTCTACGAATGGGCCTGGCTGCTGATGAACTGGTCGGACGGCGATGAGACGAGCGCCGCGGCGGCGTTGCGCCTTATCGAGGCGGCCGAGCGGACCGGGCTCGATCCGACCGGCGCGTTCGCCATCTTCGCCCTGGACGGCGCGCTCGCGCCCACCGACCGCGGCGCGCGCCTCTGGGCACAGACCGAGCGCGCCCGCGCCCTCGCCCGCGCCGCCGCCCTGACCGGCGATGCGGCGCTGTGGCGCTCTGCGGCGCGGGCCTGCGAGGCCGTCGAGGCCTTCCTCGATGCCCCGACGCGCGGCGTCTGGCGCGACTGGAGGCGCGGCGACGGCGTCTTCGTCGAGGAGCCGGCCCCGGCGAGCTCCTTCTATCACCTCGTCGGAGCGATCGCCGAGCTGGAGCGGCTCTTCGCCGGCTGACGCTCGTCCGGCGCGTCGAGGCAGCCCATGTCGGCGAGCGTCGCCCTGAGCGCGGTTTCGAGCGGCGTATGCGGCTCGCCGCCCAGGAAGGCGACCAGCCTGGCGTTGTCGAGCCCGATCGGGCGCTCCCACAGATAGCGCATTTCCAGCAGTTCGCGCAGCGTCTCGACGAACGGCGAGGCGAGGCGCACGGCCAGCCACGGGAACGGCCGCGCGGGCAGATCGGGGCGCAGCGCGCCGCGTCGGCGTGGTCCGGCTCGGCCTCTACGCCCACCGCCGCTTCATCGCGGCGCACGGCGTCCCCGTCAGCCTGGAGGAGGCGTGCCGTCACGCCATCGGCTTCGACCGCGACCCCGAGGCCCAGCGCGCCCTGGACGAGCGGCAGCTGTCGCTGACCCGCGACGCCTTCGCCTTCCGCTCCGACAGCGATCTCGCCCAGCTCGCGGCCCTGCGCGCCGGCTTCGGCGTCGGCGCCTGCCAGACCGGCATCGCCTGCCGTGAGCCCGACCTCGTGCCGGTGCTCGAAGGCCAGTTCCACTACGGCATGGAGGTCTGGGTCGCCATGCACGAGGATCTCGCCGCCAGCCGCCGCGTGCACCTGTTGTTCGACTGCCTGGTCGAGGGACTGGCCGAGTACGTGCGCAGCTAGCCTAGCATCGCAGCCAGCCCGGTTCAGTCCTCGGGCGTGCTTTCGAGCGCCGCCTTGGCTCCCGGAGTCATGGTGCGTTCGGCGATGCGGGCGGATTTGCCGCGGCGGTCGCGCAGATAGTAGAGCTTGGCCCGCCGTACCGCGCCACGCCGCTTGACCTCGATGGATTCGATCATCGGCGAAAGCACCGGAAACAGCCGCTCGACGCCTTCGCCGAAGCTGATCTTGCGCACCGTGAAGCTCTCCTGCAGGCCGCCGCCCGAGCGGGCGATGCAGACACCCTCGAAGGCCTGGACGCGCTCGCGCTCGCCCTCCTTGATGCGCACGTTGACCCGCACCGTATCGCCGGGCGCGAACACCGGGATCTTCTTGCCGCGGCTGACGCGCCGGGCTTCCTCCTGCTCCAGATCAGCGATCAGCGTCATCGTCATCTCCTGCCGGGCTTGACGCGCCCTTTGCCTGTTGGTTGGCGAGATGCGCCGCCCAGAGATCGGGCCGCCGCTCCCGCGTCGCTCGCTCCCGTTCGGCCCTGCGCCACCGCGCCACCTCGCCGTGGTGGCCGGAAAGCAGCACCGCCGGAATCTCCCGCCCCTCGAACGTCCGCGGCCTCGTATATTGCGGATGCTCGAGCAACAGGTCCTCGAAGCTCTCTTCCACGCAACTGCCGGCCTCGCCCACGACGCCGGGCAGCAGCCGCACGCATGCCTCGATCACCACCATGGCCGCCGCCTCGCCGCCGGCGATGACCGCGTCCCCGACCGAGACCTCCTCGAACCCGCGCGCCTCGATGACGCGCTGGTCCACCCCCTCGAACCGGCCGCAGAGCACGACCAGCCCGTCGCTCGTCGCCCACCGGCGCACCTGCGCCTGGGTCAGGGGCCGGCCCCGGGCGCTCGTGCACAGGAGCGGCCGGCCGCATCGCTCGACGCTGTCCAGCGCCGAGGCGATCACGTCCGCCCGCATCACCTGACCGGGACCGCCCCCGGCGGGGGTGTCGTCCAGGAAGCCGCGCTTATCCTTGGAAAAGGCGCGGATGTCCACCGTCTCCAGCCGCCACAGGCCCCGCTCGAGCCAGGCGGACCCGATCAGCGACACGCCGAGCGGTCCCGGGAAGGCCCCGGGAAACATGGTGAGCACGGTGGCGGTGAAGGGCACGGATCGTCGCCTACTTCGCCAGTTTCAATCCGCACCACCGCGCGAAGTGCCGATAGTCGCGGTCGCGGGCGATCAGGACCACGTCCGCATCGATGCAGCACTGGGCGATCGGGGCGTCGGCCATGGCAGCCTTCAAACCCTTCTCCAGCAGCACGCGCCACGCATCGCCCGCCCGGCGCCAGAATCCGTCCATCAGTTCGAGCAACGGCAGGCGCATCAGCGCACGCTCGAATCCGGCGCGATCCGGTTTTGACATCAATTCGCAAAGGACGGGCGGCGGCAGGATCAACTGCTCCGCCTCAATCGCCCCCTCGATCAGCTCGGCGTCGGAGCCGCCACTCCCCGACAGATAGGCCACGAGGCTGCTGGTGTCAGCCGCGATCAACGGCGTCGCCGTGCTCGCCGAACGCGCGGGCGCGCCGTAGTTCAGTCAGGTCAAAGTCGTCGAAGTTGACCTTGCCTCTCAGCGCTCGCAGCTGTCGGTAGGCGTCGCGTCGGACCATTTCCTCCAGACTGCGCCGCAGCGTCTGCGCGACGCCGGCGCCGGTCTGCGTCTGGGCTGTCTCCGGGAGTTCCGCCGGAACGAAGGCGGTGATCTTGCGCATTTCGCTCATGCGGCGGATCATGCCATCTCGCGCCGCCGGCGCCAATCAGCAGGGGCGCCGATATGGCCATCACCGAGCAGCGCTTCCGCTACGAAGGCGCCGACGGAACCCCGCTGGCCGGCTACCGCTGGAGCGGCTCGGCCGTCCCGAAGGCGGTCATCCAGCTTGCCCACGGCGCCGGCGAGCACGCCATGCGCTATCTGGGCCCGCTGACGCCGATCATCGAGGCGGGCTATCTCGTCGTCGCCGCCGATCACCGCGGCCACGGCCTGACCTCGGGCATGGCCCAGCTCGGCGACTTCGGCCCGGGCGGCGCGGGCGCGGCGGTGGACGACATGGCGGTGCTGGCCAGGCTCCTGCGCGAGCGGGAGGTCGGCCTGCCGCTGGTCCTCCTCGGCCATTCCATGGGGGCGATGTTCGCCCAGGCCTGGCTCGTCGACCACTCCGACCTGATCGACGCCCTAGTGCTCTCAGGCACCGCCGGTCCCGCGCCGATCCGCGCCGAGAGCCTGAACGCCCCCTTCGAGCCGGCGCGCACGCCCTATGACTGGCTGTCGCGCGACGCGGCCGAGGTCGACAGATACATTGCCGACCCCTTCTGCGGCATCCGCTTTTCGCCCGCCTCGATGGCTTCGTTCCAGGCGCTGCGCGAGCGGCGCATGGACCCGCAGAGCCTCGCCAAGGTCCGCAAGGGCCTGCCGGTCTACATCTTCGTCGGCGACGCCGATCCGGTGAACGACCATCTGCAACGCCTGACGCCGCTGGTGGACGCCTATCGCGCCGCGGGGCTCGACGTGACCCTGAAGGTCTATGCTGGCGGGCGCCATGAGATGCTGAACGAGACCAACCGCGCCGAGGTGGCGGCGGATCTGAAGGCCTGGCTGGAGCGGACGGTGGGCTGAAGCGGCCAGACAGGCGCCGCGGCGTTCGCTATGTGAGGCGCCATGCCGCCGCGCCTTCGCCCCACCCGCATCGAACACGTCGTCGACGCCGAGCGGCTGCGGGCTCAGCTGACCACCGCGGCGCTCGACGCCATCGGCGATCCGCCCGAACAGCGCCGCCGCGCCCTGGAGATCCTGAAGGGCGCGCTCTTTCGCGGCCGCATGATCGCCAAGGAACGGCTGGAGAACGGCGCCGGCGGCCTGGAGACGGCGCGGCTGCTCTCCGGGGTCACCGACGAGGTGATCGGCGCGCTCTACGACTTCGCCATCCGCCACGTGTTTCGCGCCCGCAACCCCACCGAGGGCGAGCGCCTGACGCTGATGGCGGTGGGCGGCTATGGCCGTGGCGCTCTGGCGCCGTTCTCCGACGTCGATCTGCTGTTCCTGCGCCGCACCAAGCAGACCGCCCACGTCGAGAGCGTCATCGAGTTCATGCTCTATGCGCTCTGGGATCTGGGCTTCAAGGTCGGGCATGCCTCGCGTACGGTCGACGACTGCATCAAGCTCTCGCGGGCCGACATCACCATACGCACCTCGATCCTGGAGGCGCGGCGGCTCACCGGCGACGAGGCCCTCGCCGAGACGCTGCTGAAGCGCTTTCGCGAGGAGGTGATGAAGGGGACCGGCGCCGAGTTCGTCGCCGCCAAGCTGCGCGAGCGCGACGAGCGCCACGCCAGGGCCGGCGCCAGCCGCTTCATGGTCGAGCCCAACGTCAAGGAGGGCAAGGGCGGCCTTCGCGACCTGCACACCCTCTTCTGGATCGCCCGCTATCTGCACCCTGCCGACAGCGTCGATGCGGTGCTGAAGCTGGAGATGTTCGAGGGGCGCGAGGTGCGGGCCTTCATTCGCGCCTTCGATTTCCTCGAGGCGGTGCGCGCGCACCTGCACTTCGCCACCGGCCGGCCGGAGGAGCGCCTCTCCTTCGACATACAACCGGAGGTCGCGCGGCGGATGGGCTATGCCGACCGCGCCCGCGGCGCCGACCAGACCCCGGCGGTGGAGCGCTTCATGCGCCGCTACTTCCTCTTCGCCAAGGAGGTCGGGATGCTCACCCGGGCCTTCTCGGCCAAGCTCGAGGCCGAGCACCTGAAGAGCGCGCCCCGGGGCCTGTCGCGCTTCCTGCCGGGCCGGCCGCGGCGCCAGGCGCTGGACGAGTCCGGCTTCCACCTGGAGGGCGGCCGGCTCAGCGTCGACGGTCCGCAGACCTTCGAGGCCGATCCGGTCAATCTGCTGCGCCTCTTCAGGCTCGCCGACCGGCGCGACCTCGATCTGCATCCGGACGCCTTCACCGCCGCCACCCGGGCGCTCGGCCTGATCACCTCCAAGATGCGGCGCGATCCGCGAGCGGCGGGCGTCTTCCTCGACGTGTTGGCGCGGGGCCGCAATCCGCGCCGAGCCCTGGAACTGATGAACGAGGCGGGCGTCCTCGGACGCTTCCTGCCCGAGTTCGGGCGGATCGTCGCCCAGATGCAGTTCAACATGTACCATTCCTACACGGTGGACGAGCACACGCTGCGCGCCGTCGGCGTCATCGCCGATATCGGCGCGGGACGCTTCGGCGAAGACCACCCGCTCTGCACCGCCATCATGCCGCTGATCGAGGACAATGAGGCGCTGGGCCTCGCCATGCTGCTGCACGACACCGGCAAGGGGGGCGTCGGCGGTCAGGAGAAGGCGGGCGCCCGGGCGGCGCGCCAGGCCTGCGAGCGCCTGGGGCTGGAGCGGCCCCAGCTCGAGCTGGTGGCCTGGCTGGTGGAGCATCACCTGGTGATGAGCGACTTCGCCCAGAAGCGCGACGTCGCCGACCCTGCCACCGTCGCCGCCTTCGCCCGCATCGTCGAGAGTCCCGAGCGGATGCGCATGCTGCTGGTGCTGACCGTGGCCGACATCCGCGCCGTGGGCCCCGGCGTCTGGAACGGCTGGAAGGGCCAGCTGCTGCGCGAGCTTTACGCCGCCACAGAGACGGTGTTCCGCGGCGGGCGGATGTCGGACGCGGCGGGCATGGCGCGCCGCCGGCTGGAGGCCATCGCCTACGATGCCCGCACCGCCCTCGTCGATGCCGATCCCGCGGCGCGCGCCTGGGCGAGCGCCATGGAGGACGCCTATTTCGCCGCCTTCTCGGGCCAGGAACAGGCCGCGCACCTGGCGCTGTGGCGCGAGGCGCAGATCGAGGCGGGCGCGGCGGCCGAGGCGCGCATCCGCGCCGACCGCAACGCCGCCGAGGTGATCGTCGCCGCCCGCGACCGCGAGGGCCTCTTCGCCGACCTGGCTCTGGCCATCGCCAGCCTCGGCGGCAATGTCGTGGGGGCGCGGATCTTCACGTCGGCGCAGGGCGCGGCGCTGGACGTCTTCTATGTTCAGGACACCGCCGGCCAGCCGTTCGGGCGCGACAGCCAGCGCACCCTGGCGCGCCTCGTCGAGGCGGTGCAGAGCGCCGGCCGCGGCCATCCGCCGGCCCTGGAGCCGCGCAAGGCGGCGGACCTGGGCCGCGCCGCGGCCTTCGCCATCGCCCCCATGGCCGCCATCGACAACGACGCCTCGGCCACGGCGAGCGTGGTCGAGGTCTCCGGCCGCGACCGTCCCGGCCTGCTGGCCGCCCTGGCGCGCATCCTGGCCGAGGCCGAACTCTCGATCCAGTCGGCCCACATCGACAACTACGGCGAGCGGGCGGTGGACGCCTTCTACGTCGTCGCCCGCCGGGGCAAGCTCACCGAGCCGCGGCGCGCCGCGGCCGTCCGCGCCCGCCTGCTGGAAGCCCTCGAAGACGCCGAGGCGGCCGCCGCGCGCCCGCGCCTGCAACGCGCCCGGGCCTCGGCGGGGCGCTAGACCATGGCCTGGTTTCGCCAGCGCGGACGCGCCCCGGCGCCGCGCCGCGGCGCATCGAAGCGTCGGCGGGCGGTCGGCTTGACCCGGCGGCGGGGGGCGACGACAAACCGCGCGTGGCGTTGAGCGAGTCGACCCCGGCGATCCAGCGCGGCGCTCCCGGGCGCTCCGGCGGCATGATCCGCTCGTCGATGATCTATTCGGCCTTCACCCTGGTCAGCCGGGTGATGGGCTTCGCCCGCGACCTGACCGTCACCTATTTCATGGGCGCCAGCGCCACCATCGCCGCCGACGCCTTCAACGCCGCCTTCTCGTTCCCCAACCTCTTCAGGCGCATCTTCGCCGAGGGCGCGTTCGCCGCCGCCTTCGTGCCGTCCTACGCCCGCGCCCTGGCGCAGGATGGCGAAGAGGTCGCCGACGTGCTGGCCGCCGACGCCATGGCGACGCTGGCGGCCGCGACGCTGGCCATCACCGTCGCCGCCGAACTGGCGATGCCCTGGCTGGTGCGCTTCCTGATCGCGCCGGGTTTCGCGGCCGTGCCGGGCAAGGTGCACCTGGCGGTGGTGCTCACCATGATCACCATGCCCTACCTGCCGTGCATGGCGATCTATGCGCACCTTTCGGGCGTTCTCAACGCCCGCAACCGCTTCGTGCTCTCGGCCGCGGCGCCCATCCTGCTCAACCTCTGGATTCTCGGCGCGGTGCTGCCGGCGAGGTCGCCGGTGAACGCGGCGCTGCTGGCTTCGACCGGGGTCATCGCCGCCGGAATCTCCCAGGCGGCGCTGCTCTGGTGGGGCGTGCGGCGCTCCGGCGCGCGCGTCGACATCCGCCGGCCGCGACTGACGCCGCAGGTCCGCAAGCTGATCATGCTGGCGGTTCCGGGCGCCGTCGCCGCCAGCGCCACCCAGGTCAACATCTTCATCTCCGGCATTCTGGTCAGCAACGTCAACGGTGCGCGCTCGTGGCTGGCGGTCTGCGACCGGCTCTACCAGCTGCCCCAGGGCCTGGTGGGCGTGGCCGTGGGCGTGGCGCTGCTGCCGCGCCTGGCGCGCGCGGTGCATGCCGGCGAGGCGGTGGAGGCGCGCGGCGCCCTCGACCAGGCGGTGACCTTTTCCATGGCGCTCTGCCTGCCAGCGGCGGCGGCGCTGATCTGCATGCCCTACTTCCTCATCGACGGCCTCTACACCCGCGGGGCGTTCCGCAGCTTCGACGCCCACGCCACCGCCGCGGCGCTGCAGCAGTACGGCTGGGGTGTGCCCGCGTTCGTGCTCGCCCAGATCGCCTCGCGGGCGTTCTTCGCCCAGCAGGACACCCGCACGCCGATGCGCTTCGCCCTGGTATCGGTGGCGGTGAACATCGCGCTCGGCGTCACCCTCTTCCATTACGTGGGCGTCGCCGGCATCGCCGCGGCGACCAGCGCCGCCGCCTGGGTGAACGTCGTCCTGATGACCGCGACCCTGGCGCGGCGCGGCATCTACCGTCCCAGCGCCAGGGCCTGGGGGCGCCTGGCGCGGGTGCTCTGCGCCAGCGTCGCCCTGGGCCTCGCCATGGCCGCCGCCGCCCACTGGCGCCTGGCGATCCAGGCGCCGCTGCAGGGGCTGCGGCTCGGGCCGCTGCACGCCAAGGAATTCGCCATCCTCGGCGTCACGGCCGCGGCCATGGCGCTCTACCCGGCGCTGCTGCTGGCGTCCGGCGGCCTGGGCCTCGCCGAGCTGCGCGCCGCGGTGCGCCGAGGCGGCGCCCAGCCCTTGCCCTGACCGGCTCCAGGCTCTAAGTCGCGGCCATGGCTCCCAGGATGCGCAGC
Source organism: Caulobacteraceae bacterium (assembly GCA_035532115.1). Lineage (GTDB taxonomy): Bacteria > Pseudomonadota > Alphaproteobacteria > Caulobacterales > Caulobacteraceae > Acaudatibacter. The sequence continues at coordinate 10,821 of DATKRO010000104.1, read as the reverse complement.
CCAGGGCGATGGCGCCGGCCCTGCTGAGGCCGATCCGCTCCCTCGCATCCTTCCAAAGAGCCCCATCATGACCGACCAGCCCCCCGCCGCCTACGCCGGCCCCAGGCGCGTGCTCTCCGGCGTCCAGCCCTCGGGCGATCTCCACCTCGGCAATTATCTCGGCGCCATCGTCAAGTTCGTCGCCCTGCAGGACGAGATGGAATGCCTCTATTGCGTAGTCGACCTGCATGCGATCACCCAGTGGCAGGACCCGGCCAGGCTCGCGGCCCAGACGCGCGAGATCGCCGCCGCCTATCTCGCCGCCGGCGTCGATCCGAAGCGGGCGATCATCTTCCCCCAGTCCGCCGTCGGGGCCCACGCCGAGCTTGCCTGGATCCTGCAATGCGTGGCGCGCGTCGGCTGGCTCGACCGGATGACCCAGTTCAAGGACAAGAGCGGCAGGCACAAGGAGCGCGCCAGCGTCGGCCTCTACACCTATCCGGTGCTGCAGGCGGCCGACATCCTCGTCTACAAGGCGACCCACGTGCCGGTGGGCGAAGACCAGAAGCAGCACCTGGAGCTGACGCGCGACATCGCCGGCAAGTTCAATCACGACTTCCAGGCCCCGGGCTTCTTCCCCAGGACCGAGCCGGTGGTCGAGGGCGCCGGGGGCTCGGGGCTCGTCATGTCGCTGCGCGATGGACGGGTGAAAATGTCGAAGTCCGACCCGTCTGACCAGTCGCGGATCAATCTCGCCGACGGCCCCGACGCCATCGCCGCCAAGATCCGCAAGGCCCGCACCGATCCCGAACCCCTGCCCGAAAGCCCCGAGGGGCTGGAGGGGCGCCCGGAGGCGGCCAATCTCGTCGGCCTGTTCGCGGCGCTCTCGGGCCAGACCACGGCGGAGGTGCTGACGGCTTTCGGCGGCCAGGGCTTCGGCCAGAGCTTCAAGCCGGCGCTGGCCGATCTCGTCATCGCCCGCCTCGCCCCGGTGACGGCGGCGATGCGCGGCCTCGTCGCCGACCCGGCCCAGATCGACCGCATCCTCGCCGAGGGCGCCGAGCGCGCCCGCGCCATCGCCGAGCCGGTGCTGGCCGAGACCCGGCGCCTCGTCGGATTCTGGCCGGGATGATCCGAACGGCCGCGCCCGACGTTGCGCCGGCGGTTGCATCGGCCCATCTAGAGGCCCGGAGGTCGCGCATGTTCATCCAGACCGAAGCCACGCCCAATCCCCAGGTGCTGAAGTTCCTGCCCGGCCGCGAACTGCTGCCGGGCGCCTCGCGCGAGTTCACCGACGCCGCCGAAGCGACCGCCTCGCCGCTGGCGCGCGCCCTGTTCTCGATCGAGGGGGTGACCAGGGTCTATTTCGGCGATGACTTTCTCACCGTCACCAAGTCTGCTGAATGGGACTGGGCGCACCTGAAGGCGCCGATCCTGGCCGAGATCATGGACCACTTCACCTCGGGCCTGCCGCTCGTCACCGGCGCGGCCGAGGCGGCGCCGGAGCAGGAGGTCTACGAGGGCGAGACCGCCCAGGTCGTCGCCGAGATCAAGGACCTGATCGACACCCGCATCCGCCCGGCCGTGGCCCAGGACGGCGGCGACATCCTGTTCTCGCGCTTCGAGCCCGCCACCGGCGTCGTCTGGCTCAACATGCGCGGCGCCTGTTCGGGCTGCCCGTCCTCTGCCGCGACCCTGAAGGCCGGAGTGGAGAACCTGCTGCGCCACTACGTCCCCGAAGTGACGCGCGTGGAGCAGACCCTATAGACCGGCCCGGGGCCGCCCGCCGGCTCACTCTGATCGTCGATGCCTGTCTCGGCGCCTGCCAGGTGGCGCTGACCGATGGCGCCGCGGTGCTGGCCGGCGCCTCCGAGCCGATGCAGCGCGGCCATCAGGAGCGCCTGGCGCCGATGACGGCCGAGGTCATGGCCAGGGCCGGCGTGGCGTTCGGCGAGGTCGGCCGGATCGCGGTCACCATCGGGCCCGGCTCGTTCACCGGCCTTAGGGTCGGGCTCGCCTTCGCCAAGGGCTTGCGCCTCGCCACCGGCGCGCAGCTTGCCGGGATCGGCACGCTCGAGGCGCTCGCCGCCAGCGCCGGCGCCGTCCCGCGCGCCGCCGGCGTCGTCGATGCCCGCCGCGGCCAGGTCTATCTGCAGGCCTTCGCAGCCGGCCGCGCCCTGATGGCGCCCGAGGCGCTGACTACCGCCGCCGCCGCCGCCATGCTCGGCGAACTCGGCGGCGGAGCGCCGTTCGCGATCGTCGGCCCGGGTGCGGACCTGCTGGCCGCCACGACGGACGAGTCGCCCATCCTTCACGTCGCCGCCGCGTCGCTGCAGGCGCTGGTCGACCTCGCCGCCGCGGCAGAGGCGTCTGCGGACCTGCGCCCGCTCTATCTGCGCGCGCCCGACGCGCTGCCGGCGACCCCATGAAGCTGCGCGCGGCGCTGGCGGGGGATTGCGCCATCCTCGCAGAGGTCCACGCCGCGGCCTTCGAGACCGGCTGGAACCATGCCGACATCCGCCAGCTCCTGGGTGGTTCCGGCGCCTTCGGCCTCGTCGCCGAGATCGAGGATGGCCGCCTCGCTGGGTTCGTCCTGGCGCGGGTCATCGCCGGCGAGGCCGAGGTGCTGACCCTGGCGGTGCGCGCCGAACAGCGGCGGCGCGGCGTCGGCCGTGCGCTCCTGGCCGCGGCGCAGCGGCTGGCGGCGTCCACCGCCGAGGCGATGGTGCTGGAGGTCGCCGCCGACAACGCCGGCGCGCTCGCGCTCTACGAGGCGGCCGGATACGCGGCGGTCGGCCGGCGCGCCGCCTATTATGCGCGGCGCTCGGGCGCGGGCGCCGACGCCATCGTCATGCGCCGGCCGCTTAACAGGTGAGCGGCCCGGCCCTATCATCCCCCGCTAGCCGTCGGAGCCCGCTCGCCTTGGATCGCATCGAGACGCTCTGCATCGAAAGGGGGATGCGCATGACCGAGCAGCGCCGGGTGATCGCCCGCGTGCTCTCGCAGGCGCACGACCATCCCGACGTCGAGGAATTGCACCGGCGCGCCCACGCGATCGATGCGCACATCTCCATCGCCACCGTCTACCGCACCGTGCGGCTCTTCGAGGAGGCGGGCATCCTCACCCGCCACGAGTTCCAGGGCGGCCGGGCGCGCTACGAGGAGGCGCCGGAGTCTCACCACGACCACCTGATCGACATGAAGAGCGGCAAGGTGATCGAGTTCGTCGACGAGGAGATCGAGGCGCTGCAACGGGCCATCGCCCGCAAGCTCGGCTACCGCCTCGTCGACCACCGCCTGGAGCTCTACGGCGTGCCCGCGGACGAGTAGGGTCGATATGATGACTTCCGAGCGCGCCCCAGCGCGCATGGGCCGAGCGCGGCCGTTTAGGGCTCCGCCAGGGCCGGCGTCGCGCGCGCCGGGGCGACGGGCGCGGCGAAGGCTTCGGGTGCGATGGCCCAGCGCCGGAAGAAGGCTGCGATCATGCTCATCATCGCCGGGCGCAGGTCGGGGTGGTTGCCGAAGCCGTGCGGCAGGCCGGCGTAAAGGTGCAGTTCCACCTTGCCGCCGACGGCGCGCACCTTCTCCTCGAAGCGCCGCGAGGCGCTCACCGGCACCACCTTGTCGGCGTCGCCGTGCAGCAGCATCACCGGCGGATAGGCGGCCGTGACGTGCTCGAGGGGGCTGGCGAGCCTGGCGGCCGCCTCGGAAGCGTCGGCGCCGGGCAGCACCCGCGCCGGCAGCGAGCCGGAGGGACGCACCTCGCCCAGATGGAACAGCACCGGCGGATAGATCGCCGCCACCGCCGCGACCTCGGCCGAGACCCCGCCGGCGCCCTCCGGCGGATCGAGGCGCGGGTCGTCCGGCGTTCCGGCGGCCAGCAGCACCAGGTGCGCGCCGGCCGAATGGCCCTCGAGGCAGAGCCGCTCAGGATCGAAGCCGAGTTCGGCGGCGTGGGACCTGGCCCAGCGGATGGCGCGCTTGACGTCGTGGATGTTGGCCGGGAACGGCGCCTCGCCGGTGAGCCGGTATTCCTGGGCCATGACCACGAAGCCCGCCTCGGCGAGGGCGCCGGCGTGCGGCGCCAGCATCTCCTTCGAGCCGCGCGACCAGCCGCCGCCGTGCACCAGCAGCGCCGCGGCGCCATTGCGCTCGGCGGGAAGGTAGAGGTCGAGCTTGAGCGACCGCGCGCCGGCGCTGGCGTAGGCGACGCCGCGCCTGATCTCGATCGTCTGCATCGGCTTTCCTCCTGGTCGCACTGCGCCGCCTTCCCGGCCAAAGGTCAAGCGCCGAACCTGCCCTGCTCGCGGGCGCGGGCGCGGGCCGGCGCGGCCGGGCCAAGGTCGACAGCCTGGCGCCGCAGGGCTAAGAGCGGGCCGCGCGCCTAGCGCGTTCATTCACACATTTTCCGAGGGGTATTTTGCATGGAATATCGCAGATTGGGCGACAGCGGCCTGAAGGTCAGCGAGATCGGCCTCGGCTGCAACAACTTCGGCATGCGCATCGACGAGAAAGACGCGGACGCGGTCGTCGGCGCGGCCATCGAGGCCGGGATCAACTTCTTCGATACCGCCGACGTCTACGGCGGGACCAGGTCCGAGACCATGCTGGGGGCGGCGCTGAAGGGGAAGCGCGACCAGGTGGTGCTGGCCACCAAGTTCGCCATGCCGCTCGGCCAGGCGCCCGACCAGCGCGGCGGCGGCTCGCGCCGCTATGTGATGAGCGCCGTCGAGGCCAGCCTGAGACGCCTCGGCGTCGACCACATCGACCTCTACCAGATGCACCGCTTCGATGCCGAGACGCCGCTCGAGGAGACCCTGGGCGCCCTCGACGACCTCGTCCACCAGGGCAAGGTCCGCTACCTCGGCAATTCCAACTACACCGGCTGGCAGATCGCCGACGCCGACTGGATCGCCAGGAACGAGCACATGAACCGCTTCGTCTCGGCGCAGAACAACTACAGCCTCATGGAGCGGCGCGTCGAGCATGAGGTGACGCCGGCCTGCAAGCGCTTTGGCCTCGGCATGCTGCCGTTCTTCCCGCTGGCGTCGGGGCTGCTGACCGGCAAGTACCGGCGCGGCGAGGCGCCGCCGGAGGGCACGCGCCTGGCGGCGTGGGGGCCGCGCGGCGCCCAGGCGCTCAACGACCGGAACTTCGACAGGCTGGAGAAGCTGGCCGGCTGGGCGCAGGAGCGCGACCACACTCTGCTGGAACTCGCCTTCGCCTGGCTGCTGGGGCACGAGGTCGTCTCGTCGGTGATCGCCGGCGCGACCCAGCCCGAGCAGGTCCAGGCCAATGCCGCCTGCGCCGGCTGGAAGCTGACACCGGCCGAGGTCGAGGACGTGACCAAGCTGGCGGCCTAGCAGCGCGTTCCGCAAAAGTGGAACCGGTTTTGCGCCCGAACCCGCTCCAGCGTTTGAATCCAGAGCACGATTCAGCGATCGGACGATTCCGTCTGATCGCATCATGCTCGAGGCGCTGCGGATGAGCCAGCTGCTCTCGCCGGCGCTGCGCCTGGCGCGCGTCCGGCGCCGCGTCGGCGAGATCGCGGCCTGGCGGGTGCGCGAGCGCACGCCGATCGCGGGCTGGAGCTTCGACGCAGCGCTGATCGGTCTGGGCGAAGCGTGGCCCGACCGCGAGGGCGTCAAGCTCTTTCGCGCCCGGCGCTTCGAGGTCCCGGCCGGCTGGACCCTGGCCGAGGCGCGGCTCGGCCTCGACGTCGGCGGCGAGAGCCTGCTGCGCATCGCCTACGACAGCGGCCGGTGCCTGACGCTCGGCCTAGACGTCAACCACACGGAGTTCGCGCTCGACGAGCCGGGCGGGGCCATCGCCATCGAGGCGGTGGCCAAGGGGCCGTTCGGCGCCGCCATCGAAGGCCCGCGCCTGCGTCGCGCCGAGCTCGTCTGGATCGAGCCGCAGCTCGAGGTCCTCGTGCGCACCCTGACGCTGATGGCCGATTTCGCCGCCGAGATCGACGGCCACGAGCTGGTCGACGAACTGCTGGAGCTGGCCGAAGCGGCGATGGCGCGCCTCGCCTGGCCGACCCGCACCCTGGACGTGGTGGGGCGCGTCAGCCGCTACGCCCGCGGCTATGGCGGCCGCGACCCGGCCGATCCGTCGATCCGCGCCGAGCCGCTGTCGGCGGAGGCCCGCGCCTCGGTGGCCGAGGCCGCCGCCTGGCTCGCCGGCGAGCTGCGGGCGTTGCAGCAGCGCTTCCCGCCCCAGGGCGCAGTGGTCTACGCCGGCCACGCCCACCTCGACACCGCGTGGCTGTGGCCGCTGGAGGAGACGCGCCGCAAGACGCTGCGCACCTTCGCGACCGCGAGCGACCTCATCGAACGCCATCCGCAGTTCCGCTACGCCCAGTCCTTCGCCGAATACTATCGCCAGCTCGAGGACGACGACCCGGCGCTGCTCGAGACCATCAAGGCCCAGGTCGCCGCCGGCGCCTGGGAGCCGGTGGGCGGCTTCTGGGTCGAGCCCGACATCAACATGCCCTGCGGCGAGTCGCTGGTCCGCCAGGCGCTCTACGGCCAGCTCTATTTCGAGCGCACCTTCGGGCGCCGGCATGCCGTCGCCTGGCTGCCCGACACCTTCGGCTTCTCCGGCGCGCTGCCGCAGATCCTCGCGGGCGCTGGGCTGAGCGGCATGTACACCGTCAAGATCGGCTGGTCCGAGGTCGACCGCCATCCGCACACGCGCTTCTGGTGGGAGGGGATCGACGGCTCGCGGGTGCTGGTGCAGCAGATGAACCACCCCGAGGACAACTACAACGGCCTGGTGACGCCGAAATCGCTGCTGCGGCTGTGGCGCAACGTCTCCGACAAGCGCGCCCAGGGCGAGGCGCTGCAACCGATCGGCCATGGCGACGGCGGCGGCGGCCCGACGGCGGCGATGATCGCCGCCCAGGCGGCCCTCGCCGACTTTCCGCTGCTGCCGCGAACCCGCTTCGGCGGCGTCGGCGACTATTTCGCCGAGGCGCGCCGGCGCGCGGCCGAGCGGGAGCTGCCGGTCTGGGTGGGCGAGCTTTATCTGGAATACCATCGCGGCGTCCTCACCAGCCAGGGCCGCACCAAGCGCGCGCACCGCCAGGCCGAGCGGGCGCTGGTGGGGGCCGAGCTGCTGGCCTCGGCGGCGCACCTCTTGGGCGCGCCGGCGCCGGCCTCGCTCGAGCCGCTCTGGCGCACCCTGATGATCAACCAGTTCCACGACATCCTGCCCGGCAGCGGCATCGGCCTCGTCTACAAGCGCACCGAACCGGAGCTGGCCGGCGTCGCCGCCGCCGCCGAGGCCGCGGCCAAGGCGGCGCTGGACGAGATCGCCGCCCGCCTCGCCACTTCGGGAGAGGATGATCCGGGGGACGCCGGGCGCGAAGACCCAGCGCTCCTCGTCGTCAATCCCGACGCCTCGCCCCGGCCGCTGCGCCTTTGCAGCGACACGCCGATCGCGGGCGGCCAGGCCGCTGAGGAAGGCTTCGTGCTCGCCGCTGAGGAGATCGCGGCGCCGCTCTCGATTTCGATCCTGCGGCCGACCCCCGACGCCTCGGTCGCGGTCGAGGCGCGGGCGCTGGAGAACCGCTTCCTGCGCGTCGAACTGGCGGACGACGGGACCATCGCGCGCATCTTCGACAAGCGCTTCCGGCGCGAGGCGCTCGCCGGCCGCGGCAACCAGATCTGGGCCTATCGCGACCAGCCGCGCGAATACGACGCCTGGGACATCGACGAGGACTATCGCCGCGTCGGCGAGGAGGCGCTGGCCAGCGAAATCGGCGTCGTCGAGGCGGGCGGCCAGCGCGGGGCGCTGAAGGTGGTGCGGCGCTTCGCCTCCAGCCGCATCGTCCAGTCGGTGCGCCTGTGGTCCAATTCGGCGCGGATCGACTTCTTCACCCGCTTCGACTGGCATGACCGGCGCGTCCTCATCAAGGCGCGCTTTCCCCTGAACGTGCGCGCCGACCAGGCGACCTACGAATGCGCCTTCGGCGTCTGCCGGCGCCCGACCCACCGCAACACCAGCTGGGACGCCGCCCGCTTCGAGGTCGCGGCGCACCGCTTCGCCGATCTCTCGGAGCCGGGCTATGGGGTGGCGCTCTTGAACGACGGCCGCTACGGCCACGAGGCCCTGGGTTCGGAGCTTTCGCTCAGCCTGCTGCGCTCGCCCATCCTGCCCGACCGGATGGCCGACGAAGGCGTGCAGAGCTTCACCTACGCCCTGCTGCCGCACGGCGGCGACTGGCTGGCCGGCGGCGTCCTCGCCGAAGCCGAGGACCTCAACCGGCCGCTCTACCACCGGCCCATCGCCGGCCGTCCGCGGCAGGTTCCGATCGTCAGCGTGGAAGGCGTGCGCACCGGCCTCGGCGCGCTGAAGCCGGCGCAGGACGGCGACGGCCTCATCCTGCGCCTCTACGAGCCTGCCGGCGCGCGCGGACCGGTCGCCGTCCAGCCCCCGCCCGGCTGGCGCGTCGCCGGCGAGACCAACCTCCTGGAGGACGGCGCGCCGAGCCGTCCCGAACTCGGCCCCTTCGAGATCCGCAGCTGGCGGCTGGCGCCGCACTGAAGCGGCCTCGGGCCAAAAAAAAGCCGCGCCCGAAGGCGCGGCAGTTCATTAGGGAGGAAACGCCCAGGAAGGGCAGAGGCGTCACCGACGCCTCACGAGCGGCAATCTAGGGTGCGGTGCACAATGTGGCAAGCGCAAAGTGCGCCGGTGCGCGCGAAAGGGCCTTGGCTTTCCGATTCATTACGATTTTTCAATGCATCGACCTTGCATCTTCCGGGCGCTGCCCATATTGCGTTGCAACAGGCCGCCCTGACGATTTCGGGTATCCGAACAGAATCAGAGGCTTGCCACGGCCTGGCCGTGCAACATCTCGCCGCCCTGGCTGAAGGAGCCGCGGACGCGTAAAAGCGCCCACCCATGTCACTTCGCAACATCGCCATCATCGCCCACGTCGACCACGGCAAGACCACCCTGGTCGACAAGCTGCTCGCCCAGTCGGGCGCCTTCCGCGCCAACGAGGCGACGGTGGAGCGCGCCCTCGATTCCAACGACCAGGAACGCGAGCGCGGCATCACCATCCTGGCCAAATGCACCTCGGTGCTCTGGCACGGGCGCGCGGGCGAGGCGCGCATCAACATCATCGACACGCCCGGCCATGCCGACTTCGGCGGCGAGGTGGAGCGGATCCTCGGCATGGTCGACGGCTGCCTGCTGCTCGTCGACGCCGAGGAAGGGGTGATGCCCCAGACCAAGTTCGTGCTCGGCAAGGCGCTGAAGCTGGGGCTTCGTCCGATCGTGGTGCTCAACAAGATCGACCGGCCCAACGCCGAGCCGGACCGGGTGCTGAACGAGGCCTTCGACCTATTCGCCAGCCTGGGCGCCAGCGACGAACAGCTCGATTTCCCCCACCTCTACGCCAGCGGCAAGCAGGGGTGGGCGCTGACCGATCTGGCCGGCCCGCGCGAGGATCTCGCGCCGCTGTTCGAGGCGATCGTCGCCCACGTGCCGGCGCCGGCCCAGGAGCGGCGCGCCGCCGAGCCGGCCCGCCTGCTCGCGGTGCTCGTCGAGGCCGATCCCTACCTCGGCCGCCTGCTCACCGGCCGGATCGAGAGCGGTCGCCTGGCGGCGGGCATGGCGCTCAAGGCGCTCTCGCGCGACGGCGTCGAGATCGAGCGCGGCCGGGTCAGCAAGGTGCTGGCCTTCCGCGGCCTGAAGCGCCAGCCGATCGACGAGGCCTTCGCCGGCGACATCGTCGCCATCGCCGGACTGGCCAAGGCGAGCGTCGCCGACACCCTGTGCGCGCCGGAGGTGGAGGGGGCTCTGCCCGCCCAGCCCATCGATCCGCCCACCATCGCCGTCACCGTCTCGATCAACGACAGCCCGCTGGCGGGGCGCGACGGCGACAAGGTGCAAAGCCGCGTCATCCGCGACCGGCTGGGGCGCGAAGCCCAGGCGAACGTGGCCATCAAGGTCGCCGACACCGCCGACAAGGACGCCATGGAGGTGGCCGGCCGCGGCGAACTGCAGCTCGGCGTGCTCATCGAGACACTGCGCCGCGAGGGGTTCGAGCTTTCCATCAGCCGCCCGCGCGTGGTGTTCCGCACCGACCCGGAGACCGGTCAGAGGCTGGAGCCCATCGAGGAGGTGGTCATCGACGTCGATGACGAGCATTCCGGCGTCGTCATCGAGAAGCTCTCGGCGCGCAAGGCCGAGCTTACCGACATGGGCCCCTCCGGCGCCGGCAAGACGCGGCTGGTCTTCGACGCTCCCTCGCGCGCCCTGATCGGCTATCAGGGCGAGTTCCTCACCGACACCCGCGGCTCGGGCGTGCTGAACCGGCTGTTCTCGCGCTACGAGCCGTTCAAGGGCGCAATCGAGGGCCGGCGCAACGGCGTGCTGGTCTCCAACACCGACGGCGAGACCAGCGCCTATGCCCTGTGGAACCTCGAAGCGCGCGGGGCGATGTTCGTGGGCTCGGGCGAGAAGACCTACCAGGGCATGATCGTCGGCGAGAACGCCAAGGCCGACGATCTCGACGTCAACCCGATGAAGGCCAAACAGCTCACCAACGTGCGCGCCGCTGGCAAGGACGAGGCGATCCGCCTCACCCCGCCGCGCCGGCTGACGCTCGAGCAGGCCATCGCCTACATCGGCGACGACGAACTGGTCGAAGTGACCCCCAGGGCCATCCGCCTCAGAAAAAAAGTACTGAACCCGACCTTCCGCAAGAAGCGCCAGCGCGAAGAGGCGTGAGGAGGTAGGCTCCCCGTCCCTTCAGAGCTTCAGCTCCATCCAGACGTCGACGCGGGCATAATCGCCGGGGCGGCGCGCAGCGCCTTCCAGGTCGCG
>DATKRO010000103.1:0-7725 GCA_035532115.1 Caulobacteraceae bacterium | reverse complement strand
GTCCCTCCCCATGACGGGGAGGGAGGGCCGGAGTCCCCCACCCTGCTCGCTACGCGAGCTGTCCCTCCCCATGAAGGGGAGGGAGGGCCGGAGTCCCCCACCCTGCTCGCTACGCGAGCTGTCCCTCCCCATGAAGGGGAGGGAGCTCCGGAGTCCCCCACCCTGCTCGCTACGCGAGCTGTCCCTCCCCATGAAGGGGAGGGAGGACGCTCTACGCCCTGGTCTTTTCCAGGGCCTCGATCCAGGCGCGGCGTTCGGCGGCGCGGGCGGGCTGGGCGGGCGCGCTCTGCTCGGCGACCTGGCGGCCGAGGGCCAGCACCGGCGGGATGTCGGCGTCGGCGAGCGGCTGCATCCAGGTCTTGCGCTTGAACGCCGCTTCCACGAAGGGCGCGAGCTCCTCGGTCTTCTTGGCCAGGCGCGCCGCCTCGCGGCCCTTGAAGGGCGCCATCACCTCGGCCGCGAACAGCTCCAGCGCCTCGCAGATGTGTTCGTGCCGATTGCGGCCGCCCTGCTGGATGAAGGCGACCTGGTCGACGCCGCAGGCCTCGAACTTGGCCAGGTGCTCGCGCAGGTCCGCCGGCGTGCCGATGCCGCCTTCGGCCGGCGCCTGCGGCGGCATGTTGGGCAGGGCCTTCTGGAACAGGTCCCAGATGCTGGTGCGCCCGGGGATCTGCTCGCCGAAGCCGTAGTGCCAGCCGAGCGCGAACTGGAAAAAGCGGAAGCCTTCCTGGAAGCGCTGGCGCGCCACCTCCGCATCGTGGTGCACCCCGAACGACGACACCATGCAGATGTTGGGGTTCACCGCATGGCCGATCGGCACGCACTCCTCCTTGAAGATGCGGTAGTAGTCCTCGACCCACTGGGTCGCCTCGGCCGGATCGACGAAGGCGAAGGTGAGCGCGCCGATGCCCAGCCGCGCGGCGAGCTTGATGGTCTCGCGGTTGGAGCAGGCGACCCACAGCGGCGGATGCGGCTTCTGCACCGGCTTGGGCACCAGGTTGCGCGCCGGCATGGAGAAATACTGGCCCTGGAAGCCGGGGTACGGGTCCATGGCCAGGATGTTGGCGCACTGCTCGAGCCCCTCGCGCCAGGCGTTGCGCTTCTCGGCCACGGGCACGCCGTAGCCGCCCAGCTCGGCCGCCGCGGAACTCTCGCCGGTGCCGAATTCCACGCGGCCGTTGGAGACCAGATCGAGGGTGGCGATGCGCTCGGCGACGCGCGCCGGGTGATTGTAGCCCGGCGGCATCAGCACGATCCCGTGGCCGAGGCGGATCTGTTTGGTGCGCTGCGAGCAGGCGGCGAGGAAGACCTCCGGCGCCGAGGAGTGCGAATATTCCTCGAGGAAATGGTGCTCGACCTCCCAGACGTTGTCGAAGCCCAGCTTGTCCGCCAGTTCGACCTGATCCAGCGCATCCTGGAACAGCTTCTGCTCCAGGCCCGGGGTCCAGGGGCGCGGCAGCTGGTGCTCGTAGAATATCCCAAATCGCATCTTCGCCGCGCTCCCTTCGAGTTCCCTATCGGCGATCATACACCGGCGTCGCCGGCGCGGTAGCCCGAACCGCCGCTCACGACGCGGCGGCGCTGGCCTCCTCGATGTCGTGGGGATCCATGGCCGGCACGCCCTGGCCGGCGTCGGGGGCCTGGCCGCCGGCCTCCGGCTCCAGCATGCGGACCTTGCGCCAGCCGCCGAAGAAATAATACAGCGCCGTCAGGGTGCTGGAGGTGATGGTGCCGAGCGGGAAGCTCCACCAGATCGCCTCGGCGCCGAAGCGCGGCGTCAGCGCCCAGGCGAACGGCACGCGGATCGCCCACATCGAGATGATGAGGATGATCAGCGGCGGAATCACCGCGCCGGTGGACCTGACCACGCCCGAAAGCGCGAAGGTGGCGTTGAAGAGCACGAAGGCCCAGAGCGTGATCCGGTCGATGTGCAGGGCGATCGGGATCGCCTTGGAGCCGAACGGCAGGAAGATGTAGAGCGGAATGGGTCCGAGCGCATAGAGCAGCACCGCCAGGACCGACGTCACCAGGAGGCTGCAGACGAGGCCCGAGACGGCGACGCGGTTGACCCGGTCCCAGCGCCCGGCGCCGATGTTCTGGGCCGCCATGGACGAGATCGACGCCCCGATCGCCATGCCGGGCATCTGCAGATAGGTCCAGATCGGCAGGGCCGCGACATAGGCCGCCGCCACCAGCGGACCATAGCCGTTGACGAAGCCGATCATCACCACCGAGGCGCCCGACATCACGAACATCTGGAAGCCCATCGGCAGGCCGCGCGTGACCAGCGACTTCAGCACCCGGAAGTCCGGCTTCAGGAGCCGCATCTCGCTGGGGCGCAGCATCAGCACGCTGTGGCGACGGTAGAGCAGCGCCATCAGCAGCAGCAGCGAGATGCTCTGGGCGATCAGGGTCGAGGTCGCCGACCCGGCGATGCCGAGCTTGGGGAACGGCCCCAGCCCCATGATCAGGCAGGGGTTGAGGATCATGTCCAGGCCCGCCGCCAGGATCATGAAATAGAACGGTGTGTGCGAATCCCCCACCCCCCGCTGCGCCATCTGGAGGAACATGAAGAAGTAGGTGAACGGCATGGCCGCGAACATCACCCGCAGATAGATGATCGCATCGGCGCGGGCCGAGGCCGGCGTGCGCATGGCGTCGAGCACCAGGGGCGCCAGATGCCAGCCGAGCAGGGCCAGGCCCACCGAGAGGACCAGGAAGAACGTGATCGCCGTGCCCATCACCCGCTTGGCCATGGCCAGGTCGTCGGCGCCGACCTGCTGGGCGATGAGGATGTTCGCGGCCATGCTGATGCCGAAGACGGCGCCCACCATCAGCATCATCAGGGTGTTGGAGTTGCCGATGGCGGTGATCGCGGTGATGCCCAGGGTGTGGGCGACCCAGAACTGATTGACGCTGGTGTTGAGCGTCTGCAGCGCGTTGCCGCCCAGCACCGGCAGGGCGAAGGTCAGCAGCGTCTTGGTGATCGGCCCTTCGGTGAGTTCGCGCGACATCGCCGCGCCGCGCCGGCCGCCGGCGTGGGGGCGCGCCTCGCGCCGCGGCGGCGGCGTGTCGGATGGCGCCATGTCCATGGCTAGGCTGCCCGCCGGGACGCCGCAACGGCGGCCGCAGGCTCTGTCGTCGATGCCGACCCCGACAAGGCGGCGGCCTCCTTCGAATCACGCATGTCGTCGCGCATATGGGACGGGGTCCGAGGCGATAGAATATCGGCGCCCGCAATGAAAGCGCCGCCGCGGACTGCCGACTGGACGCAGCTGAAATCGCAGCCGCGCCGTTCGCCACCCTAACGGCGGCGAACCTTATCGTCGATAAGGATTCGGGTCATGAACAGGGGCGACCGGGTGAACGCGGGCGCCTCGACCACGAAGCGCGTCAAAAACACATCATCGCAGTCACCCCGGACGGCCTGAAAGGGCGATCCGGGGCCGGACCCGCCGCTTCCAAGACGAATTCCAGCTTGGCCGGGGTGACGGTTATGATGAGCGTCTCGTCAGCCCGAACGCTTTGCCATGGGGTGGAGGGTGCGCGACCTTGCAGCGCCATGAATACCCTTCGCGTTCCTTTGTGTTCCTTCGTGCCCGTCGTGGTTCATGCGTTGCGCCGGCGCCAAGCGCCGAACAATCGCTGTCCGTTCTCCCGATCGCCCTGGGGTCACGGAGGATTCGGGCCAGGCGGCGCCGGAAGCGGCACGGCGCCGGCGAGCGCAACCGGATCGGCGATCGGCGGGCCGGCGCCGGGGATGGCGGTGGGCGCGGCGAGGTTGGCTTCGAGCGCCAGCGCCTCGAGATTGCCGAGGTGGGTGCGCCGGTCGATGCGATAGAAGACGAGCACGCTCACCGCGATCAGGTTCAGCACCGCGCCGGCGGGCAGCGACAGGATGGCGAGGTGGCGCATCACCGCCGGCGCCACCGCCTCGGCCGCACCGCGGGCGCCGCTCGGAAAGCCGACGGCCTGGAGCAGCAGATTGCCCGCCAGGCTGCCGATGCCGTTGGTGAACTTGGGCAGGAGGCCGTTGGCGGCGAAGAGCAGCCCCTCGGAGCGGACGCCGGTCTTGACGGCGCTGTCCTCGACGATGTCGGCGATCATCGAGGAGATGATCACGAAACCGATCAGGGCGAGGGTGGTGGCGACGAAGGTGTCGGCGATCAGGATCACCGGAATCCAGGGCGAACCGTTGGGCGGCATCAGCCCGAGCAGGCGCAACGACACCGGAATCACCCCGGTGAAGATCGAGGCGGTGAAGACGGCCAGCATGGTGCGCTTCTTGTCGAGCGCCCGCGACAGCCGCGGCGCCACCACTATGCCGAGGACCGCGGCGGGCGAGGCAAAGAACACCATGGCCCCGATCACCTGGGGCGAGAGCCCCCAGAAGTAGAGGTTCATGAAGTTGGAGAGCGCCGCGGCGAGGCCGGCCGCGACGCCGGAGAAGAGGCCCGAACTCATCACCGAGACCAGCGACGGATTGCCGACGGTGCGCAGGATCTCGCGCGCCGCCTGAGCGAACGACTGGCGGCGCACCGGCGGCGCGGCCAGCCGCGGGATGTAGCGGTGCGTGGCCGCCGACGAGACCAGGATGGCGACGAAGACGACGATGGCGGCCAAGAGGCCGAAGGCGCCATAGCCCTGGCGGTTCATCATTCCGAGCGGGTGGCTCGCGTCCTTGCGCAGGAACACCTCCAGCAGCACCAGGGTCACCACCACGCTGCCGAAGACGCCGAAGAACCAGCGGTAGCTGATCAGGCTGGTGCGCTCGTGGTAGTCCGGGGCGAGTTCGGGCGTCAGCGCGTCGCTGGGGATCTGATAGAGGCTGACGCAGAGCCGCAAGGTCACCAGCAGGGCGAGCACATAGGCCGCCAGCGCCTCGTGCGAGAGGCCGTGGGGCGGGCGCCAGAGGAAGTAGATGGCCGCCGCGATCGGCAGGGCCGAGGCGTACATGAACGGGTGGCGCCGGCCCCACCTCGATCTGAAGCCGTCGGAGACGCGCCCGATCGCCGGGTCCAGCACCGCGTCGATGCCCAGCGAGACCAGGATCACCACCCCGACCACCGCCGGCTGCAGCCCGACCACGCGGATGAGGTAGAAGTTGATGATCGCCGTCGACAGCGCCACCCCGGCGACCGCCTGCGCCACCGAGCCGAGGCCGTAGGAGACCTTGGTGGCGAGGCCCAGGCGCGGCGCTTCGGCCTGGCTCATGCGCCCGTCTCTCCTCGCCGGCGGAGGATCGCGGCGCCGGGGCCGAGGGCGACGCGGCGTTTCATTGGGCGATCGGGTCCGCCGTCTCGACGAGGCGCGCGGCGCCGGCGAGGTGCTCGAGATTGGTCTGATGCCGGCGCCGGTCGATCCGGTAGAGCAGCAGCAGGCTAGTCGAGCACAGATTGAGCCCGGTGGTGAGCGGCAGATAGAGCAGCGCCAGATGGGTGAGGATCGCCATCGGCACGTGGCCCGGCCGGGCGTGCGCGGGGAAGCGCACATAGGCGATGATCAGGCCGGGCGCGAGCGCGCTGAAGGCGGTGGTGAGCTTGCGCAGCAGCGAATCCACCGAGAACAGCAGGCCCTCGGCGCGGCGGCCGGTCCGCACCTGGGTGTCCTCCACCACGTCCATCAGCATCGAGGTGACGATGATGAACCCGGTGGTGGCCAGGATGCTGGTCATCATGGTGTCGCCGATCAGAAGGGCGAACACTACCGGCGAGCCGTTGGGCGGCAGTATGCCCAGGAGCCGCGCCCCGATGGGAATGGTGGTGGAGAAGATCGACAGGAAAAAGACGGTGATGCAGGCGCGCTTCTTGTCGAACCGGCGCGCCAGCATCGGGGCGACGACGACGGCGAGGATGCCGGCCGGAATGGCGGAGAGCCGGATCACCAGCAGCGCCGCCGGCGGCAGCTCCCAGAAATAGGTGTAGAGATAGGAGAGCAGCCCCCCCGAGATGCCGATGGAGATGCCGAAGACGAAGCCCGAGATGGCGAGGGAGACGAAGTTGCGGTTCGAGATCGCCAGGCCGATCTCGCGCGCCACCGCGCCCAGCGTCGGCCGGCGGCGTTCGGGGCGGTGCATGAAGGGAATGAACCGCTGGGTCGCCAGGCCCTGCGCGAGCACGGCCACCAGGCCGATCGCGGCGATGGTGACCGCGTAGGGCGCATAGCCGGCGATGTTGAGCTGGCCGAACCGTTCGGCCCTGGTGCCGCGCAGGAAGACGCCGAACCCCAGGATCGCCGCGAGCGCGCCGCCGGCGACGGCGCCGAAGAGGTAGCGGAAGCTCTGGATCGAGGTCCGCTCCTCGTAGTTCGCGGTGAGTTCGGGGCCCACCGCCCCGCCGGGAATCTCGTTCAGGCTGTCGAACATGCGCACGCCCACGACCATGCCCAGCAGCCACAGGAACAGCCCCGCCTGCGACCAGCCCCTGGGCGGCATGAACAGCAGCGAGAAGCAGATGGCCGAGGGCAGGGCCGCGCCATAGATGTAGGGGTGGCGCCGGCCCCAGGGCGTGCGGGTGTTGTCCGAGATCTGGCCGACGATCGGATCCCAGAAGGCGTCGATCAAGAGGGCGATGGCGATGGCGGCGCTGACCAGCGGGGCGGCGAGGCCGACGAGTTGGTTGTAGAACAGCAGCAGGAAACCGAAGAGCTGGGCCTTGGCCGAGGCTCCGAGCGCGCCCATGCCGTAGAACGACTTGACGGCCACGGTAAGCTCTGGCCGCTCGGCCGGCGAAGCCTGGTTCATCTGCGCAAAGCTTCGCAAGAGCCAATGGCCGCACTGCACTCACCGGCGCCTTCGAGCCGCGACCGCCCGAACGCGCCGCTGGGACGCCCATCCATCCAAGCGTACTCCCTGCACCGACGTTTCTTGTTGGGCCGAGTGTGACGGGATTTTCCCGCCGCGCCAGCCAAAAGATTGCGGGGTGGCGGTATGGCCCCTCAGGCGATAACCGAGTCGCGGAGCGGGCTTCTCGCGAGCCTTGCGCCCCCTCCGTCGCCCGGCGCTGCCGCGCCGAGCGCCACCTCCCCCGTTGCACGGGTGAGGAGGAAGCCTGTTTCACTCCTTCCCCGCGCAGCGGGGGACCGCCCGCCGCAGGCAAGGGGTGGAAGGGGCGCGAAGCTGCCGCCTAGAAGAACTTGTAGTGCAGCTCGATGCCGTAGGTGCGCGGCGGGGTCACGTAGTAGGTGGAGTAGACGCCGCGCGAATTGGCGCCGGCCAGCGGGTTGTTGAAGCCGGCGGGACCGTTGATTCCCTGCACGTAGTTGACCGGCACGTAGGCGCCGCCCGGCTGCAGAATGTCGCTGGTGCCCGCGGCGCGCGTCGCCAGCGCGCCCTGGTCGTAGCCGATGGAGTTGAAGATGTTCTTGATGAAGGCGATGGCGGTGAACTTGCCGTTGGGCGAGGTATAGCTCACCCGCCCATCCACCTCGTTCCACGCCGGAGCGGCATAGTTGGCCTCCGGGAAGAAGAGGCCATATTCCTTGTCGCGCCAGATGTAGCTGAGGGTCGGCGTCCAGGTGCCCATGCTGGTCTTGAGGTTATAGAGCACGGTGACCGCGATCTTGTTCCTGGGCGCGTTCGGCAGCGGGTTGCCCTTGAGGCTCTGCGGAATGTTCCAGCCTTGACCTGCGTCGCCAGCGACCGGGCCCGAGGAAAACAACGGGGCCGCCGGTCCGCCCGCGGCGGCGATCGCCGCCGCCTGCGCCGCCGTCTGCGTATAGATGTCC
>DATKRO010000102.1:0-58278 GCA_035532115.1 Caulobacteraceae bacterium | reverse complement strand
AGAGATCAGCCCGCGCGCGTACAACCGGCTGATCGCCAAGTCATCTAAGTCGAAATGCTTGACGGCATCCTCGCCTAGCAGGACTTCCATGCCCTGCTCTTTGAGTGTCGGGCCGAAACCGCCGAGAGAGAAGGAATGCGGGACGTCGCTCACATCGTGCTCCTAAATCTGGGGTTCATGGGTGAAAACCGGATAGGCATACTTGTAGCCATGCGTGCTCCCCGCGACGGTTCGAGGCACACGCCAGATCACCAGCTCCAAAATCGCACCATCCGACAGAACAGTCTTCTGGCGGCGGAGCAATACGGCCTTCACGTTGTCTACAATGCCAACAGGTCTGCTCGTTGTCAAATGCGCCAACGGGCCGACGCTGGCCTCGGATGGCGCCAACCTCGCCGCGGTGTTCGCCACCCTGGCGCACATCCGAGAGGACACCCGGGCGCTGGACGAGGCGATCGCCGCGGCGTTCGGTGGCGCCGAACTGGTGATCCGGGCGCCGGCCAACACCGCCAGCTTCGGCATGACCTCGCCCGAATTTCCTGGCCGCATCTTCGAGCAGATCGAACTCTCGGACGGAACCCTGCGCTTTCTGGGCGTTGCCGGCGCGCTGCTGGGCTATCGGCTGCCGGCCTTCATCGCCCTCAACGAGCCCGAGGCCAGCCTGCACCCCAGCCTGCTCGACCCGCTCGGGCGTCTGATCGCAAAGGCCGCCGAGCGCACCCAGGTCTGGGTCGTCACCCACTCCGAGCCGCTCGCCGCGGCGATCGAGCGCCATGGCGCAGCGCGACCGCGCCTGGTCTCGAAGCTGGCCGGCGCCACCGAGATCGCTGGCATGAGGTTCGGCGCCTTCGAGGATGGCGAAGCCTAGCGCTCGCCCGGCGTCAGGCCTGGGCCTCCAGCGCCTGGGCGTACTGACCGCCGTTGCGGAAGCGGTAGAGGTAGGTGGGAACGATCGGCTCCAGCGCCGTCGGCGCGACGCCCAGGTCGACGAGGCCCGCGGCGGCTTCGGCGACGACGTTGTCGCAGCGCAGCAGCGCCACCTGATCGGTGGTCAGCGGCGGCGCCGGGACGATGGCCGCGGCCCCATGCAGCGCTGCGACCGCATCGCCGCCCGCACCGAGGATCTGGGCGAGCCCCCACGGAAGCGGAACCAGCAGCCGGCGCCGGCCGATCTCCCTCAGGGTGAGCTGCATCAATTCGCGGAAGGTATAGACCCCCGGCCCCCCGAGCTCGTAGGTCCGGCCGGCGCTGGCGGCGTCGGCGAGCGCCGCGGCCACGGCCCTGGCGACGTCGTCGACGAACACCGGCTGGAAGCGCGTCTTGCCGCCGCCCACCAGGGGCAGGGCGGGACTGACGAGGGCCATCTCGGCGAAGCGGTTGAAGAACCGGTCCTCCGGTCCGAACACCACCGAGGGGCGCAGGATCACCGCCTGGGGCAGAGCCGCGCGCGCCGCGGCCTCCCCGGCGGCCTTGGTGCGGGCGTATCTGGCGGGCGAACCCGGATCGGCGCCGATCGCCGAGATCTGGACGAAGCGCAGGACGCCGGCGCGGGCGGCGGCCTCGGCCACGGCGCCCGCGCCGGCGGCGTGCAGGGCCTCGAAACGCTGCGGACCGGCCTCGTAGAGCACCCCGACGGCGTTGACGCAGGCTTCGGCGCCTTCGAGAGCGGCGGCGACCGACGGCCGGTCGCGCAGATTGGCCTGGACGATCTCGATCTGGCCGACATCGCCCAGCAGCCTCAGGCGGTAGGCGCGCCAGGGCCGGCGGACGGCGACGCGGATGCGCCAGCCGCGCCGCGCCAGCGCCCGCACCGCGTGCTGGCCCACGAAGCCCGAGCCGCCGAACAGGGTGACGAGACCGCGCATGCCGCTCCGGGTGACCGACGCCGAGGCGCCCCGGATAGACGAGCGGCGCCGGCCGCGCAACGGCGCGCCCGGCGTGGTCCGGCTCGGCGCTGCCTGAGCCGGGGCTTGCCCTGCGGCTGGCTCGGCCCCAACAATCGGCGGGCATGACCACCACCCTGGCTGAGGCGCCCGTCCCCGCCGGCTCGCTGAGCGGCGTCCGCGTCGCCGAATTCGGCGCCGGGCCGGCGCTCGGCTTCTGCGGCAAGCTGTTCGCGGACTTCGGCGCAGAGGTCGTCAAGGTCGAGCCGCCGGGCGGCGACCCCGACCGGCGCGCGCCGCCGCTGCTGGACGTGGGTGACGGCGGCCGAGGCGAGAGCGGCTTCTTCGCCTGGCTCGCGACCAACAAGCGCAGCATCGTCGTCGATCCGGACGACAGCGAGCGGCTGCGGCAGATCGCCGGCGGCTGCGACGTGCTGATCGATTCGCGGCCGGGCGCCGGATGGGCCGCCGGACCGGCGGGCCAGAGCGCGCTGCGCGCGGCCTTCCCGCACCTGACCATCGTCTCGTTGAGCTGGTTCGGCGAGAGCGGACCCTATCGCGGCTTCGCCGGCGCCGACGCCGTGGTGCGCGCCCTGGCCGGGCTCGTCCGGAGCGCCGGCCCTGCGGGCGCCCCGGCGCTGCAGCCCGAGCATCAGACCTATGCGCCCGCGGCGCTGAGCGGCTTCACCGCGGCCCTCGCGGCGCTGCTGGGCGGCGGCGGACGGCGCTTCGAGATCAGCCTCCACGAGGCCAGCGTCGTCGCTGCCGAGTTCCCCGCCGCCGTCATCCTGCAGACCGAAGCGCCCGAGCGGCGCTGGGGCCGCAACCGCTGGTTCCCGGTGTTCCCGGTGGGCATCTATCCGACGCGCGACGGCTGGCTGGGCGTCACCGCGCTCACCGCGGACCAGTGGCGCGGCTTCTGCGATCTGCTGGGCATGGAGAGGCAGTTGCGGGATTCCGGCTACAGCACCGCCACCGAGCGGCTGATGCGGGCCGACGAGCTGGACGCGGTGATCGGCCCGGCGCTCCTGACCCGGACGGCGCGCGACTGGGCCGAGGAGGGCCTGCGCCGGCGCGTGCCCCTCGTGGTGGTTCCCGACATGGCGCAGCTGCTGGCCTCGCCGGCGCACCGGGCGCATGGCGCCTTCGGCGTGGTGCGCATCGGCGCGGCGAGCTTCGAGGCGCCGGTCCTGGCGCAGCGGCTGACCGCGACGCCACCCGCCGCAGAGGGCGTCGCGCCGCTGGCCGGCGCCGACACGGCGACCTGGACCGCGCCGCCCGCCGCGCCGCGCGTGGCCAGGGCCGAGGGCCTGCCGCTGGCGGGCTCGAGGGTCATCGACCTCACCATGGGCTGGGCCGGCCCTCTGGCGACGCGCCAGCTCGCCGACCTCGGCGCCGAGGTCATCAAGGTGGAGGGCCGCGCCTATCCGGACTGGTGGCGCACCGCCGACTACAGCGAGGCCGCCATCGCCGCGCAGGTCCACGAGAAGTCGCTCTATTTCAACATGATGAACCGCAACAAGACCGGCATCACCCTCGATTTGACGCAGGCGACGGGCGCCGAACTGCTGCGCCGCCTGGCCGGCTCCGCCGACGTGGTGATCGAGAACTATTCGCAAGGCGTGCTGCCCAAGCTCGGCCTCGACTATCCGAGCCTGAGGCAGGCGCGTCCCGATCTCGTCATGGTCTCCATGCCGGCGTTCGGCGCCGAAACGGCCCTGGCCGATCTGCGCGCCTACGGCTCGACGCTGGAGCACGCTAGCGGTCTGCCGCAGGT
Organism: Caulobacteraceae bacterium; assembly: GCA_035532115.1. Classification (GTDB taxonomy): domain Bacteria; phylum Pseudomonadota; class Alphaproteobacteria; order Caulobacterales; family Caulobacteraceae; genus Acaudatibacter. Next base: position 54,618 of record DATKRO010000102.1, on the reverse strand, counting down.
GACGGGCGCGCCCGACTGGCCGCCGACGATGAATCACGTCGCCTATGGCGACCCGATCGGCGGCCTCTCGGCCTGTCCAGCGGTGCTGGCGGCGCTGCTGCACAGGAAGCGCACCGGCGAGGGCCAGTTCATCGACCTCAGCCAGGTCGAATGCATGTTCCCGCTGGTGGCCCCCTGGATCATCGAGCAGTCGATCACCGGCAAGGTCGCCGCGCGGATGGGCAATCGCCATCCCCGCTTCGTTCCGCACGGCTGCTTCCCCTGCGCCGGCGAGGACGCCTGGGTGGTGATCGCGGTCACCGGAGACGCGGAATGGCAGGCGCTCTGCCAGGCGATCGAGCGCACCGATCTCGCCGCCGACCCGAAGCTCGCCACGGCCGAGGGACGGCGCGCGGCGGAGGACCTGCTGGAGGCGGCGATCACGTCCTGGACGCGAAGGCGCTCTGCGGACGAGGCGATGCTGGCGCTGCAGGCGCTGGGGGTGGCGGCCGGCGCCGCGCGCGGGCTCGTCGAGCTGATGCTCTACGAGCCGCATCTGGCGGCGCGCGGATTCTGGCAGGAGGTGGACCGCCCGCACCTCGACTGGCGCCTGCAGGCCTCGCCGGTGTTCCGCGAGGACGGCCGCCCCTATCCGATCCGCCGCCCCGCGCCCACCCTCGGCCAGTCCACGCGCGAGGTGCTGGCGCGCCTGCTGGGGCTGAGGGACGCCGACCTCGACCGTCTCGAGCGCGAGCACGTCATCGGCGAGGCGCCGATCGCCTCGGCCCAGCGCCGCCCCCGCAGCGCCGCCCTGCTGCACGCCGCCGGCGGCGACTCTTGACCGCGGCGCTGCGACGCACCGTTGCCGGGCGCGCCGAGCCTGCTTAGGGTCCGCCCCGGCGCGGCTCGCCCGCCCGGCCCTGGAGGAAGCATGCCGACGGACCTCTTCAGCGACCTGCTCGTCATCGACTGCGCCAGCTTCATCGCCGGGCCGGCGGCGGCGACGGTGATGTCCGACTTCGGCGCGCGGGTGATCAAGATCGAGCCGCCGGGCATCGGCGATTCCTACCGCAACCTGTTTCGCCTGCGCGGCACGCCGGACGACCTCGACTACTTCTGGACCCTGGATTCGCGCAACAAGGAGAGCCTGGCGCTCGACCTGAAGCATCCGGCGGCCCGCGCCGTGCTGGAGGCGCTGATCCGCAAGGCCGACGTCTTCATCACCAACTTCCCGTTTCCGGTGCGCGAGCGGCTGCGGCTTCGGGCCGAGGACGTGACCCATCTCAACGAGCGGCTGATCTACGCCTCGCTGACGCCCTACGGCGAACACGGCCCCGAGCGCGACCGCACCGGCTTCGACACCACCGCCTGGTGGGCGAGGTCGGGGCTGATGGACATGGTGCGCGACACCCCGGGGGCCGAGCCGGCGCTCTCCATGCCCGGCATGGGCGACCATCCGACCGCCATGGCGCTGTACGGGGCCATCGTCACCGCCCTCTATCGGCGCAGCCTCACCGGCAAGGGCGCCGTGGTGACGACCTCGCTGATGGCCAACGGCATCTGGTCCAACTCGTGCCAGGTGCAGGCGGCGCTGTGCGGCTACGACCTCGTCGGGCGACCGCCGCGCGGCCAGCGCGGTTCGATGGCGGAATACTATCGCTCGGGCGACGGGCGCATGTTCATCCTGACCAGCACCAACCCGGCCCGCGACTGGCCGCTGCTCGCCAGGGCGGTGGGCCATCCGGAGTGGCTGGAGGACCCGCGCTTCGCCACGCCGGTCGAGCGCTTCGCCAACACCTCGGTCCTGGTGGGGTATCTGGACGAGATCTTCGCCGCAGAAAGTTTCGAGGTCTGGCGCGGCCGCCTCGCCGCCGGCGGCGTCACCTTCGGCATCGTCGGCCAGGTCGCCGACCACGTCGCCGATCCGCAGGTGGAGGCCAATGGCCTCTTGCCGGAGATCGAGGACGGCCTCGGCCTGCGCACCGTCGACAGCCCCTTCCAGATCGATGGCGAAGCCAAGCACCCGCCGCGCATGGCCCCGGCCATCGGCCAGCACACCCGCGAGATCCTGGAGGAAGTCGGGCTGGCGGCGGCGCAGATCGAGGCGCTGGCCGCGGCCGGGTGAGCCGCCGCCGAGCCCGCCGGGATGCGCAAACTCCGAACTTGCGTGCACCCGGCGTCAAGCACGTTGATGGCGGCGCGCAGAGCGAGCGCATGCGCCGCGCCACAGGAGAGCCATCCGCCATGTCCCGCATGAAGTTCGGGGCCTTTCTGGCCCCGCACCACCCGATCGGCGAGCATCCGACGCTGCAGCTGCGCAGCGACATCGCCTTTGCCGCGCGCCTGGACGAGCTGGGCTTCGACGAGTTCTGGTGCGGCGAGCACCATTCCACCGGCTGGGAGGTGATCGCCTCGCCCGAGATGTTCCTGGCCGCGGTCGCCGAACACACGCGCCGCATCCGGCTGGGCACGGGCGTGATCTCGCTGCCCTACCACCACCCGTTCAACGTCGCGCAGCGGATCGTCCAGCTCGACCACATGTCGGGCGGCCGCTTCATCTTCGGATCCGGCCCGGGCGCCTTGCCCTCCGACGCCTTCACGCTCGGCATCGATCCCATGGTGCAGCGCGACCGCCAGGACGAGGCGATCGGGGTGATCAAGCGGCTGCTGGCCGGCGAGCGCGTCAGCCACGACAGCGACTGGTTCACCTTGCGCGATGCGCGCCTGCAGCTCTTCCCGTTGCAGGAGCAACTGCCCTTCGCGGTCGCGTCCCAGGTGAGCCCTTCCGGGATGACCCTGGCGGGCAAGCATGGCGCGGGCGTGCTCTCCATCGGCTCGATGTCCACCGCCGGCCTGATGGCCCTGCCGACGCAGTGGAGCTTCGCCGAGGAGGCCGCCGCCAGGCATGGCCGTACGGTCGACCGCCGCGACTGGCGCGTGGTGATGACCTGGCACATCGCCGAGACCCGCGAAGAAGCCCGCATCCAGGCGCGCGAGGGGCTGATGCGCTGGCACAACGAATACAACGTCGGCACCCTGATGCGTCCGGGCGCGGTCGCCTACGCTTCGCCGGACGAGGCGGTGGACAAGACCGCCTTCAGCGACGGCGCCGCCAGCGTCATCGGCACGCCGGACGACTTGGTGGCGAGCATCCGCCGGCTGGTCGAGATCAGCGGCGGCTTCGGCGCCGTGATCGGTTTCGCCCATGACTGGGCCAATCGCGAGAACACCCTGAGGAGCTGGGATCTGGTGGCCCGCTACGTCGTCCCCGAGGTCAACGGGCTTCTGGAAGGCTACCGGACCTCGCGCCAGTACGTCATCGACCATCGCGAATCGTTCGAGCGCGCCGGCCAGGCGGTGATGCAGAAGATCATGTCGAACGAACGCGCCGCCGCCGCCCTGCAGGAGACCCGCCGCGCCGCCACGGCCACCACCGGCGGCCACACGCCCGACCTGGAGAAGCACAAGGCGAAGTAGGACAGAGCGCGCGTCCCCGCGCCCGGCGACCGCGCGCGCGGGGCTTCATTGACGATGCTGCGCCGGCGCCCTATGCGTCCCCGCCTCGCGCCCTGGCCCAGGTGGCGGAATTTGGTAGACGCGCTGGTTTCAGGTACCAGTGGTTAATAGCCGTGGAGGTTCGAGTCCTCTCCTGGGCACCACAATCCAGTCCGGCATGGTCCGGCTCAGTCTGGCTTGGCGTTCAAGAACCCATCTGAATCTGTCACATATGACCTCGCGCCGGCCGAGCTTGTCGGTCGTGATGGAGCCCATTTGGGGACCGGTGATTCACGACGGCCTCGAGAGCCGCACCCTCGGACAGGTGCGGCTGCGCACCGCCGGCAGGGAGCGGGCGGCGTGACCGTGGCGCCTCATTCATTGACGTGTAGGCAGTTCCGCCCATATACGCGGGCATATCTCCCCGGGCGCGCGGCGGTCTCCTCGCGGAGCCGCCGCTGTTTTTTTTCAGGCCCCGATGAGGACCCGAGTCTACATCGATGGCTTCAACCTCTACTACGGCTGCCTGAAGGGCGCGCCGTACAAGTGGCTGAATCCTTTGGCGCTTTGCATCGCGCTCCTGCCGAAGAACCAGAGCGACCTCGTCCGCTATTTCACCGCCAAGGTGAGTGCGCGGCCGAATGACCCCGATCAGCCGATGCGGCAGCAGACTTATTTGCGGGCGCTCGCGACAATGCCGCAGATCACAATCCACCTGGGTCACTTCCTCACCCATGAGGTGACGATGCCGGACGCCGCGGCCTGGGCGAGGGGCCAGCACCGGCCCGTGCATGTGATCAAGACCGAGGAGAAGGGTTCGGATGTGAACCTCGCCACGCACCTGCTCATGGACGCCTTCGGCATGGCGGTCATCGTCAGCAACGACAGCGACTTGAAGGAACCGATCAAGCTGGTCCGCGAGCGGTTCGGCAAAGGGATTGGCATTCTCAATCCGCAGGCGAAGGTCAGTCGAGCGCTCCAGCCCCTCGCCCACTTCATCAAGCCGGTCCGGCCGGGCGCTCTCCGGAACGCGCAATTCCCGGACCAGTTGGCGGATGCCGTAGGGGTCTTTCAGAAGCCGGCGCGGTGGCGATGAACTTCGGCTTCTCCGAGGAAATAGTCGAGCACGCCGGCCTGACCATCCTCACGGAACTGAGTTGGCTCTACCTGCCGGGCCTTTCCGTGGCGCCAGACGACCCAGCACTCCACCCTGTTCAGGCGGACTCCGCCGCGGCGGCATGATAGCGACCTCCCGAACTTTCCCTCCGCCTGCGCCGTCTCGCCATGGTTGGCCCGAGGAGGATTATGGGGCATATGCTGACCACTCGAACGACCGCCGGGTCCAGCCTCACAAGCGGCGCCTTGGGTCGGTTTGGAGATCAAATCGCGCGCCGTATAGAATTCGGCCGCAAAAGCAGAGCGTTATGAGGGGATCGCGAGTCCTCTCCTGGGCGCCAGCCTTCGCGTTGCGCGCTACGGCTGGGCGGGCCGTCGCAGCCGCCTCGCGACCGCGGTGACTGGCCGAGGCGCGCCTGCGTCGCACGTCGAGGACGGACCTTGCCCAACTTCCTGCATGAAGGCGATCTGCCCACCGGCGCCCTCGCCGGGGCCACAGCGGTGGCGGTGGACTCCGAGACCATGGGCCTCGTCGTCGGCCGCGATCCCCTGTGCGTCGTCCAGCTCTCGGCCGGAGACGGCGATGCGCATCTGGTCCGGCTCGACCGTCCGGGGTACGACGCGCCCAACCTGAAGCGCCTGCTCTGCGACCCGGCCACCCTGAAGATCTTCCATTTCGGCCGCTTCGACATCGCCATGTTCCTGGAGCACCTGAAGGTGCTGACGGCGCCGGTCTACTGCACCAAGATCGCCTCGAAGCTGGCGCGCACCTACACCGACCGGCATGGTCTGAAGGATCTCGTCAAGGAATTGCTGAACCTCGACATCTCCAAGACGCAGCAGAGTTCGGACTGGGGCGCGGCCAGTCTTTCACCGGAACAGCTGGCCTATGCCGCCTCGGACGTGGCGCATCTGCACGCCCTCAAGGTCCGGCTCGACGCCATGCTGGAGCGAGAGGGCCGCGCCGGCCTTGCGAAAGCCTGCTTCGAGTTCCTACCTCAGCGCGCGGCGCTCGACGTCGCCGGCTGGGCCGACGTCGATGTCTTCGCCCACAGCTAGCCTTGGACAAGTTCGCGCCGTGACCATCAATCCCGCCGCCGGCGCGCCGCTCGGGAGTTCGGTCGTCCGCCGCCGGGCGCGGGCGCACAGCCGCCTCGTCCACCTGCTGCGCTGGCTGCTGCCGGGCGCCATCGGCGCCATCCTCGCCGCGCTCGGCGTCTTCGTGGCGCTGCAGGCGCTGCGCAGCGAGGCGCTGCGGCCGCGCGAGATCCCGACGCAGATCCGCATGGTCAGTCCCCACTTCATCGGCCGCGACGATCGCGGCCGCGCCTACGACCTCGCGGCGCGGCTGGCGGTGCGCAACGACAGGAACATGCAGGCGGTGCTGCTTACCGACCCGGTGATGGTGCTCGACGTCGATAGCGCGCACCCCAAGACGCTCACCGCCGACCGCGGCGTCTATGACGAGAACACGCGGCTGCTGCGGCTGACCGGCCATGTCCGCATGGACGACGCCTCCGCCTCCGCCGTGGCGACCGACGAGGCTCTGGTCGACACCCGCGCCGGCACGGTGAGCGGTCGCGGCCCGATCGCCGGCCGCGGCCCGACCGGCAGCATCTTCGGCCGCAGCTACACGGCCAACGAGAAGAGCGGCGTGGTGGTCATCCGCGGCGGCGTTCACGGCGAGCTGAAAGGGCGCTAGGAGTTGAGCCGGAATGGACGCCTCTGGGAGTTGGGCGGCATGCAGCGATGGCGTCTGGGCGCGGCTCTGGTGCTGACGATCGGCGCGGCGGCGCTGTCGCCGGCCGCCCAGGCCCAGCTCGCCCAGCCCTCCCGAGGCCCGATCGACATCACCGCCGACGAGGCCGAGGTGGAGAACGCCAAATGCCTGACCACCTGGCGCGGCGCCGCCGAGGTGCTGCAGGGCCAGACGCGCCTCAGAGCCGACGTGATCCGCGCCTGGGCGAGGCGCAAGGGTCAGGACGCCAACGGCCAGACGAGCTGCGGCGACACCGACAGGCTCGAGGCGGACGGCGACGTCTTCTACGTGACGCCGACCCAGGTCGCCCACGGCCAGCGCGCCGTCTACACCACCGGCAACGACGAGATCGTTCTCACCGGCGACGTGATCGTGGTCCAGGGCAAGGACGTGGTCCGCGGCGATCGGCTGGTGATCCACGTCGCCAGCCACCAGGCTCAGATGCAGTCGAACGTCGAGGGACGCGGCAAGCCTGGCCGCGTGCGCGGGGTCTTCTATCCGAACCAGCCCGGGGCGCCTGGCCTGCCGACCCAGACCGGCGCCGCCGCGCCGGCGCCGGCGCCGTTACGGGGCGGCCGATGGCCAGCGATCCGCGTCCGATCGGGCGTGTGGCGACGAGGAACCCCGGCCCGCTCCTCGGCGCGGGCGTCCGGCCGGCCAGCCCGGCCGCGGCCGGGCCGCCGCGCCCGGTCGAGGACGCCGCGGCCGGCCTGCGCGTCGATCGCATCGGCAAGTCGTTCGCCGGGCGGCGCGTCGTCAAGGACGTCAGCCTCACGCTCGGCCGCGGCCAGGTGGCGGGCCTCCTGGGCCCCAACGGCGCCGGCAAGACCACCTGCTTCTACATGATCACCGGGCTCATCGCCGCCGACTATGGCTCGATCTGGCTGGACGGCGAGGACGTCACGGCGCTGCCGATGTACCAGCGCGCCCGCGCCGGCCTCGGCTATCTTCCGCAGGAAACCTCGATCTTCCGCGGCATGACGGTCGAGCAGAACGTGCTGTCGATCGTCGAACTCGGCGAAAAGAACGGGCGCAAGGCGCGCGAGACCGTGACCGAACTGCTCGAGGAGCTGCACATCGCCCATCTGCGCACCGCGCCGGCGATCTCGCTCTCCGGCGGCGAACGGCGGCGGGTGGAGATCGCCCGCTCGCTGGCGAGCAATCCGGCTTTCATGCTGCTCGACGAGCCGTTCGCCGGGATCGATCCCCTCGCCATCGCCGACATCCGCGAGGTGATCGGCTATCTGAAGGCGCGCGGCATCGGGATCCTGATCACCGACCACAACGTTCGCGAGACCCTCGACATCATCGACCGCGCCTCGATCATCCACGCTGGCGAGGTGCTGTTCGAAGGCGCGCCGCACGAGATTCTCGGCGATCCCGAAGTCCGCCGCGTCTATCTGGGCGACCGGTTCGATTGACCCCGCAGGCTTCGATGCGCCCGGCGCCGCGGGCCCCGGCGCATTAACCAATCGGAACCTTCGAGGCGTCTAGAAGGGACCCCTGGGAAATGGGTTTGGAGGGCGCGCCTTGGCGCTCGGTCCGCGTCTCGAGCTTCGACAAGGCCAGGGCCTCGTCATCACGCCGCAATTGCAGCAGGCGATCAAGCTGCTGCAGCTCAGCAACCTGGAGCTGGAGGCGTTCGTCGATGCGGAACTGGAGCGCAACCCGCTGCTGCAGCGCGACGATCGCGAAGCCGAGGCCGAGCCGGACGCCCCGGCGCGGGATGTCGGCTCGTACGACGCCGACCAGGCGCCGCAGGCGGCGGTCGCGGCCGACCTCGACGCTCCCGCGGAGGCTCTCTACGACGGCGCATCGCCCGGCGATCGGGCCACCGGCGACGCCGCCCTTTCGGTCGGGTCGGACGCTGGCGGCTCGGTGGACTGGTCGCGGGCCGGGCGCGGCGGCGCCTTCGACGAGGGAGAGGGCGAGCGCGAAGGCGGCGGCGCGCGGGAACTGTCTCTGGGGGATCACCTGCGGGCGCAACTGGCGGTGGCGGGCCTGGCGGAAGCGGATCGCGCCATCGCCCAGGTGCTGATCGACGCGGTCGACGAGGGCGGCTACCTGCGCGCCGACGTCGCCGAAATCGCCGAACGGCTGGGCTGCCGCAGCGACCGCGTCGAGGCGGTGCTCGCGGTCCTGCAGGGCTTCGAGCCCACCGGCGTCTTCGCCCGCGACGTCGCCGAATGCCTGACGCTGCAGCTGAGGGAGAAGGATCGGTTCGATCCGGCCATGGCGGCGCTGGTGGGCCGCCTGGACCTGCTCGCCCGGCGCGACATGGCGGCTCTGAAGCGCGTCTGCGACGTCGACGACGAGGACCTGAAGGAGATGATCGCCGAATTGCGCGGATTGACGCCGCGTCCCGGCGCCGCCTTCGGCGCCGAGCCGGTGCAAGGCGTCGTGCCGGACGTGTTCGTGCGCGAGGGCGGCGGCGGGCTGTGGCACGTCGAACTCAACACCGACACCTTGCCGCGGCTGCTCGTGGACCACCGCTATCATGCCCGCGTTTCGGCGGGGGCGCGCTCGGACCAGGAGAAGACCTTCGTCTCCGACTGCCTCGCCAGCGCCAACTGGCTGATGAAGAGCCTCGACCAGCGAGCCAAGACCATCCTGAAGGTGGCCAGCGAGATCGTGCGCCAGCAGGACGGCTTCCTCGCGTTCGGCGTCGAGCACCTGCGCCCGCTGAACCTGAAGACCGTCGCCGACGCCATCGGCATGCACGAATCCACCGTCAGCCGGGTGACCTCGAACAAGTACCTGGCGACGCCGCGCGGCGCGTTCGAGCTGAAGTTCTTCTTCACCTCGGCTATCGCCTCCAGCGCCGGAGGCGAGGCCCACTCGGCCGAGTCGGTGCGCCACAAGATCCGCCAGCTGATCGAAGCCGAGCGCGCCGAGATCGAGGTGCATTCCGACGACGCCATCGTCGACATCCTCAAGGAGGCCGGCGTCGACATCGCCCGGCGAACCGTCGCCAAATATCGCGAGGCCATGCGGATTCCCTCGTCGCTGGAGCGGCGGCGGATGCTGCGCGAAGCCTGCTGACGGGCGCTGGAACGGGCCGCCGCGCCGATCGGCCGCCGCGCTTGACACCAACCGGGCGGCGGGGCGTTGATGGGACATGCAAGTCCAGGTCTCCGGCAAGCACGTCGATGTCGGCGAATCCCTGCGGGCGCGGATTGCCGACGATCTGCTTTCCAGCATCGGCAAATATTTCGAGCGCGGCGGCGACGCCGATGTCGTGCTCTCGCGCGACGGCCATGGCTTTCGCATCGACTGCGTCGTCACCCTGGCCTCCGGCCAGCGCCTGCAGAGCCACGGGCTCGGCGGCGACGCGCACGGCGCCTTCGACCAGGCGCTGGCCAGGGTCGAGACCCGCATCCGCCGCTACAAGCGTCGCCTGAAGAGCCACGCCGGCGCCGCCGAGGCCAAGGCCGCGGAGCTGTCCGCCTCCTACGTGCTGCGCGCGCCGGCCGAGTCGGAGGACCTCGACGAGTGGGACGTCGAGGGGGGAGAGTCGCCGCCGGCGGCCATGATCATCGCCGAGACCGAGGCGGAGCTGAAGACCATGACCGTGTCGATGGCGGTGATGGAGCTGGACTTGACGGGCGAGCAAGCAATCGTGTTTAGGAACGCCGCCCACGATGGGCTATCGGTGGTCTATCGGCGCGCGGACGGCAATATCGGCTGGGTGGACCCCCAAAGGACGAAGACGATCAACGGCGACGGATCAATGGGACGTCACTAGTTCGTGCAATGCGGGAGCCTCTGGTCGCTCCCAGGCGTTCCGTCGGGCCTTTGTCCGGTCCGGCGACCCAAACCAAAGCGAAAGCATCGGGTGAGATGAACATCGGTGATCTCCTGGATCGCGGGGCGGTGTCGCCGCGCGTCGCAGCGGCGAGCAAGCGCCAGGCCCTGGCGGTGATCGCCGAGATCGCGGCCCGGTCGTTCGGGCTGAAGGCGCCGGAGGTGTTCGAGGCCCTGATGGAGCGCGAGGCCGCCGGTTCGACCGGGGTGGGCCAGGGGGTCGCGGTGCCGCACGCCAAGCTCGCGGGCCTGACCCGGTTGCGCGCGGCCTTCGTGCGCCTGGAACAGCCGGTGGCGTTCGACGCGGTCGACGACCGGCCGGTGGACCTCATCTTCGCGCTGCTCGCGCCCCCCGAGGCGAGCGGCGAGCATCTGCGAGCCCTCGCGCGGGTCTCGCGCCTGCTGCGTCAGTCCGAGATCCGCGAGCAGCTGCGCCAGGCCCGCAGCGCCGACACCATCCACGCCCTGCTGGTCCAGGAAGCCCGGCCGAGCGCGGCCTGAAGCCACCCCGACCCTCGGCGCGACGGGAGCGAGATTCCCCTCTCTGTCTCAGGTTCAGTGCACCGAGACCGGGGCGAGTTCGTGGGCGAGGGCGGCCGCGACGGCGGTTTCCTTGTCGGTCATGACGGCGAGGCGTGCGCCGTCGGCGCGGTGGACGGCGTAGAGGGTCTGATCCGGTTCGATCGGAAATCCGCGGATGTCCTCGACGGGGGTGTCTGCGAGAATCTCCGCCCCCTTGATCGGCCGCACATAGACGAGGTCGGGCGCGCCCAGGGCGGCGAAGGCTTCGGGGGAAAGCACGGGTGTCATCAAGACCACCTCCTAGGAAATGGGAACGCGTCGGATGGCGGCGGGTTCAGAGCGCCGATCGGATCGGGATCCGCTTCACCTGCCCGACCGGCGCGGGCCGGAAGAGTTCGATGTGCAGCAACCCGTGCTCCAGCACGGCGCCCTCGACCTGCATGCCGTCGGCGAGGATGAAGCTGCGCAGGAAGCCGCGTGCCGCGATGCCGCGATGCAGGTAGGCGCGCTCGGAGTCGCTTCCGTCGCGCCTGCCGACGATGCTCAGCTGACTGTCCTCGAGGGTGATCTCGAGCTGGGCGGCGGTGAAGCCGGCCACGGCCAGGGTGATTCGCACGCGTCCGTCGCCAGTCTCCTCGACGTTGTAGGGCGGGTAGCCTTCGACCGCGGCCTTGGCCGCCCGCTCGACCAGGCCGCGGGTGTGGTCGAAGCCGAGCAGGAACGGACTGTCGAAGAGGATGGCGCGGTTCATGGCGAGCCCTTGGAATGCAGCGACTCGGCCGCTCGCCATCCCTCGGGAGGCGATGGCGAACGGCGCTGACGATCAAGGTGGCGATTCGAAACCCGCGCCGCAAGCGTCCGCGCCTCACCAGGCGTCGATCCAGCGCAGCTTCTTGGCGGTCCGCGGCGGCGGCGGCGGCAGGCTCTTCAGCGCGCCGACGATCCAGCGGCGGGTGTCGGCCGGGTCGATGACGTCGTCGATGCCGAAGCTGGTGACGCGGTTGAGCGCCTTGCCGGCGTCGTAGGCCCTGGCCACCATCTCGTCGAACCTGGCGCGCCGCTCGGCCGGATCGGCGATGGCGGCCAGTTCGTTGCGGTAGCCCAGCTTGACCGAACCCTCGAGCCCCATGCCGCCGAACTCGCCCGTGGGCCAGGCGACCGCGAAAAGCGACGCCTGGTAGCTGCCGCCGGTCATGGCGATGGCGCCCAGGCCATAGCTCTTGCGCAGGATGACGCTGAGCAGTGGCACGGTGAGATTGGCGCCGATGATGAAGAGCCGCGAACAGTGGCGCACCAGCGCAGTCTTCTCGACCTCCGGCCCCACCATCATGCCTGGCGTATCGGAGAGCGACAGGATGGGAATGTCGAAGGCTTCGCAGATCTGCATGAACCTCGCCGCCTTGTCCGAGCCGTCGGAATCGATCGCCCCGCCCAGCACCTTGGGGTTGTTGGCCACCAGGCCCATGGGCCGGCCCTCGATACGGATGAAGGCGGTGACCATGGTGGTCCCGAACCGGGGCCGGATCTCCAGCACCGAGCCATCGTCGGCGAGGGTCTCGACCAGCTGGCGGATATCGTAGACGCGCAGCCGGTTCTCCGGGATGATCCGGCGCAGCAGCCGCTGGTCGGGGCACGACCAGTCGCCGAGCGGTCCCTGGAAGTAGGACAGGTACTGCCTGGCCGCCGCGACCGCCGCCGCCTCGTCCTCCACCAGCACGTCGATGACGCCGTTGGGCTCCTGGACGCTCACAGGGCCGATGTCCTCCGGCCTGAAGACGCCGAGGCCGCCGCCCTCGATCATCGCCGGCCCGCCCATGCCGATGTTCGAGCCGCGGGTGGCGATGATCACGTCGCAGCAGCCGAGCACCGAGGCGTTGCCGGCGAAGCAGCGGCCGGAGGTGATCCCGACCATGGGCGCAACGCCGCTCATGCGGCCCCAGAGTTCGAAGCCGCGCACGAAGCCGCCGCCCTCGGTGTCGCCCGGTCGCCCGCCGCCGCCCTCGCAGAAGAACACCGTCGGCGCCCGCCAGCGCTCGGCGATCTCGATCAGCCGGTCCATCTTCTTGTGATTGTAGGCGCCCTGGGTGCCAGCCAGCACCGTATAGTCGTAGGCCATCACCGCGCAGCGCGCCGCCACCTCGGCAAACAGCGCGCCGTTCACCTGGCCGAGGCCCATGACCATGCCGTCCGCCGGCGTCTGCTCGATCAGCTCCTCGAGGCTGTTGCGCCGCCGCCGCGCCGCCACGGCGAGGCCGCCGTACTCGACGAACGAGCCGGGATCGAGCAGATCCTCCACGTTCTCGCGGGTGGTGCGCTGGCCGGTCTTGCGGCGCCTGGCCACGGCCGCCGGCCGGGCGGCGTCCAGGGTCTGCGCGCGCCGCTGCAGCACCAGCGCCAGATCGGGACGGATCTCGTCGAGGTCGATCTCCTGGCTCTCGGCCCCCGCCGTGGCGCCGAGGTCGGCCGGCTCGATGAAGGCCAGCGGATGGCCCTCGAACACGGTGTCGCCCGCCGCCACCGTGAAGGCGCGCACATGGCCCGAGACGTGGGCGCCGACCACGTGCTCCATCTTCATGGATTCCATGATCAGCACCGGCTGTCCGGCGCGCACGGCGTCGCCCGGCGCAAGCGAAAGGCTGACGATGGTGCCCTGCAGGGGCGCGGCGAGGGCGCTGGTCCCATCAGGCTCTGCGATGTCGGCGAAGGGGGTCGGCTCGGGCGCGGCCTGCGCCGGCGCCGCCGCGGCCTCGCTCTTGCCGTGCGCCAGCACCGCCAGGGGATCGATGGCGTCGATCCGCGCGCCGGCGCGGCGCTGGGCCCGCGGCGGCGCGAAATGCAGCGCCCGGTGTTCGCCGGCGGCCGAGGCGGCGAGTTCGCCGCCGTGTTCCTCGACGAAGCGCGTGTGGAGCTGCATCTCGCCCTCGGCCAGCCGCTGGCTGAGGGCCTGCAGGAAGCCGATGTTGCTGGCGACGCCGGTCAGCTTGAATTCGCCCAGCGCCCGGTAGGCCTTGGCCGCAGCGGCCGGAAGGCTGGACGCATGCACGACCAGCTTGGCCAAAAGCGAATCGTAGCGCGCGCTGGTGCGATAGCCGCCGTAGCCGAAGCCGTCGATGCGGACGCCGGGACCCGATGGGGGTTCGTAGACCGCAAGAACGCCGCCGCTGGGCCGGGCCTGCCCGTCCGCAGTCATGGTCTCGAGATTGACTCGCGCCTGCAGCGCGACGCCGCGCGGGGCCGGAACCGCCGCCTGGGCGCCCAGCCCCAGGTCGTCCAGGCTCGCGCCGGCGGTGATCTCGAGCTGCAGGCGCACCAGATCGAGGCCGGTGACCTCCTCGGTCACCGTGTGCTCCACCTGCAGGCGCGGATTGGCCTCGATGAAGGCGAAGCTCGGCTCGCCGCCTTCGACGCTGACCAGGAACTCGATGGTTCCGAGGCCGCGGTAGTCCGCCGCCTTGGCCATGCGGACCGCCGCGGCCTGCAAGGCGGCCCGCACCTCGCCCTCGACGCCCACCGCCGGCGCGATCTCGATGAGCTTCTGGCGCTGGCGCTGCAGGCTGCATTCGCGGTCCCACAGGTGCACCGCCGCGCCCGATCCGTCGCCGAGGATCTGCACCTCGACGTGGCGCGCCCTGGCGAGCAGCTGCTCGGCGTAGAGCGCGCCGTCGCCGAACGCGGCCCTGGCTTCCGAGGCGCAGCGCGCGAAGGCGTCGGCCATTTCGGCGCGGGCGAGCACCGGCCGCATGCCCCGCCCGCCGCCGCCGGCCAGCGCCTTCAGCATGACCGCGCCGCCCTCGCCCAGAGAATCGAGGAAGGCGAGCGCCTCGTCGAGGCCGGTGGCGCCGTGGGTGCCCGCCAGGGTCGGGATGTCCAGGCTGGCGGCGAGCGCGAGCGCGGCGGTCTTGTCGCCGAAGAGGGCGAGGGTCGCCGCCGAAGGCCCGACGAAGGCGAGTCCGGCGTCGGAACAGGCGCTGGCGAAGCCGGCGTTCTCGCTCAGGAACCCATAGCCGGGATGGACGGCGTCGCAGCCGGCGTCCCGGGCCGCCCGGACCACCGCCTCGATGTCGAGATAGGCGGCCGGGCCGACGCCGTTCAGCGCCACCGTCTCGTCGGCGTGGCGGGTGTGCAGCGAGCCGGCGTCGTCCTGGGCAAACACGGCGACGGTGGCGAGCCCCATCTCGGCCGCGGTCCTGGCGATCCTGATGGCGATCTCGCCGCGGTTGGCGATCAGCAGCTTCTTCAACGATGACTTCCCTGGCGCGCTCTGGGGGCGGTCGCGCTTGATCATGCCGCCGGCTCGGCCGCCGGCGCGACGCCGAGCTCGGCCAGCACCTCGGCGGTGTGCTCGCCAAGCACGGGAGCGGGCCGGCTGAGGGCGGGACGCTCGCCGTCGTAGCGGAACGGCGGCTGCGGCGTGAAATGGGCGCCGACGTAGCGGCGATGCTGGACGGCCCAGTAGCCGCAGTCCTGCAGGTGCGGATCGGCGAAGAGTTCGTGCGTCGCCAGCACCGGGCTCGCCGCAACCCCGGCGTGTCGCAGCGCCTCGGCCGCGGCGCGCGGCTCGAGCGCCTGCGCCCAGGCGCCGATCGCCGCCTCGAGTTCGTCCTCGCGGGCGCGCCGGCCGGCAAGATGGACAAGGCCGGCGTCGCGCGCGAGATCGGGGCGGCCGATGGCGTGAGCCAGCGCCTGCCAGGCCGCGTCGCTGTCGGCGGTCACCGCGAGCCAGGCTTCCTCGCCGCCGGCGCCGCGCACGACGCACGAGGGCGCGGCGCCGGCCCGCCGCGATCCCGTTCTCGGCAGCGGCCCCCCCAGGGCCTGCTCGGCGATGATGGCGTCGGCGCCGAGCTGGAACAGGCACTCGACCTGGCAAAGGTCGATGTCCGCGGCGCCGAGGCTCTGGCGGGCGAAGAGGCCGACGAGCGCCGCCGCGGCGGCGTAGAGCCCGGCCACCGGATCGCCATAGGCCACGTGCTGATGGCAGGGGTCCCAGTCGGCGCGCCCGTTGACGAACGGCATGCCCGAAGCCTGCTCCACCGTCGAGCCATAGGCGCGCAGGCCCGAGAGCGGACCGGTGCGGCCGAAGGGCGCCATGGAAATCGAGATCGCCGCCGGATTGAGGCGGCGCTGGCGGCCGGGGCCGAGGCCCAGCTTGTCCATCACGCCGGGCCCCTGGTTGTCGACGACGATATCGGCGGCGCGCACGATCGCCTCGGCCGCGGCGCGGCCTTGGGCCGTCGCCAGATCGAGATCGAGGCCGCGCTTGGAGCGGTTCACCGCCATGAAGTTGCGCGGCAGCTCGATCGGCGGCGGATCCATGGCTTCCGGCGGATCCCAGCCGCGCCACCAGTCGGGCTTGGCGCGCGACTCGATCTTCAGCACGTCGGCGCCGAGATCGCCCAGATAGCGGGTGGCGAGGGGACCGGCCCAGCCCATGCTGAAGTCGGCGACGCGAACACCCTGCAGCGGACCGGCTGGACCGCCGGCGGGACGGGTCTTGCGCTGGCCCTGGAAATCGAAGCGGAACGGTAGCGTCGGCGCCTGCACGCCGGCGCCCTCCAGCGTCTCGAACGCGCCGCGGGCGCGCCAGTGCGGTAGGTTCGGCAGTTCGCCGGGCCGGGGCGCGGGTGTGATCGGGATGCGCAGCGCCTCGCCCTGCGCCACCCAGTGATCGGTGCTTCGACGCGCGAGCGCGGCGGCGAGGACGGCATCGACCTCGTCCGCCGCGGCGAGGCGCTGCAAGGTGGTGCGAAAGCGCGGCTCGGCGGCGAGGTCGGGGCGACCGACGAGGCCGGCCAGCGCCGCCCACTGCGGGTAGGTGAGCGCGGTCACGCCCACGTACCCGTCGGCGGTGCGGTAGAGGTTGCACGGGCAGGTAGGCGAGAACCGGTTGACCCCCAGCCTGCGGGCCTCGAAGCCCAGCGCCGCCGCGCCCACCGCGCCGGTCTCGGTGAAGCAGAGCGCCGCCTCGAACACGTTCGCCTCGATGCGCCTCGGACCGCGTTCGCCGATCAGCGCCCCGAGCGCGGCGATGAAGGCCGTGGCGCCGGCGACGATCTGCGGCGCGACGCCCTGCGGGATGGTCGGCGGCCCTCCGCCGGGGCCGAAGCTGAAGGCGACTCCCGTCATGGCCTGCATGAGGGCGTCGTTCGCCCGCCAGCCGGCGTAAGGGCCGCGTGGATCGAACCAGGTGAGCGCCAGCAGCGGCGCGCGCCCGGCCGCCTGCGCCTCGGCGGCGGCGACGCGCTCGCCCGTCTGGCCGGCGATCACCAGGGCGCGCTCGGGGGCGGCCGCCTCCAGGGCGTCCAGGGCGGCGCCGAGGCTCCGGGCGCGCAGCTTGCCCTGGTCCAGCCAGCGGCCGAACAGTGGTTCGACCGGCGTCGCGCCGTCGCCGACCCGCCAGACCCTGGCGCCGAGCCGCGAGAACAGCCGCGCGCAATAGCGCGTCGCCACTTCGCCCGCCGTCTCGACGACGGCGATTCCCGCCAACGGCGCAAGCGCGCCCGCACCCACCATCTCGACCTCGTCCGGCAAACGGCGCTCGGAGGCTAGACAAGCGCCCGCGGGCGCGCAACCGTGGCGCAGACGATCCACGAACGAGCGGTATGGACGCGACACGCCTGCGGCGCTCGCGAGGCGCGCCCCGGGCCCGCCGAGGTGAGGCTCCGGTGTGCCGCCGAGCTCGCCGCATCGATCCGAGTTCCGAGCCGTCGCCGGCATCGGCGCCGGTTTCCCCCGATCCTCACCCACCGCCGTTGATGTTGATCTTCTGGCCGTTGGCGTAGGGGTTGGCCGAGGAGACCAGCCAGGTCACCGCGGCGGCCACGTCTTCGGGGGTGGAGACCCGGCCGAACGGGGAGCGGGCGTCGAGGTCGTGGATGTCGTCGACGCCGGCCGTGGCCCTGGTGAGGCGCCGGCCCATCTCGGTGACGGTGAGGCTGGGGGCGACGATGTTGGTGCGAATCCCATGCGCCCGCTCTTCCTTGGCCAGTGTCAGCGCCAGCGCCTCCATGGCGGCCTTGCCCATGTTGTAGGGCGCGCCTCTCGCGCCCATGCCCAAGGTGGCGACGGACGAGATCATGACGATGTCGCCGCGGCCCTCGCCGCGCATGTGCGGCAGGACGAGCTTGCACAGATAGTGCGGCCCAAAGGCGTGGACGCGCACCACCCGCTCCATCTCGGCCGGGTCGGTGTCGGCGACGCTCTGGCCGCGGCTGGCGATGCCGGCGTTGTTGACCAGGATGCCGATGGCCCCGAAGTCGCGGGTGACCGCCTCCACCATGGCGACGTCGTCGTCCCAGTTCTCCACCGAGGCCGGATAGGCCCTGGCGCGGCGGCCGAGCGCCTGGACGTCCCTCACCGTCTGTGCGGCCGCGGCCTCGTCGCGGCGATAGTTCACCGCCACGTCCGCACCGGCCTCGGCGAGCGAGAGCGCGATGGCGCGGCCGATGCCGCGGCTGGCGCCGGTGACGAGCGCGGTGCGCCCCTCAAGGCTGATCTGCATGGCCCGACCTTTCCTGGATGCTCGCCCGCATGGATAGGGCGGAGCTGCGCGCAACGCCAGTTCGCAGGGCCGCTTCGCAGGCGCGCGTTCACGCCAGGGCGGCGGCGATCAGGGTGCGGTAGCGCGCCGCCGCGGTGGCTGCACCGGCGGCGTCCTCTCCGGTCTGGCTCTGCGCCGCCAGGGTCCAGAGGCCGAGCTGGAAGGCGCCGTAGGCGAGCCGCCACGCCGGCAGGGCGCTCCGGTCCACGCGTCCCGCCGCCGCCTCGACTGCCGCCGCGAGCCGTCCGGCCTCGCTGGCCGAAAGCTCGAACTCCAGGCTGGCGCCGGCGAGATCCCACTCGATCGGTTGGCGGCCGACGAGGTCGTGGGCGCCGTCGTGGTCGAGGGCGTCGGTCTTCAGCCAGCGGCCGTCCGCGAGGGTCAGCCACTCCCAGGCGTGCAGCCGCCCGTCGATCGAGACGCGCCGTCCCGCCGCCTGGACGGGCCGCAGGCGCGCCGCGCACCGCGCCGCCGCGGCGTCGCCGAGGGCTTCGCCGACGTTGACGAGCGCCATCCGCGTCAGTTCCAGCCAGGACGCGCCCTCGCCGTCCGCGGACGGGAAGCGGGCGGCGCGGAACGCCAGATAGGCGCCCAGATGCGCCACGAAGCGCGCGCGGGTCGCGGGGGTCAGCCGCAGCGCCCGCGTCTCCTCCAGCCAGGGCTCGAGCAGAAATCCACGCCGCAGCGCGAGCGGCGCCGCGCAGAATCCCGCCGCCGCCAGGGCGCGGGCGCGGCCGAGCTTTTCCTCGCCAACGCGGCCCAGGCCGGCGAATCTGGCGAGGAAGCGGCCGTGCTCGGCGGCGATCAGCCACTTGCGGCGCTCCTGCCCGGCGAAGATCGGAGGCGACGCGCCCGCCTCGCCGCGGCGCAAGCCCAGCCAGGCGCCGGCCGAGAGATCCTGGGCCGGGCGCAGCGCAGCGCCGACAAGGTCTGCGAACCAGGTCTCGATCGGCTCGTCGCGCAGCAGCTGCTCCAGCTCGGCCGGATGGCGCTCGGCGGCGCTCCAGCGACGGCGATGGCGGGGACTCGCCGCCGGACCCGGATCGCCGCCGTGACTGGGCAGGAAGACGATGCGCTCCGGCGCGACGCCGGCCGCCTCCAGGAAATCGGCGACCGCGCCGAAGGAGCTGCCCGAGAGCCCCGGCCCCTCGTCGACGATGGCGAAGCGGGGCGCCGGCGGCGCCAGCAGCCGCTCGGCGAGGGCGGGCGCGATCCGCAGCTCGCGGCGGAAGGGATGGCCGGCTGGGCGCAAGCTGACCGCGTCGCTGGCCCGCAGCGCCGCGGCGACTGCGGCGGCGAGGCCGGCGCCGATGCTTCGGAGGCCGATCACCCGCCACGGGCCAGCCCCTCGGAGGGCGCGCGCCGCCTTCGCATAGGCCTCGGGATGGACGGCGTAGAAGGCGTAGCCTTCCGGCGTGCGCACCGGGATGCGGGCGGGCAGGGGTTCGGGCGCGGGCAGGACCGAATGTTCGCTGCACGGGGCGTCGCAAAGCATCGGACCGGCCGTCCGGCGCGCCAGATGCATGGCCCAGTCGAGCAGTGGCGAAACCGCATCCTCGCCGAGACGCTCGAACCGCTCGTCAGCCAGTCCCTGCAGCAGTTCGGCCGCGACGAGGAAGGCCGAGGTCGCCAGCTCGCGGCGGCGCGGCGGCGCGGCGGCGCGCTGTTCGCGGGCGAGCGCCCGCAGCGTCTCCAGCGCCTCATGCGGGTCTTCGCTGCGGACACGCTCGCCATAGACGAGCATCGGCCTAGCCCGCGGCGCGCAGCGGCGACGCCTCGGCGCGTCCGGCGCCGTAGCGGCGCACCATGGCCCCGCAGAAGTCGGCGAAGGCTTCGGGCCGGCGCGGCGGGCTGGTGTGGTGCGGCTCGAGACCGAGGTGCTCCGGGGTGAAGCAGAAGGTGACCGTCACCTCGAAGTCTGCGAGCGCCCGCATCTGGCGGTCGAACCAGGCCAGCGCTCCCGGCCGAAAGCTGTCGGCCCAGGAGAGGCCGGTGCGCAGATGCCGCACGCCCAGGCGGCGCATCCAGGCCACCGCATCCTCCAGCCGGTGGTCCTCGAAATGGAACCATTGGCAAAGCCCCATCTGCGCGGCATGCGGCGCGTAGGCGTCGAGCGCAGGCTTGGCCGAGCCGTCCTCGCGCAGCAGCCCCATGTGAAATGGCGATAGTAGGACGAGCCCTCGGCCTCCTTGTGCCGCGTGGTCGCCTCCCACGTCCGCGGCAGGTCGTAGAGGCTGTACCAGTGGATGCGCGGCGCCTTGCCGATCAGGAGTTCGGCGGTGCGCCGGACGCCCCAGGCCTGGACCTCGTCGGCGCCGAAGCTGGAGACGCCCACCTCGGTCGCCCAGATCGGCTTGTCGGCGACGGCGCGGATCTCCTCCAGCTTGGCCGGCCATTCGTCGATCATCCACAGGTTCCAGTCGAGCGGGAAGCCGTGCACGGCGACCACGTCGATCTCGTCCATGACGCCCTTGGCGGCGAGGCGGCCGATGAACGACGGATCGATCGGGGATATTCCGCCCAGCACCCTCGGAAGATCGGGCGCCTCGGCGCGGATCGCCTGGCCGGCGAGGCGGGCCATGGCCGAGAACCGGTCCCATTCGGGATCGAGCAGCAGGTCCCAGTGCGACTTGTTGTTGGGCTCGTTCCAGATCATCGCCGCCTCGATCATGGGCGGGCTCTGCGGATGGTCGCCAGGCGCGGCAGGGACCGGCGACGCACAGCACGAAAGCACACGACCGGCTCGGCGAGGCGCCCGTTCGCTCCCTTGGAGAGCAGAGTTCGGCGCCGCACCTAGCGGCTCCCGCCGTTGGCCCTGGGCCGCGCCGGATAGACCGGTCCGGCGGGGGTCGGGCGTTCGGCCCTGCGGCAGATGAACACCTCCTCTTCGGGACGATCGAGCACCTCGAAGCCGGCGCTCCTCAGCATGGCCTCGCTGCAGGCGGCGTTGGGCGCCCACCAGTTGGTCCAGTCGCCGGCGTAGTCGCGCTCGATGAAGTGCAGCTTCGGATAGCCGGGGCGGTCGAAATGGCCGGTCTCGAAGAATCCGTAGTCGCCGCGCACCACCTCGATCTCGGCAGAGCCGCGCTGCATCGACTGGAACACCAAAAGGTCGCCCGCCGCGTGTTCATGAATGAGGTCGAGGGCGAGGAGCGGATGGCGCAGGTGGTAGAGCACGCCCATGAACAGCACCACGTCGAAGCGCTCGCCCAGCAGCGCGAGGTCATAAACGGAGAGGCGACGGAACTCGATGTCGGCGCCGGTCACCTCGGCGGCGAGTCGCGCCTGGGCGAGGTAGCGCTCGTCGGTGTCGAGGCCGAGCACGCGCGCCGCGCCGCGCCGCTTCATCTCGATGGCGTAGAAGCCGGCGTTGCAGCCGATGTCGAGCACGCTCTTGCCGGACAGGTCCGCGGCGATGGCGTGGGCGAACCGCTTCCACTTCACCGCCGGATAGTCGCTGAGGAAATGGTCGGGCGCGGTCTGCACGCCCTCGAGGTCGAGGTTGTGGAACCAGGGCCGGAGCGCCTCCACGCGCCGGGCGATCTCGCCGCGCGTCAGGCCGGCCACGCCGCCGCCCCCGCGCCCGCCCGCTCATTCATCGAAAGCACCCGCATGCCGGCTTCGCCCGCCGCGATGCAGCTCGTCGAGGCCGGACCGATCTCCAGGCGGCCATGGAATTCCAGCGGCAGGCCGAGCACGAAGGCGAGCGCCGCCTTGATCAGGTCGCCATGGCTGACCGCGACGGCGGTCCCGTCCGGATGATCGGCGTGGGCGCGGGCGAGGAACCGCGCCGCCCGCACCTGCGCCTCGAGCATGGTCTCGCCGCCGGGTGGACGGGCGTAGAGCCGCCGCAGGTTCCAGCGCCGCCACGTCGGATCGGCATGCAGAGCCTCGAAGCTGCGACCGCTCCAGTCGCCGAAGTCGAGCTCGTCGAGGTCCGCGTCGATCCGCAGCTCGAGGTTCTGCGCCGCCGCGATCGCCTCGGCGGTCTGGCGCGCCCGCTGCAGCGGACTTGAATAGACCGCCGCAAGCGGCGCGCCGCCAAGCCGCCCGGCCAGCTCCGCCGCCTCGGCCAGCCCGGCCTCGCCGAGTGCTACGCCCTCCATGCGCCCGCAGAGCACCTTGCCCAGCCGGTCGTGGGAGGCGTGGCGCACCAGCACGATCCTCGTGGTCACGAAGCCAGTCGCGCCGGCTGCACGGCCTCTCCGGCGATGAACCGCAAGGTCCGTTCCCGCGCCTCGTGATCGGTGTACTGTTCCGGCGGGGATTTCATGAAATAGCTCGACGGGCCGAGCAAAGGTCCGGCGAGGCCGCGATCGAGGCCCAGCCTGGCGCACCGCACTGCATCGATGACCACGCCGGCCGAGTTGGGGCTGTCCCAGACCTCCAGCTTCAGCTCGATGGCCATGGGAGAGCCGCCGAAGCCAGTGCCTTCCAGGCGGATGTGCGCCCACTTGCGATCGGCCAGCCAGGGCACGAAGTCGCTGGGGCCGATGTGGATGGCGCCGTCCTCAAGGGGCTCGCCGATCTGGCTGGCCACCGCACGGGTCTTGGAGAGCTTCTTCGAAACCAGCCGCTCGCGCTCCAGCATGTTCTTGAAATCGGTGTTGCCGCCGACGTTCAGCTGCGAGGTGCGATCGAGCCGCACGCCGCGCTCGCGAAACAGATTGGCGAGCATGCGGTGGATGATGGTCGCGCCCACCTGGCTCTTGATGTCGTCGCCGATGATCGGCAGGCCGCGCCGCTCGAAGCGCCGCGCCCAGACCGGATCGGAGGCCAGGAACACCGGCATGCAGTTGACCAGGGCGCAGCCGGCCTCCAGCGCCTGCTGGGCGTAATATTCCGCCGCCCGCTGGGCGCCCACGGGCAGGTAGGAGACGAGCACGTCGACGCCTCGGGCCTTCAGGATCTGGGCGACGTTCACCTCCGGCTCGGGCGAGAGGGCGATGTCGTCCTCGACGTAGCGGCCGAGCCCGTCGAGGGTCGGTCCGCGTTCGACGGGGACGCCCCAGGTCCGGCACGCGGCGAACCTCAGGGTGTTGTTCGGGTCCGCGAAGATCGCCTCGCCCACGTCGAGCCCGACCTTGGCGGCGCTGATGTCGAAAGCGGCGGCGACGTCGATGTCGGCCACGTGGTAGCCGCCCAGCACCGGGTTCATCAGCCCGGCGACGGGCGCATCGGCGCGCGCCCTGGCGTAGGCGGTCAGTCCCTGCACCAGGGCCGAGGCGCAGTTGCCGACGCCGACGATGCCGAGGCGGACCTTCTTGGGTTCCATCGAGCGCCTCGATTCCTTGCCCAGCTTCGAAAGCGCCGAGGTAAGTAGCTTGCGCGGGCAATGGTTCCACGCTTCCCAATTCCGCCGCCTTGCTGTCTATGCGGCCGATGCAGAGCCCCGTCCCGGCCGAATGGGCGCCGCATCGGGCGATGTGGGTGGGATTTCCCAGCCACGCCGACCTCTGGGGCGAGGATCTCGCCGAGGCCCAGGCCGAGGTCGCCGCCCTGGCGCGGGCGCTGGCTGGGCCGGGGGGCGAGCGCGTGCGGCTGATGGTCTGCGGCGCGGCGGCGGAGCAGTCGGCGGGGGCGCTCCTCGCCGGGGCGGACGGCGTCGAGATCACCCCCGGCCGCTTCGGCGACGTGTGGCTGCGCGACACCGGCCCGATCTTCCTGGGACCGGATCGCGCCGCGGCGTTCCGCTTCAACGGCTGGGGCGGCAAGTACGTGCTCGCCGGCGACGAGGCCGTGGCCGGCCAGATCGCCGAGGCTTCGGGCGTGCGCCTCGAGGCGCACGACTTCGTGCTCGAGGGCGGGGCGTTGGACCATGACGGCGAGGGCACGGCGCTCGTCACCCGCCAGTGCCTGCTCAATCCCAACCGCAACCGCGCCTGGACCCGGGCGCGCGCCGAGGCGGCGCTGAAGGACGCGCTTGGCGTGCGCAAGACGATCTGGCTGGAGGAAGGGCTGCTGCACGACCACACCGACGGACACGTCGACAACCTGGCCAGGTTCGTCGCGCCCGGCGTCGTCGCCATTCCTCTGGCGTATGGCGAGGGCGATCCCAACGGGCGCATCTACGACGAGGCCGCGGCCGCTCTGGCGGGCGCGCGGGACGGCGCCGGGCGGGCCTTGCGCGTCGTGCGCCTGGCTTCGCCGGGGCGGGTCGCGAGCGAGGGCGGACGGCCGGCGCCGGCGTCGCACATGAATTTCGTCATCGCCAACCGCGCCGTGGCGGCCCCGCTCTACAACGCGCGGCCGGGCGCGCTGGCGCTGCAGGGGCTGGAGGCGCTGTTCCCGGGACGCGAGGTGATCGGCCTGCCATCGCGCGCGCTCCTCACCGGCGGCGGCTCGTTCCACTGCATCAGCCGCGAGGAGCCGGCCTGATGGCGCGCACCCTGACGCTGGCCGCCGTCCAGGCGCGCTACGGCGACGATCTCGCCGCCAACCTCGCCAAGACCGCCGAGTTCATCCGTGCGGCGGCGGCGCGCGGCGCCCAGGTGATCCTGCCGCCGGAGCTTTTCCAGGGCCCCTATTTCTGCGTCGCCCAGGAGGAGCGCTGGTTCGCCGGCGCTCATCCCTGGCGCGAGCACCCTTGCGTCGCGGCGCTGGCGCCACTGGCCGCCGAACTCGGCGTGGTGATTCCGATTTCGATCTTCGAGCGCGAAGGTCCGCATTATTTCAACAGCCTGGTGATGGCCGACGCCGACGGACGACTCCTCGGCCTCTATCGCAAGAGCCACATCCCCGACGGTCCCGGCTATCAGGAGAAGTACTATTTCCGTCCCGGCGACACCGGCTTGCGGGTGTGGGAAACCAAGGTGGGGCGCATCGGCGTCGGCGTCTGCTGGGACCAGTGGTTCCCGGAAGCGGCGCGGGCGATGACGCTCGCGGGCGCCGAGGCGCTCCTCTATCCCACCGCGATCGGGACCGAGCCGCACGATCCGAGCCTCGACACCGCCCAGCCCTGGCGCCGGGCCATGCAGGGGCACGCCGTCGCCAACGTCATCCCGGTGATCGCCGCCAACCGCACCGGGTTCGAGCCCTGGCCCGGCCAGCCCGGCGGCGGCCAGAACTTCTACGGCTCGTCGTTCATCTGCGACCATCGCGGCGATATCGTCGCCGAACTCGGCCCCGACGAGGAGGGCGCGGCTGTCGCGGCGTTCGACCTGGATTTCCTGGCCGCCCACCGGGCCGCCTGGGGCTTCTTCCGCGACCGCCGGCCCGACCTCTATGGGGCGCTGACCGGGCCGACCCCGACCTGACCCGAACCGCCTCGTCCGCCCCGGGGCGCGCCAGGCCGCATTGCCGGTTTCGGAGCGATCGGCTAGAAGCCGCGCCTCGACCCCTCAGCCCCGTCGGACCCAAATGGCCATTTCCCCCGCGCCGCCGCGCCCGATTTCGGGCGACCTCACCGGCAACGTGCTCTTCTATTCCAGGCCCGAGCCGCTCTCGCGCGAGACGCACGGCAAGCTGGGATTGAAGCGGCTCGATCGTCCGTTCGCCTTCGCGGCCGGATCCAACGTGGTGCCGCTCACGGTGGCCGAGTTTCCCCTCGCCGGCATCTGCTATCCGGTGATCTTCGCCGGCGAGCGCTACCAGCCGCTGGCGGTGATGGGCGTCGGCGCCGGCACCAACCTCTTCGTCCAGGCCGACGGCGGCTTCGAGGTTGGCGCCTACATCCCGGCCTACATCCGCCGCTACCCGTTCGTGCTCGCCTCCGATCAGATCCGCGCCCAGCTGGTGGTGTGCATCGACCGCGGCGCGGCCATGCTGGCCGAGGACTACGACCTGGCGTTCTTCGACGACAAGGGCGAGCCCACCGACTACACCAAGGGCTGCATCCAGTTCTGCAACGATTTCGAGACCGAGGGCCGGCGCACCGAGTCGTTCATCAGCCTCCTGAAGGACCTCGACCTCTTTGAGACGCGGCGCGCCACCTTCACCCCCACCAACCCCGACGGCAGCGCCGGCGAGCCGCAGCCGGTCGCCGAATATTTCGCGGTCTCCGAGGAGAAGCTGAAGGCGCTCTCCATGGAGCAGATCAAGGACCTGTTCGACAACGGCGCCCTCGGCCAGATCCAGGCGCATCTGATGTCGCTCGCCGGCTGGGACCGGCTGATCGCCATCACCATCGCCCGCCAGCAAACCCCCACCGCCGCGCCGGCCCGCGTGAACTGAAGTTGCCTGCCGGCGCGCCTCAGCGGGCGTAGAGGCTGCGGGTCAGGCAGGAAAACACCAGCCGGCCGGCCTCGTCGACGAGGTCGTGCTGGGCGAAGACGATGCCCCGGTCCGCGCCGACGGCGTCCTTGGCCATGATCGTCATGCGTCCACGCACCAGTTCGCCGGCCGGCGGATTGCGCATCCAGCGCAGGGCGTCGACGCCCAGGCGCTTGGTCTGCGGCCAGGCGTCGGCGGCTTGGGCTTCTAGCTTCGACCAGAGCGCATAGATCATGGCGTCGGGCGCGCCCCGCTGCGCATTCCAGCCCGGCGCGAATTCGGCGCTGAAGGCTTCGACGGCGGCAGCGTCGATGCGCGTGTCGCCCAGAGACGCCACCTGGCCGATCTCGATGTCGTCGAATCGCGCGGGCATGCCGGATCATAGGCGCCGCGGGGCTGGCGCCCTATAGCACCGCGCATGCCTGCCGCACGCCTGATCGCCGCGATCGCCCTCGCCCTGGCCTTCACCGCCGGCGGCGCCCGGGCGCAGTCGCTGGGCGCCGATCACGTCAAGGTCGCCCTGGCGGCCGAGACCGATGGGGCCGCGCCCGGATCGACGCTCCAGCTCGCCGTGGTCCAGGACATCGATCCGGGCTGGCACACCTATTGGCGCAATCCCGGCGACGCGGGCGAGGCGACGCGGATCGTCTGGAGCCTGCCGGCCGGCTGGCGCGCCGGCGACATCGTCTGGCCGGCGCCCCGGCGGCTCCCGGTCGGGCCGCTGATGAACTATGGCTATCGCGGCCGGGTGCTGCTGCCGGTCGCCGTGCAGGTTCCGGCGGGCGCACGGCCTGGATCGAGCCTCCATGTCGCCGCGCTGGTCTCCATGCTGGTCTGCGCCGACATCTGCGTGCCGCAGGACGCCCACGTCGGCCTGGACGTGCCCATCGTCGCGGCTGCGCCCCCTCCCGACCGCGTCTGGGCCGGCAGGATCGAGGCCACGCTCGCCGCCGCGCCCAGACCCGCCGCCCTCATGGCGACCTACCAGCGGGTGGGCGGCGCCTTGCACATCGCCATCGCCGGCGCGCCGCTGGTCGGACGCGCCGGGACCCGCGCCTATTTCTTCCCCTACGACGGACGGCTGATCGCGCAGGGCAAGCCCGAGGCCATCGACCTCGGCGAGCGCGGCCTCACCTTGGCGGCGACGCCAGGCGCGCTCTTCCAGCAGACGCCGGCGCCCGCCCGGATCGAGGGGGTGCTGAAGACCGCGGACGGCGCCGCCTTCGAGATCGCCGCCACCCCCGGACCGCCGCCGCCGCAGTCGGGCGGCCTTGGTCCGCCCGCCCGCAGCGCCGCCATGGGCCTGGGACTGGCGGCGCTGTTCGCGTTCATCGGCGGCCTGATCCTGAACCTGATGCCCTGCGTCTTTCCGGTGCTGGCGATGAAGGCGGCCTCGCTGATTCGCCGCCCTCAGGAAACCCGCCACGCGCGCCGGCAGGGGCTCGCCTTCCTCGCCGGCGTGCTGGCGGCCTTCCTGGGACTGGCTGGCGCCCTGATCGCCGCCCGCGCCGCCGGGGCGCCGGTGGGCTGGGGCTCGCAGCTGCAGCCGGCCATCGTGACGGCGGTCCTCAGCCTGGTCATGCTCGCCGCGGCGCTCGATCTTTCCGGGGTCTATGAGATCGGCGCCTCGCTGCAGGGCCTGGGGGCCGGGCTCGCGGCCCGCGCCGACCTGATCGGCGCCGCCTTCACCGGCATCCTGGCCGTAGTGGTCGCCGCCCCGTGCACGGCGCCTTTCATGGCGCCGGCCCTCGGCTATGCCTTCACCCTGCCGCCCGCCGGGGCCCTCGCCGTGTTCGCCGCCCTCGGCCTGGGCTTCGCCCTGCCGTTCACCCTGCTCGCGTTCATCCCGGGCTTCGCGCGCCTGCTGCCCCGGCCCGGGCCGTGGATGGACGGGCTCAGGAAGGCGCTGGCGTTCCCGATGTATGGCGCGGCGGCCTGGCTGGTCTGGGTGCTCGCCCAGCAAAGCGATCCGGCCACCCTCGCCGCCGTGCTCGCCGCGGCGGTGCTCGTCGCGCTTTGCGCCTGGATCTTCGGCGCCGCCCAGCGCCGCGCCGCCTCGGGCGCCCGGGCGCGCGCGACATTCGCCGGCGCCGGCCTCGCCGGGGCGCTCGCGCTCGCCGCCGTCGCCGCCGCGCCCTATGGAGCGACCCCGGACGCCAGCGCGGCGCCGGCGATGGTCGCGGGCGCGCCGGTGCAGCCGTGGAGCCCCGAGCGCATCGCGGCGCTGCGCGCCCAGGGCACGCCGATCTTCGTCGACTTCACCGCCGCCTGGTGCGTGACCTGCCAGTTCAACGAACGCGTGGCGCTCGACACCCGCGAGGCGAGCGAGGCGTTCCGGCGCACCGGCGCGGCCTATCTGAAGGCGGACTGGACCAACCGCAATCCGGCCATCGCCAAGGCGCTGGCCGACGAGGGCCGGGCCGGGGTGCCGCTCTACCTCGTCTATGGCGCCGACGGCGGTGCGCCCAAGGTGCTGCCCCAGCTGCTGACGCCGGGCGTCGTGGTCCGGGCGCTCGACGCCGCGGCCGGGCGGCAGAGCTGACGCACCGGCTCGGAGCGCAATCTGCGAGGCGCACCCCGGTGACGGAACGATTGAAGGTCGGAGACGGGGTCAGTTGGAACTCGGAGGCGGGCCGGGTGACCGGCACGATCATCCGCGTCCATACCAGGGACGTCGACTACAAGGGCCATGTCCATCACGCCAGCCCTGCAACCCCGCAGTACGAAATCCGGAGCAGCAAGACCGATCCCATCGCCATGCACCTTGGCGCCGCCCTTCGCCCGCTGAAGCCATGAGCGCCAGATCCGCGACACCGGGGCCGCTCGAGGCGCCCGCCCGGCGACCGTTCTTCACGATCGGACACTCCACCCGCTCCGTGGAGGAGGTGGCCGATCTGCTCCGGTCGGTCGATGCCGACATGGTCGTCGATGTCCGCAAGATGCCGCGGTCGCGCGCCAATCCCCAATTCAACGGCGACGTACTGGCCGACGCGCTCGCCGAGCGGCAGATCGGTTATCGCCACATCGCGGCCCTGGGCGGCCTGCGCGGGCGGCGGTCCGGCCCCGAGGGTTCGCCGAACACGCTTTGGTGGAACAGGAGTTTCCGCAATTACGCCGACTACGCGCTGACGCCGCCGTTCAAGGAGGGGCTCATCGACCTGATCGGCGAGGGCCGCGCGCACACCTTCGCGCTCATGTGCGCCGAAGCGCTCTGGTGGCGCTGTCACCGGCGCATCATCGCCGACTATCTGCTCGCGGATGGCGCGACGGGCTTCCACATCCTGGGTCGCCAGGAGGTGAGGGCGGCTTTCCTCACCCCGGGCGCAGAGCCGGTTCCCGAGGGCCTGCTCTATAGATGACCGCGGCCAACCGGCGCTTGGCCGTCGCGCTTCGCGCCGTGGTTCACGCCGAGGGCTGCGGCGGGGCGGTGATCACCTGGACGTTGTCCCGCAGGAGATAGAACATGTCGTCGAGCGCGGCGTGGCGGGCTTTGGCGGTGGGGGCGGCCTCGAGCGCCTTCAGCTTGACCGGAAGATCCTGGGAAATGCCCTTGAGTATGCACTTGAGGTCGTCGCTGACGCCGCGCTTCACCAGCACCACGTGCCCCTGCATGTCGAGGGCGGCGAGCTGCGAGACCTCGGTCTGGAATCCGGAGAACCCGGCGAGCTGGGCCGCGCCGGCGCCCAGCGCCCCGTTCTCGTAGGCCTTGGTCTGCGATCTGAGCAGGCGCGCGCGGCGGACGATGTCGGCGAACAGCGGCTCGCTGGCCACCGATGGCGGCGGCGGAGCGGCGACGGCGGCCGATCCTGGCGGAACGGCGCTCACGCTGGTGGAAGCGAGACACAGGCTGACGGCGAAGCCGACGACATCGCAGGACATGGGCGGGGCTTTCCTCTGCGCGTATGAGACCAGGTCGCAAGGTGGCCCGACGCGGTAAACGATTGGCTACCGCCGCAACGGAATATCGGCTCGCTGGATCAGGTGAGCGACGCGACCGCACTGCTCGAGGCGCCGGCCCGCGCCCGGGCGGCGATGCGCGCCCTATTCGACGAGGGCCAGCCGCGCGGGCTCGAAGAAGCGTAGCACCTGGCCCAGCTCGTGGCCGCGGCGCAAGGTGAGGCCGGCGTGGTTGACGATCGACCACGCCCCATGACGCCGCGCCAGCGCCGGCCGTTTTTCGATCCGGTAGAGCGGCGCCTCGGAGGCGCGGCGGAACACCGAGAACACGGCCGCTTCACCCAGGCCGTCGATGGCGTAGTCGCGCCACTCGCCTTCGGACACCATGCGCCCGTACAGTCTAAGGAGGCGATCCAGCTCGCGCCGCTCGAAGAAAGTCACGGCGCGAGCGGGGTGCTGTGGCGGATCGAAGGCCATTGGCAGCAAAACTAATGGCTGCGGTCGCCCTTGGCGAGCGCTAGAATCGCAACACCTCGGCGCAAACGTGAATCAATCTTCATCTTAGGCCCCGAAATCACCTTATTTCGGTCGCGCCAGAGCCCGGTTGACCTCCGATCTTATGACCGTCGGCTGATCGGGAGCCTTGCTGGTCCTGGATCCTGAACAGCCCCCCCAGCCCCCCTGGATCGTGGGGCGCCGGTCGGCCGACACATCTCCCCTCCAAGACGCCCTCGCCGCTCCGGTCGCGAGGGCTTTTTCGTGCCAGACGGCGCGCCTGCCGCAGCCCCCGGCTCAGCCGCGAGGCGTGGGTGCGCTGGCCGGCGGCGCGGCGCTGGCCCGCGGCGCGGGGTTCTGCATCACTCCGAGAATCCGGCCGCCCTCCCTGGCCTGCACCAGGATCACGGTCGCAAGCCCGTCCTGCGCCGCCGCCGGCAGCCGGAAACGCTCGGGGCGTCCGCGCCAGGCGCCGAGCCGTTCGAGCTGGACCACGATGTTGCGCTCGACCACGCTCTGGCCGCGGTTGTCCCCGTCCTTGACCTCGACGGTCTGCTGTCGGGGGTCGTAGCGCACCAGCCACACCTCGGCCCCGCCGCGCGGCCGCGGGCCAGAGCCTACCGCCGCATAGTCGTGGCTGAGCGTCATGTCCGGAGGGTCGGGGATGGCGCGGGCCGCCTGGCGCACCAGGCGCGCGATCGCTTCTGGCCTGACGCCCGCCACCTGGACGCGGCCGTCGATCACGACCTGGGGCGTATAGATCTCGGCGACGTCGAGGGCCCGGGCGTAGAGGCGCTGGCGCTCGGTGAACTGGGGCTGCGCGAAGGTGTCCTTCCAGCCGAGATAGTCCCAGTAGTCGACGTCGAAGGTGAGGGCGATGACGCCCTTCTGATCGGCGAGGTCGGCCAGATAGGCGCTGGCCTTGCCGCAGGACGAGCAGCCCTGGGCGGTGAACAGCTCCACGACCACGGGCGGTCGGGCGAGCGCGGCGCCCGCCCAGGCCGCCAGACCCAAAACCGCGACGATGAAGGCGCCCCGTCTCATCGCGCGGCTATTAGTCGGTCTCCCCTGGGCGAGGCGTTCACTAAGGCGTGAGAAGGCGGCGACCTAAGCGGCCTTGGCGAGATTGCGCAGCACGTAGTTCAGCACGCCGCCGTGACGGTAGTATTCGAGTTCGGTCGGCGCATCGATGCGGCAGCGCGTCGGGAAGCGGGCGATCTTGCCGTCGGACGGGCGGTAGATCTCCACCATCACCTGCTTGCGCGGGGCGACGGCCCCCAGGTCGCGGATGGAGACGATCTCCTCGCCCGTGAGCCCCAGCCGCTGCCAGCCCTCGTGGACGAACTGCAGCGGCAGCACCCCCATCTGGATGAGGTTGGAGCGGTGGATGCGCTCGAAGCTCTCGGCGATCACCGCGCGCACCCCCAGGAGCTTCGTGCCCTTGGCGGCCCAGTCGCGCGACGAGCCGGTGCCGTACTCCTTGCCGGCGAAGATCACCGCCGGCCGGCCCTCCGCCACGTAGCGCATCGCCGCGTCGTAGATCGACATCACCTCGCCGGAGGGGAAGTGGCGGGTGACGCCACCCTCGATGTCGGGGGTGATCCGGTTGCGGATGCGGATGTTGGCGAAGGTTCCGCGCATCATCACCTCATGGTTGCCGCGCCGCGATCCATAGGAGTTGAAGTCGGACTGGGCGACCTGATGCTGCGAAAGATACTCGCCGGCCGGAGAGTTCTTGCGGATGTTGCCGGCCGGGCTGATGTGGTCGGTGGTGATCGAGTCGCCGAAGAGGCAGAGGATGCGCGCCTCCAGCACGTCCTTCAGCGGCTCGGGGGTCATGGTCAGGCGGTCGAAGTAGGGCGGGTTCTGCACATAGGTCGAGCCCATGTCCCAGGCGTAGGTCTGGCCGCCGGCGACCTCGATCCTGCGCCAGTGCTCGTCGCCCTTGAAGACGTCGCCGTAGCGGCTGGCGAACATCGATCCGGCCACCACCTTGGCCTGCAGCGCCTGCACCTCCTGCGTCGTGGGCCAGATGTCCTTCAGATAGACCGGCTTGCCGCCCTTGCCGGCGCCGATGGGATCGCTCTCCAGGTCCACCAGCATGGAGCCGGCGAGGGCGTAGGCGACCACCAGCGGGGGCGAGGCCAGGTAGTTGGCGCGGGTGTCCGGGTTGACGCGGCCCTCGAAGTTGCGGTTGCCCGAGAGCACCGAGACGGCCACCAGGTCGCCGTCCTGCACCGCCTTGGCGATCGGCTCGGCGAGAGGTCCGGAGTTGCCGATGCAGGTGGTGCAGCCGTAGCCGACGAGATTGAAGCCGAGGGCGTCGAGCGGCTTCTGCAGCCCCGCCTTGAGCAGATAGTCGGTGACCACCTGCGAGCCGGGCGCCAGCGAGGTCTTGACCCAGGGCTTGGTCTTCAGACCCTTGGCGACGGCGTTCTTGGCCAGGAGCCCCGCCGCCAGCAGCACGCTGGGATTGGAGGTGTTGGTGCATGAGGTGATGGCGGCGATCACCACGTCGCCATCGCCGAGATCATGGGCCTCGCCGCCGACGGAAACGCGACGTCCGGCGCTCGCCTCGTCCTTGCCGAACTCGCCGGAAAGC
The DNA here is from genome assembly GCA_035532115.1 of Caulobacteraceae bacterium. Taxonomy (GTDB): domain Bacteria; phylum Pseudomonadota; class Alphaproteobacteria; order Caulobacterales; family Caulobacteraceae; genus Acaudatibacter. The sequence goes on along the minus strand of DATKRO010000102.1, from coordinate 21,201 downwards.
GCCTCGCGGAACTTCGCGGCGGCGCCGGCGAGCGGCACGCGGTCCTGCGGCCGCTTCGGACCGGCGAGCGAGGGCGTCACCGAGCCGAGATCGAGTTCGAGCACGTCGGTGAATTCAGGCTCGGGATGGCCCGGCTCGCTCCACAGGCCCTGCTCCCTGGCGTAGGCCTCCACCAGCGCCACTCTCTCCTCGGCCCGGCCGGTGCGCTGCAGATAGCCGATCGTCGCGGCCGTAATCGGAAAGAAGCCGCAGGTGGCGCCGTACTCCGGCGCCATGTTGGCGATGGTCGCCTGGTCCTCGATGGTGAGATGGGCGAGGCCCGGCCCGAAATATTCGACGAACTTTCCCACCACCCCCTTCTTGCGCAGCATCTGGGTCACGGTGAGCACCAGGTCGGTGGCCGTCGCCCCCTCGGGCAGCGCCCCGGTGAAGCGGAACCCGATAACTTCAGGGATCAGCATCGGAATCGGCTGACCCAGCATCGCCGCCTCGGCCTCGATGCCGCCGACGCCCCAGCCCAGCGCCGAGACGCCGTTGACCATGGTGGTGTGGCTGTCGGTGCCCACCAGGGTGTCGGGATAGGCGAAGGTCTCGCCGTCGATCTCGGCGGTCCAGACCGTCTGGGCCAGATATTCCAGGTTGACCTGGTGGCAGATGCCCGTGCCCGGCGGCACGACGCGGAAGTTGTCGAACGCCGAGGACCCCCAGCGCAGGAACCGATAGCGCTCGAGATTGCGCTCGTATTCCTTGTCGACGTTCTTCTCGAAGGCGCCGGCGGCGCCGAAGAAGTCGACCATCACCGAGTGGTCGATGACGAGGTCCACCGGCACCAGCGGATTGATCTTGGCCGCGTCGGCGCCCAGCCTGGTGAGCGCATCGCGCATGGCGGCAAGATCGACCACCGCCGGCACGCCGGTGAAGTCCTGCATCAGCACGCGGGCCGGGCGGAAGCTGATCTCATGCTGGGCGTGGCCGTGGTTCTCCAGCCAGGCGCAGAAGGCGCGAAGATCGTCCTGGCGGACCGAGGCGCCGTCCTCGAAGCGCAGCAGGTTCTCCAGCAGGAACTTCAGCGAGACCGGCAGGCGCGATATCCCCGAAAGCCCGGCGGCTTCCGCCGCGCGCAGGCTGTAGTATTGGTAGGTGGTCCCGGCGACTTCGAGGTCGCGACGGGTCTTCAGGCTGTCGATTGAGCCCATGAGGGGGTCCTTCCCTGTTCAAGGCCGCCCGAATATCGGTCCCGGGGCTGCGCGCTGACGGAGCGGGACTCACAGCGTCCCGCCCCTCGCCGCGCCGTTCCAAGAAGTTCGCCCCGGTCGCAGCCGCGCGCTTCTTAGCTCCCGGTCCCGGCTTCGTCCATGCGAGGCGGCGCCCGGGCGAGGCGGCGCGGGCGCAGGGGGCGTGATCCGCCGGCTCTCCATCTGCGACCTGACGGTGCGGCGCGGCATGCGCCGGCTGTTCTCGGGGGTCGGTCTTGGCCTGGACGCAGGCGAGGCGGCCGCGCTCACCGGTCCCAACGGCGCCGGCAAGACCAGCCTCATCCGCGCCGTCGCCGGCTTCATCCGTCCCGAGGCGGGCGCCATCGTGTTCGCCGGCGAGGACGGTCCGATCGAGGCCGAAGACGCGCGCCGCCTCGACGTCCACCTCCTCGGCCATGCCGATGGGCTGAAGGGCGCCCGCACGGCCGGCGAGGAGCTGGAATTCCAGGTCCGCTGGACCGGCGGCGACGCGGCCGGGGCCCGGGACGCCGCCGAGAAGCTGGGCCTGGCGCGGCTGCTCGGCCTTGAGGTGCGCAAGCTCTCCGCCGGCCAGCGCCGGCGCCTGGCGCTGGTGCGGCTGGTGGCCAGCCGGCGGCGGCTGTGGCTGCTGGACGAGCCGATGGCCCCGCTCGATGCGCGCCATCGAGCCATCTTCGGCGAATTGATGCGCGACCACCTGGCGGGGGGCGGCCTCGTCCTGGCGGCGGTGCACGACCCGCTGCCGATCGCGGCCCGCACCCTGGAACTGGCCTGACGTGAAGCCGCTGACGCTGATCCTGCGGCGCGAACTGGCGCTGGCCTGGAGCGGCGGCGGCGCGCCGCTGCTGGCGCTGGGGTTCTATGCGGCCGTCACCACCCTCGTCCCGCTGGCGACCGGGCCGCAGCCGTTCCGGCTCGCCGCCGTCGCCCCGGGCCTCGCCTGGGTCGGGCTGGCGCTGGCTTCGCTGCTCTCGCTCGAGCGCCTGTTCGAGCGCGACTTCGAGGACGGCGCGCTCGACCTGCTGAGCCTCGGACCGGCGCCGCTCGAGGCCGTCTGCGCCGCCAAGTGTCTGGCGCAGTGGACCACCGCCGGCGCGCCGCTGGCGCTCGCCGCCCCCGTGGCCGCCATCGCCCTGGGCGCCTCGCCCAGGCTGGCGCCGCTGATCTTCGCCACCGCCGCGATCGGCGGCCTCGCCTTCGCCTTCGTCGGCGGCGTCGGCGCGGCGCTGGCGCTGGCGAGCCGGCGCGGCAGCCTGCTGATCGCCGTCATCGTGCTGCCGCTCATCGCCCCGCCGGTGATCTTCGGCGGCGGGGCCATCGACGCCTTCGCCCAGCGGCTGCCGTGGACGGACGGATTGCTGATGCTCTGCGCCTACGCCCTCGGCGCCGCCGCCCTTGCTCCCTTCGCCATGGCGGCCGCGTGCCGCAACGCCCTGTCGTGATGGCGCCGCAAACCGCGCCGGCTGAAACAATCTGTATCACCACAGACATTCGGCGGTCGCGGCGGCGCCGCATATGAAGCGCGCGAGGACGACAACTTCGAGATTTGACATGAAATCGACCCTTCGCCGCCTCGGCCTCGTGGCCGGCATGGTTCTGCCGCTGACGCTCGGAGCGGCCGCCTCCGGCCTCGCCCAGCCGCGGCCGAACGAGCGCATGGGACCGCCGCCCGGCGCCGAGCACTGGCGCGGGCCGCCGGAGCGCCACATGGCGGGGCTGGAGCACCTCGGCGTCCTGCTGCAGTTGCGGCCCGATCAGCAGCCGGCGCTGCAGAACCTGCTTTCGACGCTGAGGGCGCAGCCCCGGGGCATGCGGGCCGGCATGGGCCCAGGCGCCGGGTCGGCCGGCCTGACCACGCCCCAGCGGCTCGACCGGATGATGGCCGGGCTCGATGCGGCGCGCTCGCACCTCGCCCAGGTCGCCGACGCCACCAAGCGCTTCTACGCCCAGCTCACCCCCTCGCAGCAACGGGCGTTCGACGCCTTGACCGCGATGATGTTCTCGCACGGCGCCATGATGGGCGGCCACATGATGATGCATGAGCACATGATGGGCGGGCGCATGATGGGCGGCGAGATGCGCGGCGGCGCGATGGGCACGGACGGGCGGCCGCCGGGCTGATCCGCCGGCGCGCCTTGCCCGCGCCGGCCCGGGCCTATATTCGCCAGCCATGTTCGCGGCGCTCGCCAATCCGCACAGGTTCATGGCGTTCTCGCGCTGGGCCGCGCCGGCCTTCGGCGCCGCGGCGGTGCTGGCGATCGGGATCGGGCTGTGGCTGGGCCTTAGCGGGCCGCCGGACTATCAGCAAGGCACGACGGTGCGGATCATGTACATCCATGTGCCCGCCGCGTTCACCGCCATGGCGGCCTACGCCTGCCTCGGCGGAGCGAGCTTCTTTTCCCTGGTGTACCGGCACGCCCTGGCCGACGCCGCGGCCAGGACCGCCGCCCCCCTCGGCGCCGCCTTCACCTTTCTGGCCCTCGTCACCGGCTCGCTCTGGGGCCGGCCGATGTGGGGGACCTGGTGGGTGTGGGACGCGCGGCTGACCTCGGTGCTGGTCCTGTTGCTGCTCTTCATCGGCTACATCGCCCTGCGCGCCGCCATCGACGACGAGGCCAGGGCGGCGCGCGCGGCGGCGATCCTGGCGCTGGTCGGTCTCGTCGACCTGCCGATCATCAAGTTCTCGGTGGTCTGGTGGAATACCCTGCACCAGGGGGAATCGATCTTCCGCCCTGGCGGGCCGACCATCGCCGCGGTGTTCCTGGTCCCGCTCGGCTTCATGGCGGCCGGCTATCTCTGCGCCTTCGCCGCGCTCTGGCTCGAGCGCACCCGCGGCGAGGTCTGGCGCCGGCGCGCCCAGGCCCTGGAAGTGCAGGCGGCGGGCGCATGATCTTCGCCGACAGATACGCGATCTACGTCTGGCCGGCCTATGCCGTCTCGGTGCTCGTCTTCGCCTGGATGATCCTCGACACCCTGATCCGCGCCCGCCGCTGGCGCCGGCGCGCCGAAGCTCTGGAGGAGGCGCGCGAACGGTGAAGCGGCTCGTCGCGCTCGCGCCGGTGCTGGCGCTGACGGCGCTCATCGCCGTCTTCGCCGGCTACGCGCTGCACCATGATCCCAGGGTGATCCCGCGCGCGACGGTGGGCCAGCCGGCGCCCGACGTCTTGCTGCCCGGGCTCGCCGGCGGGGCGCCCGTCGCGGTGCGCTCGGCGCTCAAAGGACCGACCCTGGTCAACTTCTTCGCCTCCTGGTGCGTGCCGTGCGCCGAGGAGACCCCGGCGCTGGCGGCGCTGAAGGCCGAGGGCGTGCCGATCGTCGGCGTCGCCTGGAAGGACGATCCGGCCAAGATCCGCGACTTCCTGGCTCGCTACGGCGATCCCTATTCGGCGCTCTTCGTCGACCGCAACGGCCGCGCCGGCATCGATTTCGGCGTCACCGGCGCGCCCGAGACCTATGTCATCGGCGCCGACGGCCGCATCCTCGACAAGGCCGCCGGCGCCATCACCGCCGCCCAGGCCGAGGGCATGCTGAAGCGGGCCGGGGCCTGAGGCCGCTTAACCGCTCCTTGACCATGGCGGCGCCAGCCTTGCTTGCGTTAACCATGTTCGGCGCCTAGGATTCGCCCCGTGGCCCTTTCGCCCGTCGCACGACCGCCCGCCTGGCCGACCGCACCGGCCCCGAAGCCGCTCGCCGCGCCGAGTGCGGCCGACCCGCGCATGGCGGCGCAGCGGGCCTTCTTCGAGGCGGCGCTGGCCGGCAAGGCGCAGCCGCCCTCCCGGGCCGCGCGCGCCGCCGAAGCGGTCCGCGCCGTGGCCCAGGCCCAGGCGGCGCCCAGCCAGACCCCCCGCCCGGGCTCGATCATCGACATCCTGGTCTAGATTCCCTCCCCTTCATGGGGAGGGTGGCCGCCGCGCAGCGGCGGACGGGTGGGGGAGTCTGCCGCGTCAACGAAGGATTCGAGGTTGGCGGCTGCGCAGGCCCAGAGTCCCCCACCCTGACCGCTGCGCGGTCTGTCCCTCCCCACGAGGGGGAGGGAGGGCGCTACACATTGGTTTTCTTTAGCTTCCTTGCCTTTTTCGATGCCTTGGCCGGAGCGCGCGCCGCGTCGGCTGCGGCGGCGAGGGTGGCGAGGCTCTTCAGGAAGCTGGCGCGCTTCTTGGGCGACAGCAGCGCGAGCAGCCGGGCGTCGGATTTGGCCGCCGGCTTGCCGCCCAGCGCCAGGGCCGCGCGCCCGGCCTCGCTGAGGCGCACCGTGTTGATCCGGGCGTCGAGGGCCGAACGCTGGCGCTCGATCAGCCCCCTGGAGCTCATCCGCGCCACCAGGTCGGCGAGGGTGGAGCGGTCGATGCCGGTGGCGCGCACCAGATCGCTCTGCGAGACGCCGTCGGAGGCGCCGGCGGCGGCCAGCACCGTGTACTGGCGCTGGGTCAGCCCCTCGGGTCCGGCCGCCGCGGCGTGATAATCGAGGGCGAGCTGCAGCACCCGGTGCAGCAGGTGCGTCGCCGACCCGCAGAGGCCCGCGTCGGCGCCTTTGTGCTTCTTGCCCATGACACGCCCCGATCACCGACGACGCCAGCCGCATCTCGCGACGATTTGACGACGGCGCATGCGCGCCCGTCAACCGGCGTTCAGAATCCGGGCTCGGGCGGGTCGGGCGTCTCGGCCTCGGTCCAGTAGCGCTTCAGGAACGGGAACTGCGCGGCGCCGAAGACCACTGCCGCGGCGATGGCCGCCACCCGGAAGGTCGCCCAGACCTCGGCGCTCTGGGTGCGGCGGACGATCTCGTTGGCGATTGCCGAGGCCCAGAAGAACAGGCCATAGCGGATCGTCAGCACCCGCCAGGCATGGTCGGGCAGCTGCAGCGCCGCGCCCAGCAGGCGCTTCAGCGGATTGCGCCGCAGGACGAGCCCGCCGAACAGCGCCGCGCCGAAGATCGCATCGACGATGGTCATCTTCATCTGCAGCAGGTCGTTGCGGTGCAGCGCCAGGGAGAGGCCGCCGAAGCCGAGCGCGGCGACGCCCGAGACGGCTGGGATCGGAGCGATCCGCCGTTCCACGGCCAGGCACAGCCCCAGCGCCGCGACCGAGAGCGCGATCAGCGCCCAGGTCGCCTTGCGAAAGTCGTGGGTGACGAGCAGCGTCGCCAGGAAGCCCACCGCCGGAGCGGCGTTGGCGAGGTGGCGCACCCAGTGGGCCGGCCGCTCCTGCGCCGCAACGCTCATGCCTCGAGCCCCACCAGCGAGCGCGAGAACGCCTCGGCGTCGAAGGGCTGCAGGTCGTCGATGGTCTCGCCGACGCAGATCAGCTTGATCGGAGAGTCCGAGGCCTGGGCGACCGGGACTAGCACGCCGCCGCGCGCCGTGCCGTCGAGCTTGGTCATGACGATGCCGGTGACCCCGATCATGTTGCCGAAAACGCTCTCCTGGGCCACGGCGTTGCGCCCGACGGTGGCGTCGAGCACCAGCAGCACCTCGTGCGGCGCTTCCGGGTCGAGCTTGCGCAGCACCCGCACCATCTTGGTGAGTTCGTTCATCAGATCCTGTTTGTTCTGCAGCCGCCCGGCGGTGTCGATCAGCAGCACGTCGAACCCCTCCGCCATCGCTCTGGCCAGAGCGTCGTAGGCGAGGCCCGCGGCGTCGGCGCCGGGGGGGCCGCAGAGGAAGTCGGCGTCGGCGCGCTCGGCCCAGACCTGAAGCTGCTCGACAGCCGCGGCGCGGAAGGTGTCGCAGGCGGCGATCAGCACCTTGGCGCCGCGGCGCTGGCGCAGGTCGGCGGCAATCTTGCCCAAGGTGGTGGTCTTGCCCGAGCCATTGACCCCGACGAACAGGACCACGAACGGCCTTGGACCGGAGAGCGGGTCGAAATCGCCCTGGCGCGGCGCCAGCTCGCGCGCCACCGCAGCCGCCAGCGCCTCCCTCACCTCGCGCTCGTCGGAGCGGCGGCCGAAGCGCTCGGCCCCGAAGGCCTCAGTGATCCGCGCCGCGGCGGCCGGTCCGAGGTCGGCCTCGATCAGCATCTCCTCCAGCTCGTCGAGCTGGGCCTGGTCGAGCGGCCGCTTCACCAGCGCGGCGCTCACCTGTTCGCTCATCTGCCGCGACGAGCGCGACAGGCCGTCGGAGAGGCGCTGGAACCAGCCTTTGCGGGGCTCAGCCATGGACGCCCGGGACTGGTTCGCGCAAACGGGCGCGGCGGCCATCGTGGGCTGCGACGACGCCCTCGATGAACGCGCCGGGCGCATGGGCGCCTTCGAAGGCGATCTCGGTGAAGTCGGCGGCCCGCGCCCGGCCTTCGGCCTCGACGAGACCGGCGAGCGTGCGCCCGACCTGCCGGTCCAGGTGGCGCGCCAGGGCGGCGTCGCCGGCGGACCGCAGTCGCGCTGCGCGCGCCCGGACCACCTGGCGCGGCAGTTGCGGCATGCGCGCGGCCGGCGTGCCGGGCCTCGGGCTGAACGGGAACACGTGCAGGTAGGAAAGGCCGGCGTCCTCGACGAAGCAAAGCGTGTTCTCGAAGGCGGCCTCGCTTTCGGTGGGAAAGCCGGCGATGAAGTCGGCGCCGAAGGCGGTGTCGGGACGGACGCGCCGCACCGCCTCGATCAGCGCCAGGGCCGCCTCGCGCGAATGCCGGCGCTTCATCCGCTTCAGCATGAGATCGTCGCCCGACTGCAGCGACAGATGCAGGTGCGGCATCAGCCGCCGCTCCTGGCCGAGGCACGCCAGCAGCTCGGCGTCGATCTCGGCCGCATCGATGGACGAGAGCCGCAGGCGCGCCAGCTCGGGGACGCCGGCAAGCAGGCGCCGCACCAGGCTTCCCAGCGTCGGCGCGCCGTCGAGCTCCGCGCCCCAGCTGGTCAGATCGACGCCGGTCAGCACCACCTCGCGGCAGCCGGCGCCGGCGCGCCGGCGGACCTCGTCCAGCACGCGCTCGGCCGGGATCGAGCGCGAATTGCCGCGCCCGAACGGAATGATGCAGAAGGTGCAGCGGTGGTCGCAGCCGTTCTGCACCTCGACATAGGCCCGCGTCCGCGCGCCGAGGCGCGCCGGGGCGGGCGGGGCGAGGCGGCGGGGACCTGAAAAGATGTCGCCGACGCGCACGCGCTCGCCCGCGCCGGTCAGGGCGCCCGGCGCCGTCTTCCCGGCGTTGCCGACGACGAGGTCGACCTCGGGCATGGCCGCGAACTGCGCCGCATCGATCTGGGCGGCGCAGCCGGTGACGATCAGGCGCGCGCCCGGCCGCTCGCGCCGCGCCTTGCGGATCGCCTGGCGCGCCTGGCGCACCGCCTCGCCGGTGACGGCGCAGGTGTTGAAGACGACGGCGTCGGCGAGCCCGTCGGCCGCCGCCTGGGCGCGGAGGGCCTCGGACTCGCAGGCGTTCAGCCGGCAGCCGAAGGTGACGACATCGAGGCCGCGCGCCCCCTCCACCACGCCCGCTTCGCGGTCGTGGTCCCCCTCCCCCGCTGCGCGGGTGAGGAGAAGAGCGCCGTTCCTCCTCCCCCGGGCAACGGGGGAGGTGTCCGGCCGCGCAGCGGACGGACGGAAGGGGCGCTCCGCGCGGCTCATGGCAGCACGCCGGTGAACTCGACGGCGACCGGACCGGTCATCAGGACATGCTCGTCGGCGCGGCGCCACTCGATCATGAGATCGCCGCCATCCAGTTCCACCCGGGCGGTCCGGTCGCAAAGCCCGCGGCGATGCGCGGCCACCAGCGCCGCGCAGGCGCCGGTGCCGCAGGCCCGGGTGATGCCGACGCCGCGTTCCCAGACGCGCAGGCGGATGCGCTCGCGCCCCTTGATCTCGGCGAAGCCGACGTTGACCCGCTCGGGGAACAGGCGGTGGTGCTCGATCATCGAGCCCACCTCGCGCACCGGCGCGGTCTCGGCGTCGGCCACGAAGAAGACCACGTGCGGATTGCCCATGGAGACGCAACCGGGGGTATGCAGCAGCGGATTGTCGATGGGCCCCACCTGCAGCTCGACGCCGCGAGTGTCCATCGGTTCGGCGAGCGGGATGTCGCGCCAGTCCAGCCCCGGCCTGCCCATGTCGACGCTGACCTTGCCGTCGGCGGCGCGGCTGGCCTCCAGGACGGCGCCCTGGATCTCGATGGTGACCGCGTCGCGGCCCGAGGCTTGCATCAGCAGCCAGCCGACGCAGCGGGCGGCGTTGCCGCAGTTCTCCACCTCGCCCCCGTCGGCGTTCCAGATGCGCATGAAGGCGTCGGCGTTCGCAGAGCCCTCGACGGCGATGAGCTGGTCGCAGCCGACGCCGGCCGCCCGGTCGGCGATGGCGCGCACCTGCGCCTGGCTGGGCGCGAAGGGCTGGGAGCGGGCCTCGACCACGACGAAATCGTTGCCGAGCCCGTTCATCTTCAGGAACGGACGGCGCATGCAGAGCGCCCTATAGCCGCTCTCGGCTGGACTCGCACCCCGCGGCGGGGGCAAGCAGCGCCGACGCCGCCGCGCTCGCCTTTGCAGCCATCGCCGGGACCCTGCCTGTGAACACCTCCGCCGCCAACGATCCCTTCCTCTGGCTCGAGGACATCCATGGCGCGCAGGCCATGGCCTGGGTCGAACAGGAGAACGCCCGCTCGCTCGCCCGCCTGACCGCCGATCCGCGCTACGGCAGCTTCCATGACGAGGCGCTGGCGATCCTGGAGGCGCAGGACCGCATCCCCGCGCCGGAGCTGATCGGCAAGGCGGTCTACAACTTCTGGCAGGACGGGGCGCACGTCCGCGGCCTGTGGCGACGGACGACGGCGCAGAGCTACGCAACCGCCGCGCCGGCCTGGGAGAGCGTGCTCGATCTCGACGCCCTGGCCGAGCGCGAGGGCACCAACTGGGTCTGGAAGGGCGCCAACTGCCTCGCGCCGCTGTTCCGCCGCTGCCTCGTCGGCCTCTCCGACGGCGGCGAGGATGCGAGCACGGTGCGCGAGTTCGACCTGCCGAGCGCCGCCTTCGTCGCCGACGGCTTTGCCCTGCCCAGGAGCAAGCAGACCGCCGACTGGCTCGACGACGACACCCTGATCGTCGCGCGCGACTGGGGGCCGGGCACGCTCACCGCCTCGGGCTACCCCTTCGTAGTCAAGCTGGTGAAGCGCGGCCAGAGCCTCGATGCGGCGCGCGAGGTCTTCCGCGGCGAGCCCGCCGACGTCTCCGTCGATCCCACCGTGCTGCGCGACGGCCAGGGGCGCGTCGTGACCCTGATCGTGCGCGCCACCGACTTCTTCCATTCCGAGGTTCATCGCCTCGCAGCCAGCGGCGTCGAGCGGCTTGAGCTTCCCGGCAAGGTCGACATCCATGGACTGGTGGACGGGCGGCTGATCTTCACCACCCGGGAAGACTGGCGCCGGGGCGCCCGCGCCTACAGGTCCGGCTCGCTGCTCTCGGCGCGCCCCGAGGCCCTGAGCGCCGGCGCCGCGTCGGCCGACGACGTCGCCCTGATGTTCGAGGCGGGGCCGCGCCAGTCGGTCGAGCAGGTCGCCACCACCGCCGGCGCGGTCGTCGCGGCGATCTACGACAACGTGCGCGGCGCCCTCATGGTGTTCCAGCCCACGCCGACGGGCTGGCGGCGTTCGGCGCTGCCGGTCGCGCCCAACTCGTCGGTGGGCGTCGCCACCGCCAGCGAGGTGGACGATGCGCTCTACTACAGCGTCGAAGGCTTCCTCGAACCGACGCGGCTCTGGCAGGCCGAGGCGGCGAGCGGCGCCGCCCATGACGTGAAGCGCCTGCCGCCGCGCTTCGAGGCGTCCGACGAGGCTGTCGAGCAGTTCGAGGCGACGTCCACGGACGGCGCGACGATTCCCTATTTCGTCGTGCATGCGCGGGCGATGAAACTGGACGGCGCCAATCCGACCCTGCTCTACGCCTACGGCGGCTTTTCGGTCTCCATGCTGCCGAGCTATTCGGCGGCCATCGGCAAACTCTGGCTGGAGCGCGGCGGCGTCTATGTGCTCGCCAACATCCGCGGCGGCGGCGAGTTCGGGCCGGCCTGGCACGAGGCGGGGCTGAAGACGCATCGGCAGCGCATCTACGACGACTTCGCCGCCGTGGCCCGCGATCTGATCGCGCGCAGGATCACCTCGCCGCGCCGGCTCGGCGCCCAGGGCGGCTCCAACGGCGGCCTGCTCATGGGCGTGGCGATGGAGCAGCATCCGCAGCTCTGGCGCGCGGTGGACATCGAGGTGCCGCTGCTCGACATGCTGCGCTACGAAGAGATCGGCGCCGGGGCCTCCTGGGTCGGCGAATATGGCAGCGTCGCCGATCCGGACGAGCGGGCGTTCCTGGCTTCGATCTCGCCCTACCAGAACCTGAAGCCCGGCGTCGCCTACCCCGAGCCCTTCTTCGTCACCGCCACCAGCGACGACCGGGTGACGCCGGTGCACGCGCGCAAGATGGCGGCCAGGATGCAGGCCATGGGTCTGCCGTTCCTGTTCTTCGAGAACACCAACGGCGGCCACGCCGCCTCGGCCAACCAGCGCGAGCGCGCCCGGCGCGTGGCGCTGGAGTTCGCCTATCTGGCGGGCAAGCTGATGGATTGAGCGCCGATGCCCGCCGCCTGGAGGCTGCCAGCGAAGCGGCGAGGCGCGGACCGTTCTTTCTCCGTAAATAACGGTCCCGACCCCCTGGACCGGCCCGCCTGGGCGAGGCGCGGAAACGGCGGCCGGGCGACCACGGCCCGCCCCCCCGCCAGCCGCCGCCCGGACCGTAGTTTTCCCGTAGACGACGGCTCTCCGCGCCGGAGCGCCGGCGCGCGCAGTCGTGCGGGCCCGGCGCGCGGAACTGGCGGCGTCGGCGGCGGTGGTGGCGAAATCGGCGTTCAACATGGCCTCGATGCCGCGGTCGCGCCCGAACCTTTCCTGGCGCGCCGTGGGGGCCATGATAGGCTCGCGCGAGGGCGCACTAGCCTGCGCCTAATGATGCGCCCGTCAAACCGAGCGTGGACCGAAGCGCGTTGCGATCACGCGCCGACGATCGCCTCGAGCCTCAGGTCTTGCACCGCCGCGGCGAGGCGGTCGGCCCAGCAGTCGAACAGGGCGACGCTGCGCGGGTTTGCCCTGTCGGCCACCGGGAAGCCCTCGACCCAGTAGACGAGGCTGAACAGCACCGCGCGGCGATAGTCGAGCTGGCACGCCTCGAAACCGTAGCCGGCCAAGCCGTGGCGGGTCAGCGTGTCGTGGTAGCGGCGAAGCAGCGCCATCTCCTGCGCCCGCCGCAGCTCCGTGGGCGCCGCGCCGCCCATCAGATAGCCGAGGTCGAAGGGACCGCGCACCTGCATGACGACCTGCCAGTCGACGACGGTCAGCGCCGGACCGGCCGGAGTCTGGCGGAACATCAGATTGTCCACGCGAAAATCGCCATGGGCCAGCGTCACGGGTTCGGTGGTGATCGCCGCCAGCATCGCCTCGATCGCGCCGCCGATGTTCTCGGCGACCCGCGCCAGAGGTTCATGGCCGCGCGCCCGCAGGCCCGCCAGAGCGGCCGGCAGGCAGGCGCGATAATTCTCGGCGACGTAGGCATAGGGAGGTTCGGCCGCGGAGGGCATGATCGCGCGCAGTTCGGCCAGGCGCGGGTCGCCCCACCAATGCGCGTGCAGCGTGGCGATCGCGTCGACGGCCGCGGTGAGCTCGACCAGGGAAATGCCGGCGATCTGGTCGGGGCTGGCGGCCGGCGCCAGGTCCTCCATCAGGATCACGAAGTCGCCGGTCGCGGCGTCGAACGCGCAGAAGTACGGCTCCGGCGTCCGAAGCCCGACGGCGCCGGCGATGTCCCGGTAGAAGCGCGTCTCGCGCTCGTACATGCCGTAGGCGGCGCACAGTTCGCGCACCTGCGGGCTCGACGAGCGGAGCTTGGCGATCATGCTGGCCGGTCCGCCGGCGCTCTGCGGCGCATAGGTGGGCCGCAGCCGGTAGAGTTCGGCCAGGACGCCGACGCCTTCGCCGATCCGCTGCATCTCCAGGGCCTCGACCCGGGCGTTTCGCCACCCGCCCGCGACCAGCGCCTGAGTGACCCAGGCGGGGGTCAAGCCGTCGCCGGCGCCGGGAATGGCCGGCGCGTCGGTCGTCGCGTCGGCGAATGCAGCCGTGTTCACGGGCGAACTCCCGCGCTGGCCAGACGGCGGCCCAGCACGGTGAAGGCAGCGAGGCCGGCGGCCGTGGCTATGGCGAAGAGGCAATAGAGAGGCAGGTAGCCGTGGCCGCCGGTCAGCAGCGCTCCGGCGAGGATCGGTCCGATGGCGCCGCCGATGGCGAGCGCCGCCGGCATCAGCACCGCCACGCGGCCGTTGCCGTCGGACGAGGCGATAAGGCCCATCTGATAGGCCAGCGGGAAATTCCAAAGACCCGCCGCCAGCAGCAGCCCGGCGAGGTAGCCGGCGAGGCCATGTCCCCACTGCAGCATCGCAACGCCGGCGATGGCGAGCAGCATGCCGGCCACGAGTGGCTTCACCCGCCCGAACCGGTCGCCGAGTCCCGCGGCCGCCAGGCCCGCCAGGCCGCTGACCAGGAGGCCGGCCGTCAGCACCGCCGCAGTGGTCGCGCCGCCGATGCCGAAGCTGGGTGCGATCCGCGCCAGGAAGGCCCAGAGCGCCGACAGGCCGGCGAACGAGACGAACAGCGCCGCGAGACCGAGCCAGGGCGCCCAGTCGCGCAGAAACGGCGCGCAGGCGCCCGCTCGCCGGGTCATGCCGAACCGTTGCTCCGGCGGCGTCAGCGCGCGGCGTGGCGGAATCGCCGGCAGGCCGCAGAGCGCGGCGACGCCGACGACGCCGGCCAGCGCCAGCACCGTCCCGGAAAAGCCCCAGCGCGAGGCGACGAGCGCGGTCAGGCCCATCAAGGTCGCCACCGCGAGAAACACCTCGCTGGCGAGCTTGATGCCGAAGGCGCGGTCCGGCTCGTGGTTTTCCGACACCACGGCGATGCTCACCGTGTAGAGCAAGCCGAGGCCGACGCCCGAGCGAAGAGCGCCGCCAGCAGTCCTGCGTAAGAGGTGATCGCGGCGCATCCGGCGAGGCCGGCCACCGACACCGCCGTCCCGACGCCCACGAGGGCTCGCCAGTCGAAGCGGCCGATCCACTGGTTCGAGGTCGCCGCCGTCACGGCGAACCCCGCCAGGAAGCTGGAGCCGACCATCCCGACCGCGGCATCGCCCAGCGAAAAGCGCGCCGCGGCGGCGGCCAGCAGCGCCGGCATGACGTTGAAGAGCAGGCCGCCGGCGGCCGAGACCGTACAGGCCGCGGCGAGCACCGCCAGCCGCTGGCGATGGAGCGTCGGGGGCGCCGGCGGCGTCCGCACGGCGGCGTCAGCGGGCGCAGATCGCGCCGCCAGCGTCTCCGAGACGGGAATGCGCACCGGCAGGCTCGCGTAGCCCTTGCTGAACGGGTTGGCCAGCCGCACCGGCTCGCCCATCACCTCGATCACTGGATAGCGCTTCAGGATCTCTTCCCAGACGATGCGCAGCTGCATCTCCGCCAGCCGGTTGCCGACGCAGCGGTGGATGCCGAAGCCGAACGAGACGTGCTGGCGCGGCCGTTCGCGGTCGATGATGTACTCGTCCGGCCGGTCGATCGCCTCGGCGTCGCGGTTGCCCGAGACGTACCACATGATCACCTTGTCGCCCTTGGCGATGCGCTTGCCGCCGAGCTCGGTGTCGCGGGTCGCGGTGCGCCGCATGTGCGCCAGCGGCGTCTGCCAGCGCACGGTCTCCGACACCATCGAGGGGATCAGTTCCGGATGCTCGCGCAGCTTGCGGTACTGCTCCGGATTCTGGTTCAGCGCCAGCAGGCTGCCGGTGATGGTGTTGCGCGTGGTGTCGTTGCCGCCGACGATCAGCAGGACGACGTTCCCAAGGTACTCCATGGGGGTCATGTCCCGGGTGGATTCGCCGTGGGCCAGCATCGAGACGAGGTTGAAGGCCGGCTCGGCGTTCACCCGCTCGTTCCACAGGCGCACGAAGTACTCCAGGCACTCCATGAGAACAGCGTTCTGCGCTTCTTCGGTCTCCACCGGCTCGCCTGGGCCCGGCAGGCAGTTGGCGACGTCGGACCAGTAGGGAAGCTTGTGGCGGTCCTCGAACGGGAAGTCGAACAGCGTCGCCAGCATCTGGGTGGTCAGCTCGACGGACACGCGCTCCACCCAGTCGAAGGTCTCGCCGATCGGCAGCTCGTCCAGGATTTTCGCCGCGCGCGAGCGGATCAGCGTCTCCATCCGCGCCAGGTTCGCCGGCGCCACGATCGGGGACACCACCTTGCGCTGGTGGTCGTGCTTCGGCGGGTCCATGGCGATGAACATCGGCAGCGCCGCCGCATCGCTGATCGGGTCGAGGATGGTGATGCCGCCCTTCGCGATGTCCGACGAGAACACCTCATGGTTGGTCTCGACGGCCATGATGTCGTTGTACCTGGTCACCGACCAGTAGGGGCCGAACTGGCTCTTGCGGCAGTAGTGGACCGGGTCCTCGCGGCGCAGCCGAGCGAAGTAGGGCCAGTGGCTGTCGGTGCGCCAAAGCTCGAGCTCGCTGACGTCGATGTCCTCGATGGCGATGGTCTCGGCATCCAGCGCCGCCCGGGCTTTCGGAGCGGCGGAAGCATCGTCGGCCATTGGGGGTCCTCCGCGACTGGGCTTGTTCGGGATCAGGCGAGCGCCGAGCCGACGACGGCCACGGCGCGGATCTCGACGAGGAATTCGGGGCTGGCGAGCTGGGTCACGCCCACCGCCGTCCACGAGGGGTAGTTGCTGGGGAAGAACTCGTCCTTAACGGCGCTGAAGGCGCGCATGCCGCCGCGCAGGTCGGTGTGAAAGCTGTTGAGATCGACCACGTCGCCGAGCGTCGCGCCGGCCTCCGCCAGCACGGCTTTCAGGCCCTCGAACGCCCGCCGCGCCTGGGCGGCCATGTCGGCGCCCGGCTGTCCGGCGGCGTCGACGCCGACCTGGCCGGAGACCCAGACGGTGTCGCCAACGCGGGTCGCCTGCGAGAAGTGGTAGCGATCGTAATAGCCGGCGGTGGCCACGGGATTGATCAGAGTCCGATGCATCGTTCCTCGCTCCAGTCTGTTGGGCGGCTGTCGTCGGCGCGTCGGCATGGCGCCGCTCCCTACCTGAGCTGCTCGAAGACGGGCGAGCGGAACGGCTCGCCGTCGGTCAGGTGCGCGAGCTCTTCGCGGAAGAGCACGCCCTGGCGCGGATAGCGCGCCTTGCTCTTCGCCGGCAGCGAGCGGAACACCGCGTCGTCGCCGAAGAAGCGCAGCACCAGGGTGTGGCGATCCGGAAAACTGGCGTCGACGGGCGCCCCGCCATGCAGCGATCCCGGATGCAGCGCCACGATGTCGCCCGGCTGGCCGGCCCAGGACAGGATGTCGTACGCGCCCGGGTCGGCCTTGCGCTCGGCTTCGATGTCGGGCAGCCGCGGCAGCGCGGACTGGGCTCCGTGCAGCGGCGCTGTCGGATCGTTCGCGTCCCTGAAATCCGTGCCGTCGTAACGCGCGCCCCGGTGGGAGCCTTTGACCACTTCCAGCGAATTGGCCTTCGGCACCGCTTCGAAACTGATCCAGGCATTGGCCCAGTGATCGCCCGCCCACGGCAGGTAGGAGGTGTCCTGGTGCCAGGGCGTGCGACCGCCGAGGCCGCCCTTCTTCATGAACACCTCTTCGGCGAAGTACCAGACGTGGCGGGAGTCCCACAGCTCGGCGAACAGGTCCCCGAACGGGATCGACCGGGCGAGCTGCTTCAGGTGTTCGGCCGCCCGCGGGTTGGCGTTGTCGTTGTGGTGCTGCTTGTCCGTGCCGGGAAACAGCGTGTGGGCGGCGGGGCCCGGATTGGCGATGTTCCAGTCGAAGGCGGCGCGGCACAGGGCCAGCTGTCCGGCGTCGAGGAAGCCCTCGATCAGCACGGCGCCGTCGCGGGCGAAGGCTTCGCGTTTGGATCGGTCCATTGTTCGACTCCGGAGCGATGCGATAACGACGTCTACCACCGCATCTTGATTTGCACAACAATCGTTGTCTAAAATAGGGGATGCTTTGTGACGAGAGGAAGGACGGGCGTGGATCCGAGGTCGGAAGCCGCCGCCGGGGTGGACGGCGCGCCCGCGCCGCCACGCAAGCGCGGGCGCCCCGTCGGCGATCGGGAGGCGAGGAGCGGCGAGGTCGTCGCCGCGGCGCGCGCCGTCATCGCGCGCGAGGGCTATGGCGGGGCGACGCTGCGCAAGGTCGCCGAACAGGCCGGCGCCACGACGGGCGCGGTCAGCTACTATTTCGAGAACAAGGAGGCGATGGTCCTTGCCGTCGCCGAATCGCTGTTCGACGAGTTCGACGCCTGGCTGGCGGCCCAGGGCGGCGCCTGCGACCCCAGGGCGCTCTGCAACAACCTGATCAACTGGACGACGCTCGGCGGCAGCGAAGCCTGGCTGATCTGCCTGCAGCTGCTGGTGGGCGCGCGCGGCGACGCGGCGCTGGCCGCGGCGATGGCGCGCCGCAACGCCCGCTTCCTCGCCAATCTGACGACGCTGCTCGAACGGGGGCAGGCGCAAGGGCTGATCCGCCGGGACTTGCCGGCCGATGTGCTCGCCGATCAGCTCAGCGCCATGGGCGATGGCTGGGCGCTGACCTATCCGCTCGAGCCCGAACGCTTCGCCCACGGCCGCATCCAGCACCTGGTGGACAGCGCCGCCGCCATGCTGGCGCCGCCGCGCCCCGGACCGTGGGCGGCTCAGTGATTCGCGGCGCCGACGCCTTGCAGGGGCGCGCCGCCCGGCGCGCGCAGCAGATGAATGGGATCGACCATCTGCCCGTCCACCTCGACCCAGCCCATGTGATTGGTCCCCGCCGACCACCCGAGCAGGCGCTGGATCTCCTCGGGATAGCTGGCGACCACCTCGGGCGCGAGGGCGAGGTACATGTTCTCCTCCTGCCGCACGTTGGAGGCGTCGAGCGCCAGGCCGGCGGCGGCCCGCCACTGGCTGGCGGTGCTGTTCGCGCCGCCGGCGTGGAAGGTCGAACCGAGAAAGATCAGCGCCGAGCCTGCCTGCATCACCGTCGCGATGGCCTCCGACATCTGCGGCTGGCGCTCGTCGTCCCAGAGGTGGCTGCCGGGAATGACCAGCGTGCCGCCGTTCTCGGCGGTGAAATCGGTGACGGCGCAGATCACCTGCACCCGGCCTTCGCGTCCCTGCGTCGGATGCCGCCAAAGGAAGGCGGTGTCGTCGCGGTGCAGCGGCTGGGCCGGCTGTCCGGGCCCGAGCTGGATCGCCTGGGTGACGCCGATGCGGACGTCCGCGGCGACGGGCCGGCGCCGGTCGCCGACCCACACCTCGCGCGGCCGGCACAGGAAATGTCTGGCCGGCGACAGGTAGAGCGGATGGGTGGCGATCGGGGCGCAATGGCGCGTATGGGCGAAGAGTGCGCCGAGCCGCCGCGTCTGGAAGCCGGAGAACCGGTCGCGGCCCTGCGCCTGGCGCTCCAGCAGCGGGATGAGATCGGCGCGCAGGCCGGCGAAGGTGTCGGGGCTCAGGAAGCCTTCGATCACCACGCCGCCGTCGCGTTCCAGCGCCGCGACGACGTCGTCGACCCCGTCGTTGCTGGAAAGCCGAGCGAGTTCAGCCATCTTCATCTCCCGCGGTCAGTGCTGGTGGGCCGGCAGCCGCACGATCAGGCCGTCGAGCGCCGGCGTCACCCTGATCTGGCAGGCGAGCCGGCTGGCGGGCGTCACGCCCTCGGCGAACTCGAGCAAGGTCACCTTGGCCATGGACGCCTCATCGCTGTTTCGGGCAGTTGTATCGTGGCTCGCCATTTTACGCAACGGTCGTTGTGTTAATTGAAGGCATTCCGGCCCGGCGGCTCCAGCCCCGCTGCGGCGAGCCTTCCTCGCCGGCGGGCGGCGCCTTGCAGCCGGGCGCCGGCAGCGCAAATCTCGCGGCGCCTGGACCAGCCATTTATATTTGGCCCCTGGTGTCGATCCTGATCCGTCCCGGGCATCTCTGGTGCGCAAGTCCGCCATCGGGGCGGTCGCGCCGCTTAGGAAGGACCCATCCATGCAATACGCTCTGCTGATCTACGAGGACGAGGCGCTCTATGGACCTGGCAAGACCGGTCCGGCGATGCAGGAGATCGTCGCCAGGCACATGGCCTTCAGCCGCGAGCTGGGGCCGCGCCGCGTCGGCGGCTCGGGGCTCAAGGCCACCAGCGCCGCGACGACGGTGCGTACGACCGGCGGCGTCAAGAGCGTGCACGACGGCCCCTTCGCCGAGGCGCGCGAGCAGCTCGGCGGCTTCTATCTGATCGACGTCCCGGACCTGGACGCGGCGATCAAGGTGGCCAGGGATCTGCCGGTGCTCCAGGACGGCTCGATCGAAATCCGTCCGCTGCTCGGGCCTGCATGAGCGCGGCCGATGCGCTGGCAGAGGCGGCGCGCGCGGCCGGCCCCCGGGTCGTCGCCGCGCTCGCCGCCCGCTTCCGCGATCTCGATCTGGCGGAGGAAGGCTTCGCCGAGGCCTGCGCGCGCGCCGCCGAGGCGTGGCCCCGCGACGGGCCGCCGCGCGATGCGGCCGCCTGGCTCTACCGCGTCGCCGACCGGTGCGTGCTGCAGACGCTGCGCCGCGCCAGGACCCGCGCCCGCATCGCGCTCGATCCGCCCGACCTCGAACCCGACGCGGAGGCGGCCTTGAGCGACGACGTCAGGCTGATTCCGGACGAGCGCCTGCGCCTCGTCTTCGTCTGCTGCCATCCCGCCGTGGCCCCCGAGAGCCGCGCCGCCCTGACGCTGCGGCTGGTATGCGGCCTTTCCACCCTCGAGATCGCGCGCGCCTTCCTGGTCCCGGAAGCGACGTTGGCGCAGCGCCTGGTGCGGGCCAAGCGCAAGATCGCCGACGCCGGGGTCTCCTTCGAGGTTCCCGGCCCCGAGGCCTGGCCCGAGCGCCTGGAGGCGGTGCTCGCCACCTTCGAGGTCGCCTACGCGCGGGCGCACGAAGACGCGGCCGGCGCCGGCCCCCACGCCGGCTACGCCCAGGAGATGCTGAGGCTCACCCGCGTCCTCGTCGAGCTGCTTCCGGACGAGCCGCAGACCTGGGCGATGGCGGCGCTGGTGCGCTACGCGGAGGCGAGGCGCGGCGCGCGGCTGGACGAGACCGGCGCGATGACGCCGCTCTCCGAGCAGGATCCGGCGCTGTGGCGGCGCGCGCTCATCGCCGAGGCCGACCATTGTCTGCAGCGGGCCACGGCGCTCGGCCCGCCGGGCGCCCGGGTGCTGCAGGCGGCGCTGCACGGCGCCTGGTCGCGCCGGCGCAGCCTCGCCGATCCGCCGCCCTGGCCCGAGGTGCTGGCGATCTACGACCGGCTCGTCGCCCTCAGGGACGACCCGATCGTGCGGCTCAACCGCGCCGTCGCCCTGGCCGAGGTGAAAGGACCGGCCGCTGCTCTGGCCGAGGTCGAGGCGCTCGATGCGGACCGGCTCGCCGCCTTCGCCCCGTTCCACGCCGTGCGCGCCGACCTGCTGCGCCGGCTGGACCGCCCGGCGGCGGCGCGCGCGGCGTACGCCGCCGCCCTCGCCCTCGATCCCGCGCCCGCCGAACGCCTGTGGCTGCAGCGCCGCGCCGCCGCGCTGGCCGCGCGCGGGTAGCGCCGCAGGCGTGAAGGCTGGTGCCCCAGGTCGGACTCGAACCAACACGGCCTTGCGGCCAACAGATTTTGAGTCTGCCGCGTCTACCATTTCGCCACTGGGGCGGCGGGGTCAGGCTGTAGCCCAGGGCGGCGGCGGGCGGCAAGCGGCGGCGCGCGCGGATGCACGGCGATGCGGTCGGATTGCGAAAGGGCCAATTCGCGGAGGTTTGACCATCATCGCCGTCACACCCGACGGCCTGAAAGGGCGATCCGGGGCCGGACCCGCCGCTTCCAAGACGAATTCCAGCTTGGCCGCGGCCCGTCCGGCCCCGGCTCGCGCTGCGCTTGGCCGGGGTGACGGCGATGATGAGCGTCTCGTCAGCCCGAACTCT
>DATKRO010000101.1:0-2541 GCA_035532115.1 Caulobacteraceae bacterium | reverse complement strand
AGGATGAGAATCGCGGCTGGCCATCTCGGCGGAGGGCGTAGCCCGTAGTCGAGACGGCCAGCCGCGAGGCGCCTTTTCGAGGCGCTGGGAGGGTCGGGCCGGTTGGGTTCAGATCGGGAGCATCATGGATTTCCAGAGGATGCCCCGTGCGTGCCCGGCCGCCACATCAACCACCGTCAGATGAGACTGTTCATGACGCTCAGACCGACCAATCCGATCCCCGCGGCCGCGGCCAAGGCGGGGTTCAGCACCGCCACGGGCTACCGGATCGCCCAGCACCCGGTTGTGCCCTCGATTCGCGAACGCCCCCGCGGCCGCCGCCGTCCCGATCCCCTGGCAGACCTCTTCGACAGCGAGGTCGTGCCGTTGCTGCAGGCCGCGCCCGGCCTGCGCTCGGTGGGCGTGCTCGATGAGATGGCGCGCCGCTATCCCGAGCGGAACTGGGACGCCATGCGGCGTACCCTGGAGCGGCGGATCCGCGCCTGGCGCGCCGTCCATGGCCCCGACCAGGAGGTGATCTTCCGCCAGACCCATGCGCCCGGGCGGC
Source organism: Caulobacteraceae bacterium (assembly GCA_035532115.1). Lineage (GTDB taxonomy): Bacteria > Pseudomonadota > Alphaproteobacteria > Caulobacterales > Caulobacteraceae > Acaudatibacter. The sequence continues at coordinate 1,994 of DATKRO010000101.1, read as the reverse complement.
TCGGCCTGTCGGATTTCACCGACATGGGCGACCTCGGCGTGCACATCGCCGGGGTGGCGCTCGATCATCGGCTCTACCATTTCCGCCTGATCTGGTCGGGCTTCGAACATGCCCATGTCATCCTCGGCGGCGAGAGCTACGTCGCCCTGGCCGAGGGGCTGCAGAACGCGCTGTGGGCGTTGGGCGGCGCGCCGGCGGAGCATCGCAGCGACAGCCTCTCCGCCGCCTTCCGCAATCTCGACGCCGCGGCACGGCAGGATCTGACCAGCCGCTACGACGCGCTCTGCGAGCATTACGGCATGGTGCCCAGCCGCAACAACCGTGGCGTTGCCCACGAGAACGGCGCGATCGAGAGCGCCCATGGCCACCTCAAGGCCGCCATCCGCGATGAACTGTTGCTGCGCGGCTCGGCGGAGTTCGACGATCTCGCCGCCTATCGGCGCTTCGTCGACGAGCTGGTCGGTCGCCGTAACCGCCGCCACGGGCCGCGCATCGATCTCGAGCGCGCCGCCCTGCGCGCCTTGCCCGAGCGCAGGACCAGCGACTTCGAGGAGGTCATCGTCACCGTCACCTCCTCCAGCGCCTTCACGTTGAAGAAGGTGTTCTACACCGTGCCCTCGCGGCTGATCGGCCACCGGCTGCGCGTGCGCCTGTACGACGACCGGCTCGAGGTGTTCGTCGGCGGCACGCAGCTGATGACGCTGCCGCGCGGTCGCGCCAGCAGCAACGGCGCGCATGGCCACGTGGTCGACTACCGCCACATCATCCACAGCCTCCGCCGCAAGCCCATGGCGCTGGCCGGACTGGTCTATCGCAACCAGATCTTTCCCCGGCCGGCCTTCCGGCAAACCTTCGAGCGGCTGCTGGAGACGGGCGCCGAGAAGACCGCCTGCCGCGCGATGGTCGAACTCCTTGCCCTGGCGCATGAGCGGGCCTGCGAGGGCGAACTCGCCGAGGCGCTGGCCGAGGGGCTCGCGCAGGACCGGCTGCCGGACCTGGACGCGCTGCGCCAGCGCTTCGCACCGCAACCCGGTACCTTGCCGCAGATCGTCGTCGAGTTCGTCCCGCTCAGCACCTACGACGCCCTGCTCGCGGGAGACGCGGCATGACCAGCGCCACCCAGACCCACGCCATCGACGCGCAGCGGCTCAGTCTCGTCCTGCACGACCTGCGCCTGCCGGCGATCAAGCTCGTCTGGCCGGAGTTCGCCGCCCGCGCCGACAAGGAGAGCTGGCCCGCCGCCCGCTTCCTGGCAGCGCTCGCCGAGCACGAGATCGCCGAGCGCGACCGTCGCCGCATCGAGCGCCATCTCGGCGACGCGCGCCTGCCGCCCGGCAAGACCCTGGACAGCTTCGCCTTCGATGCGGTGCCCATGGTCAGCCGCGCGCAGGTGACCGCGCTCTGCTCCGGCGACGGCTGGCTCGAGAAGGGCGCCAACCTGATCCTGTTCGGCCCGCCGGGCGGCGGAAAGTCGCATCTCGCCGCCGCCATCGGGCTCGCCCTGATCGAGAACGGCTGGCGCGTGCTGTTCGCCCGCACCTCCGACCTCGTGCAAAAGCTGCAAGTCGCCCGCCGCGAACTGGCACTCGAGGCCGCCATCGCCAAGCTCGAGACGTATCACCTGCTCATCCTCGACGACCTCGCCTATGTCACCAAGGACCAGGCCGAGACATCGGTGCTGTTCGAGCTCATCAGCGCCCGATACGAGCGCCGCTCACTGCTGATCACCGCCAACCAGCCGTTTGGCGAATGGAACAAGGTCTTCCCCGACCCCGCCATGACGCTCGCGGCCGTCGACCGCCTCGTCCACCACGCCACCATCTTCGAGATGAATGTCGAGAGCTACCGCCGGCGTTCCGCCCTGCAGCGGCAATCCAAAGCAGGCCGGCCGCCATCGTTCGCAACAATCAAGTCCACCGAAGCCGTGTCGCGGCGCGACAATCAGACCAGCAGCTGACTCTTGCGCGCGTCAATCAGACGCGTCATATCGTCCG
>DATKRO010000100.1:0-2465 GCA_035532115.1 Caulobacteraceae bacterium | reverse complement strand
GCCTTCCAGAACTTACCTGTGGGCGGCCTTCGAGCCCTACGCGTCGCTGTCTCGGGTCCCGCCGCGGCGCCACTATCTCCATAGCCGCCGACCGCCATCCCGCGGGTTCATTCAATCCGGCTTCAATGAGATCGCGCCGCGCCACCACGGCCGCCCTCCGCGTCACGCGACCTCACAGAACCCTCCAGATTCCCTGACGGGGCGAACCAGGATTCCTTAGAGGCTGACCCTAAAAGAAAGGTGGGTGTGGTGTCCTCGAGCGCCTCCGTCGCGCCGTGCAGCACCCCGTCGGGTGCGCCTTCCAGTGATCGTGGGCGCTGGTTCCACGCGAAGGTGGGCGCCGATTCCACGTGATCGTGGGCGGTCTGGAGCCTGACCGACGGGGCTATTGGTCAGGGGTTCTGGTCTGCGTCAAGGGCGCGGCGGCCGATGGTTCTGCGCATGCTTTCTCCGGTCATGGCGAGGCGGTGGGCGTTGTGGACGAGGCGGTCGAGGATGGCGTCGGCGAGGGTGGGATCGCCGATGACCTCGTGCCACTGGTCGGCGGGGACCTGGCTGGTGACGAGGGTCGAGCCGCGGCCGTTGCGGTCCTCGAGGATCTCGAGGAGGTCGATGCGCTGGGTCTGGGTGAGGACGGTCAGACCCCAGTCGTCGAGGATGAGCAGTTCGACGCGGGCGAGGTTGGCGACGAGGCGGGCATGCCTGCCGTCGCCGCGGGCGAGCGCCAGGGCCTCGAACAGGCGCGGCACGCGCTGGTAGAAGACCGAGCGGCCATCGCGGCAGGCTTTGTGGCCGAGCGCACAGGCGAGCCAGGTCTTGCCGACTCCGGTGGGGCCGGTGACCAGCAGGTTCTGGCGCCGAGCGATCCAGTCGCCGGCGACCATGCGGGCGACGAGGGCGCGGTCGAGGCCGCGCGGCGTCTTCAGATCGATGTCCTCGGGCGCCGCGTCCTGGCGCAGGGCGGCGAACTTGAGGCGGGCGGTCATGCGCTTGGTGTCGCGCAGGGCGGCCTCGCGGTCGGCCATGATGGCGACGCGCTCTTCGAAGCCGAGGGCGGCGAGGTCGGGCGAGGCGCGCTGCTCCTCGAAGGCCTTGGCCATGCCGTGAAGGCCGAGCGCGAGGAGGCGTTCATGGGTTGGGTGGGCGAGCAAGGGGGATCTCCTGACGAGGGGTCAATGGTAGTAGGTGCGCCCGCGGATGTTGCCGTGGCGCAGAGGCTCTGGGTCGGGCTCGGGCTCGAGGAAGGCGCGGTCCAGGCCGGTCCTGAGGATCGAGCGGATCGAGCCGACGGAGCGGGCCTTGATCTGGTCGCCGCGCCGGCAGGCCGCTTCCAGGCGCTGGGCGCCATAGCTGCGCTCCAGGGCCAGGATGCCCAGGCAGGCGCGGAAGCCCTGCTCGGGGTGGGGCCGGTCGGTCATGATCGCCGAAGCCAGGGCGGCGGTGGCCGGGCCGATCTTCTCGGCCACGGCCATGATCCGCGCCGGCGTCCAGGCGGCGTGGCGTCGATGAGCGCTGGGCATGTGGTCGGCGACGGTGACGTGGCTGCGCCGGCCGGGCGACCTGGCGTGGCTGGCGACGCGCGTCCCCTTGTGGAAAGCCTCGATGGTGCGCTCGGCGATGCGCACGTCCACCAGCTCGCGGATCAGCCGATAGGGGACCGAGTACCAGTTGCCGTCGACCTCGACGTGATAGTCGGGCGCCACCCGGCAGCGCTTCCACAGGGCGAAGGCGTAAGGCGCCGCCGGCAAGGGCCGCAGCGCCGGCGCGTCCACCTGGGCGTAGAGCTCGGCGCGACTCATGCCGTAGCCGCGCATGATCCGGGCGTTGAGTTCGGCGACGAGCTCGACGATCGCCCCGTTGAGTTCGATCAGGCTGAAGAAGCGCCGGTTGCGCAGGCGCGCCAGCACCCAGCGCTCGACCAGCAGCACCGACTGCTCCACCTTGGCCTTGTCGCGCGGCTTGTAGGGGCGGGCTGGAACCACCGTGGTTCCATAGTGGCTGGCCATCTCCTGATAGGTGCGGTTGATCCCCGGCTCGTAACGGTCCGGGTTGGTCACCGCGGCCTTGAGGTTGTCGCAGACGACGATCGCCGGGACCCCGCCGAGATGGGCGAACAGACCCACGTGGCAGCCGATCCAGTCGGCCAGCCCCTCGCTGGGCCGCGCCTCGCAGTAGACGTAGGCCGAGGCTCCCAGCGCGGCGACGAACAGCTTCATCGCCTGGGCGGCGCCGCTCACCGGATCGATCACGTCGATGGTGTCGCCGGCGAAGTCGACGAACACCTTCTCGCCGGCGCCATGGCTCTGGCGCATCGTCGGCGAGGTGCGCCGCTTCCAGGCGTCGTAGCGCTCGCAGTACCAGGCGTAGCCGTAGCCGTCGGGGTGCTCGGTCCGATATTCCTGCCAGAGCAGGGATCGGGTCACGCCCTTGCGGCGAAGCTCCCGGTCGACATGGGCCCAGTCGGG
>DATKRO010000099.1:0-82453 GCA_035532115.1 Caulobacteraceae bacterium | reverse complement strand
GTCCCCGAACCACTCGAAGGGCGTTCGGCCGCGTTTGTTCTGATTGGCGTTGGCGAAGCACAGGATCTTGTTGACGAAACTGTCGTCGCCGGACCTGCTCCACGGCAGAATGTGATCCACCTGTACGCTGTTGTCCGAAGTGGCGATCTGGTGCGGCGCGATGGCGCGATCCGAGTAGAGACAACGGCCGCCCTGTTCGGTCCACAATTCGAACCGCAGCAGATCCTCGGTGCTGGACGGCTCATGGCCGCAAGTTTCCTTGAACTGATCGCGCAGCCGGTCCTTGGCGGCGTTGCGCTTGTCGATGCCGGATTTGATCTCGTCCCGCTCCTCCTTGCTCTTGCCGACTTCGCGGGCCAGTTCCACATGGATCGCGCCGGGCAGGCCGTGCACGCCGACGATAGCGTGGACCTGCTTGAGCGCTTCGATCACCGCTTTGCGGGCCACGGGATTGGAAACATTGGCATCGACCCACGTGATGTCGTGCACCATGCGCTCGTGCGTCGTTCCTTCGGACCTGCCCGGGCCGGCGCGATCGGTGTGGACATAGCCGGCGGCGGCGGCGGCCTTGTCGTAGGTCAGCCCCTCACGCAGATGGGGCAGCATGGCGCGCGCCGCCTTGGCCGAGATGTGGGCGGCGCCGGAGAAGGCTTTCAGTGGACGGCCATCTTCGATGGCGGCCATCACCGCGGTGAGCACCACGGGTTCGAGCCCGATCTGCGTCAGACCCTGACGGATCGATTCGATGTCCTCGCGGAAGGTGATCACCGAGGCGATGGCATCCAGCTTCTCAGGCGTATTCTGGAGCGAGCGCCAGGCGCCCTCGCCAGCGGCATCGACGATTAGGCTGCGCAGGCTGGCCGTGCCCTCGGCGGCGTTGCTGGTGCGGCCCACGAAGTCGCGGCCCTCGTCGGCGCGGGCCACCCCGCTGAAGGATGTCTCCTCAGGCAGATCGAGGCGGTGGCGCAGTGTCCTGAAAGTGAAGCTCTTCTGCAGACCGAAATCGGCCTCGGCCCTGGCGATCTGATCGGGCGTCAGCGGCCGCTCCTCACGGCCTTCGCTCAGGGTCAGGGTGCGCAGGCGGGACAGGAGGCGGAATCGTTCGAACGAAGGCGCTCGCCTGGCGCAGCGTTTCTCCGTCGGCTCGAACGGGCATTGGCCCATCAGGTGCTCGCTGTCCTGAAGCGGGCGCTGGAAGAACGCGGCCTCCACGAAGGCGGCTTCCAGTTCAGCCGACGCCAGGAGGCTGCCGGCGCGGCGCTGGATGTCGAACAGCAGGGTCACCTCGCGCGCCTGATCGTCCCGCAGGACCGAATGGGTGAACTGGCCATCCCGGTTACGCTTGCGGGCAACGTAGAGGTCGTCACGGGCGAACATCTCGCCGACGGTGCGATACTGGGCCAAGCGGTCCCGGGTCTCGTTGATCGCCTTCAGCATCTTCGAGCTGTCGTCGTTCGCGTTGGCGCCCCGCTCACCCTTGCGGTTCGACTTGAAGCCCCGGTGCTTGGCGATGTGACCCAAAGCGATGGCGAGTTCCGGACCGGTCAGTTTCCGTTCGAGCGCCTCGGCGCGCAGCGACCAGGGGTCGAGCTCAGCGATGCGCAAGCCCGTCGGCCCTTGGACCTCGATCAGCCCGTGGTGGCGGAACAGACGACGGATCTCGCTCATCCGCTGACGTCGCCGCTTCAGCACCCGGCGCATGCCGCGATGGCCACGCCGTAGTTGATTGGTGGGCGTGCGCTCCTTGTCCGTCTCGGGCGCGTCCCAGGTGCGCGAGCCCATAGCGACGATGCGGCCGCCGCCGTCCTCGTCTTGCTCGATCACTGCCCAGCCGCAGGAAGCGATCCCCAGATCTATCCCAAGCGTTCGGTTTTCGTGGATATCCATGCCTTCGCTCCTGAATGCCACGCTTGGATGATTGACGTGCAGGTCGCCATGTTGCAACCTATCGATTGGGAGTCGGTAGGGAAGCCACGGTAAGGGGTTCCGGCCCCGCAGGATTACCCGAGAGGGGATTCCTTCAAACCGGTTTCCTTTCGATTAGAGAACCCCGGCGGGCGACCGCCGGGGTTCTTTCATCGTGACGCGTAGGCAAGGCGCGAGAACCGGCTCCTCGCCGCCTCGGAGCCCACAGCGGTCGGCTCCGGTCCGCAGACGGATCGACCACGGCAGCGGCGCCCGGTCGGAACCTCCTGCCTCCGTCCCGGCTTGGACCGGGTGAGCGGACGTGAAGGAGGCGGCTCGGCGCGCCTTGGTGTCCTTGGTGCGCTTCGTGGTCGCGTGACCTGCGGAAGCGCGGGGACTCTGGCGTTTGGCGCAACGAGAGGCTGAGGCGGTATCCGCCGCGTCAGCCCGCCGCCGCCGCGAAGCGCTGCAGGTAGAGCGGCCAGCCCTGGTCGCCCTGCACGCCCTCGGCCAGCCCCTGCCAGCCTTCGCCGTGGCGTTCGAGATGGCGATGCTCGAGCTCCACCCGGGTGCGCCGGTCGCCCTCGGCGACGAATCGGATCTCGACCTCGCTCGACCGGTTCGGATCGGTCTCGATCTGCCAGCGCGGGCTGATGTCCCAGGTGAAGGCGATGCGGGTCGGCGGTTCATAGGCCAGAACCCGGCCCCACTGGCGCTCGCTGCCATCCACGCCGCGGTCGTAGACCCGGCCCCCGACGTTCGGCTCGAAGACCGACTCGGCGATTTCGGCGCCGAGCATGTTGTGTTCGCGCGGCTTGATCTGATCGAAGCGCTCGGTGAACACCTGGAAGGCGCGCTCGATCGAGACGTTCACGACGATCTCGGTACGGACGACGGTGCTGGCGGTGTCGATGGTCATGTCTGTTGCTCTTCTTCTTCGGCGAGTTGCTCGAGGTTCATCAGGGCCTGGGTCCAGAACCGGTCGAGCTGAGCCCGCATCCGCGCCAGGCCCGCGGAATCCGGGTAGTAGATCCGCCGCGTCCCCTCCGCCCGGTCGAGAACGAGGCCGGCCACCTTCAGCAGCTTCAGGTGCTGCGAGACCGCTGGTCGGCTGACCGGGAGAAGGTCCGCGAGCTCGCGCACGGCGCGCGGACGCCTGGCGACGAGCTCGAGGATCGTGCGGCGCGTCGGCTCGGCGAGGGCGCTCCATCCGTCCACGCTCGGTAAGCTAACACTAACCGTAAGGGAAGTCTTACCATTAGCCGACCCTTAGCGCCGGGATGAGTGGGCGCATACTGGGGAGGCGCCTGCCTCGAACGGTTCGAACTTGCGGTCGCGGAGTTCCTGGAAACGATGTCCCTCGCCTGTCCCGCCGCCGCGTCCCGCCGCTCCCAGGCCCCGGCCGCCGTAAACATCGGCGGGAATACGGCGGGCGCCGGCGCCGCCGTCCTGACGCCGCGCATCCCCGCGATCGCCGCGCTCCACACTTCCAAGGCCCCGGCCGCCGTAAACATCGGCGGGAATACGGCGGGCGCCGGCGGCGCCGTCCTGACGCCGCGCATCCCCGCGATCGCCGCGCTCGGCCGCTCCCAGGCTGTGGCCGCCGTAGACAACGGCGCCAATACGGCGGGCGCGCTATCGCCCCGGCGCCCGGAAGCCGCGCATCACCGCGCCCACGCTCGCCAGGCGGATCGCCTCGAAGCCGGGCTCGGGCGGCAGCTTGCCGGCGAGAGCGAGGACGACCGCCCCGTGCAGCGCCGACCACAGCGCATAGCCGATCAGTTCGGCGTCGCCGGCGAGGATGCCGGCGGCGATCAGTTCCTCGACATAGGCGGTCATGGTGGCGGCGGCGCGGCTGCGGGCGCGCACCAGCTCGGGCCATTGCGCCTCGTCCGGCTGGTCGAGGTCGAACATCAGCCGGTAGGCCTGCGGGTTGGCGAAGGCGAAGCGCACATAGGCCTCGCCCACCGCGGCGGCGCGGCGCCGGCCGCCGGCCGCCACCCCCTCCAGCGCCTCGGCGAAGCGCTCGAACGCCTGGGCGCGCACCGCGGCCAGCAGGGCCTGCTTGTCCTGGAAGTAGCGATAGGGCGCCATGGCGCTGCAGCCGGCCGTCTCGGCCAGGCGCCGCATCGAAAATCCCGCCTCGCCCTCGCTCGCGAACAGCTGCGTGGCGGCCGCGCATAGGCGCTGGCGCGCCAGCGCCTGGTCCGCCGCCGATCTGGCGCGCCGGCCCTGCGCCACTCGCCGCTCCTTTTTTTCAAGTTTACAAAGTACGCTTAGCATGGCTTTGCTGCCGCCGTCATCCCGGGGAGACGAGGATCATGGCCCTGCCGAGCGTGCTGCGCGACCGCCTGCGGCTGCCGGTGATCGGCTCGCCGCTGTTCATCGTCTCCGGGCCCGACCTCGTCATCGCCCAGTGCCAGGCCGGCATCGTCGGCTCGTTCCCGGCGCTGAACGCGCGGCCGATCTCGCAGCTCGACGAATGGCTGGCGCGGATCACCGAGGAGCTGGCCGCCTGGGACCGGGCGCATCCCGAGACCCCGTCGGCCCCCTTCGCCGTCAACCAGATCGTCCACAGGACCAACAACCGCCTCGAGGAGGACGTCGAGCTCTGCGCCAAGCACCGGGTCCCGGTGATGATCACCTCGCTGGGCGCGCGCGAGGACGTCAATGCGGCGGCGCACGGCTGGGGCGGGGTGGTGCTGCACGACGTCATCAACGACGCCTTCGCCCACAAGGCGATCGAGAAGGGCGCGGACGGCCTGATCCCGGTGGCCGCCGGCGCCGGCGGCCACGCCGGGCGGCTGTCGCCGTTCGCGATGATCCACGCCCTGCGCGAATGGTTCGACGGGCCGATCGCGCTCTCCGGCGCCATCGCCACCGGCCAGGCGGTGCTGGCGGCCCAGGCCATGGGCGCCGATCTCGCCTACATCGGCTCGGCCTTCATCGCCACCCGCGAGGCCAACGCGGCCCCGGGCTACAAGCAGATGATCGTGGAGAGCAGCGGCGAGGACATCGTCTACACCAACCTCTTCACCGGCGTGCACGGCAACTATCTGCGCCCCTCCATCGTGCGCGCCGGCCTCGATCCGGAGCATCTGCCCACCGCCGATCCCTCGAAGATGAACTTCGCCTCCGGCGGCAATCAGGAAGCCAAGGCCTGGCGCGACATCTGGGGCTGCGGCCAGGGCATCGGCGCCGTCAAGGAAGTTCCGGGCGCCGGCCAACTGGTCGAGCGCCTGGCGCGCGAATACGAGGCGGCGAAGGCCGAGCTCGCCGCCAAGACCGGCTTCTCCGCCGGCCGGGTGCTGGCGATGGCGGCCGAATAGGGCGGCGCGCGGGGCCATGGACGCTCGCGCCGCCGCTGGCGCCGGCAAGGCCGAGCGCTACGCCGCGCTCGCCGAAGAAATCGCCGCGGTGCTCGAGGACGAGCCGAACCGCATCGCCCGCATGGCCAGCGTCGCGGCGATGCTCGCCGCCGCGTTCGAGACCTTCCTCTGGACCGGGTTCTACCTCGTCGATCCCGACCGGCCGGGCGAGCTGGTGGTCGGCCCCTATCAGGGCGCGCTCGGCTGCCTCAGGATCGCGCTCGGCGCCGGCGTCTGCGGCGCCGCGGCGGCGCAGCGGCGCACCCTCGTCGTGCCCGACGTCGACGCCTTCCCCGGCCACATCGCCTGCGACAGCCGCGCCCGCAGCGAGATCGTGGTCCCGGTGCTGGACGGGGCCGGCGCACTCGTCGGCGTGCTGGACGTGGACAGCGCCGACGCCGCCGCCTTCGATGGCGTCGACGCCGCCGGCCTGGAGCGCATCGTGGCCGAGACCTTCGCGGCGGCGAGGCTCAGGGCCGCTTCAGGCGATAGTGGCTGACGCCCCAGACCTCGCCGCCGCCGGCGCCCTGGTAGCGGGCGAAGGCGGCGCCGCGCGAGCCGAGCATCGCCGCTTCCGTCGGCGGCACGCCCGAGACGAAGCGCAGCAGCACGAACATCAGCGCCGGTCCGAGAACGGCCGCCCAGCCCGGCGGCCAGGCCCCCGCCGGTCCGATGGCGACGAGCGCGTAGGCCAGCCAGCCCAGCCACTCGAAGAAGTAGTTGGGATGCCGCGACCAGGCCCAGAGGCCGCGCTCGCAGATGCCGCCGGGGGCGGGGCGGGGTGTGGTGGTGCGGCGCCTATCTCGGCGCGGGCTTCCACGAGGACGCGCTTCAGTCGGGCCTGGCGGTGGCCGAGGCGCTGGGCGGCGGGCGCCGGCCCTGGCGGGTGGCGGACGAGTCCGGCCGCATCTTCCTCGGCGCCGCGCCGGCCCCAGCCCCGGCTCTGGAGGCGGCGGCGTGACGGCCTCGGCGATCTACGACGGCGCGGTGGTCCACCGGCGGCTGACGCCGCGCCGGCACCGGCTGCGCTATCGCATGTTCCAGCTGCTCATCGATCTGGACGAGCTGCCGGCCCTGGATCGGCGGCTGCGCCTCTTCGGCCATGGCCGGGCGGCGCTGTTCAGCTTCTACGATCGCGACCATGGGCCAGGCGACGGGCGCCCGCTGCGCGCCTGGGTGGACGAGGTGCTGGCGAAGGCGGGGCTCGGCGCCGGCGGCCCGGTGCGGCTGCTGACCATGCCCAGAGTGCTCGGCTATGTGTTCAACCCCTTGAGTCTCTTCTACTGCCACCGCCCGGACGGCGAGCTGGCGGCGGTGCTTCTGGAGGTGACCAATACGTTCGGCGAGCGGCACGTCTATGCGGTCGAAGGCGGGGGCGGCGACGTCGTCCGGGCCGCCTGCGCCAAGGCCTTCTTCGTTTCGCCGTTCCTCGGCATGGAGATGACCTACGACCTGCGGCTCGGCCGGCCGGGCGCCGAGGTCGCCACCGCCATCCTCGGCCGGGGCGCCGACGGCGCGCCGATCATCGCCGCCAGCTTCGCCGGCCGGCGCATGACGCTCGGCGACCGGGCGCTCGCCGCCGCGTTCCTGCGCCATCCGCTGATGAGCCTGAAGGTGAACGCCGCGATCCACTGGGAGGCGCTGAAGCTTCTCGCCAAGGGCGTGCCGCTGCGGCGCCGGCCGCCGCCGCCGGCCTCGTCCGTCACCGTGGTCGCCTCAGAAGCCATAGCTCCAGCTGGCGAGCATGCCGAGCCCGATCGGCGCGCCGGCGCGGTTGCCCTCGTCTGACGCGGCCGTCGCCTCCAGGCGGACATCGCCGGCCGCGCCGAGATCGCGGTCGGCGAAGAGGCGCAGATCGAGTTCGCGCCCCGAGGGTCCGACGCCGATGCGCCGCTGGCTGAAGGCGAGGGGGTCGAAATAGTGGGCCGGGATGTCGGCGAGTTCGGCGACGATCCAGCCCGCCTCGAAGCGCAGCGGCTGCGCCAGCTCGATCCCGTAGTGCGAACAGATGCGCCACCTCGAGCCGCAGGCGTCGGCGAGGCCGACGCGCCAGCTCGAACTCACCGCGCCCGCCAGGCGCAGCAAGGCGCCGTCCGAGCGGGTGCGGCCGAGCGAGGCTTCGCCATACGCGACCGCGTCGCCCAAGAGCCGCGCTTCGCCGCCGACGGTGACGAACTGGGTGACCGAGGGCAGGGCGAAGCCGGCGGTGAGGGTCGAGCCCAGCGGGCCCAGGGGCTCGCGGAGCGTTCCGAAGGCGGCGCGCACCGAGAAGGCCGCGCCCTGGTAGCCGGCGCCGAAGCGGGCGTAGCTCGAGCCCTTCACCGGCGCCGAGGCGAGCGGCGCCAGGCGCGTGTCGTCGAGGCCGCCTTCGGCCACGACGGCCCAGCGGCCGAACTTCAGGCGCGCGGCCATCACCTGGTCGGGCGCGGCGATGCTTTCGAAGGCGTCGCGCGGCTCGCCGAGGTCGGGCTGGGCGCCGCCCTGGCCGCGCCAGGCGGTGAAGGTCAGGGCGCCCAGCCTCGCCTGCACCGCCGCGAAGGCGGGGTCGGCGGCGGCGGCGAAACCGCGCTCGCTCCTCGGCAGGGGCGCGGCGGCAAGCGGTGCGCCGCCGGCGAAGGCGAGATGCGCCCCGCCCGGCAAGGCGAAGTCGGCGCCGGTCCGGCGCTGCGCCGGCTCGGCCGCGACGAGACCGCGCACCGCCTGCGCCTGATAGGCGCCGGCGAGGTCGACCGTGAACAGCCGGTGGTATGAATCATATCCCACCGTCACCAGCCCATGCGAGCCGCGCAGGGCGTCGCCGAAGGCGCTGCCGGTGACGGCGACGGGCAGGGCGCCGCCTGAGGTCGCCGCGCCGCCGCCGGCGCCGACCACGACCGGGCCGGCGCCGCCGGTGGGCACGATCATCGACCCCACGGGCTGGAACGCCTTGGTGAGGTCGAGCAGTCCGCGGCCGAACACCGGATCGAGGCCCGGCGCTCCGGCGTCGTCGGCGGTGGTCTCTAGGATGTTGACCGCCTGGGCCGCGGTGAGGTTGGGAAAGGCCTGAAGCAGCAGCGCGATGGCGCCGGCGACGTGCGGCGCGGCGAACGAGGTGCCCGAGACCAGGGCGCAATCGTTGCTCTGGGTGCAGTCGGTGATGAGATTGTCGCCCGGCGCGGCCAGGTAGCCGGCGGCCGACGCGCCGGCCTGGTTGGAGTAGCTCGCCAGGACGCCGGACGTGGTGGTTGCGCCCACCGCCACCAGCAGGCCGGAAAAGCGCGGGTCGGTGGCGTAGGCGCCCGGATAGTCGGGGCTGGCGGCGCCCTCGTTGCCGGCCGCGACGGTGATGGCGATGCCGGCGTTCACCGCATCGACGAGCGCCTGCTGCAGTTGCGCGCTGCCCGGCGCCGGGCCGCCCAGCGACAGATTGATGATGCGTGCGTGGTTGGCGATGGCGTACTCGATGCCGGCGGCGATGTCGGAGTCGTTGAAGCTGAAGTTGTTATCGACGTTCGGGCCGTTCGGGCTGGCGCTGTTGCAGTTGCTGGCGCTGGTCCCAGCCGAGCACGAGTCGGCGCGGATCGACAGGATGGTCGAGGCGTAGGCGACGCCGATCGTGCCGAAGCCATTGTAGCGGGCGCCCAGGACGCCGGAGACGAAGTTCGCGTGCGGATCGTAGCCGACGGCGCTGCCCTGCATGGCCTGCGGCTCGCTCGCCGGCACCACGTCGGTGGAGAGCGGCGAAATCGCCCCGGCCAGATCCGGCCGCGTCGGGTCGGCCCCGGAATCCACGTCCGCCACCAGGATGCCCTGGCCGCTGGCCCCGGCGTTGAAGGCGGCGTCGGCGTGGATCGCGGCGAGGCCCCAGCTGCGCTGGAACTCGGCGCTCGAAGCGCTCGGAGTCGGCGGCGGGGGAGGCGGCGGCGGGGGAGGAGGGGGTGGCGGCGGTGGTGGTGGTGGTGGTGGCGGCGGCGGAACGGGCGCGGCGGGGGGCGGCGATGCGGCGATGCTGGGGCCGCCGCCGCCGCCGCCCGAGCAGGCGCTGACGAGGACCGGCGCGACGACGAAGAGCCCCGCGGTGAAGCACAGGGCCGCCCTGCGGCCTAACTCCATGTCACTATGGCGAACCGCCACTCCCCAGCCCGACTCGCAAGGATGCTAGACCAGCGCCGCGAAAGGGTCATCTGCGCGTGCGCGGCCAAAGGCCCGGCGCTTCGTCGTGCCGCACGGGCGCGCAGATTCTTCGATGGGCGCGCCGGAACTCCTGGTCCATGATCGGGGCGGCCCGCCGCGCCGCCGCGGGCGCCGCCCCGGAAGTCCTGATCCCCCGATGCGCATCCTCCTGGCCTCCGACGCCTGGGAGCCCCAGGTCAACGGCGTCGTCCGCACCCTGACGCGCGTGGTGGCCGAGCTGCGCGAGCTGGGCGACGTCGTCGAGGTGATCAGTCCGGACCAGTTCTCCACCTTCCCGCTGCCCACCTATCCGGAGATCAAGCTGGCGGTCGGGGCCTACGACAAGGTCCAGGAGCGCTTCAAGTCGTTCGAGCCGGAGGCCATCCACATCGCCACCGAGGGGCCGATCGGGCTGGCGGCGCGCCGGTTCTGCCTCGAGTGGAAGCTGCCCTTCACCACCAGCTACCACACGCGCTTTCCCGAATACGTCTCGGCGCGCCTGCCTTTGCCGCTGGCGGCGGGCTATGCCTACATGAAGTGGTTCCACAAGCCGTCGGGGCGGCTGATGGTGGCCACGGCCACCTTGCGCGACGAACTCGCCCGGCATGGGTTTCGCAACCTGTCGCAGTGGTCGCGGGCGGTCGACACCGAGGCGTTCAACCCGCGCTGGCGGGGTCGGCCCGGCGTGTTCGAGGGTCTGGCGCGCCCGGTCTGGCTCAACGTCGGCCGCGTCGCGGTGGAGAAGAACATCCAGGCCTTCGTCAGCCTCGATCTGCCGGGCGCCAAGGTGGTCGTCGGCGACGGCCCGCAGCGCGGCGAACTCCAGGCCAGGCATCCGGAGGTCATCTTCGCCGGCCCGAAGTTCGGCGACGAACTGGCGGCCTATTTCGCCTCGGCCGACGTGTTCGTGTTCCCCTCGCTCACCGACACCTTCGGACTGGTGCTGCTGGAGGCGATGGCCTCGGGAACCCCGGTGGCGGCGTTCTCCGCGCCGGGGCCCATCGACCTGATCCCCGGTTCCGGCGCGGGCGTGCTGGCGCCCGACCAGGCGAACGGGCTGAAGGAGGCGGCGCTCGCCTGCCTCGACCTCGACCGCGGCGCCGTGCGCGCCTTCGCCGAGCAGTTTTCCTGGCGCGCCTGCGCCGAGGAGTTCCGGCGCAACCTGCAGCCCTATCCCGAGCCCGAGAAGAGCCGCTTCTGGCGGCGGCTGCGGCGTCTGGCGCGGCTGCGGCGCCGCTCGCGCGGGCCCGAGGAGACGCCGGCGGCGCCCGGACCCTGATCCGGGACTGGCGGGACCCATGGCCGCACGGCGGTGCTTTGATCTTTACATCGCCTGCCATTGTCCCTATTTCGCTCGCCTCCGGCGGACCCGAAGTCCTTTGACGAAGCGCTGCTAACGCCGGTCTGGGTTCAACAATCCTTCAGGGGGTTGCGTGAGGTGGGAAGCTACCATACGCCCCTGGACCTGGTCCGTGAGCGGTCCCCGGAACGTCCTGTCGCCCTGGTGCGGCCGGACGCCGTGGCCCTAGCGGCGCGCTGGTTCCAGGACAATTTCAGAGGCGAGACCTACTACGCCGTCAAGGCCAACCCCTCCGACTGGGTGATTCGCGCCCTGGCGGCGAACGGCGTGCTGGCTTTCGACGTCGCCTCGATTCCCGAGATCGAACTCGTCACCGCGCATGCGCCGGGCGCGAAGATCGGCTTCATGCATCCGGTGAAGAGCCGGTCCGCCATCGCGCAGGCCTTTGGCGACTTCGGCGTCAGGACCTTCGCCTTCGACACGCTGGAAGAACTCGACAAGATCCTCGAGGTCACCGGCCGGGCCAAGGACCTCAACCTGATCGTGCGGCTGAGCGTCGAGACGGCCGGGGCGGCCTATTCGCTGGCCGGCAAGTTCGGCGCGGGTCCCCTCGAGGCGCCGGAACTGCTGCTGGCGGCGCGCCGCTCCACCGACGAGCTGATGGGCGTGTCCTTCCACGTCGGCAGCCAGTGCATGCGCCCGTCCGCCTTTCCCGCCGCCATGGCCCAGGTCTCCCGCGCCCTGGTGCGCGCCGGGGTCTTCGCCGATGTCGTGGACGTGGGCGGGGGGTTTCCCTCGGTCTATCCGGGCATGGCGCCGCCGGACCTCGAAGAGTACGTCGCGGCGATCGAACGCGGCCTGTCGCAGATGAAGGCGCCGGCGACCACCGAACTCTGGTGCGAGCCCGGACGGGCGCTGGTGGCCGAAGGCTCGTCGCTGCTGGCGAGGGTGGACCTGAGAAAGGGCGACGCCCTCTATCTCAACGACGGCGCCTACGGCAGCCTGTTCGACGCCGCCCACACCAAGTGGCCGTTCCCGGTGAAGCTCTGGCGCGCCGACGGGGAGGTGCGGGCGCCCCTGCGCCCGTTCCGCTTCTTCGGTCCCACCTGCGACACGCTGGACGCCATGGCCGGGCCGTTCTGGCTGCCCGACGACGTGGCCGAGGGCGACCACGTGGAGATCGGCATGCTGGGCGCCTATGGCGTCGCCATGGCGAGCCGCTTCAACGGCTTCGGCGAGACCGAGACCTGCGAGGTCGCCGACGCGCCGATGCTGTCGCTCTATGGGCTCGCGCCGAGGACGCTCGCGACGCCTCGTCCCGAGAGCGCCGACGTGGTCAGGCTGTCCCGGGCGCGCGGCGGCAGGAAGCGCCGGCGCCGGTAAGGCCGCGACGAAGCCCATGAGCGTTCCCGCATCCAACACCAAGGCCGAGCTGCTTGGCCGCGCCGTCGAGCACGTGGACATCGCGGCCTATGACGCGCGGCCGGTGATCGACGCCATGCGCAAGATGAGCTTCACCAGCCGCGATGCGGCGCGCGCCGCCGACATTCTTTCCATGGCGATCGAGGATCCGGACTGCTCGATCTGGCTGACGCTGGCCGGCTCGACCAGCGCCGGCGGCTGCTGCCACGTCTATCGCGACATGCTGCGCTACGGCATGGCCGACGTGGTGGTGGCGACCGGCGCCTCGATCATCGACATGGACTTCTTCGAAGCGCTCGGCTTTCGCCACTATCAGGCGGAGGCGTCGGTCGACGACCGCGAGCTGCGCGCGCTGCTGATAGACCGCATCTACGACACCTATATCGACGAGGAGGAGTTGCAGGCCTGCGACGAGGCGATCAGGCAGATTGCCGATGGCCTGGAGCCGCGCCCCTACTCCAGCCGCGAGCTGATCTGGGAGATCGGCCGCTGGCTCGCCGCCGGCCACGCCAAGAAACCCGGCAGCCTGATCCAGACGGCGTTCGAGGAGGGATGTCCGGTCTTCTGTCCGGCGTTCACCGATTCCTCTGCGGGCTTCGGTCTCGTCAAGCATCAGGTGGAGCGGATGAAGGCGGGTCGTCCCTATCTGACGCTCGACTCGATCGCCGACTTCCGCGAACTCACCGAGATCAAGGTCAGGGCCGGGACCACCGGTCTCTTCATGGTGGGCGGCGGGGTTCCAAAGAACTTCGCCCAGGATACGGTGGTCTGCGCCGAGATCCTCGGCCACGAGGCGGAGATGCACAAGTACGCCGTGCAGGTGACGGTCGCCGACGTGCGCGACGGGGCCTGCTCGTCCTCGACCCTGAAGGAGGCCGCCTCCTGGGGCAAGGTGCAGGTGAGCCACGAGCAGATGGTGTTCGCCGAGGCCACCACCGTCGTGCCGCTGATCGCTTCGGACGCCTATCACCGCGGCGCCTGGAAGGCGCGCCGCAAGCGCCGCTGGGCGAGCCTGTACAGCTGAGCGGCGCTCAGATCCCGGCGTAGCGCTCGTAGTCCCGGTCTTCCCAGAAGCCGCCCTTGCCGCCGGCGATGTCGTCGAAGCGTTCCACGGCCTCGAGGCGCATCAGGTACTTCGCCTGTTTGTAGCCGAGCTGGCGCTCGGCCCGCAGGCGCAGCGGCGCCCCGTGGGCCACGGTCAGCGGCGCGCCGTTCATGGCGTAGGCGAGGATGGTCTGGGGGTGGAAGACGTCCACCAGGTCTAGGGTCTCGTAGTACTTGCGCCGGCCAGGCGGGGCCGAGGCGTCCAGGGTGTCGGCGCAATGGAACACCACATGCCGCGCCGCCGGCTTCAGCCCCGCCAGCGCCATCAGCGGGCCGAGGCGGGCGCCGGTCCATTCGCCGATGCAGCTCCAGCCTTCGACGCAGTCGTGGCGGGTGATCTGGGTTCGCGCCGGCAGGGCGCGAAGCTGGGCGAGCGACAGCATCAGCGGACGCTCCACCAGGCCGTCCACCACCAGGCGCCAGTCGGCGAAGTCGCTGGAGACCTGCGCGAGATAGGCCGGATCCTGTGGATTGATGCTGCCGTTCGGCTTGAAGAACGGGCTGATGTCGGCGGCCGGGTATTCGCGCGCCAGGGCCTCGGCGCCGATGAGCCGCTGTACGCGCCGGTTCAGCCACTCGGCCTTCGAGAGAACGCCGACGACGCCCGGCTGCTCGGTGATCCGGTTGCAGCCGGCGAGCACGAGGCCGCCGAGCGAGGCCGCCGCGCCGGCCAGCCAGCCGCGCCGGCTGGGCGTCATGGCGCCTCTCCGTCGGCGATCTCGATGGCGTAGCGGCCGGTAAGCATGGACCTGAGATTGTTCCAGAGACCCGAGGCCACGACCATGGCGATATGCACCAGGAAGAAGAGGACGATGAGACTGGCGGTGATGAAGTGGATCGAGCGCGCCGACTGGCGTCCGCCGAAGAGGTCGAGCAGCCAGGGAAAGCTGGCGTCGAGGCTGGGCGACATGGTCATGCCGGTCAGCACCATCAGCGGCAGGAGCCCGAGCATGACCGCGAGGTAGGCTCCTTTCTGCAGCACGTTGTAGTGCTTGGCCTCCTCGCCCTTGGGGAACCGCAGCCGCATGTGGCTCCAGATCTCGTGCGCCACGTGCGCCGGCCGCAACTGGCCGCCCGTCGGCAGCAGATCGCGGCGCAGATGGCCGCCCGCGAGCGCCGTCGCCACGTAGACGGCCCCGTTGATCGCGAACACCCAGGCAAAGAAGAAATGCCAGCGGCGACCGAGCGCCAGGTATTTCTGGGCCGGAATGGTGAGCCAGTCGGGGAACCCGCGCGCCACCAGGACGCCGGCCTCGCTGGAGGCGCCGAGGACGCCGGTGGTGTCGAACTGCGCTCCGCCCAGCCTAGTCACGCCGTGCAGCCTGCCGCCGGCTTCGCGGGCGTCGAGGGCGAGCCACGGATGGGCGAAATGCGACGCCTGGCCCCAGTAGAGCGCCGGATGGGCGTTGAAGATCTGCAAGCCCGAGAGCAGCAGGAAGAACAGGCTGAGCGCATTGATCCAATGGGTCAGCCGCACCGCCAGCCCGTGGCGGGCGATCAGCAGCCTGCGCCCTCGTCTGGGCTGGACGGCCATCCTGCTCCACCTCCCCGATCATTGGAGATTGGCACGTTCGCGCGCCTGGCGCGAGCGCGGCGGCCGGTCAATGTGGCGGCCGGTCAATCGCCGGCGACGGCCGCCAGGATCGCCGTGCGCACGAGCTGCGGGCGCTCCATCGGCAGGAAGTGCGTCGTGCCGGGCACGGTCTCGATCCGGATGCGCCCGCCCTGGGCGAGAGCGCTCTCGCCTGCGTCCAGCATCGCGGTCGAGGCCTCGGCGGCGCGGAGGATGCGGATCGGGCAGCGGCTGGCCGCGAAGGCGGCCCAGGAGTCGTGACCCTGCGAGACATAGTTGGACACCTCCCACTCCGGCGTGCAGGCGAGCTCGACCGAGCCGTCGGGCAGATCGCGGAAGCCGGCGGCCACGTAGTCCGCCAGCATGGCCGCGCTCCAGGTTCGGAACGCGCCGCGATTCCTGTAGCTGTCGAGGACCGCCTGCCGGTTTGGAAAGCGGCGGCGGCGGCGCAGCGCGCCCTGGACCATGGGCGAATCCTGCGGCAGTCCGCCCGCCCCCGACTCGGACGCGAACGGCCGGATCACCGGATCGAAGAGCACGAGGGCGCGCGCCTTCTGCGGCGCCTCGGCCGCGGCGAGCAGGGCGGCCGTGCCGCCCATCGAGTGGCCGGCGAGGACTGCATGTTCGATCCGAAGCGCCTGCATCAGCGTCAGGAGGTCGCCGGCGACATCGCTCCAGTCGGCGCGGCCCTCGCGCAAGGTCGGCAAGGTGGTGGCGCCGTGACCGCGATGGTCGGGCGCCACGACCCGCAGGCGCTCGCCCAGAGGCGCCAGGATGGTTCGGTAGGCGCCTGCATTGAAGCCGTTGGCGTGCAGGAAGACGACATCGACGGCGCGCTCCGCCGGTCCGAAGTCCAGATAGGCGATCTCGCCCGACCCGTGCGCCGTCTGCACGTACTGGGTCCGGCGTCGCGGCGCGGGCTCGGCGGCGGCGTTCAAGGGCAGTGACCTCCGATGGGCTGGGCGTTGCGCGCCCGATTGCCTAAACGGAACTCCGCCAGCCCGAAAGGAGGCGCGTCCATGAAGCTGCGGACCATCGGTTACGAGGCGGCCACGCAAGCCGCCGTCATCGGCGCTCTGCAGCGCGCCGACGTTGAACTGGTCATCGACGTGCGCGCCGTCGCGTCGTCGCGTCGCGCCGGGTTTTCCAAGCGCATTCTCGCCGCCAGCCTGGCCGACGCCGGCATCGCCTATGTCCATCTGCGGGAGCTGGGCACGCCCAAGCCGGGCCGCCAGGCGGCGCGCGCCGGCAGGACCGGCGAGATGCAGGCGATCTACGAGGCTCACCTGGCCGAGCCGCAGGCGCAGCTGGCGCTGGCGGAGGCGGCCGACCTGGCGGGCGATCGGGCGGCGGCGCTGCTCTGCTACGAAGCCGAGGCGGCGCGCTGCCATCGCCGGATCATCGCCCAGCGCCTGGCGCAGAGCGGCCGGTTCGAGATCGAGGATCTGACGGCCTGAGCCGCCTCAGCGTCCGGCCTTCGCCTGGGTGGACGTCTGGCCGGTGGCGGCCTGGATGAGGGCGGCGATGCGGTCGGTGGACTGGGCCGCCTGATCGAGGACGTTCATCGGCGCTGAGCCCGGTCGCACCGCCGCGGCGACCTGGGTCGCGGCCGATTGCGCCATGGCGATGGCGGCGTTGCTCGCGGCGGTGATCCTGGCCGAGGTCGCGGCCATGGCGTCCTGATAGATGAAGCCATAGGTCGGATAGACGGTGGCGCCGAGATTGCCGGAAGGATCGTTCCAGACCTTGACCTGGCTCCAGTTTCCGGCCGGCGAGACATCGACGACGGTGACGTTGCGCTCGACATGGCCGCGGTCGCCGTCGATCAGCGACCAGTTGGCATGGGTGATCTGGATGACCCGGTCGGTGAGGATCTGGCTGACCACCGCCACGTGGCCCAGACGCATCCGGCCGGTGGGCTTGAAGCAGAGGACCGCGCCTTCCTTGGGCACGAATCCGGTCTGGTAGCGGCCGGCGGCCTGTCGCCACCAGGTCCAGGCGTCCCCGAAGATCTGAATGCCGGAGACGAGGCGCGCAAAGGGGACGCACTGCCAGCCGTCATCGGCGAACGCGCCGCCTGGGAAGAACGCGATTACGAGCGTAATCGCTAGCGACCCGAGAGCGGCTCTCGTCCCCTTACGCATGCTGGAGGTGTCTCCCGCCACCGGTTGCTCCAACGAATAAGCGTGGCCTGCGGGGATGAAAAGAGTCTTTACCGTGCCGTTTCGGTCGCAATCTCGTGACCTTGGCGCGAGGAACGCCACAGTTTCATGCGGACGCGGGCTGGCCGCTCGATCAGATGATGGGTGGCGGCGGCGAGGGGAATCGGCCCTGCGAGCAAGATGAGCCAGGCATAGAGCGGCAGTTCCTTGCTCGGGAGATGCAGGACCCTCGCGGCGAGATTCACGAACAGCAACTGCCAGGGAATGCAGACCATGTAGATCGAATAGCTGATCTCGCCGAGATAGACGAGAATTGGACTCGACCCGAGGGCCGAGCCGGTCCTGGAAACTTGGGCTAGCCAGAAGATCAGGCCCGCGCACGCCGCCACGATGAGCACGTCCGGCGCCCCGATCTGGGCCAGCGCGATCACGGCGAGGCCGCAAACGAGGGCGCCGGCGAGCGCCGTGCGGCGCTCGGCCGCATGCGCGCGCCAGGCCAGGTGCAGCGCGCAGCCGAGCCCGAAGCAGGGGACGATCCGCAGCGCGCCCCAGGCGATGGTGGCGTGGGTCAGCGGAAAGCCCGCCAGCCGATCGAAAACTGCGTAGAGCGCCGCCAGGAACATCGCGGCGGCGACCACCGCCAGCCAGGGGCGGTGGGCGAGCCTTGCCGCAGCGATGGCGAAGGCGGGGAAGCTCAGATAGGCGAGCCATTCGGCCGAGATCGACCACGACGGGTGATTCCATCCCGCGACCGGGGCAAGACCCCAGGCCTGGACCAGGGCCAGATTGGCCGGCAGCGCCGCGAGCGACAGCACGTTGGGGTCGATGCGCAAGCCGGAGGCCAGCGCCAGCGCCCCCATGACGGCGATGCCGGCCATGGTCGCCAGGTGCATCGGGTAGATGCGCGCCAGCCGCGCCCAGATGAACTCGGCGTAGCGGAACCGCCCGGCTTCGAAACCGGCGAGATAGACGTGGCAGAGGATGAATCCGGAAAGCACGAAAAACAGCTCGACGCCGAGGTAGCCCTTGGCGACGAGGCCCGGCGTGAACGCGGCCAGCAGCGCCGGCCAGTAGTGGTAGAACACCACCCAGTAGGCGGCGAAGAAGCGAAGCGAGGTGAGCGGCTTCAGATGCGCCTGTTCCGACACTGCCCCCGTCCCCCTGCGATCCGACGCGCCTGCCATGGCCTCGCGGCTGCAAGAGAAGGGCCAGGGCCTGGCAGCGGCTCTCAGAGGAAGCTGTACGGATCGACGTCGATGGTGACGCGAAGGGCGCCGCGCGGCTTCAGCCTCGCCCGCCACGCCGCCAGGAACGCGGAGAGATCGACGCCACGGTCGGCGCGGACGAGAAAGCGCTTGCGGCGGCGCCCGCGCACCAGGGCGAACGGCGCGTCGGCCGGACCGAAGACATCGACGCCGGCAGCGTTCGGCGCGGCGGCGGCGAAGTCGCGGCAGAAGCGGTCGAGCGCGGCGGCGTCGGGACCGGAGACGATCACCGCGCCCAGCCGGCCGAACGGCGGCAGGCCGGCCGCCTCGCGCTCGCCCATCTCGACGGCGACGAAGGCGTCGCGATCGCGCGCCGCCAGCGCCTGCATCACCGGATGCTCCGGCGCCCACGACTGGATCAGCGCCCGGCCCGGACGCGCGCGCCGGCCGGCCCGGCCCGCCACCTGCTCGATCAGCTGGAAGGTGCGCTCGGCCGCGCGCAGGTCGCCGCCGCGCAGGCCGAGATCGGCGTCCACGACGCCCACGAGCGTCAGGCCCGGAAAGTCGTGCCCCTTGGCGGCGCCTTGCGTCGCCACCAGGATGTCGATCTCCCCGGCGCTCATGGCGCCGATCAGCGCCCGCGCCGCCTCGGCGCTGGGCGCCGTGTCGGAGGAGAACACGGCGACGCGGGCGGCGGGAAAGCGCGCCTTGGCCTCCTCCTCGACCCGCTCCACGCCCGGACCGACCGAGACCAGGCTCGCCTCGGCGGCGCAGGCGGGGCAGTGGTCCGGCTTCTTCATGGAAAACCCGGTCCGGTGGCAGACGAGCCGGCCCGAATAGCGGTGTTCGACCAGCCATGAATCGGTGTCGGGGGCGCGCAGCCGCTCGCCGCAGGCCCGGCAGAGCACCAGCGGCGCATAGCCGCGCCGGTTGAGGAAGAGCAGCACCTGCTCGCCCCGGCTCAAGGTCTCGCGCATCGCCGCCACCAGGGGCGGCGACAGCCAGCGGCCGTTCTCGGGAGGCTCGAGGCGCAGGTCGACCAGTTGCAGGGCCGGCAGGGCGGCGCCGCCGGCGCGGCTCTTCAGCCTCAGCCAGCGATAGCGGCCGGTCTCGGCGTTCCACAGGGTTTCCAGCGACGGGGTCGCCGAGGCCAGCACCACCGGAGCCTCGCCGATCTTGCCCCGCGCCACCGCCAGGTCGCGCGCCTGATAGATGAAGCCGTCCTCCTGCTTGTAGGAGCCGTCGTGCTCCTCGTCGACGACGATGAGCCGCAGGGTGCGAAACGGCAGGAACAATGCCGAGCGCGCCCCCACCACGATGCGGCACTTGCCGGTGGCGGCCGCTTCCCAGACGCGGCGGCGCATCGGCGCCCCCAGCCCCGAGTGCCACTCGGCCGGCGGCGCGCCGAAGCGCGCGGCGATGCGGGCGACCGCCGCCTGGGTCAGGGCGATCTCGGGCAGGAGCACCAGGGCCTGGGCCTGCGGGTCGCGGCCCAGAGCCGCCGCCATCGCCTCCAGATAGACCTCGGTCTTGCCCGAGCCCGTCACGCCGTCGAGGAGAGCCACGGAGAAGCCGCCAGCTTGGACCAGCCCCGTCAGTTCGGCCAGCGCCGCGGCCTGGCTCGGATTGAGCCTGGCCCCGCTGCGGGCCAGATCCGGCGCTGCGAAGTCCACCGGGGTTTCGCGCAGCTCCTCGGCCAGAACGCCGTCGGCCACGAGGCTCGCCACGACCCCGGCGCCGACTCCGGCGGCGCGGGCCAGCGCGGCGGGCGCCAGCTCCGCGCCTCGCGCGGCGGCGATCACCTTGGCCCTGGCCGGCGTCGGGCGCGACGGCGCCTTGCCGGTCAGCACGAGCACGCGTTCCGGTTTCGGCTTCGGCGTGCGCACGCCGCGCAACGCGATCGCCAGCGGCGCTCCGCCCGGATCGGCCGCGTAGCGCCCCGACCAGTCGACGAAGGCGAGGCTCTCCGGCGGCAAGGGCGGCGCCTCGACCAGCCCGGCGATGGCCTTCAGCGGGCGATTGCCGCCCGCTGCGTCGCGCAGCGCCGTCACCACGCCCTGCACCAGCCGCGGCCCCAGGGGCACGGCGACGATCTGGCCGAGGCTCAGGGTCACCCCCTGCGGCTCGGCGTAGTCGAACGCCTCGGGCAGAGGCATGGGAATGAGGACCGAGGCGATTCGGGTCATCGAATGCTGATCATGGCGCCGCCCGTGGCCGCTCCCCCTGCGCTGCCCGTCGATGTCTCCGCGGCGCTATGAACCGGACCTGCCCCACATTTCCACCAGGTTCGCGACGCTTTGGGGCCGTGCCGCCGGATCGAGGCTGCACGCCGCCAGCATCGCTCGATACTGAGCCTCGTTTCCTCGAAAGCCGCCCGAACCCAGATCGCCGTCGCCCAGGAACACCGAGATCATGCGCCCAAGCGTGAACACCGTCGTGCGTTCGTCGATGCGGGCGCCGCGCTCGAATTCCTCCGGCGCCATGAACCGCGTCGATCCGAACATCCGACCCATGGCGTTGGTGAACGGGCCCAGGTGGTAGCTGTCGAGATCGACCAGCCAGGTTCTGCGGTGCGAAAAGTCATGAACGATCGAGCCGTCGTAGAAATCACAGGCGATCCAGCCGGCGCGGCAGAGTTCCAGATGGGCGTCGAGGATGGTGTCGATCGCCTGCGTCAGCTCCTTCACGGGCAGGCGCCGAAACCTCTGGAACGCGCTTTCGGGGTCGGAGCGGCGCGACGCCGGCGCTCCCACCAGCTCGCCCGCCGCCCAATCGTAAATCAGCATTGGACCCCAGGCGCACTGGCTGACGCCCCGCAGGGCGGGTAGCGCGGGATGGCGGACGGACCGCGCCAGACGCTGCGCGTTCAGGAGCAGGGCGACCCGTTCGGCGTGCGGCAGGAAAGGCGCCTCGTCGGCCGGATCGCCGGCGGTCTTCACGAACCAGCGGCCGCCGTCCGACTCGAAGCCGAAGGAAAGGTTGCCGGAGTCCTGGGTGCGGGCGTCGAAGGTCGCAAAGACCGCGCCTGCCCGGCTCAGATAGGCGGCGGGCGCGAGATCGGTGTGCTCGTCGAAGGGCCAAGCGCCCACGGGGGTTCCCTCCTCGATGGCCCGCCGCGATCCTAATCCAGGAATATGGCGACATGAGCAATATCCGCGCCGGAACATCCGCAAGCGCGCGTTAACCGGGACGGGTCTTCAAATGCCCCGCGGGGGCGCAAGGGGATCGGGCAGTCGATCCTGCAAGGCGCCTGCGGGGGGCGAGCGGTGTCGGATGTGTTGCGCGCGAGGAACGATGCGCCGGTGGGCGACGACGAGGTTCGCGCGCTCCTGAGGCGCCGGCCGGAGCTGCTGCGCGAGGATCCCGAGCTGCTGGCGGAGCTCGGCCTCAGGGTGGATGCGGCCAACGTCGTCGACTTCGGGCCGGTGGCCCTCTCGCGCGCCGCCCGGGCGCACCGGCAGGAGACGGGCGCCCGCCGGCGGCTCGAAGCCGTCGCGCGCGCCAACTTCGAGGCCCAGGCGCGGGCGCATCAGGCCGCGATCGCGCTGATCGGCGCGCACGACCACGCCGACCTCGCACTCACCCTGGACGAACTGGCGCGCTTCGGTTTCGCCCTGGTGGCGGGCGTCGTCGCTCTGGAGGGCCCCGGCGCGGTCCCGCAAGGCTGGCGCACCCTGGC
Source organism: Caulobacteraceae bacterium (assembly GCA_035532115.1). Classification (GTDB taxonomy): domain Bacteria; phylum Pseudomonadota; class Alphaproteobacteria; order Caulobacterales; family Caulobacteraceae; genus Acaudatibacter. The sequence goes on along the minus strand of DATKRO010000099.1, from coordinate 60,583 downwards.
CGAGGGCCAGTCGGACCTCGTCCTGGGCGAGGCCAGTTCGGCCCGCCTGGGCGTGGTCCCGACGGCGCTGGGGCTTTTTGGCGATCGCGCGCCGATGATCGGCAGCGTCGCCGTCGTCCGGCTGGGGATGTTCTCGCCGGAGCGGCGCGGCGTGCTCGGCTTCGGCGCTGCCGACGAGACGGCGTTCTCGGTCCGGATGGGCCATGAACTCGTCGACTTCCTCGCCCGGGTGGTGGAACGCACGGCCGAGCGATGGCCGATCCTGTAGCTGCGGCGCCCAGGGACGCGCTCGCCGCCTTCCTGGAGCACCTGGCGCACGAGCGCCGCGCCAGCCCGCGCACCGTCGAGGCCTATGGCGCGGCGGTCTTGTCGTACCTCGGCTTTCTGGAGCGGCACCAGGGCGGATTGTCGAGTCTCGAGGAACTCGGCGCCCTCAGCGCCGGCGATGTCCGCGCCTGGCTGGCGCATCGCCGCTCCGGCGCGCGGCCGCTCAGCGCCCGCTCGCTATCGCAGGCCCTCTCGGCGGTGCGCGCCTATCACCGCTTCGTGGACCGGCGGCTTGGCGTCGCCTGCCCGGCGCTGGCGCTGGTGCGGGGTCCGAAGGTGCGTCCCGGCGCGCCGCGGCCGGTGAGCGAGGACGAAGCCGTCGGGCTCATCGTCGAAGCCGGCGACGATCCCGGCCGCGCCGAATGGGAGCTGGCGCGCGACGCCGCCGTGCTGACTCTGCTCTACGGCTGCGGCCTGCGCATTTCCGAGGCCCTGGCTTTGCGGCGCGCCGATGCGCCGCTGGGCGCATCGCTGCGCATCCTCGGCAAGGGTTCGAAGACGCGCCTGGCGCCGGTGCTGGCGGCGGTGCGCGAGGCCGTGGACGCCTATCTCGCCGCCCTGCCGTTCAGCCTAGCGCCCGATGCGCCGCTGTTCTTGGCTGCGCGCGGCGGACCGCTGCGGGCGCGCCGGGTGCAGGAAATGATGCAGCGGCTCCGGCCCCGGCTCGGCCTCTCCGAGCGCGCCACCCCGCACGCGCTGCGCCACTCCTTCGCCACGCATCTGCTCGGCGCCGGCGCAGATCTGCGCTCGATCCAGGAACTCCTCGGCCACGCCTCGCTGTCTACCACCCAGCGCTACACGGCGGTGGACGCGGCCGGACTGCTCGCCGCCTACGCCAAAGCCCATCCGAAAGCCTGACCCTTCAGGGCGCGCGCGCCGTGATCCAGGCGGCCGCCTCGGCGATGGCGCGCGCCCCGGCGCTGAGCTGCGCGAAGAACGGCCAGATGTGCACCATGTCTGGCCAGATGCGCAGGGTCACGTCCACGCGCGCCAGGCCGGCCCTCTCGGCCAGCATCGTGGAGTCGGACATCAGGACTTCCTCCGAGCCGACCTGGATCAGCATCGGCGGCAGGCCCGAGAGGTCGGCCAGCACCGGCGAGGCGAGGGCGGACCTGGGGTCGCCGCCAGCAAGATAGGTGGAGGCGAACTCATCGATGCCGGCTTGCGTGATGATGAAGTCGGTCTCGCCCTTGGCCTGGTAGGCGGCGCCCTCGTTGGCGAGGTTGGCCCAGGGGCTGACCAGGTGCAGGCCGGCTGGCAACGGCAGGCCGGCTGCGCGCGCCGCCACGGCCGTCGCCACCGCCAGGCCTCCGCCAGCGCTGTCGCCGCCGATGATCGTACGGCCCGGATCCCGCCCTTCGGCAAGCAAGGCGCGCCAGGCGGCCAGGGCGTCGTCGACCGCGGCCGGAAACGGATGCTCGGGCGCCAGCCGGTAGTCGATGTTGAAGGCGGTGGCGCCAGCCGCGGCCGCCGTTCTGGCGACCCAGCCCCGATGACTGGCGCAGCCGCCAATGCAGTAGCCGCCGCCGTGAAGATAGAAGATGGCGCGGGTCGCATCCGCGCCTTTCGGAGCGATCCGCTCGGCCGCAACGCCGCCCAGCGCGATCGGCGCCACCTCGCACCCGTCTGGCAGCTGGGCCGCCGCGCCCATGGCGTCGATGCCGGCGCGCCGCTCTGGCCAGGTGGACTTCGGCGCGTCGGGCGGTGGCGCGAACGCCGCCATGGCGTCGCGCAGCGCTCGGATCTCTGGGTCTCTCAGGTCGGCCATGGCTCTCGTTCCCACGCTTTTCGCGGCATCCAGGCGACCATCACCTCGCGGCGGTCAAGCCTGCATGGTCCAGCCCTCGACGCCCATGGCCGCCTGGCGCGACGCCTCCGAGCGGGTGGGATGCGGATGGCAGGTGCGCGCCACGTCCTCGGAGGCGGCGGCCAGTTCCATCGCGACGCAATATTCCCCGATCAGCTCGCCGACGTCGGGACCGATCATGTGGACGCCGAGGATGCGGTCGGTACCGGCGTCGGCGAGCACCTTCACGAACCCCTCGGCCTCGTGGTTCACCCGGGCGCGGGCATTGGCGGTGAAGGGGAACTTGCCCGCCTTGTAGGCGATCCCCGCCGCCTTCAGCTCCTCCTCGGTCCTGCCCACCCAGGCGACCTCCGGGTGGGTGTAGATGACGCTCGGGATCACCTCGTAGTTCACGTGGCCGGCCCTGCCGGCGATGGTCTCGATGCAGGCCACTGCCTCGTCCTCGGCCTTGTGCGCCAGCATCGGGCCATGGGTGACGTCGCCGATCGCCCAAACGCCCGCCGCGGCGGTCCGGCAACGATCGGTCTCGATGAAGCCGCGAGCGTCCGGCGCGAGACCGACGCTCGCCAGGCCCAGCCCTTGCGTGCAGGGTCGCCGGCCGACGGCGAGGAGGACGCAGTCGGCGCTCAGCGTCTGCGCCGCGCCGCCAGCGACCGGCTCGAGCGAAAGCTCGACCTCGTCCTTGCCGGTCTTGGCGCCGGTCACCTTGGTCGAGAGCCGGAAGCCGATCCCCTGCCTGGCGAGGGCGCGCTGGAGGGTGCGGGCGGTCTCGGCGTCGACGCCGGGGACGATCCGATCTAGGAACTCCACCACGGTCACGTCCGCGCCCAGCCTGCGCCAGACCGAGCCGAGCTCCAGCCCGATGATGCCGGCGCCGATGACGATCAGCCGCTTGGGAACCTCGGCGAGCGCGAGCGCGCCGGTGGAATCGACGATGCGCTTCTGGTCCACGGCGACGCCGGAAAGCGCAGCGGGTTCGGAGCCGGTGGCGATGACGATGTGCGTCGCCTCCAGCGCCGTGACCGCGCCGTCCGGCGCGGCGACCTCGACCCCGCCAGGACCGGCGATGGCGCCTGCGCCCCGCACCCAATCGACCTTGTTCTTCTTGAAGAGGAACTCCACCCCATTGGTGAGCTGGTTCACCGAGGCGTCCTTCTGCGCCATCATGGCGGTCAGGTTCAGCCGCGGCGTGACCTCGATGCCGAACCCGGCGAAGTCCTTGGAGGCGAGTTCGTAGAGTTCGGAGGCGTGCAGCAGCGCCTTGGAGGGGATGCAGCCGACGTTGAGGCAGGTCCCGCCGAGCGTGGCGCGCTTGTCGACGCAGGCGGTGGTCAGGCCGAGCTGGCCGGCGCGGATTGCGGCGTTGTAGCCGCCGGGGCCGCCCCCGATGATGACGACATCGTACCCGGCCATGCCTTGCTCCGCACCCAGCTTGCGGCCGGATATAGGCGCTGCGCCCGCGAAGGTCAGGCGCTTTCGGCGTCGGCGCTCCAGTCGATGACGTCGAGACCCTCGATGCGACCGAACTCGTGCACGTTGGCCGTCACGATGGACCAGCCGCGGCTGAAGGCCTGCCCGGCGATGAGCATATCCATGGCGCCGATCCGCCGCCCGATGCGCTCGAGAGCGAGCCTGACATCGGTCGCCCCATTTGCGTCCTCTGCCGTGAAAGGAATGATCGGCAATCCGGCCAAGACAGCCTCCGCAGTGCGAATCTCCGACTCGCGACGGCTGAATCGCGCCCCGAATCGCAGCTCGTGAGCAACCAGGACGCAGACGACCATCTCTTCGCCGGTTTGGTTCGCGGTTTCGAAGGCGGCCCGAACCCGCGCGCGCCCGTTGGCGATCTCGATCAGCGCATTGGTGTCGAGGCTGAGCGTCACCAGGACGTGCCGGGATCTTCGGCTGGCGGGTCTTCGGGCGCGTGCAAGATCGCGTCTCCCCGAATGCGGTCGATCTCGGCCCAGAAGGCCTTCATGTCACGGGCCACCGGCTCCAGGATCACGCGATCTCCTTCCTTGCGGATCGCGACCTCCTTGCCTTGGAAGCGGAATTCCTTGGGGAGTCGTACGGCCTGGCTGCCGCCATGGTTGAACAGCTTGGCGCGCGAAACCGACATCAGCCAACCTCGTATCTACGGGTGGTAGATACGGCTCGCAGCGCTCCGGCGCAAGCCGCTCACCGGACCGCTCGCCGGGCGAAGCGCGCGGCGGCGGCGGACAGCCAGCGGCGCCAGGCCGGCAGCGCCGGGGCTCTGGGCCAGACATCGGCGGACGGCCGTTCCGGATGATCGCCCGCCTCGCCGAGCCCGGGGCCCGACTGCAGCGCTCTCAATATATCGCGCGCGGCGATGATCTCATGCTCGGGCGCCATGACGCGGAAGCCGCCGAGCGCCTGGACGACGGGCGCCTCGATCTGGCCGAAGGCGCCGTCGAACACTTCCGCGGCGATGCCGGCCGAGCGCAGCGCGCCGGCGGCGATCTGGGCCTCGGCGTAGCTCGGTATGCGGGTGACGATCGCGAGGCCCACCTGCGGGCGCTCCTCAAAGATCCAGCAGCAGCCGCTGCGGATCCTCGACGTGCTCCTTGACCTTGACGAGGAAGGTCACCGCACCCTGGCCGTCGACGACGCGGTGATCGTAGGAAAGCGCCAGATACATCATCGGCCGTATCGCCACCTGGCCGCCGACGGCCATGGGACGGTCCTGGATCTTGTGCATGCCCAGAATGCCGGACTGGGGCAGGTTCAGGATCGGCGTCGACATCAGCGAACCATAGACGCCGCCGTTGGAGATGCTGAAGGTGCCGCCTTGCAGATCATCGAGCGCCAGGGCGCCGTCGCGCGCTTTTCGTCCGAGCTCGCCGATCGCCTTTTCGATCTGCGCCAGGTTCATCGCGTCGGCGTCGCGCACCACGGGCACCACGAGGCCGCGGTCCGTGCCGACGGCGACGCCGATGTCGTAGTGGTTCTTGTAGATGAGATCGGTCCCGTCGATCTCGGCGTTCACCGCCGGAACCTCCTTCAAGGCGGCGATGCAGGCTTTGACGAAGAAGCTCATGAAGCCGAGCCGCACGCCATGGCGCTTCTCGAACGCGTCCTTGTACTGGTTCCTGAGCGCCATCACCGCACCCATGTCGACCTCGTTGAAGGTGGTCAGCATGGCGGCCGTCGCCTGGGCCTCCTTCAGGCGCCGGGCGATGGTCTGGCGCAGCCGGGTCATGCGCACCCGCTCCTCGCGCTCGGCGGCGGGGCGGGGCGCAGGCGCGTTGGGCGAAGGCGACGAGGGCGGGGGACTGGCTGCGCGCGCCGCCAGCGTGGCCAGGGCGTCGCCCTTGGTGATCTGACCCTGCCGTCCCGATCCTTCGATGGCCGCGGGGTCCAGCTGGTTCTCGGCGATGATCCGCTGGGCCGAGGGCGCCGGCGGACGCGCCGCCGCGGCGGGCGCCAGATCCGGGACCGGTCCGGTTCGCGGCGGCGGCGCGGCGGCACGCGGTTCGGGTTGCGCTTCGCCCGCCGGCGCCGCCGCGGCGGCGACCTCGACCGATTTGGCGGGCGCCCTGGCTTTCGCGGGCGCCGCGCCCGCCGCTTCGAGGCGGCCCAGCAGCTGGCCCGGCTCGACGGTGGCCCCTTCCTCGGCGGCGATGTCGGCCAGGACCCCGTCCTCGGCGGCGGCGACCTCCAGGTTCACCTTGTCGGTCTCCAACTCCACCAGAACCTCGTCCTTGCGCACAGCCTCGCCCGGCCGCTTGGCCCAGCGCGCCACGGTGGCCTCGGTGACGGATTCGCCGAGCGTCGGAGTCATGATGTCGGTCATCGCCGGCCTCCTTGCCGAACCGTCACGCGAAGGCCTGGGCCAGGAAGGTCTGCAACTCCTTCATGTGCCGGCTCATCAGCCCGGCCGCGGTCGAGGCCGAGGCGGGACGGCCGACGTAGCGGGCGCGCCTGGCGGCGATCTTCATCTTGGCGAGGGTCAGCTCCAGCCACGGATCGACGAAGGTCCAGCCGCCCATGTTCTTCGGTTCCTCCTGGCACCAGACGAGTTCGGCGCCGGCGAAGCGCGACAGTTCGGTGGTCAGCGATTTCACCGGCCAGGGATAGAATTGTTCGAGCCGCATCAGATAGACATCGTCGATGCCGCGCTTCTCGCGCTCGTCGAGGAGGTCGTAATAGACCTTGCCCGAGCAGAGGATCACCCGCCGCACCTTGGCGTCGGGGACGAGGCGCACGCTGGTGTTGCGGCCGTGCTCGGCGTCGTCGTGCAGCACGCGGTGGAACGCCGAACCCTCGGCGAAATCGGCGAGGCTCGACACCGCCATCTTGTGGCGCAGCAGGCTCTTGGGCGTCATCGCGATCAGCGGCTTGCGATAGTCCCGCATCAGCTGGCGGCGCAGGACGTGGAAGTAGTTGGCGGGCGTCGAACAGTAGGCCACCTGGATGTTGTCTTCCGCACAGAGCTGCAGATAGCGCTCCAGCCGGGCCGAGGAGTGCTCCGGCCCCTGGCCTTCGTAGCCGTGCGGCAGCAGCATGACGAGCCCGGACATGCGCAGCCATTTGCGCTCGCCAGACGAGATGAACTGGTCGATGACGACCTGGGCGCCGTTCGCGAAGTCGCCGAACTGGGCTTCCCAGAGCGTCAGGGTATTGGGATCGGTGAGCGAGAAGCCGTACTCGAAGCCCAGCACCGCCTCTTCCGACAGCGCCGAGTCCAGCAGTTCGACGTGCGCCTGACCCGGTCTCAGGTTGGCGAGCGGGACGTAGCGCTCCTCGGTGGTCTGGTCGACGATGGCGCCGTGACGCTGGGTGAAGGTGCCGCGCACGCTGTCCTGACCGGAGAGCCGCACCGCACAGCCCTGATCCAGGAGGGTGGCGAAGGCGAGATGCTCGCCGGTGGCCCAGTCAATGTTCTGGCCGCTCTCGATGGCGTGGCGGCGGTTCTCGATCACCCGGCGCACCGTCTTGTGGACGTCGAGCCGCTCGGGCAGAGTGGTGAACTTCAGGCCCAGATCGCGCAGCTTCTGCAGCGGCACGGCGGTATCGCCGCGGCGTTCGTCGTTCTCCTGGCTCAGGCCTGCCCATTTGCCGTCCAGCCAATCGGCCTTGTCGGCGTGGTAGGACTTGCCGGCCTCGAACTCCTCGTCGAGGTAGGCGTCGAACTCGGAGAGGAAGCCAGCGAGTTCGTCCGCCGTGATCACCCCCTCGTCGACGAGGCGCTGGGCGTAGAGTTCGCGCGTCGCCGGATGATGCTTGATGGCGAGGTACATCAGCGGCTGGGTCATCGTCGGATCGTCGCCCTCGTTGTGACCGAAGCGGCGATAGCAGAACATGTCGATGACGACGTCCTTGCCGAACTGCTGGCGATACTCGGTGGCGATCTTGGCCGCATAGACCACCGCCTCCGGATCGTCGCCGTTGGCGTGGAAGATCGGCGCCTCGACCATCAGCGCGGTGTCGGAAGGATAGGGGCTGGTGCGGGAATAGCGCGGGCTGGTGGTGAAGCCGATCTGGTTGTTGACGATGAAGTGCACGGCGCCGCCGGTGCGGTAGCCCTTCACGCCCATCAGGTTGAAGCACTCGGCGATCACGCCCTGCCCGGCGAAGGCGGCGTCGCCGTGCAGCAGCAACGGCAGCACGTGGCTGCGCCCGGCGGTGGGATTCTCGCGCAAGGTGAAGGCCTGTTTGGCCCTGGCCTTGCCCAGCACCACCGGATTGACGATCTCCAGGTGGCTGGGATTGGCGGTCAGCGACAGGTGGACGATGTTGGCGTCGAACTCGCGGTTGGACGAGGCGCCCAGGTGATACTTGACGTCGCCCGAGCCCTCCACGTCCGACGGCAGCGACGAGCCGCCCTGGAACTCGCAGAAGATCACCCGGTAGGGCTTGCCCATCACCGCGGCCAGCACGTTGAGGCGACCGCGGTGCGGCATGCCGATGACGATGTCCTTCACGCCGAGCGCGCCGCCGCGCTTGATGATCTGCTCCAGGGCCGGGACGATCGCCTCCGCGCCGTCGAGACCGAAGCGCTTGGTGCCGGGGAAGCGCTTGTGGAGGAACTTCTCGAACCCCTCGGCCTCGATGAGCTTCTTCAGGATGGCGACTTTGCCCTCGCGGGTGAAGACGATCTCCTTGTCGCGGCCCTCGATGCGCTGTTGCAGCCAGGCCTTCTCGGTCGGGTCGGTGATGTGCATGTATTGCACGCCCACGTTGCCGCAGTAGGTGCGCTTGAGGATGGCCAGGATCTCGCGCAGGGTCGCGCTTTCGAGGCCGAGCACGTAGTCGAGGAAGATCGGCCGCTCGTAGTCGGCTTCTGCGAAGCCGTAGGTGGCCGGGTCGAGTTCAGTGGCGTCGCCCTGCGGCGTCGCCAGCCCCAGGGGATCGAGATTGGCCTTGAGGTGGCCGCGCATGCGGTAGGCGCGGATCATCATGATGGCGCGCAGCGAATCCAGGGTGCGGGCGCGCACCTCGTCCGGGCTCGCCGCCGGCCGCGTCTGACCGATCCTGGTCTCCAGCTTGGCCCCCACCGCCGGCCAGAGGCCATCGATCGCCGACACCCAGTCGGGTCGGGGCGAGTCCGTCGGCGGCGGCGCCCAGGATGGCGGCGCGTTCGCCTTGACGACCTCGTCGACGCGGTCGCGCAGCGAGGCGAAGAAGGCGCGCCAGGACGGTTCCACCGAGTCTGGATCGGCCGCCCATTTGGCGTGCAGATCCTCCACGAAGCCGGCGTTGCCGCCATAAAGGAACGAGGTCTCGGCCAGGGCCTGGCTCAGCCGTCCAGCGTCGTCCGCCATCTAACTCTCATCCTCGCGTCCGCCCACCTTTGCACCCGCCCGGGCCGCGTCGCACATGTCCGGGCGGCGCCCCATAGATAGTAGCCGTTCGCCGATCGCCGTAGCTGTCGGCGCCGCGGGGGGCGCCCTGGATCACCTGGCCCCGCCGAGGACCTCGACCAGGGTCTCGCCCAGGGCCGCCGGGGATGGGGAAACGCGGATGCCCGCGGCTTCCATGGCGGCGATCTTGTCCTCGGCGCCTCCCTTGCCGCCGGAGATGATCGCGCCGGCGTGGCCCATGCGGCGGCCCGGCGGCGCGGTGCGTCCGGCGATGAAGCCCACCATTGGCTTCTTGGTTGCTGAAGATTTAATGAACTGCGCCGCATCTTCCTCGGCCGCGCCACCGATCTCGCCGATCATGATGATCGATTGCGTCTCCGGATCGGCCAGGAACATCTCCAGGATCTCGATGAACTCGGTCCCCTTCACCGGGTCGCCGCCGATGCCGACGGCGGTGGTCTGGCCCAGGCCCGCCTGCGTGGTCTGGTAGACCGCCTCGTAGGTGAGCGTCCCCGAGCGCGAGATGATGCCCACCGAGCCCTTCCGGAAGATGTTGCCGGGCATGATGCCGATCTTGCATTCGCCCGGCGTCAGCACGCCGGGACAGTTGGGGCCGATCAGCCGCGAGGCCGAGCCCGCCAGGGCGCGCTTGACCCTGATCATGTCCTGCACCGGAATGCCCTCGGTGATGCAGACGATCAGCGCGATCCGGGCGTCGATCGCCTCCAGAATCGCATCGGCCGCGAACGGCGGGGGCACGTAGATGGCGGTGGCGTCCGCGTCGGTGGCGGCGCACGCCTCGGCCACGGTGTCGAACACCGGAAGGCCCAGTTGCGTCGAACCGCCCTTGCCGGGGGTGACGCCCGCGACCATCCGGGTTCCGTAGGCGATGGCCTGTTCGGAATGGAACGCGCCCTGCGCTCCGGTGATCCCCTGGCAGATCACCCGCGTCTCGCGGCCGACGAGAATGGACATGAGGCTTTTCGTCGCTCGCTTGGACAGAGTTTCGGGGACCCGGGCGCGGCGCGAGCGGGCGCGGTTCCCATAGGCGATCCGGGAGGGCAAGCAAAGCCCCGGTCGGAAGCGCAATTTGGCGTTGCCAGGCTTGCAGATTCGCGCCAGTTTCCGACCGGGCTTGGCGTGTCGCCTTCAGTCCGCCGTTCAACCTCCCCAAGGTAATGCGGCGGACAGGCCCGGCCCGGCGGGCGGTCACGTCCGCCGGGCCTTAACGCGCCGCCGCGAGCCTGGATTCAAAACGCTGGAGCGCGTTCGGCTCGCAAAGGCGGTTCCACTTTTGAGGAACGCGCTCTAGCCGGCGGTCTTCTCGAAAAAGCTGAGCTTGGCCCGGTCGAGCCCGCGCTCGTGGCTGAGTTCGACGCGGGTGACCTTGGCGCCAACCGGCCCGGCGATCACCGGCGCGAGCGCCGCATCGTCGCTGGCGGCGGCGCCGGCCACAGGCGTCGCGCCGGCGAGCCAGACCGTCGAGCGGCCGGTCACGACGCTGGGGCGCCCGTACCTGGCGGTGAAATAGGCTGCGAGGGTTTGGTTGACCGGCTGGTTGGCCGCGACCTCGCAGCGAAAGTAGCGCACCTGCGCCGGCGCGGCCGATTTCACCTCGCCGCTCTGCACCGTGAGTTCCACGTAGGAGGTCTGGTCACCGACGGTGAGGGTGCGCCGGCTTTCGCCGCCCGCCGTTCGCTCGTATCCGACAGGGTGCTCGAGATAGGGGACGAACTCCGGCCAGCCCCACACCTCGCCCTGTTCGGCGACCTTGCCTGCATCAGGGGCGTCTACCCGGCACAGCTCGAATGCGCCGCGCGCCGCCTGGCGGCTCCAGGCCGCAGCATCCTGGTCGTCCTGCGCGGCGGCGAAGTTCGCCAGCGCCAGCGCCGCCGCCACGCCCAGACCGATCAGCATTCCGGCGCGCGACATCGCGACCAACCTCCGCGAGATCCCGCGCTGCTACTTCACATTGTAGGTCTGGTAGACGAGGATGGCGCCGTCGGGATCCTGCTGGAACTTCAGCACCGACAGGCCCCCCGAGGCGAGGGCGGCGTTGAGATTCGCCTTGGCCACGTGCTCCGGTTTCGCGCCGCCCGGCTTGACGTAGTAGACGGCCAGGGTCGGGTCGGGGGCCGCGTCGGGCGCGTAGCCGAGCCACGCCTTGGCGCGGGCGATGAGATCGGGTTCGGGACGGTTCGAGCTGATCTTGCAGGTGCTGACCGGGGTGCCGCCGCCGGCGCCCTGGAGCAGGCCCTGGGTGGCCGAGAGCATCAGGGTCTCGCCGCCGGCGGCCTTGGAGCGCGCCATCTTCGCGGTGATGGTGACCTTGGCGTCGGAGTCGGCGGGAACGGCGGTGTCCGCCCAGCCGCCCGCGTCCGCCGCCTTGACCACCGCCGGGTAGCTGGCGGCGGTGGCGCTGCAGACATTCTGGAAAGCGTCGAACGCAGCGTCGGGGGCGGGTGCGGCGGCAAGCGCGCCGACCGGCAGGCAAAGGGCGCCGAAAGCGGCCAGGAGGGGAAGTCGGGACATGAGTGGCCTTCGTGTCAGTGAATATGGGTGTCGGCCGCACCAAAGCCTTCCCGCGCGGCGATGGCAAGGCGCCTGCCTTCCCGCCTCCCCGCAAAGCCTGGCGCCCGCGAGACCGTTCAGGCCGCAGCCTTCACGGCGTGGACGATCTTCTGCGCCCCGTCGGCGAGGTCGTTGGCGGCGATGACGTCGAGGCCGCTCTGCGAGAGGATCTGCTTGCCGAGTTCGACGTTGGTGCCCTCCAGGCGCACCACCAGCGGGACCTTCAGTCCCACCTCCTTCACCGCCGCCACGACCCCCTCGGCGATGATGTCGCAGCGCATGATGCCGCCGAAGATGTTGACCAATATGCCCTTCACGCTGGGGTCGGCGGTGATGATCTTGAACGCGGCGGTGACCTTCTCCTTGCTGGCGCCGCCGCCGACGTCGAGGAAATTGGCGGGCTCGGCGCCGTAGAGCTTGATGATGTCCATGGTCGCCATGGCGAGGCCCGCGCCGTTCACCATGCAGCCGATCTCCCCCTCCAGGGCGATGTAGGAAAGCTCGTGCCTGGAGGCTTCGATTTCCTTGGCGTCTTCCTCGGTGACGTCGCGCAACGCGACGATCTCAGGGTGACGAAAGAGCGCGTTGTCGTCGAAGCCGATCTTGGCGTCCAGGAGCTTCAGCGCTCCGTCCTCGGTCGCGATCAGCGGATTGATCTCCAGAAGGCTCATGTCCTTCTTGGTGAAGGCCTCGTAGAGAACCGGCAGCAGCGCACGGGCTTGCCTGGCGAGTTCACCCTGAAGTCCGAGCGACTTGGCCAGCATCGCGCCGTGGTGCGGCCAGACGCCGGTGGCCGGGTCGATGGTGAAGGTGGTGATCCGTTCGGGGGTGGAGCTGGCCACCTCCTCGATGTCCATGCCGCCCTCGGTGGAGGCGACCACGGCGATGCGGCTGGTCTCGCGGTCGACCAGCAGCGACAGATAGTATTCCTTGGCGATCGATGCGCCTTCCTCGATGTAAAGGCGGCGAACGAGGCGGCCCTTCGGCCCGGTCTGGTGGGTGACGAGGGTCATGCCCAGCATCCTGGCGGCCTCGGCGCGGACCTCCTCCAGCGATCTGGCGAGCTTGACGCCGCCGCCCTTGCCGCGCCCGCCGGCATGGATCTGGGCCTTCACCACCCACACCGGCCCGCCCAGCTTACGCGCCGCCTCCACAGCCTCGTCGATGCTGAAGGCCGCGAAGCCCCGAGGAACGGGCGCGGCGAATTCGGCGAGGAGCGCCTTGCCCTGGTGCTCGTGGATGTTCATTGCGCGCCTTTCAACTGAGCTGGCGCCTTATAGGAACGCGCCCCTGGCTTAGCAACGCGCCCCGGCGCGGCCCGGCGTGCCGGGGCGCGGGCGTCACGCCACCGACGACAGGTCCGCTCCGAGTTCCTCGACGGCCGCTTCGGTGGTCGCCCAGCAGCACATGAAGCGCACCGTGCCGTCGATGAAGCGATAGACCTGCCAGCCGCGGCCGCGCAGCCGCTCCAGCATCGGCTCGTCCATCGACACGAAGACGCCGTTGGCCTCGACCGGATGGGCCACCGGAACCGGCATCAGGGCGGCGAGCTTTCTCGCCATGGCGTTGGCGTGGGCGGCGCGACCCGTCCAGGCGCCGGCCTCCAGCATGCCGATCCAGGGCGCCGCCAGAAATCGGCCTTTGGAGACCAGCTGGCCGGCGTGCTTCAGGCGTGCGTCGAAGCGCCGGGCCAGGGCTTTGTCGAAGAGCACGATGGCCTCGCTGGGCGTCGAGCCGGCTTTGGTCCCGCCGAGGACGGCGATATCGAGGCCGGCGCGCGCCAGCAGCCTCGGGTCGAGCCCGGCGGCGACGGCGTTGGCGAGGCGCGCGCCGTCGAGATGGGTCTTCAGGCCGGCCCGCCTCGCTCGCCTGATCATGTCCTCCAGCTCCGCCGCCCCGTAGAGCGCTCCGTATTCGGTGGCGTTGGTGAGCGAGAGCGCGGCAGGCGATTGCCGATAGGAGACCTCGGGCGCGGCGATCGTCGCGGCGAGCGCGACCGGATCGATGCGGCCCGCGGCGCCGGGCAGCAGCACCAGACCTACGCCCGCTCCGAAGAACCCCGGCGCGCCGGTCTCGTCGGTGGCGACGTGGGCGTGCTCATGGCAGACGATCGCCTCGTGCGGCTGGGCGAGCGCGGCGAGCGCAAGCGCGTTGGCGGCCGTGCCGGAGGCGACGAAGCGCACCTCGGCGTCGGCGTCGAGCAGGGCGCGGATCAGGTCCGCGGCGCGGGCGGAGGTCGCGTCTGCGCCATAGCCGCCTGCATATCCTGCATTGGCCGAAGCGAGCGCCGCGAGCGCCTCGGGCATGGCCCCGGCGACGTTGTCGGAGGCGAAATCGTAGCGCGCCAGGACGCCCTCCCGCTTCATTGACCCGCCGCTGCGGGTGCGCGCCGAAGCTCGACGTTCGTGACCTCGGCGGCGGCGCGCATCTCGCCCGACCAGAGCCCCTTGGCGCATCTCAGGGAAATGGCGACCGGCGCCTCGCCGAGGGCCGGTACGAAACTGATGTCGAGCCTGCACGCGCGGTCCTCCAGCGTGTCGATCACGCCGATGTCGCCCGCCACGCTCGGCCGCCGCAGGTCGCGCCAGGCGCCTCGAGCGGGCGCGGACGAGGATGGCTGGGCGATCTGGAAGTCGTAGAGCCGCGCGCCGCCTCGCGAGACCAGCGTCCAGCCGCCGTCCAGCGGGCCCTGCAGGCCTTCGGCGGCCCGGGCGGCCTCGCGCAGGCGCGCACCCAGGGGCTCGGCCGCGGCTGCGCTCCTGGGCCAAACTAGTCCCGCCCCGAACGCGAGGACGACGAGGGCGGCCATGGCGGGGAGCTCGTTCACGTCATCCGCCGGCGGCCGCCCCGATCGCCTCGGCGAGCGCGATGAGCTGGCGCGATTGCTCCAGGTGCAGCCGCTCGGCCAGGCGGCCCTCCACCCTGAGGGCGCCTACGCCGGCGTTCTGCGGCTCGCCGAAGGCCTGCACCACGGCCTTCGCCCAGGCCACCTCGGCGGCCGACGGCGTGAAGGCGCGGTTGCAGACGTCGAGGTGGCTGGGATGGATCAGGGTCTTGCCGTCGAAGCCGAGGTCGGCGGCCTGGCGGCAGGCGCCGGCGAGGCCTTCCAGATCCTCGATCTCGTTATGGACGCCGTCCAGAACCACCAAACCTTCCGAGCGCGCCGCCGCCACGCTCATCGCCATGAATGGCAGGAACTGGGCGCGGTCCGGCGTCTGTCGCGCCCGCATCTCCTTGGCGAGATCGTTGATTCCAAGCACGAAGGCGGCCAGCCGCGTCGTCCGCGCCGCCCGGGCGATGGCGCCAAGCTCGAACATCGCCGCGCAGGTCTCGATCATCACCCAAAGGCGCACCCGGGCCGGCGCGCCGGCGAGGCGCTCGTCATAGTTCGCCACGTCCGCCGCCGAGTCGATCTTGGGAACCAGGATGGCGTCGGGACCGGCGCCAGCCGCGGCGGCGATGTCGGCGGCGCCCCAGTCGCTCGCCAGGCCATTGACCCGTATCACCACCTCGCGCCGGCCGAATCCGCCCGCGCCGATCGCCTCGCAGGCGGCGAGGCGCGCGGCCGGCTTGGCGCCCGGAGCGACGGCGTCCTCCAGATCGAGGATGACCACGTCGGCGGCGAGGCCGTGCGCCTTCTCCAGCGCGCGCGCATTGGAGGCGGGCATGTAGAGGGCGCTGCGACGTGGGCGGACGGTCCCCGAATCCATGATCGGCCCATCCCTTCCCTCTGGCGAACCGCGGCCAAAAAGCCCTAAAATGACGCCCATGACCACCCGTTTCGACGAAGGCGCCAGAAACGTTCTGGGCGGCGAGCTGAAGGCCTGTTCGGTGCGCCCGCTCACCGGCTTTTTCCGCAACGGCTGCTGCGAGACCGGCGCCGAGGACGTGGGCCTGCACACCGTGTGCGCGGTGATGACGGCCGAGTTCCTGGCGTTCTCCAAGGGCGCCGGCAACGACCTGTCCACGGCCAGGCGCGATCTCGGGTTTCCCGGCCTCAGCCCCGGAGATCGCTGGTGCCTGTGCGCGCCGCGCTGGAAGGAGGCCCTCGATGCCGGCGTCGCCCCGCCGGTGGTGCTGGAGGCCACCCACGAGGAGACGCTGGCGATCGCGCCGCTGGGCGTGCTGAAGGACCACGCCGCAAAGGTGTGAGGCCGGGATCAGCCCAGCCGATAGAGGCGCTCCAGCTGGTAGCTCGCGCCGCTCTGGCCGAGGTGGCTGGAATAGAGGCCGAAGCTCTTCACCTGGAAGAGCGGGGATTTCAGCAGGCTGTTGGCCTGCACCCAGGTGGCGACCCGCGCCGGATCGGCGCGCCGCAGGTAGGCGAGAGTCACGTGCGGGCGCCAGACCCGGCGCTCCGGCGCGAGGCCGGCCCGGCGGGCCGCGGCTTCGCAGCGCGCCGCCAGACGCCTCAGAGGCTCGTTCTCGGACGCCCCCGCCCACAGCGCCCGAATCTCGTCGCCCTCCTGGAAGACGCCGACGCTCTCGAGCTCGAGGCTCAGGGCCGGCCCGGCGACGAGCGCCAGCTCGGCGTCGACGTCTTCGGCCGTCGTCTCGGCCACCTCGCCGATGAAGCGCAAGGTGAGGTGCAGGGCCGAAGCTGGACGCCAGCGGGCGCCGGGCAGGCCCTGCTGGCGGCGCGCCAGGGTCTCGCCGATCTCCCCGGGGATGGCGATGGCGGCGAAGAGGCGGATCATCCGCCCGCCTTATGCCGCAAACGGCCGCCCCGCGGAACGGCGCCGGGGAGGCGGGAGCCGCGTTGCGACCGCCGTCGGCCACTGCTATAGCCCAGGCGCGCGCCAAGGACGCGTCCGGTTCGCGGAAAGGGCCCAAGGCCCACCGAGATCGTCTCCGATCGATGCGTCCTCGATCCTTCTTTCAGCCCGCGTGCGAACCCCGGGCGTCCTGAAAGGAGGCTCGTTCATGCCTGCCGGCGCGCCGTCATCGTCATTCCCCAACCTCGCCGCAGACGCGCTCGCCGCCTTCGAGCGCGACGGCTTCCTGCGCGTCCCCGGCGCCTTCGCGCGCGCCGACGCCCTGACCATGCAGGACGAGTGGTGGGCCGAACTGGCCGAGGTGCATGGGATATTCCGAAGCGACCGCTCGACCTGGCGCCAGCCGCGCGGCGACCTGAAGCGGCCGAAAACCGCGCCGAGCCAAGGCCTGATCCAGACCGAGGCCGTGCGCACGGTCATCGACGGCCTCCTGGGCGCCGGCGCCTGGGACTGGCCGCGCGACTGGGGGCGGCCCATCGTCACCTTTCCGTCCGGCGCCGCGCCCGAGGCGTGGGACGTGCCCGAGCGCCTCTGGCACTGGGACGGAACGCCCGCCTGGAATGCGGCGCGGCTGACCACGCTTTTCGTGGTCGGGTTCGTCGGCGAGGTTCGCCCGGCCGGCGGCGGGACCCTGGTTCTGGCCGGTTCGCCGCGCCTGATCCTGAAGCAGTACGAGGCGCAGGCGCCCTCGGCGCATCGCGCCGACGGAAGCTGGCGTCGCGACCGGCTGCACCGCAGTCATCCCTGGCTGGCCGCTCTCACCGGCTGCGCGGCAGGTCCCCCGGATCGGATCGAAGCCTTCATGGCCGACGGCGCCGAGGTGGACGGCGTGGGCCTGCGCGTCGTCGAGTTGACCGGCGAGCCGGGCGACATGGTGCTCTGCCATCCGCTGTTGCTGCACTGCGTCGCGCCGAACTGCCGCGACGTTCCGCGTTTCATGCGCATCAAGCAGCAGCTGATGAGCCACGCAGCCCGCCGATTGCTGAAGGCGCAGATCAGGCCCAAGGCGCGCGCATGAGCCGCTCGCTGCCGCCACGACCGGATCTGGAGCGCCTGCGCCGCGAGGCGCGCGCCCTGCAGCGCGCCTGCCTGGCCGGGGAGACTCAGGCGCTGGTCCGTCTGGACCTCGCCTTCGCTACGGTCTCGGGCCGCGAGCTGCCGTTGACCAGAGCCCAGTTCGTCATCGCCCGCGAGTACGGATTCGCGAGCTGGCCGGCGCTTGCGCACGAGGTGCGCCGCCGGCGCGCGCCAGCAGCGAAATCGGCGGACGAACTCGACGCCGAGGCTCTGGCCGAGCGCTGGTTCGCCCTGGCGCAGGCGGATGATCTGCGCGCCCTCGCCAGGGCGCTGGCGGTCGGCAAGCGGCGCAAGCAGCGAGCGCGCGCCGCGATGCAGGCGGCGCCGGCGCGGTACGCCGGTTTCCAGACCGCGCTGCTGGCGGGCCTTCAGTCACGGCGCGCCCGCACCCGCTTCGAGTGCGCCGGCGCCCTGGATACCTTCGGCGATGCCGCGGCGCGCCCGGCTCTGACGCGGCTGATCGACGATCCGGTTCCGCGGGTGCGCTGGATGGCCATGCACGCGCTCTCCTGCCACGCCTGCGGCGAGACGGGCGGTGCGCTCGAGCCGTACGTGCGCGCGCGCATCGTCGCCGCGGCGTTCGCCGATCCGAGCCCGCAGGTGCGCCGCCACGCGGCCGTCGCCCTGGCGCTTGCCGCAGAGCGAGGCGCCGCCCCGGTGCTGCGCGAGATGCTCGAGCGCGAAACGGACGCGAAGCTGCTGCGCGGCGTCGCCTGGGCCTACGCCGAGCTGACGCGGGCTCCCAAAGCGGCGACCGCCCCGGTATAGGACATGGCGGGTCGCGCGAGGTCGGGTTCGATGGCCGAGATCAGCCGGTTTTCGCTCTGCTACGACGGCGACGAAGATCGCATCGCCTGGGACATGATCGACGCCGACGGCGCGACGATGCGGCTATGGCTGACGCAGAAGCTCTGCCGCGGTCTCGTCGGCGCTCTGGGCGCGATGCTGGAGAAGCGCACGGCGGCCGGGAGCGCACCGGAGCGCCGCGCCGCGCTGAACGCTTTCGAGCAGGCCGCGGCGATGGCGCGGTTCGGCAAGGTCGCCGGCGTGACCCCGGGCGCCGACGCGCCCGGCGGCCTGGTCAGGGCCGTCCACATCGACCCGTCCGACCGGGGCCTCGGCTTTCGCTTCGACTTTGGCGAGGGCGAGACCCGCACGCTTGGCGTCGACATCGCAGCGGTGCGCCAGACGCTGGCGGTGATGCGCCGCCTGCACGCCGCGGCGGCGTGGCCGGCGGACTTCTGGCCGGCCTGGATCGCCGATCCCGCCACGGCCGCGGACGCCGGCGCCCTCAACTGAGGTGTCAGGATTCGCTTGACGGCAATTTCGTCAGGCCGTACTTGACTGTCAGGTTCTCTCTGACAGGAGGTCTCGATGTCCGAACAACCCGCCAGCGCCGCGACCAATCCGTCCGCAGCGCCGGCCCCCGACACCGCGAAGGAGCCTGTCCACTGCTCGTTCTGTCTGAAATCGCAGCACGAAGTGCAGAAGCTGATCGCCGGACCGGGCGCCATCTTCATCTGCGACGAGTGCGTGGCGCTGTGCGACGAGTACGTGGCCGGACGCACGCCGAAGATCGATCACGCCCAGTTCAAGATCGAAAACATCCCCTCCGACCGGCTGCTCGATCGCCTCAAGCCGGTGGAGCGCACGCTTCAGGGCATGGGCAACCAGCTGCACACCCTGGTCGAGGAGCTGCGCGGACGCGAGATCAGCTGGGCGCGCATCGGCGAGGCCCTCGGGGTCTCGCGCCAGTCGGCCTGGGAGCGGTTCTCCTGAGCGCCAGCGTGCGCGCCGGCGAGCGGATCGAGGCCCGGCCGCTCGCCGATGTCGACTGGGCCGAACTCGATCTGACCGATCTGACTCTGGTGGACTGCGCCATCGAGGACGGGGCCTTTGCCGGGACCATCCTCTCGGGCGCCCGGTTCGAGCGCTGCCGACTGATCCGCTGCCGCTTCTCCCATGCCGATCTTCGCGAGGCGGTCTTCGAGGACTGTCAGTTCGCCGACCACGCCTCCAGGACCGGCGCGTCGTTCGCCTTCAGCCGATTGGACGAGGCGCGCTTCTCGCGGTGCGAGCTGATCTACGCCAGGTTCGAGGGGACGGAGCTTCATGGCGTGCGCATGCAGGACTGCAACCTCCTGGGCGCAGTCTTCGCCCGATGCAGCTTCGCCAGATCCTACGGGCGCAAGCTCGAACGTTTCGCGGCGACCCTGATGGACTGCAATCTCGAGCTGGCCGACCTATCCGGCGTGCGCCTGCCTGGCTGCGAACTCGCGCGCAGTCGCCTGCGCGAGACCGATCTGTCGGGGGCCGATCTCGAGGGTGCGGACCTGACGGGCGCGGATCTCTTCCAGGCGATCCTCGACGGAGCGCGGCTCGCCGGCGCGGACCTGCAGGGCGCCGAGGTCAGCGGCCTCGATCTGCGGCGCCTGGCGACCTACGCCGACCTGAAGATCGCTCCCGACCAGCAGTTCCGCCTGCTGGACGCCATGGGCGTCGACGTGCGGCCCCAGTAAGGGCGAGCCACGGCGATGCGGTCGGATTGCGAAAGGACTAATTCGCGGAGGTTTGACCATCATCGCCGTCACCCGGACGGCCTGAAAGGGCGATCCGAGGCCGGACCCGCCGCTTCCAAGACGAATTCCAGCTTGGCCGCGACCCGTCCGGCCCCGGCTCGCGCTTCGCTTGGCCGGGGTGACGGCGATGATGAGCGTCTCGTCAGCCCGAACTCTTTGCCGTGAAGGGCGAGCGACCCGCGCTTGCGCCGCGGCGGCGCTTCAACTAGGGTCCGCGCCCTTTTTCAGCAGAACCGGCCATGCCCCAGATCCTCGTCGAGGAACTGTCGAAGATCTATCGCGTGGCCGAGCGGGACAATGGCGCGCTGGGCGCGCTCGCGGGCCTCTTCCGGCGGCGCTGGCGCACCATCCGGGCGCTCGAGGCGATCAGCTTTTCGATGCAGCGCGGCGAACTGATGGGCTTCATCGGGCCCAACGGCGCCGGCAAGTCCACCACCATCAAGATTCTCTCCGGCATCCTCGAGCCCTCCTCCGGCCGCTGCGAAGTGGACGGGATCACGCCGTGGAAAGAGCGCATCCGCCACGTGGCGCGCATCGGCGTGGTCTTCGGCCAGCGCACCCAGCTCTGGTGGGACCTGCCGGTGGTCGAGGGCTTCGATCTGCTGCGCGACATCTACCGCGTGCCGCCCGATCGCTATCGGGCGCGCTGCGCCGAACTGATCGCCCTGATGCGGCTGGAGCGACTGCTGAAGCAGCCGGTGCGCCAGCTCTCCCTCGGCCAGCGGATGCGCTGCGAGATCGCCGCGGCGCTGCTGCACGACCCCGAGATCATTTTCCTCGACGAGCCCACCATCGGCCTCGACGCCCCCGCCAAGCTCGCCATCCGCGATTTCGTCAAGAAGCTGAACCGCGAGCACGGCGTCACCGTGATCCTCACCACCCACGACATGCACGACATCGAGGCTCTCGCCGAGCGCGTGATCGTGATCGGCAACGGCCGAATTCTCGCCGACGGCTCGTTCGAGGCGCTGCGGGCGGGAGTGCTGGCGGAACGGCGCCTCTTCGTCGACTTTTCGGCCGAGGCGCCGGCGCTGGAGCTGCCTGGCGTCACCGTGGTCGCGCGCCAGGGCCGTGCGCTGGAGCTCGCCTTCGACCCCAAGCAGCTGCCGGCGCCCGCGCTCATCGCCCGCATCGTCGCCGACCACGCCGTCGACGACATCCACGTCGATGAACCCCCCATCGAGGAGGTGATCGCCCGCTTCTACGACCTGCACGGGGCGGGCGAGGCGTGAGCGCCCTCGGTGTCGCGCTTCGTCCCTACGGCGCGGTGTTCGCCGGGCGGTTCCAGCTGACGCTGCAGTACCGGGCGGCGGCGCTGGCGGGGTTCGCCACCCAGCTCTGGTTCGGGGTGATCCGCATCCTGATCTTCGCCGCCTTCTACGCTGGCGGGACCGCGCATGCCCCGATGAGCCTCGGCAACGCCATCGCCTATACCTGGCTCGGCCAGGCCTTCCTCGCCTTCCTGCCGTGGAACGCCGATCCGGAGGTGGCCGGGATGGTGCGCACCGGCGCGGTCGCCTACGAGCGCCTCCGTCCCGTCGATACCTATGCGTGGTGGTATGCGCGCGCCCTGGCCTGGTCGATCGCCAGAGTGCTGCCGCGGGCGCTGCTGATGGGCTTCTTCGCCGCCGTGGCGCTGCCGCTCGTGGGGCTCGGACGCTGGGGCCTGCCCGCGCCGCCGAGCCTGGCGGCCGGCGTCCTCTTCGCCGTCTCGGCCCTGGCGATGATGCTGCTCTCCGCCGCCATCACCCTCCTGGTCAACATCGCCATGACGGCGATGCTCACCGACCGCGGCATCGCCTCGCTTACCGCCCCGATCGTGAACCTCTTCTCCGGCATGGTCGTGCCGCTCGCCTTCTTCCCGGACGCAGTGCGCCCCTGGCTGCGGCTCAATCCCTGCGCCGGCCTCGTCGACATTCCGTTCTCCATCTATTTCGGCGGCATCGCCGGGCCGGGAGCGCTCTGGGCCATCGCGTTGCAATTCGGCTGGGTCGCCGCCCTGGCGCTCATCGGTCACGCCTGGCTGGGGCGCGCCATGCGCCGTCTTCAGGTTCAGGGGGGCTGAGGTGGACAGCCTGCGCCTCTACCGCCGCTATCTGGCGACCTCGATCCGCGCCCAGCTCGTTTATCCTGGGTCGTTCCTGCTGATGACCCTCGGCGCCTTCCTGGTGACCATCATCGAGTTCGTCGGCATCTGGGCGCTGTTCCGCCGGTTCGGCCATATCGGCGGCTGGAGCCTGGGCGAGGTGGCGCTCTTCTACGGGCTGGTCAGCATGACCTTCGCGCTCGCCGACGCGGTGACGCGCGGCTTCGACGTGTTCGGCTCCGTGTTCGTCAGGACCGGCGCCTTCGACCGGTTGCTGCTGCGGCCGAGGACCACCACCCTGCAGCTCTTCGGCTATGAATTGCGGCTGACCCGCATCGGCCGCTTCGCCCAGGGGGCGATCGTATTCGCCATCGGAGCGCGGCTGACCCATTTTGCCGCGACGCCCGCCGCGGTGGCGATCCTGGCCTGGGCGGCGGCGGGCGGGGTGGCGCTGTTCTCCGGACTGCTGATCCTGCAGGCGACGCTGGCGTTCTGGACGGTGGAGAGCCTGGAGGCGATGAACATCCTCACCTACGGCGGCGAAGCGGCGGCCGAATACCCGCTCGACGTCTATGCGCGCTGGTTCCGCGACCTGCTCCTCTACGTCGTGCCGATCGGCTGCGTCACCTACCTGCCGATGCTGGCGGCCATGGGCCGGGCCGACCCCCTCGGCAGCCCGTTCTGGGCGCAGATCCTCGCGCCCTCGGCGGGTCTCGCCTTCCTGGCCGTCGCGCTCTTCGCCTGGCGCTTCGGCGTGCATCACTATGCATCGAGCGGAAGCTGATCCGGCGCGCCTTGGCCGCCTGCCGGGGATTGACCGGCGCCCCCTCGAATCTCCAAGCTCACCCGTTGGCGATGGAGGCGAGGTGTTGAGTATCGGGGCGCGGCTGCGGCGCGAATGGCGCTTTCTCGGCGGCCTCGTACGGACGCTTCGAAGAGTGCGTTCGATCGCCGCCGATTCGGCCAACCTGATCACCGACGACCTCGAGGCCGCGGTCGACCGCTGGCGCGAGCGGCCGGCGCTGAAGTTCGAAGGCCGCACCCTGACCTATGCCGAGATGGACGCCCTCGCCAACCGCTACGCCCACTGGGCCGAGCACGCCGGCCTGAGGCGCGGCCAGACCGTGGCGCTGCTGATGCCGAACCGGCTCGAATACCTGCCGATCTGGTTCGGACTCTCCAAGGTCGGCGTCGTCACCGCGCTCGTCAACAACCAGCTCGCCGGCGAGGCCCTGGCCCACTGCCTGGACATTTGCGGCGCCGACCACTGCCTGGTGGACGAGGAGACCTGGCCGGCGTTCGAGGGCGCCAGGGGGCTTCTGAAGCAGCCGATGCAGGAGTGGACCCTCGCCGAACCGCACGGCGACCAGCGCGATCTGACCAAGGCGCTGAGGAGCTGCAGCGCGCTTCGCCCCGACCGCGGCCGCCGCGAGGGCATCAGCGCCCGCGACACGGCGCTCTTCATCTACACCAGCGGCACCACCGGCCTGCCCAAGGCCGCCCGCGTCACCCACATGCGCGCCCAGCTCTACATGCGCGGCTTCGCCGGGGCGACCGGCGCCCGGCCGGACGACAGGATCTACGTCGCCCTGCCCCTCTATCACGCCACCGGCGGGCTCTGCGCCGCCGGCGCGGCGCTGCTCAACGGCGGCTCGGTGGTGATCCGCCGGCGCTTCTCGGCGCGGCACTTCTGGCCCGAAATCGCCGGCGAGCGCTGCACCATGTTCGTC
Organism: Caulobacteraceae bacterium; assembly: GCA_035532115.1. GTDB lineage: Bacteria > Pseudomonadota > Alphaproteobacteria > Caulobacterales > Caulobacteraceae > Acaudatibacter. Next base: position 36,807 of record DATKRO010000099.1, on the reverse strand, counting down.
TACATCGGCGAACTCTGCCGCTACCTCGTCCACCAGCCCGAGGATCCCGACGAGCGCGCCCACCATCTGCGGCTCGCCTTCGGCAACGGTCTGCGGCCGGACGTCTGGGAGAAGCTGATCGGCCGTTTCGGGGCGCCGAGGGTGCTGGAGTTCTACGGCTCGACCGAGGGCAATGTCTCGATGTTCAACTTCGACGGCGCGCTCGGGGCTATCGGCCGAGCGCCCGACTATCTGAAGAGGTTCTTCAACATCCGCCTGGTCAGGTTCGACGTCGAGGCCGAGGCGCCGCTGCGCGGCAGCGACGGGCGCTGCATCGAGGCTGGCGTCGACGAGCCGGGCGAGTGCCTGGGACAGATCAGGGCCGACGCGCGCGGCGCCTACGTCGGCTACGCCGACCGGGCCGCCAGCGAAAGAAAGGTGCTGCGCGACGTCTTCGCGCCTGGCGACGCCTGGTTCAGGACCGGCGATCTGCTGCGCCGGGACAGCGACGGCTATTTCTATTTTGTCGACCGCATCGGCGACACCTTCCGCTGGAAAGGCGAGAACGTCTCGGCCAGCGAGGTGGCGGGCGTGGCGGCCGCGGCGCCCGGCGTCGATGACGCCAGCGTCTACGGCGTCACCGTGGGCGATCTCGACGGCCGCGCCGGCATGGCTGCGCTGGTGGCCACCGACGGCTTCGATCTCAAGACGTTCGAGGCATTCCTGAGCGAGCGTCTGCCGCCCTACGCCCAGCCGCTGTTCATCCGCTTGATGCCGCAGATCGCGGTCACCGGCACCTTCAAGCACCGCAAGCTCGACCTGGTGAGCGAAGGGTTCGATCCAGCCAAGGTGCGCGATCCTCTCTATTTCCGAGGACCGCGCGGCTTCGCCAAGCTGACCCGCGCCCAGCACGCCAGGATCATCTCCGGGGAGATCAGGCTTTAGGCCGAAGCGGGCCGCGGCTCAGCCCATCCGGAAGCGGTGCACCACCGGCTCGCCGAGATCCAGGCGCTCCCAGTCGCGCGCGCCCGCCGCGGCGATGGCGCGCGGCCAGAAGGCCATGCCGGCGGGATTGGTCTTGTAGACCTGCAGCTCCCACTGGCCGGGTCGGGACTGGAGCGCCGCCCGCGCCGCCGCCGCCCCCGCGCCCCGGCGCCGCCAGGCCGGCAGCACGAAGAACTCGGCGATGGTCCGATCCGTCCCCCGTCCGGAGGGCGAGTGGGCGTTGACGAGAACGAAGCCGACCCGCTCGCCTTCGGCCAAGATCCACAGCGGGGTGCGCTCCGGCTCGGTCCAATAGACGTCGAAATAGGGATACCGGGCCGGATCGCCGTAGCGCCGCTCGGGATCGGCGACGTCGGCATGTTCGACGAGGTAGGGATCGAGCATCGCCTTCAGCGCCGGCTTGTCGGCCAGCGGAACCGGAACGAGGGTGACGCTGATCTCCGGACGCACGGGTCCCGCCTTTCTGCTGCCGGCGCCCCTCTAGCAAGCCCGCAGCGCCGCGTCATGCCGCGGCTTCGCCCGATCTCGCGCCCAGATGTGGACAGACCCGGACGGCGCAGCCAACATCGGGCCAGCGGGGGCGGGGGACCCGCGAGCATGGCCGGCGAACCGGAGTCGCTCGACATCGAAGAGCCGCTGGAGCGCCGGCGGCATCGGCACTGGTTCGACCGGCTGATCATGCTGTCGGACGGAGTGTTCGCCATCGCGGTGACGCTGCTCGCCTTCGACCTGCATGGTCCCGCCAGCTGGAGGAACGTCGCCGACATCTGGGCGGTCCTGGTTCCGCAGCTCGACGCCTACGCCCTGAGCTTCCTGGTGATCGCCGTCTACTGGCTGGCCCATCGCCGCTTCCTGGCGATGATCGTCACCATCGATGCGCCACTGACCGTGCTCAACCTCTTCGTGCTGGCGCTGGTCGCGCTGCTGCCGGCCGCGACGAAGCTCGTCCATGGCGCGGGGTCGGTGCAGCCGGCGATGGTGATCTATGCGGCGCTGGTGGTCGCCATCGGCCTGGCGCTGGCGGCGATGTGGGGCTATGCGGCCCTGATCGCGGACCTGGTGTCGAGCGAGGTGAAGCGCCGGGTGCGCTGGTTCCTGCTGGGCCTCATCGGCCTGACGCCGCCGCTTTTCCTCGCGCTGGTCGGCCCGCTGCGCCGGCCTCCGCACGGTCTCATTCCGGCGCTTCTCGCCCTGATGTTCCTCGTCGGCTGGCGCCTGCGCTTGTCGGTGCTGAAGCGCTTGCAGGGCTGATCCGCGCCCAGCCGGCGCGACGACCACCGCCATGTCCGGCGTCAATTCACCTCGGTCTTCTTCGGAGGCGCCGGCGGCAACGGGGCGACGGGGACGCCGTCGGCCACCAGGCCCTTCACCTCGGTGGGCGTCGCCTCGCCATAGATGCCGCGCTCCTCGGACTTGCCCTCGTGGATGGCGCGGGCCTCGCGGGCGAAGCTGTCGCCGACGTAGTCGAAGGTCGCCTCGACGTGGCGGCGCACGCGGGCCATGGCCTCCATCATCATCTGCCGCCTGCCGGCGCCGCTCGGCGCCGGATGGGCGCGCCCGCCGACGCCCGAGAGCGCCGGCGCCATGATCTGCTTGGTCACCGCGGGGCAGGCGCAGACGGGGCATGCGAGCAGGCCGCGCGCCGCCTGATCGTCGAAATCGGCGGACGAGCCGAACCAGCCTTCGAACTCATGACCGGCGTCGCAGGCGAGGGCGTAACGGATCATGGGCCGAGGAACCGCCGCTCGTTCGTGAGGACGGGGATGGCGGCGCGGGCCCTGGCCACCTCGGCGAGATCGAGGTCGGCCATGACCACGGCCGGCTCGTCGTGGTCGGCGAGGGCGATCACGTCGCCCCAGGGCGCCACCGCCATGGTGCGGCCCCAGGTGGCGCGGCCGTCCTCGTGGGTCCCGCCCTGCGCCGGAGCGAGCACGAACGATCCGGTCTCGATGGCGCGGGCGCGCAGCAGCACCTCCCAGTGCTTCTCGCCGGTGGGCCGGGTGAAGGCGGACGGCACGGCCAACACCTGCGCGCCGGCCTTGGCGAGTGCGTTGAAGAGCGCCGGGAAACGCAGGTCGTAGCAGATCGTCAGGCCCAGCTGCGAGCCCGCAGCCGGCGCGACCACGGCCCGCTCGCCCGGTTCGTACGACGAGGATTCCCGGTGGCGCTCGCCGGTGGGCAGATCGACGTCGAACATGTGCAGCTTGTCGTAGCTGGCCGCGACCGCGCCGTCCGGCCGCACCAGAATCGAGCGGTTGGCGCACTTGCCGTCGGCGCGCTTCACCAGAGCCGAGCCGATCAGCACCCAGACGCCGAGTTCCTCGGCGATCCGCACCAGCCCCTGGACGGCGAGGTCGAGGTCCGGAGGCGCAAGCTTCGCGAACAGCGCCTGCCGGTTGCGCTGCAGGATGTTGGTCGCCTCGGGCGTGGCGATCAGTTCCGCGCCCCTGGCGGCCGCCTCGCGCACCAGCGGCCCCGCCTGGGCCAGCGCGGCGCCCTGGTCCGCCGGCGTCCGCATCTGGATCAGACCGACGCGCACCGATCAGGCGTCCAGCAGGGCGTCGAGCCTGCCGGCGCGTTCCAGCGCCATGACCTCGTCGCAGCCGCCGATCGGCTCGCCGCCGACGAAGATCTGGGGAAAGGTGGTGCGGCCCGATCGCTCGACCATCTCGCGGCGCAGCGCCGGATCGAACCCGGCTTCGATCTCGGTGAAAGCGACGCCCTTCTGGCTCAGCAGCGAAAGGGCGCGCGCGCAGAAGCCGCAGAAGGGACGGGTATAGATTACGACGTCGGCCATGGCTCACTTACACGCATGCAGCGCGACCGTCATATAGGCCGGGATTCGATCTCTTTCACCCGCGCCACGGCCGCGACGTCGACCCGCAGGGCCCCGGCGGCCTTCAGCACCCGGGCGCAGGCCTCGGCGGTGGCCCCGGTGGTGAGCACGTCGTCGACGAGCACGAGACGCTTGCCCTCGACCGCGCTCCAGGCGCGCCGGGGCACGGCGAAGGCGCCGGCGACGTTGCGGCGGCGCCCGGTGGCGGAACGCCCGCCCTGGATGGGGGTCGGGCGGCGGCGGACCAGCGCGTCCGGCAGCCAGGCGAGGCTGGTCAGGCGCGCCAGGGGACGGGCGATCTCCGCGGCCTGGTTGTAGCGCCGCGCGATCAGGCGCCAGCGGTGCAGCGGCACCGCGACGAGGGCGTCGGCGTCCTCGAAGAGATCCCGGCCGGCGCGGGCGAGCCAGGTGGCGAAGAGGCGAGCCAGATCGGTGCGGTCGGCGTGCTTCAGCTTCAGGACGAGGTCGCGGGAATGTTCGTCGTAGACCACGGCGGCGCGGGCGCGGTCGAAGGCGCGCGGTCGGGCGAGGCAGGCGGGGCAGCGGGCGGCGGCGCCGACATCGTAGTCCAGCGGAGCGCCGCAGCCGTCGCAGACGGGCGCCTCGAGGAAGGTGAGGTCGCGCCAGGCCTGCGCTGAAAGGCCCTGGCCCTGCACCGGGCCGCGGGCGCCAGGGTCGAGCGCCAGCGGCGGCAGCACGATGTCGACGGCGCCGCGCACCAGACTGCGCGCGGCGCCGCTGGCGCGGGCGAGCGCCGAACTTTCCCCCATGCGTGGATCCCCCTTGCCTCGCGAGAGCGCATTTTGCACGAACGGGTCCGCGGGAGTAGCTCAGCGCCATGAGCTCTGGGCCATGAGCGGACCGCCGCGCCTCTTCGACCGCGACTTGCACCGGCGTCGCCTTGACCGCGCGGCGCCCCGGTTCGCGGCGGCCGGCTTCCTGAAGCGCCGGGCGGCGGAGGACATCGTCGAGCGGCTCGTCGCCGTGCGCCGCGATTTTCCCGTCGCCGCCGACCTCGGCGCCCGCGATGGCGCGTTCGCGGCGGCGATGAGGGGGAGCGCGGCCGGGACCAAGGTGGGCTTCCTCGTCGAGACCGACCTTTCCTGGCCCATGCTGCACGGCCGCCCCGGCGCGCGCCTGGTGGCCGACGAGGAGCGTCTGCCCTTCGCGCCGCAAAGCCTCGATCTGGTGGTCTCGTCGCTGGCGCTGCACTGGACCAACGATCTGGTGGGGGCGCTGATCCAGATCCGCGCCGCCCTGAAGCCGGACGGGCTGTTCCTGGGCGCGCTCGCGGGCGGCGCCACGCTCGTGGAGTTGCGGAGCGCCCTCACCGGCGCCGAGCTGGAGCTGCTGGGAGGCGCCGGTCCCCGCGTCTCGCCCTTCGTCGACGCCGCCGACGGGGCGGGGCTGCTGCAACGCGCCGGCTTCGCCATGCCGGTGGCCGACGTCGATCGGGTGACGGCGACGTACCCCGACGCGCTCGCCCTCCTGGCCGAGCTTCGTTGCATGGGCGAGACCAATGTTCTGGTCGAAGCGGCGCGGCGGCCGCTGGGGCGCGCCGTCCTCGCCCGGGCGCTGGAACTCTACGGCGAACGCTTTGCCGGCGCGAGCGGGCGCGTCCCGGCGACGTTCGAGATCGTCACCCTGACCGGCTGGGCGCCGCATCCCGACCAGCCCAGGCCCCTGCGCCCCGGCTCGGCCAGGATGCGGCTCGCCGATGCACTGGGCGCCAAGGAGCAGCCGGCCGGCGAGAAAACGGGAGGATAGAGCAAGGGGGAGGGCCGCCGGGCAAGGCGGTCGGCCGCCCTACCGCATCGCGCCGGAGATCGTGTTCGACATGTTGTTGTACATGGTGGTCTCGCTGGAGGCGAACATGGAGAGGCCGCCGATGATCGCCAGGAAGATGCAGGCGACGATCAGGCCATACTCCACCGCCGTCGCGCCGGCTTCGTCGCGCCACAGCGCTAGAGAAAGTCGCGCAGCCAAGCCACCAATGGAACGTCGGCCGCCGGCATCGGATAGCTGCTGAGCTTGTCTGGCCTCACCCATGCGATCGCCTCATGTTCCCGCGCCGTGATGAAACCTTCCCAGCGTCGACACAGGAAGAGTGGCATGAGCAGGTGAAACGAATCGTAACCGTGACTGGTAAAGACGAACGGCGCCAGGCAAGGTTCAGTGACCTTAATATTAAGCTCCTCCTTCAGTTCACGAATGAGACACGCCTCGGGGGTTTCGCCCTCGTCAAGCTTACCGCCTGGAAACTCCCACAGCCCTTCCAGCGGTTTACCACGTGGTCTCTTGGCGATGAGCACGCGCCCGTCGACATCGACGAGGGCGGCGGCGGCGACGAGGACGAGCGGCTTCACCGGAGGCTCCAGATGCGGGCGAGAGGCGTCTCATAGTCCCGCATCCGGCCACGCCCCACCGATTTGACGGACCGTGCGTCAGGACGGCGAGTCTGCCGCCTGGGTCTCGAGGAGCGACGGCGATGCGCGCGATGGTTCTGGACGGCGGAACGGGGCTCGAGCGGCTGACGCTCGTCGATCGGCCCGCGCCGGAGCCGCGGCCCGGCCAGGTGGTCGTCCGCCTCCAGGCCGCCTCGATCAATTACCGCGATCTCGCCACCGTCACCGCGCCCACCGCTCCGCGCCTGCCCCTGATACCGCTTTCGGACGGCGCCGGGTTCGTGGAGGCGGTGGGCGAGGGAGTCGCCCGCGTCAAGGCAGGCGATCTGGTGATGCCGAGCTTCTTTCCCGGCTGGATCGCGGGGCCGCCCAAGCCGGAACTGCTGCCGGCGCTGGGCGGCGTGCTCGACGGCTGCGCCCAGGAAGCGATCGCGATCTCGGCCGAAGGTGTTACGCGCGCGCCGGCCGGCTTCGACGCCGCCGAGGCCGCGAGCCTGCCCTGCGCCGCCGTCACCGCCTGGCGCGGCCTGATGGTCGAGGGTCGGCTGATGGCCGGCCAGAGCGTGCTGGTCCAGGGCACCGGCGGCGTCTCGATCTTCGCGCTGCAGTTCGCCAAGCTCGCCGGGGCCTTCGTGATCGTCACCTCCTCGTCCGACGAGAAGCTGGAGCGGGCGCGGGCGCTGGGCGCCGACGAGACCATCAATTACCGCGCCCAGCCGGAGTGGGCGCGGGCGGCGCGTGCGCTCACCGGCGGACGCGGCGTCGACCACGTGGTCGAGGTGGGCGGCGCCGGCACCTTCCGCCAGTCCATCGCCGCCTGCGCGCTCGGCGGCCACATCGCCGTGATCGGCGTGCTCTCCGGAGCGGTGAAGGACCTGTCGGTGGTCGAGATCTTCGCCCGCAACCTGAAGATCAGCGGCGTCACCGTGGGCAGCCGCCAGCACGCCGAGGACATGGTGCGCGCCATCGACACGGCGAAGCTGAAGCCGGTGATCGACCGCCGCTTCCCGCTCGAGCGCCTCGCCGACGCCCTGGCCCTGATGCGCGACGGCGGCCACTTCGGCAAGGTCGTGATCGACATCTGATCGCCGGGCGGGCGCCTCAGCTCCGGTAGTCGCCGTTTATCGAGACGTAGCCGTGCGTCAGGTCGCAGGTCCACATCACCGCGCCGGCGCGACCGACGCCGACGTCCACGCCGACCTCGAGTTCGCGCCGCTTCATGTAGCTGGAGAGCCTTGCTTCCGAATAGTCGTCGGCGACGCGGCCGTCGCGGGCGGCGAATAGGTCGCCGAAGCGGATGGCGATGCGCTCGCGGTTGATCGGCTCGTCGGCGCGGCCCACCGCCATGACGATGCGGCCCCAGTTGGCGTCCTCGCCGGCGAAGGCGGTCTTGACCAGCGGGCTTTCGGCGACCGTGCGAGCGATCTTGCGCGCCGAAGCGGCGGAGACCGCGCCGGTGATCGCGATCTTGATGAACTTGGTCGCGCCCTCGCCGTCGCGCGCCAATTGCTGCGCCAGATCGAGCAGCACGCTCTCGAGCTTGACGCGGAAGTCCGCCAGGCGGGCGTCCCCGGCGCGGGCGATCCTCGGCGCGCCCGACTGGCCGGTGGCGAAGACGAGCAGGGTGTCGTTGGTCGAGCGGTCGCCATCCACCGTTACGGCGTTGAAGCTGGCGTGGACATAGAGCTGGGCCATCGCCTGCAGGGCGGCCGGGGCGATGGCGGCGTCGGTGGCGACGAAGGCCAGCATGGTCGCCATGTCGGGGGCGATCATCCCCGAACCCTTGGCGATGCCGGCGATGCGCACGACCTCGCCATCGATGCTGGCCTGCGCGCAGGCGCCCTTCGGGAAGGTGTCGGTGGTCATGATCGCCTGCGCCGCCTCGGTCCAGCCGGCGGGGGAAAGGGCGCGCGCCAGTTCGGGGATGCGGGCGGTGATCTTGGCGTCGGGCAGCAGCGCGCCGATGACGCCGGTGGAAGCCATCATCACCTCGCGCTGCCGGCACTCCAGGCGCTTGGCCACGGCCGACGCGACGCGGCGGGCGGCGTCGGCGCCGGGCTTGCCGGTGAAGGAGTTGGCGCAGCCGGCGTTGACGACCAGGGCGCGCATATTCCTCCCCTCGGTCGCCTCCAGCTGCCGCTTGCACCAGTCCACCGGCGCCGAGCCGACCCCGTGGCGCGTGAAGACGCCGGCGCAGGTCGTGCCTTCGGAGAAGCGCATCAGCAGCAGATCGTTGCGTTCGTGACGGTAAAGCCCGGCGCGCCCGACCGCGAGTTCGACCCCGGCGACATCTGCGATGGCCGGAAACGGCACGGCGTTGGGCGAGACCGCGAGGCCGGGCTTGCCGGAGGCCGCGACCGGCGCCCCCTCCGCCGCCTCCCGAAGCTGGCGGTCGGCGCGCTTCTGGGCGGCGTTCTTCCAGGCGCTCTTCAGCGGATCCAGGGCGCGTTCGAGGGTGTGGCCCACGAGTTCGCCAGGCTTGGCCGGAGCGGGCTTGGCGGGGCCGGGCTTGGCCGGACCAGGCTTGGCGGCAGGAGTTCTGGCGGGTGGGCGGCTCATCGGTCCGACTCCGGCGGCGGCGCGGCGGCGGCCGCCCCCAGCTTCCCCATCGTCAGCCTTGCCTTTCCCAGCCATTGCCGTCTTCCCTGGCGCCGCGCATGGCCCCTTATTCGCCGGCGCGTCAAGGCCGGAGCAGCAAGGCGATGAAGTTCTACAATTCGATCGGACCCAATCCGCGCGTCGTGAAGATGTTCATGGCCGAAAAGGGCCTCGACATCCCCAGGGTCGATGTCGACCTGATGACCGGAGAGAACCGCCAGGCGGCTCACCTGGCCAGGAATCCCGCCGGCCAGATGCCGGCGCTCGAACTCGACGACGGCATGGTCCTGGCCGAGATACTGCCGATCTGCGAATATCTCGAGGAAATCCACCCGAGCCCGCCGCTGATCGGCGCCGACCCCGAGGAGCGCGGCGTGGCGCGCATGTGGACGCGGCGCATCGACCTCAACATCTGCGAGCCGATGGCCAACGGGTTCCGGTTCTCGCAAGGGCTGCGGCTGTTCGAAAGCCGCGTGCACTGCATCCCGCAGGCGGCGGACGACCTGAAGGCGGTGGCGCGCGAGAAGCTCGCCTGGCTTGACGGCCTGATCGAGGGCCGCACCTTCATCGTCGGCGACCGCTTCACCCTGGCCGACGTGCTGCTCTACTGCTTCGTCGAATTCGGCGCCCAGGTGGGCCAGCCGCTCGATGCGGCCAACCGCAACCTGGCGGCCTGGCGCGAACGCGTCGGCGCCCGCCCCAGCGCCGCCGCCAGCGCCTGAGGCAACCTCCGCCGAACCGGCCCCCGCGCCGCACGTTCGTACTGGATGATCCAAGCCGACGTGCGCCACGAAGCGGCGACGATTCGCGGGCACATGATTGTCAGCCTGGCCGGGTTCGCGGTCGATGGCCTGTTGCTCTACACCAGCACGGCTTCGGGGCTCTCCGCGCCGGTGGCGCGGCTGATCTCGCTGTTCTGGGCCATGCAGGCGACCTTCGTGCTGAACGGGCTCTATGTGTTCCGGCGCCTGCACCTGGGCGCGTGGCCGCGCCAGTGGGCGCGGCACATGGCCTCGAGCGGCAGCGGCAATCTCGTCAACTATCTGCTGTTCCTGGGCCTGATCGCGAGTCGCTGGCCCCTGGTCTCGGACCGCTACGTGGCGCTCTGCATAGGCGCGGCGTGCGCCTGGACGTGCAACTACACCTGCGCGCGCCTGTGGGTGTTCGGACGGGCGCTCAGGCGCGCCCCTTCACCACCGTGATCTGGATGGGCTCGCCGGTCACCGCCTTGCCGCGCCAGCTCGTGCCGACGCCGCCGCCGTGCAGCGGCGTGCAGAAGGTGAAGCCGAACACGAACGGACTCGACTGGCTCAGGCAAAGCTTTTCGCCCCGGATCTTCCAGTGGCCCTTCGAGCGGTCGTGGGCGCGCCCTTCGGCGGTGTAGGTTCCGTCGGCATTGAGCCACAGCTCCGCCTGTCGTCCGTCCGGATAGGTCGAAACGATGGTGTTCTGGAACGCCGCCGAGATGTCGGGCGGCGCGGCGACGAGCGGCGGCTTGGCCGCCGCGCCGGCGATCAGCCCCGCCGCGGCCAGGGCGATGGTCGTCGCTCGCATGCGCAGATCTCCTCCGCCAGGGCAAACGCGCCGGGCGTCGAGGCGTTGCCTTGTCCCGCCGGCCGCGTTTGTATCGCGCCCGGCTGTCGGCTAGGGCGGTTCCGAGGCGTCCTCTTTATGAACAGGAGCCACGTGCGCCATGCTCTACGCTTTCCTCTGCTACAACGACGAAGACGCCGTGTTCTCCTGGAGCCAGGAGGAGGACGACGCGGTGATGGCCGGGCTCGACAAGGTCCACCAGGGCCTGGTCGCGAAGCGCAAGTTCGGTCCCGCCGTACGGCTGATGCCGACGACGGCCGCCACCACCTTGCGCAAGGACTCCGATACGCCGCTGGTGCTCGACGGCCCCTATGCCGAGACCAAGGAGCAGCTGCTCGGCTTCTACGTGATCGACTGCGAGGATCTCGACGAGGCCCTGGGGGTCGCCCGCGATCTCGCCAAGGCCAATCCCGGCGGCGCCTACGAGATCAGGCCGCTGCGCCTCTTCCTGCCGGGGGTGCTGCCGACGTGAGCGACCTCGCCTGGATCGAGGCGGCGATCACCGCCGCCAGGCCCCAGGCGCTGGGCGCGCTGCTGCGCTATTTCCGCGACCTCGACATCGCCGAGGAGGCGTTCCAGGACGCCTGCCTGAGGGCGCTGCGCGCCTGGCCGCGCAACGGGCCGCCGCGCGATCCCGCGGCTTGGCTGATTCTGGTGGGGCGCAACAGCGGCATCGACCAGACGCGCCGCATCCGCCGGCAGACCGAGCTGCCGCCGGAGGAGGCGATTTCAGACCTGGGCGACGTCGAGGCGCCGCTGGCCGAGCGGCTCGATGGCGCCCACTACCGCGACGACGTGCTGCGCCTGCTGTTCGTCTGCTGCCATTCGGAACTGCCGGCGACGCAGCAGATCGCGCTGGCTCTGCGCATCGTCTGCGGCCTCGGCGTCGCCCAGATCGCCCGCGCCTTCCTGGTCGGCGAGAGCGCCATGGAGCAGCGCATCACCCGGGCCAAGGCGCGCATCGCCAAGGCCGAGGTTCCGTTCGAAGCCCCGGGCGCCGTCGAGCGAGCCCAGCGCCTGGGCGTGGTCGCCGACATGATCTATCTCGTCTTCAACGAGGGCTATTCGGCCGCCGACGACCCGGCGGGCGCGCGGGCGTCCCTCTGCGGCGAGGCGATCCGGCTGGCGCGCCTGCTGCTGCGGCTGTTTCCGGCCGAGTCGGAGATCATGGGCCTCCTGGCGCTGATGCTGATCCAGCATGCGCGGGCGGGCGCGCGGGTGGACGCCGACGGCCAGATCGTGCTGCTCGAGGACCAGGATCGGTCTTCGTGGAACCGGACCATGATCGGCGAGGGGCTGGCGCTCCTCGACAAGGCCATGCGCCATCGCCGTCGCGGACCCCACCAGGTGCGGGCCGCCATCGCCGCCCTGCACGCCCGCGCTGCCCGCCCCGAAGACACCGACTGGCCGCAGATCGAGCGCCTCTACGGCGCCCTGGAGCGCCTCGAGCCGTCCCCGGTGGTGACCCTGAACCGCGCCGTCGCCGTCGCCAAGGTCGCCGGGCCGGCCGCGGCGCTGGCCATGATCGAGCCGCTGGCGCCTCGCCTCGGCGGCTACTTCCACTTCTTCGGCGTCAGGGGGGCGCTGCTGATGCAGTTGGGGCGCGCCAGCGAAGCCCGCGCCGCCTTCGACCGCGCCATAGCGCTCGCCAACACCGCCGCCGAAGCCACCCACATCCGCGCCCACCTCGACCGTCTGGCGAGGGAGGCGCAGCCGCCATCGGCCGTCCGCTGAGCGCATCAATTCGCCGCCGCGATTGTCGGCCCCGCCGCCGCCGCCGCGTCCTCGGGGCGAGCGGGCCAGAGCCCGCCCTGAAGAACGCACTTTCCCATCGTCGGTCCCAGAGGAGGACATCCCATGGCCGTCCAAACCAAAGCCGCGCCCACCCAGGACGCCCTGACGCGCGGCGTCATCCCCTACATCCAGGTCGAGGGCGCGAGCGACGCCGTGGCCTTCTACCAGCGCGCCTTCGGGGCCAGGGAGCGCTCGCGCAGCCTCGCCGGCGACGGCAAGCGCCTGATGAACTGTCAGCTGGAGATCAATGGCGGCCTCCTCATGGTCATGGACGCCATGCCCGAGCACGGCTTCCCGTTCCAGCCGACCCACAGCATCACCCTGCAGCTCCTCGTTCCCGACGGCCAGGCCTGGTTCGACCGGGCCGTGAACGCCGGCTGCACGGTGACCACGCCGTTCCAGAAGATGTTCTGGGGCGACCTCTGGGGGGCGGTGACCGATCCCTTCGCCATCCACTGGGGCATCGACCAGCCCGCCGCGCCGCAGTGACCCGTGGCGCCTGGCGCCGCTCTTGCGTCGCCAGGCGCGCAAGGTCCCACGGTGTCTGGTTCCAGGACAATGGCCGTTCACGATTGGATGCAGATGGCGGCGAGGCCGCGGGTGCGGCGCAGCCGCGGCCGCCGCGCCGCCGACAGGTTCCCCACCGTCGAGTCGCTGCTCGCCGCCGGCGGCATCCTGGCCTGGGGCTGGTGCGCCTACGAGGTGCTTCGCCTCTTCGTTCGCTAGGCCGCGTTCCGCAAGGGTCGAACCGCCGCCCCGCCCCCGCGTCAGGCCGGGATGCGCACCGGCATGTGCTCGTAGCCCTTGACGAACGACGAATAGACGCGGGTCGGCTCGCCCATCAGCTCGATGCTCGGGAAGCGCGCTAGGATCTCCTCCCAGATGACGCGCAGCTGCATCTCGGCGAGGCGATTGCCGACGCAGCGATGGATGCCGAAGCCGAACGAGAGGTGCTGGCGCGGCCGCTCGCGGTCGATGATGTAGGCGTTGGGGTTCTCGATCACCTCCTCGTCGCGGTTGCCCGAGACGTACCACATGATCACCTTGTCGCCGGCCTTGATGCGGCGGCCGCGGAACTCGAAATCCTCGAGGGCGGTGCGGCGCATGTGGGCGAGGGGAGTCTGCCAGCGGATGGTCTCGGAGACCATCGAGGGCAGCAGCTCCGGGTGGGCGCGCAGCTTTGCGTACTGGTCCGGGTTCTGGTTCAGCGCCAGGATCGAGCCCGAGATGGTGTTGCGCGTGGTGTCGTTGCCGCCGACGATCAGCAGCACGACATTGCCGAGATACTCCATCGGCTCCATGTTCCGCGTCGCCTCGCCGTGGGCGAGCATGGAGATGAGATCGGCGCCGGGCTCGGCGTTCACCCGCTGGTTCCAGAGCCCGATGAAATAGTTGAGGCACTCCATCAGCTTCTCGCGCTTGAACTCGATGGAGGGACAGCGCGGCGTGCCCGGCGCGGCGGTGGCCATGTCCGACCAGTAGGTCAGCTTGCGCCGCTCCTCGAAGGGGAAGTCGAAGAGGGTGGCCAGCATCTGGGTGGTGAGTTCGATGGAGACCCGGTCCACCCAGTCGAAGGTCTCGCCGCGCGGCAGTTCGTCGAGGATCGCGGCGGCGCGCGAGCGGATCAGCCCCTCCATCTGCGCGAGGCTCTGCGGCGAGACGATGGGCGAGACCACCTTGCGCTGGGCGTCGTGCTTGGGCGGATCCATGGCGATGAACATCGGCATCCGGAACTCCTCGTTCGGATCGCCGATGGTGATGCCGCGCTCGGACGAGAACACCTGATGGTTGGTGTCGATGTCCATGATGTCCTTGTACTTGGTCACCGACCAGTAGGCGCCGTGCTCGGGATTGACCGCATGGTGCACCGGATCCTCGCGGCGCAGGCGCTCGAAATAGGGCCAGTGGCTGTCGGACTGGAAGAGAGCCGGATCGGCGACGTCGATCTCGGCCAGCGGCATCGACCAGGCCCGCTCGCGCGCCTCTGGGTTGATCTGAACCGACCCGTCCGCCATGGCCCTGGTCTCCCCCGCTCGGCGCCGCATTTCAGTGAACGGCGATCATACACGCTTGCGCCGGCGAAGCGAGATGGCCCGTCCCGCCGGTCCCGCATCGCCTCAACCCCGATTCAGACGAGCAACGACCTGATCCGCTCGGCGTCCTCCGCCGTCGCCGGATTGTAGACCACCATGCTGAGGTCAGTGCGGCCGTCCACCGCAAAGGTCGAATATTCGAACGCCAGCTGACCCAGGATCGGGTGACGGATGTGCTTGGCGGCTTCGCCGTGGGCGCCGCGGACATCGTTGTCGCGCCACATCGCCCTGAACTCGGGACTGAGCCGGCACAGCTCGGCCACCAGAGGCTCCACTTGCGCGGCGGCGCCGGCGCGGGCCGCATCGACCCTGAACGCGCCCAGCACGAACCGCGCCACGCTCTCCCAGTCGTACTGGGCGGCGCGGGCGCGCGGGTCGAGGAAGATCAGGCGCAGCATGTTGCGCTGCTCGCGCGGCAGCGACCCATAGTCCATCAGCATCACGCACGCCGCCCGGTTCCAGGCCACGACATCCCATAGCGCGGTCCTGATCACCGCAGGGCTCGGGTCCAGCGCGTCGAGCACGCGCTGCAGCCGCGGCGTGGCGCCCTCGTCGGCGCGGTAGCGCGCTTCGGGCGGGCGGCCGTGGCCGATGAGGAACAGGTGCTCGCGCTCGGCGTCGGTCAGCAGGAGCGCGCGCGAGATCCGGTCGAGCACGTCGGCCGACGCGGCGCCGCCGCGCCCCTGCTCGAGCCAAGTGTACCAGGTGGGACTGATGTTGGCGCGCTGCGCCACTTCCTCGCGGCGCAGGCCCGGCGTGCGGCGGCGCTCCGCTGAAAAGCCGAGCGCGGCCGGATCGAGCCTGGTCCGCCGGCTCCGCAGATAGGTCCCGAGCAGGTTTGCCCCAGCTGGGCCCTCGTTCATCCTGTCAGTCGCCATACCACGATAAACTCACGACTTTACAGGATAGGCCGGGCGGCGGGATCTGTCTCGAAGGAAACCTGGAGACTTGCTTTCATGCGTGTGTTCGTCACTGGCGCGACCGGCTTCATCGGCTCGGCCCTCGTCGAGGAACTGATCGGGGCCGGCCACCAGGTGCTCGGCCTCTGCCGCTCCGACGCGAAGGCCGCGGCCCTCGCCGGCGCCGGCGCCGAGGTCCATCGCGGCTCGCTCGAGGATCTGGGGAGCCTGGAGGCGGGGGCTGCCCGAGTCGATGGCGTCGTCCACCTGGCCTTCAACCACGACTTCTCGCAATACCAATCGAATTGCGAGGATGATCGCCGCGTGATCCAGTCGCTCGGCGCGGTGCTCGCCGGCTCGGACCGGCCGCTGATCGTGACCTCCGGAACCGGGATGGCCCATGCCGCGCCCGGTCAGCCGGCCAGGGAAGACGCTGCGGCCATCGGTTCGGACCTGGTTCCGCGGGCCGCCTCGGAAGAGGCCGCCGCCGTCGCCGCCGCCGCCGGCGTCAATGTGTCGGTGGTGCGGCTGCCGCAGGTCCATGACGCGGCCAGGCAGGGGCTCATCACGCCGGCGATCGAAATCTTCCGCGATCGGGGCGCGTGCGCCTACCTCGGCGACGGGCTCAATCGCTGGCCGGCGGCCTACGTTCTGGACGTGGCGCGCCTCTACAGGCTGGCGCTCGAACGAGCCGAGCCGAATGCCAGGTACCATGCCGTCGCCGAAGAGGGCGTGCCGATGCGCGACATTGCACAGGCGCTGGGCCGACGCCTGGGCCTGCCGGTCAAGTCCATCCCCCCGGAAGAGGCGCAGGCCTTCTTCGGCTGGCTCGCAGCCTTCGCTGGACACGACCTGCCCGCCTCGAGCGAGCAGACGCGGAGGCGGCTGGGCTGGACGCCGACCGGGCCGGGCCTGATCGCCGATCTCGAAAGACTGGAGCTCGCCGAGGGCTGACGCCCGCGGTCCCTGCCCCCCGCTGGTCGGCCGCTTCAACCCATCTGCAGCGATGGCGCTTCGCCATGTCAGACGCGGGCATCAATGCCGCTTCGATCCGGGTGAAGCGGGCGACTAGGCTTTGACGAACGCCAGGCTGACGTTGAGGCCGCCGAAGGCGAAGGCGTTGACGAGGAGGGACGTGGCGCCGATCGGGCGGGCCTGGCCCAGCACCAGATCGAGGTCGCACTCGGGATCGGCGCCGAGATAGTTGAGGATCGGCGGGGCCTCGCCGGCGGCCAGCGCCATCAGGGCGATCACCGCCTGCAGCGCCGCCGAGCCGCCGATCACGTGGCCGTGCGCGCTCTTGGTGGCGATCACCGGATGGGCGTCGGCGCGCGCGCCGAAGAGGCCGCGCAGCGCCGCCGCCTCGTTCTTGTCGTTCAGCGGCGTGCCGGTGCCGTGGCTGGAGATCAGCACTTCGCGCGCCTCGAGCAGCCCGGCCGGCTCGCAGGCCTGGCGCATCGCCGCCATGGTGCCTTCGAGGCTGGGTTGGGTCCAGTGGAAGGCGTCGGAGGAGAGCCCAGCCCCGGCCCAGGTCGCCAGCGCCGGCGCGCCGCGGGCGCGGGCGCTGCTCTGGCGCTCCAGCACCAGCGCCGCGCCGCCCTCGCCGATGATCATGCCGTCGCGGCCGGACGAGAACGGGCGGCAGGTGGTCGGGCTCATCGCCTGAAGCCCTTCCCACGAACGCATCCCGGCCGGGCTCGCCATCGCCTCGCTGCCGCCCACCACGGCGATGTCCGCCAGACCCGCGGCGATCAGGGCCGCGCCCTGGGCGACGGCGTGGCCGGAGGAGGCGCAGGCGCTGGAGGTGGCGAAGACCGGGCCGGTGGCGCCGAACTCCATGGCGATGGCGCTCACCGGCGCGCTCACCATCACCCTGGGCACCGTCAGCGGATGCACCTTGGTCGCCTTCAGCCCGAAGAAGCGCTCGTAGGCCTTCTCGAGGGTCTGCAGGCCGCCGATGCCGTTGCCCATCACCACCGCGGCCCTGGACCCCAGCGGCGCGCCGAGGAGCCCGGCCTGGGCCAGCGCCTCGTGCGCGGCCAGCAGCGCATAGATGGCGAAGGGATCGAGGGAGCCGCCGATGCGCCGCCCCAGCGCGGTCTCCAGGGCGGCCACCGCGTCGCCCTTCACCAGGGCGGCCGGGGTGGTGACCGGCGCCGGACCGTGCGGACCGGGCTCGAACAGGTGCGGCGCGATGCCGCCCTCGCCGGCGCGCGCGGCGCGCCAGTTCTCCGCGGCGCCGAGGCCGAGCGCCGAGACCGCGCCCAGCCCCGTCACCACGATGGTCTCGGCCAAGCTCAGGCTCCCTTGGCGTCGATCAGGGCCTCGATCTTCGCCAGCACCTTGGCCAGGGTGTCCTCGCGGCTGAAGGCGTCCTCGGCGATCTCGACGCCGTATTTCTCCTCGATGGCGAAGATGACGCTGACGAGGTCCACCGAATCGAGGCCGATGTCCTCCAGCTTGGCGGCGGGATCGAGCTTGGCCCGGTCGATCAGCGATTCCTCGGCGATGATCTCGATCAGCTCGTCCTCGTGCCCCGCCATCGCGTTCTCCACCGGCGGCCCCGACGCGCCGCCAACTCATCCGCAAAGGCAATAGCAGCCCTGCGGTCGAGGGCCACCCCTTCGTTTGACGCCGACTTCACCGCGGGGCGTAGGTGCGCAGCACGTCCTCGACGATGCGCTCGAGCTGGTTCAGCGTATTGCACACCTTGGCCACGTGGCAGAACCGCCTGTAGTCGTTCATGCGCGAGTCGCCCTGGCCCCAGTAGGTCTGCGGCTCCGGGTTGAGCCAGATCACCGCGCGCGCGCGGTCGGCGATCTCCTTCATGATGTCGAGGCGCGGGTTGACGTAGTTGGAGCGCCCGTCGCCCAGGATGATCACCGTGGTGTGACGGTCGAGCTTGTCGCGCTGGTGCTCGGCGAAATCGGCCAGGGCGCGGCCGTAGTCGGTGGGCCGAAAGCCGATGCGCTTCAGGATGAGCGCGACAGCCGCATCCAGCTGCTCGTCGTCCAGGATATCGCCCACCGGGACCAGCCGGTCGGAGAAGGCGAAGGCGTCGAGCCGGTCGATCACCTCGTTGAGGCTGTAGAGGAACAGCAGCAGGAACTGCGCCGCCGCCGCCACCGAGCGCGACACGTCGCAGATGGCGACGATCTTGGGCTTCTCGATGGTCTCGTTCTTCCAGACGATGTCGAACGGGACGCCGCCATAGCCCATGCTGCGCCGGATGGTCCTGCGCACGTCGAGCTTGCCGACGTGGGCGCGGTGGCGCTTGCGCGCGTACTTGGTAGCCAGGCGCCTGGCCATGCGCCGCACCAGCGCCTCCATGGCGCGAAGATCCTCCGGCTCGATGGAGGTCAGCTTCTGCTCGGCGAGCAGCTTCTCGCGCATGCGCCGGCCGGTCTCCGAGCCATAGAGCGCCAGCTGGCGATCGACGAAGCGGTTCGCCTCTTCGAACAGCGCCTCGCGCCGCTCCGCCAGCCGCTCGGCGAGGCCGGCGTCGCGGGCCAGGCCCTGCTCGCGCAGCGCCTGGATCAGCTCTTCCAGTTCGCGCAGGCCCATGTCGTCGAGGATGCGCCGCGCCAGAGGGCTGCGCTGGGTGGCGAGCTTGACGTCGCTGGCCCGCGCCCGCGCCGCCGAGGCCTCCATCATGCGGGCGAGGCTCACCTGGTCGTTCTCCAGCAGCATCTGGGCCAGCGGCAGGTCGCCGACGCCGGCCGGCGCGGCGGCGGCGCGAGGCGGGGAGCTTGCGCGGAACTCATCGCGGGTGAAGAAGGCGTCGAAGCAGTCCTCGAAGCGGTCGACCTCGTCGCCGCTCTTGGCCAGGGTGACGCAAAGGGCGTCTTTCAGCAGCGCCCGATCGGCGAAGCCCACCTCGATCAGCGCCCGGTGCGCATCGATGGCCTCGGCCGGCGACACCCGCACCTCGGAGGCGCGCAGCGCCTTGATGAACTCCTCCATGGTGTGCTGCATGGCGTTCATGTGACGCGCGCCTTCCGCCTCAAGCGCCTCCAACCGCCTCGACGGCTCTGGCGAGATGTTCGGAAAGCCTGGACTCGACGGCGACGATGTCCTGCTCGAACTTCAGCAGCACGTTCAGCGTCTCGCGCACCAGATCGGGGCCGAGCGCGTCGGCGCCCAGTAGCACCAGGGCCCGGGCCCAGTCCACCGTCTCGGAGATGGAGGGGACCTTGCGCAGCTCCAGGCCCCTCAGGCTCTGGACGAAGGCCACCAGCTCGCGCCGCAGCCGCGCCTCGACGTCCGGCACCCGGCTGGCGACGATCTTCTCCTCCAGGTGCGCGTCCGGCAGCGGGATGTGCAGGTGCAGGCAGCGGCGCTTCAGGGCGTCGCCGAGGTCGCGCACGTTGTTGGAGGTGAGGAAGACCAGCGGCGGAATCCGCGCCTTGATCACTCCGATCTCCGGCACCGAGACCTGGAAGGCCGAAAGCACCTCCAGCAGGAAGGCCTCGAAGGCCTCGTCGCTCTTGTCGACCTCGTCGATGAGCAGCACCGCGCCGCCCTCCTGGCGCAGGGCCTTCAGCAGCGGCCGCGGCTCCAGGAACGGTTCGGAGAAGAAGAGGTCGCCCATGCCGTGCAACCGGTCCATGGCCGCCTCCATGGTCGTGGCGCCGGCGAGGCTCTCGCCCATCCGGTCCTTCAGGATCTGGGTGTAGAGCAGCTGCTTGCCGTACTTCCACTCGTAGAGAGCCTTGGACTCGTCCAGTCCCTCGTAGCACTGCAGCCGGATCAGCGGCAGGTCGAGCAGGGCGGCGGTCGCGAGCGCCAGCTCGGTCTTGCCGACGCCGGCGACGCCTTCGACGAGCACCGGCTTTTGCAGGTGTTCGGCCATGAAGAGGGCGGTGGCGATGCGGCGCGAGGCGATGTAGCCCACCCCGGCGAGGCCGGCGATGATGGCTTCGACGGAGGAAAGCGGCGATGTGGCGAGGCGGCTCTTGGTCAGCGGAACGGTCAAAGGTCTTGGGCTTTCAAATGAGCGTTTGAAGTCAATGATCCTGGTTTGCCCAGGTTGCGGCGCGAAGGCAACCTCGCGATCGCCGCGGGCGGCGCCGGGACCGAAGGCGCGGGCCTTCCGTTCGGGGCCGACGCAGGCCAGAACGGCTGGCCATGAAGGTCTATTTCCTCGGCATCGCCGGCGCCGGCATGAGCGCCCTCGCCAGCCTGATGGCGTCCGAGGGCCACGAGGTCTGCGGCTCGGATGGGGCCGTCTATCCGCCGGTCAGCACCTATCTCGAGCGCCTCGGCGTGCCGTTCCACCGCGGCTTCGACGCGGCCCACGTGCCCGCCGGCCTCGACCTCGCCGTCGTTGGCTCCAGCGCCGCCCTCGACCTCGCCGACAATCCCGAGCTCGTCGAGCTGGTCCGCCGCGGCGTGCCGCGCCTGGGATTCGCCGAATACCTCGGCCGATATTCGGCGGGACGCTCCACCTGCGTCGTCGCCGGCAGCTTCGGCAAGTCGACCCTGACGGCGCTGATCGCCGTCCTGCTGCGCGAGGCCGGTCTCGATCCCGGCTATTTCGTCGGCGCCGTGCCGCTGGACCTGCCGACCACCGGCCACGCCGGCGCCGATGCGCGGTTCATCCTGGAAGGCGATGAATACATCGTGAGCGCGCAGGACCGGCGCTCGAAGTTCCTGCTCTATCACGCGCGCGCCCTGGTGATCACCTCGCTGGTCCACGACCACTTCAACGCCTTCCCGACGCCGCAGGCCTACGAAGCGCCATTCGCCGAGCTGATCGATCGGCTGCCGCGCGACGGCCTCCTCGTCTGCGCGCGCGGCTACGAGCCCCTGAGCCGGCTGACGCGGGGCCGAGACGTGGTCTGGTACGGGCTCGACGACGGCCCCGGCTACGGCGCGAGCGACATCGAGGTCGGCGAGATCACGAGCTTTTCGCTGCGCACGCCCACGGGCGGCGCCTGGCCGATGCGCACCGAGCTGCTCGGCCGGCACAACATCGAGAACATCGTCGGCGCGGCGGCGCTGGCGATCGAGTGGGGCGCCCTGCGCCCGGATCAGCTGGCGGCCGGGGTGCGGCGCTTTCGCGGCGTCGAGCGGCGGCTCGACAAGAAGACCCGCGCCTCGTCGGTGCCCGCCTACGAGGGTTTCGGCTCGTCCTACGAGAAGGCGCGCTCGGCCATCGAGGCGATCGCGCTGCACTTCCCCCGCCGCCCCATGCTGGTGATCTTCGAGCCGCACACCTTCAGCTGGACGAGCCCGGAGGCGCTCGCCTGGTACGACCGCGTCTTCGAAGGCGCCGCCCGCGTGCTGGTCCTGCCGCCGCCCGAGCGCGGCGCAGAGAGCCGGCGGCGTCTTGGCCAGGACCAGATCGTGCAGCGCATCCGCGCCGCCGGGGTGCCGGCGAGCCCGGCCGCCGGCGCCGAGGACGTCATCGGCGATCTGGCCGCCAGCCTGCGCGGCGACGAGGTCGTGCTGCTGCTCTCCTCGGGCCCGCTCGCCGGCCTCGCCGCCTCGCTGCCCGGGTGGCTCGACGCGCGGTTCGGGCCTCATGGCTGACAGCCGTCCCGCTCGATGTCGCGCAGCGGGCCGGCGACGCGGAAGGCGAGATAGCGGGTGATCGAGCCGCCGCGGCCGCGGTCGATCTCGCAGAGGGGGCGGACGCTGGCGAAACAGCCTTCGAGGTAGCCGGGCCTGACCTTGCCGGCCTCATCGACGATCAGCCCGGGCGCGGCGAAATCGGCGCGCAGGGCGGGCGTCTCGAAGCTGTAGCGGGCGCGCTCGCGGATCTCGACCGCCGGCGCGTGCAGCGGCTCCAGCGCATCGAGCTGGGCCGGCAGGGTGTAGGTGCGTGATCCGACCCAGGCGGCGCCGACGCGCAGCCGCACAGCTTCCACCTCGGCGGCGAAGCCCGGCCAGCCGCGCAGCCGCGCCACGGGATCGCGGAACGGCAGGCGCCCGTCCAGGGGCGCGCAGGCGAAGACGAGCGCCAGCGCGCTGGCGCCCAGACCCAGAACCGGGGCGGCGGTGCGCAGCCTCGCCAGCCACGAGCCGGCGCGCGCCTTCTCGGCGGCCGTGGCGGCGGCGACGGCGAGCGAGGGATAGAGCGGCGCCGGCCACTGCCCCTGCACCTGGGCGTGCAGGCTGTGGACCACGAGATAGAGGACGAAGGGGGCGCAGACGGCCAGCAGCGGCCAGGCGCTTCGGCGCAGGACCGCCAGACCCAGGAAAATCGCGATCAGCGGGTTCAGCAGCAGGAACTGATCGACGACGAATTTGGGCAGCGCCGCGGCGGCGAGATGGGCGATGCGCACCCGGCCGAACTGCTTGGCGAAGGTCAGCCAGTGGTGCTGGGCGTTCCAGGCGATGTTGGGGGCGAAGACCGCGACGGCGGCCACGGCGGCGAGCCAGGGCCAGGGCGTGCGCAGCAGGCGCCGTCCTTGCGCGTCCAGCAGCAGCCAGACGAGCACGCCCGGCGCAAGGAAGAGGGCGGAGTATTTGGAGAGGCAGGCGAGCCCCGCCGCGGCGCCGGCGGCGATCCACCAGGCCCCCGCGCCCCGCCGGCCGCGGAAGGCTGACCACAGCGCCAGGGTCCAGAACAGCGCCGCCGGCGCATCCGGGACGGCGAGGAAGCCGCCGAGGCCGACGAGGAAGGTGGCGTTCAGCCATATCCCCGCGCGGGCGCCCACCCGCTCGCCCAGGCCCGCCAGCCGCGCCAGGTCGAAGACGACGAGGCTGGTCAGGGCGCAGTCGAGCGCCGGGAGCAGCCGCACCGAGAAGGCGCTGTCGCCGGCGATCGCGCGTCCCAGCCAGATCTGCCAGGCGATCATCGGCGGGTGGTCGAAATAGCCGAACGCCGGGCGCAGCGACCAGAGCCGGTAGTAGGCCTCGTCCGGGGTCAGCGGCAGGATGGCGCCGGCGGCGAGCCGGGCGGCGAGGCTCGCCAGCACGACGAGGCCGAGCGCCAGCCTCGGCCCGATACGCACGGTGGCGGCGCTACCAGACGCCGAGGAAGGTGCTGACATAGTTCCAGACGGCGCCGCATCCGGCGCCGGCGAGGCCGGCCAGCGGCCAGGGCGCGCCGTGCGCATGCAGCACCGAGCCCACCGCGACATTGCCGGCTAGGCCCACCGAACAGAGCAGGCAGAAGCGCAGATAGCCGGAGAGCAGGCGCCAGCCCTTCAGGCGCCGGTCCTTGTAGGTGACGAGATTGTTGACGAGGAAGTTGGAGGTCATGGCGCAGAGCGCGGCCACGCCGAGCGTCAGGGTGAAGCGGGAGGCGAAGACCGCGCCCTGCAGCAGCGCCAGCACCGCCATCTGCACGGCGACGCCGGAGAGGCCGGTCAGGGCGAAGTAGACCAGGCGCGGCGAGATCAGGTCGCCGCTCAGCTTGGCCGTCACCAGTCCGAGGTATTCGAGCGTGACGCGGGCGCCCAGCTTGCTCTGGCCGGCCGCGCGCGGGCGGAAGGCATAGGGCAGCTCCGCCACCCTGGGCGGCGAGGCCTGCGAGGCCAGGATGTCGAACAGGATCTTGAAGCCGGCCGGCGCCAGCTTGCCGGCCACCTGGTCGATCAGCTCGCGCCGCATCATGAAGAAGCCCGAGACCGGATCGCTGACCGCGACGCCCAGCACCCGCCGCGCCAGGGCCGCGGCGATGCGGCTGCCGAGCTTGCGCAGCGGCGACAGGCCCTGCTCGAGGCCGGCGGCGTCGAGATAGCGGCTGCCGATGACCACGTCGGCCTCGCCGGCGCTGAGCAGCGCCAGCATGGCCGGCAGCAGGTTCTCGTCGTGCTGCAGATCGGCGTCGATCACCGCGACGTAGGGCGCGGCGCTGGCGAGCGCGCCTTCCACCACCGCCCCGGCGAGCCCGCGGCGCCCGACGCGCCGGAGGCATCGCACCCGCGGCTCGCGCTCGGCGATCCGGCGCACCACCTCGGCGGTGCCGTCGGGGGAATCGTCGTCGACGAAGATCACTTCCCAGGCCAGCCCGTCGAGCGCCGCCGCCAGCCTGGCGATCAGCGGGGCCACGTTCGCCGCCTCGTTGAAGGTCGGCGCGACGAGGCTGAGCTCCACGCCGGCCGCGGCGGACCGCCGGGCGCTGCGTTCGAGGGTCGCCTGGGCGCTCACGCCCTCTTCATAGCCCGATCCCGCACCCCGTCGAGGGCGAGAGTCGTTTTCGCCGCGCCCCGGGTCGATGGTCACGCCGACCCCTCTTCGCCTCCGGGGCCGCGATCGAGGCCGGCGCGCGCCTGGGCCGGCGCCGCCGCCGTATTCGCATCGTAGTCTACGGTCGGCGGCGCCTGAGGCGAACGCCTGGGATGAGGCGGTTCGATCAAGGGACGGGCCGCTTCGCAGGCTCGGGCGCGCAGAGTGCGGTCGCGGTCCCTGCGGCCACCGTATTCGCACCGTAGTCTACGGCGGCTGGGCCGGTGGCCCTCGCCGGTCCGGAGGCGATGGTGGCGCTCACCATGCGCCGGCGCCGACCGTATTCGCATCGTAGTCTACGGTGGCCGCGACCGCGCCGCAAATGGCGGCCTCCAGTTCGTCGAGCGAGGGCGGCGGCTGGTTCGCTCATGGAGATCATCCTCGTCTGAACGGCGGGCGCGCGGGATGCGGCTTGCTCGATCGCGCCCAGGGTAACCCCGCGGCGCCCCGCGTTAAGGCGGCGCTAGCCGCCCGGGGCGAAGCGCCATGACTCGCCGCGTCGCGCCCCTTCCACCCCCGCGCCTGCCGGCGCGGCGGTCCCCCTTCCCCGCAAGCGGGGAAGGATGAAGGGGGCTTCCTCCGCACCCCCTGCTCGGCGGCGCTGGCGAGATGGCTCGCTTGGCGGTGGTCGGGGGCGGCTGTAGGCTCGCGGGCCGGCGAGCACGGCGGGGATTTTCCGGGCATGACGACTTCAGCACTGGCGAGCGACGAACTCGTGGAGATGCGCGGCCTGCGCTTTCATTATCGCGACTGGCCGAGCGCGCGGCCGGGCGCGCGCGATCTGGTGCTGCTGCACGGCTTCACCGGCCATGCCCGCTCGTGGGACGCCTTCGCCGCGGCGATGACCGACCGCTATCGGGTGCTGGCGCTGGATCAGCGCGGCCATGGCGAAAGCGGCTGGGCGCCCGCCGGCGGCTACGGCGCAGAGGAGATGGTGGAGGATCTGCGGGCGTTCGTGGCGGCGCTGGGGCTGAACGGCTTCACCCTCCTCGGTCTTTCCATGGGAGGCAATGTCGCCATCCACTACGCCGGGGCGCGGCCGAGGGAGCTGGCGGCGCTGGTGATCGTCGACATCGCGCCCGAAATCGAGCCCGCGGGCATGGGCCGCATCCGCAGCGGCGTTCAGTCCGCCGACGTGTTCGCCAGCCGCGAAGCGGCCTTCGCCGCGGCCCGGGCGGCGAACGACGCGCCACCGGAAGTCCATCATCGCCACCGGGTCGTCAACAACCTCATGCTGACCGAGGACGGCCGCTGGACCTGGCGCTACGACCGGGCTCTGCGATCGGGGACGGACCGGCGCCGCGCCGACCCGGAGGCCGGCTGGCGCGCCTGCGCCGCCATCGCGGTCCCGACCCTGCTCATCCGCGGCGAACGCTCCGACATCCTCTCGCCGCGCGTCGCCCAGCGCATGATCGACACCATCCCCGGCGCCCGCCTCGCGGTGGTGGAAGGCTCGGGCCACAGCGTTCCCCTCGACGCGCCCGACGGCTTCCTCGCCGCCGCGCGCGCCTTCCTGCAAGGCTGAGGTGCGCGCTACGGCGAGTGGTTGGATCGCGACAGGGCCGGCTCGCGCAGGTCTGACCACCATCGCCGTCTCCCCGGACGGCCTGAAAGGGCGATCCGGGGCCGGAGCCGCCGCTTCCAGGACGACTTCCAGCTCGGCTGCGGCGCGTCCGGCCCCGGCTCGCGCTGCGCTTGGCCGGGTGACGGCGATGACGAGCGTCGCCTTGACTGGGGCTCGGTGCCGGGCGCGCGAGGAGGCGCTTTTGCGCGGCGCAAAGCTGGGGCAACATGGGATCGTCGCCAGCGACGGCCAGGATCGCGGCGACGGGGGATAGCGGGATGAGGCGGGTCGGAGGCTGGAGCGCCGGGTTGGCGGCGATGGCGGCGGCGTGGCTGGGGCTGGCGGGGGCAGGGCGCGCGGCGGCGCCGCAGTTCCTGCCGACCGGCCAGTTCATCACCCCGGCGGCGGCGAAGGGCGCGATCTTCCAGCCGCTCGCGCCGGACGTCGCGGAGGCGCCGGGCTATACGGTCGGCCAGGCTTCGGCCGTGGCGCTGTCGCCCGATGGCCGCACCCTGCTGATCCTCACCAGCGGCTTCAACCGCGAGTTCTCGGCCGCCGGCAAGCTGATCGGGCCGGCCTCGACCGAGTTCGTGTTCGTCTACGACGTCTCCGGCCCGACCCCGGTGAAGCGCCAGGCCATCGGCGTGCCGAACGCCTTTCTCGGCATCGCCTGGGCGCCCGGCGGCGACCGCTTCTACGTCTCCGGCGGCATGAACGACGACGTGCTCGAGTTCGTGCGCGGCGCCGCCGGCTTCGCGCCCGGGCGCCGCTTCGCGCTCGGCCACGAGGTCGGGCTCGGCCTCGCGGTCGGGCCGATGGTCGCCGGCCTCGCGGTCAGCCCGGACGGGCGCAAGCTGATCGCGGCGAACTTCCAGAACGATTCGGTCAGCGTCATCGATCTGGCGAGCGGCCGGATCCGCGAGCAGGACCTGAGGCCCGGCGCGATCGATCCGGCCAGGGCCGGAACCCCCGGCGGCTCGTTTCCGCGCGGGGTGATCTGGGCTTCGAACACCAGGGCCTATGTGGCCAGCGAACGCGACCGCGAGATCATCGCCCTCCACGTCGGCCATTCTGCGATCGCGGTGACGGCGCGGATCAGGACGCTGGGCCAGCCGGTCGCCTTGGCCCTGCACGGCCCAATGCTCTACGCCGCCGAGGACAATACCGATCGCGTCGGCGTCATCGACACCCGCAGCGAGCGGATGTTGGCTGAGATCCGCACGGCGCTGCCGGCCGGCGCCTCGCCGGGCCTGAGGCGGCTCGGGGGCGCCGGGACCAACGCGCTCGCCGTCTCGCCGGATGGGCGCACGCTCTACGTCAGCAACGGCGGCGCCAACGACGTGGCCGTGGTGCGGCTGGGCGAGAGGCCCGGGACGGGCCGCATCGCCGGGCTCGTTCCCACCGGCTGGTATCCCACCGCGGTCGCGGTGCGCCCCGACGGCGCCAGGCTCTTCGTCGTCAACGGCAAGAGCGATCCGGGGCCGGTCCCCGACGCCTGCCGCAACAACCTCGGCATCGGTCCGCATCACGACGACCTTTGCCGGGGAACCAACGAGTACGTCTGGCAGCGGGAGAAGGCGGGCTTTCTCGCCCTGCCGCCGCCGGACCGGGCCGAACTGGCGCGCCTCACCGGCCAGGTGGCCGCCAACAACCGCTACGCCGGGCGCATCGGCGGCGGCGGCGCGACCATGGCGTTCCTGCGCGCCCACATCCGCCACGTCATCTACGTGGTCAAGGAGAACCGCACCTACGACCAGGTGCTGGGCGACCTCGAGGTCGGCAACGGCGATCCGAAGCTTGCCGTGTTCGGCCGGGCGATGACGCCCAACCAGCACGCCCTGGCGCGCCAGTTCGTCGATCTGGACGCCTTCTTCGATTCCGGCGAGAGCAGCAACACCGGCTGGGACTGGTCGACGGCGGCGCGCACCAACGACTTCACCGAGCGCGAGGCGCCGGTGAACTACGGCGGGCGCGGCCTGCAGTACGACCAGGAAGGCGCGAACCGCAACATCAACGTCGGCTACGCGACCTCGGCGCAGCGCGTGGCGGCCAACCCGGTCTCGCCGGCCGATCCGAACCTGCTGCCGGGCGCGCGCGACGTGGCCGCGCCGGACGGGCCCGGCGGCGCCGAGGGCCAGGGCTATCTCTGGAACGCCGCCATCCGCGCGGGGCTGTCGCTGCGCAACTATGGCTTCTTCGGCGATCTGGTGCGCTACCAGCCGGCCACCGGCGCGGCGCAGATAAAGCTCGACCGCACGCCCTTCGCGCACCACCACCAGGTCTTCTACGTCGACAAGGCGGCGCTGATGGGCCGCACCGACCCCTACTTCTGGGGCTTCAACCAGGCGCTCGCCGATTTCTGGCGCGAAAAGGAGTGGGCGCGCGAGTTCGACGGCTTCGTGGCCGCGGGCAAGGTTCCCGCCCTGATGCTGGTGCGCCTGCCGCACGACCACACCGGCTCGTTCAAGCAGGCCCTCGATGGGGTCAATTCGGTCGAGACCGAGCTGGCCGACAACGACTACGCCGTGGGAAAACTGGTGCAGAAGGTGGCGCGCAGCCCGATCGCCAGGGACACGCTGATCTTCATCGTCGAGGACGACGCCCAGGACGGGCCCGACCACGTGAACGCGCACCGCTCGATCGCCTTCGTCGCCGGCCCCTACGTGAAGCGCGCCGCGGTGGTCTCCAAGCGCTACACCACGGTCAACATGCTGCGCACCATCGAGGACGTGCTCGGCATCGGCCCGATGGGGCTGAACGACGCCCTGGCCGCGCCGATGTCAGACGTCTTCGACGTCGCCGCCCCCGCCCACTGGAGCTTCACCGCGAGGGTTCCGGCGGTGCTGCGCACCACCCGGTTGCCGCTGCCGCCGCAGACCGCCGCCGAAGCCGCCTGTCCCGGCAAGCCGCCGCGCCCGGCCGCCTATTGGGCGGCGGCCATGAAGGGCCAGGATTTCAGCGTCGAGGACCACCTCGACACGGTGCGCTACAACCACGCCCTGTGGCGCGGCCTCGGGGGCGGCGCGCCCTATCCGGACCGGCGCAGCGGCAAGGACCTGCGCCGCCACCGCGCGGCGCTGCTGGCGGCGGCGGGCGTGGAAGGGTGCGACTGAGTCGGGGGTCAGGGCGCCGAGGCCCGATCGACCAGGGCGCGCAGGTCCTGGTCGCGGTGTTTGGGGGCCACCAGAACCCGTTCGGGCGTGGCCACCACGACCAGATCGCTGAGGCCCATGACGGCGACGGTGGGACCGTCGGCGAAGACGAGGCAGCCGCGGGCGTCCTCCAGCACTGCGCGGCCGCGCACGGCGTTGCCGGCGCCATCGTGCGGCAGGGCGCGCCAGAGCGCCGACCAGACGCCGATGTCGCTCCAGGCGAAATCGGCCTCGACCACGGCGGCCTTGCGCGTGCGTTCCATCACCGCCACGTCGAGCGAGATCGAGGGCGCGGCGGCGAAGCTCGCGGGCGCGAGGCGCAGGAAGTCCGCGTCGGCGACGGCGAGCTCGACCGCGGCGCGCGCCGCGGCCAGCACCTCGGGCGCCGCGCGCTGGAGTTCGGCGATCAGGGCGCGCGCGGCCATCAGGAAGATGCCGCTGTTCCAGAGGCCGCCCGAGGCGATGAGGGCGCGGGCCGCCTCTTCCGAGGGCTTCTCGACGAACCGCTCCACCGGGCGGACGGCGGAGCCGTCGCCGGCGCCCGGAATGATGTAGCCGTAGCCGGTCGCCGCAAACTCCGGCCGGACGCCGAAGAGCACGAAGCGCCCGCCAGAGGCGGCCCCGGCGCCGCGGGCGACGGCGGCGCGGAAGCCGGCGGCGTCAGGAATGGCGTGGTCGGCGGGCGCGATCAGCAGCAGCGCCTCGGGGTCCTCGGCCGCGGCGATGAGCGCGGCGGCGGCGGCGGCGGGCGCGGTGCCTCGCCCCGCCGGCTCGAGCACGATGCGCGCCGGTCCGCAGCGGCGCGCCTCCTCTGCGATCAGGAACCGATGCTCGGCCGCGCCGACGATGATCGGGCTCGCGAACATCGCAGCATCGTTCAGGCGCGCCAGGGTCTGGCCCAGCAGGCTGGCTTCGCCGGTGAGCGCGATGAACGGCTTGGGACGCGCCGGCGTCGACAGCGGCCACAGCCGCTTGCCCTCGCCGCCCGCCAGGATCACCGGCACGATCATCGGCGCGCATGGGCCTCAACCGCGGCGGCTGGTCAAGCGCCGCGGCGCGGTCATACTGGGCCGTGGATGCAAGGTGAGACGATGGCGCTGGTTCTGGTGGTCGACGACGATCCGGTGTTCCGCGAGATCGCGGCGGAGACGCTGGCGCAGGCCGGGCATCGGAGCCTCGCCGCCGAGGATGGCGCGGCGGCCCTCGCCCTGGCGCCGGACGGGCCGCCGGACGCGGCCATCGTCGACATGCTGATGCCCAACCGCGACGGCATCGAGACCATCGTCGACCTCAAGGCGCGCTGGCCGGGCCTGAAGGTGATCGCCGTCTCGGCCGGCGCCCGCCTGCTCGACCCCGGCCTGCTGCTGCGCGCCGCCGCCACCCTGGGCGCCGACGCGACGCTGCAGAAGCCCGTGGGCAAGGACCAGCTCACCGCCGCGCTGGCGGCGCTGCTGGGCTGATCGGGACGTCCTGCTCGAGCGGCGCGTGGCCGACGCTCATGGCGGCGCGAGCTAGCCACACTGCGGCGAACAATTGCTGCGCGGGACGGGCTGGCGTGGTATGCTCGACCTTGGCGATGAGCGGGCGACCACGCGCCTGACGGACCATCTGGAGAGCAAGCACCATGGCGGCTGAACCCGAGGACGAGCGGCCCCACTACATCTTCGCCTGGCCCAAGGGAAAGCCGCTGCCAAAGAACTACGTCGACGGCAACCGCGCGTTTCTGGAAGGCGACGAGGACGTCGTATATCCGCCCGCCGGACGCGGGCCGAACTGGGAGTGGGTCCAGAAGATGAAGGCCGAGGCGGCGAAATCACCCAAGTGAGTGACTTTCCAGGCCCCCGCGCTGCCGGGCCGATCGGGAGTTCCTGCTTGAACTTCGCATGGCGCGTCCTAGGCTTCGTCCATGACCGCCCCCAGCCCCGCCAACGCCCCGGTGATCGTCGTCGATCTGCAGACGGGCATGCTCGATGGCGTGCTCGAGCCGCCGCTCCATGACGCAGAGCGCCTGGTGGAGAACGCCCGCGCGGTGATCGCCTGGGCGCGGCGCAGCGGCCGCCCGGTGGCGTTCGTCCGTCATGACGGCGCGCCGGGCGATTCGCTTGCGCCCGGCAAGCCGGGCTGGGCGGTCTGGCCGGCGCTGGGCCAGGCGGCGGACGAGCCCACCTTCTCCAAGTCGGTGGGCGACGCCTTCAGCAACGCCGCCCTGGGCGACTGGATCGGCGGCGCTGCCGAGGTGATCGTCCTGGGCGCGCAGACCGACCAGTGCGTCGCGGCGACCGTCGCGGGCGCCCTGGCGCGCGGGCTTGGCGTGACCGTCGTCGCCGACGCGCACGGGACCTGGGACTTCGGGGGCGAGAGCGCCGCCGAGATCATCGCCCGCCACAACCGCGACTTCGCCGCCCGCGGCGCCCGCGTCGTCGCGACCGCGGCGCTGACGGCGGGGTGATCGCGCGCAGCGTCGGCGGGCGGCAGCCTGGCGCAGGGCACGATGCGATCTGACGCAAAACCGGTTCCCGTTTTGCGGAACGCGCTCTAGTTCTGCGGGCCATGATCCGCATGGACGCAGTGGTGCTGGCCGGCGGCCGCGGCACGCGGCTGGCGCCGCTGACCGTGAGCGTGCCCAAGCCGCTGCTGCCGCTCGGCGAGCGGCCGATCATCGATGTCCTGCTGACCCGGCTGGCGGCCGCGGGGGTGGCGCGGGCGGTGGTCTGCCTGGGCTATCTCGCGCCCTTGATGCAGGCCTTCCTGGGGGACGGCTCGCGCTGGGGGCTCGAACTCGAGACCCAGGTGGAGGCGGAGCCGCTCGGCACCGCCGGGGGGCTGCGCGCGGTCGCCGGTCTCGGAGAGGACTTCCTGGTGGTCAACGGCGACACCCTGACCGACCTCAGCTTCGCCGAGCTGGCCGCGGCGCACCGGCGCGAGGACGCCTGGGCGACTTTGTTCACGCCCTGGGTGGACGAAAAGGTCGATTACGGCGTCGTCGCCGTCGATCCGCAGAGCGGCCTCGTCACCGACTATCAGGAGAAGCCGCGCCGCGGCTACCACGTCAGCTCGGGGGTCTATGCGCTGTCGCGGCGAATCCTGGCGCTGCTGCCGGCGCGAGGGGCCTACGACATGCCCGATCTGATCCGCGCGGCCATGGCCGAGGGCCGCAAGGTGGCGGCGTTCGATCCGGGCGCCTATTGGAAGGACATCGGCCGGCTCGACCACTACGAGGCCGCGACGCGCGACTTCGAGGCCGATCCCGCCCGCTTTCTCGGCGCCTGATGCGCATTCTGCTCACCGGCGCTGGCGGCTTCATCGGCGGCGCGCTGGCCCGGCGCCTGGGCGCGCGCGGCGACATCACCCTCATCGCCTGCGCGCGGGAGGGCGATGCGGGCCGCCGGGGGTTCGATCTCCTCGATGCGGACCTGCTGAAGCGCGCCCTGATCGAGACCCGGCCGGACGTGGTCGTCCACGCCGCCGGCCGCACCTCCGGTCCGCCGAGCGCTCTTCTGAGAGACAATGCGCTCGCGAGCGCGCGGCTCGCTGAAACCCTCGCTGAGACCGCGCCCGCGGCAAGGCTGCTGCTGTTCGGATCGGCGGCGCAATATGGCGCCGGCGCCGCCGGCCGGCCCTGGCGGGAGACCGACCCATGCACGCCGGGCGAGGCCTATGGTATCGCCAAGCTCGCGGCCGAGCGTTGCGCCTTTCTGGCGGCCGCTACATCGGGCGTGCGCGTCACGGCGCTGCGGCTCTTCAACGTCGTCGCCGCTGCGCCCGGAGGCGGCCAGGTGTTCTCGAGCTTCGTCGCCAAGGCGGCCGCCGCCGCGTCCGGCCCCGAGCCGCGCCGCATCTCGATGGGACCGCTGGGCGCCGTGCGCGACTTCGTGGCCCTGGACGACGTGATCCGCGCCGCCGAGGCGGTGATCGATCGCGGCGCCTGGGGCGAGGTGATCAATGTGTGCACCGGCGAGGGGCGCACGGCGCGCGCGCTGATCGAGGCGACGCTCTCGGCGATGCGACGTCCGCCGGCGCTCGAGGAAGTGGGCGCACCCGGGGGCGAACTCGCCTGGTCCGTCGGCGATCCGGGCAGGTGCGGCGAGCTGCTGGGCTTCGTCCCCGACGCCGATCTGTCGGCGCTGACCGGGCGCGCCGCCGGTCTCGTCGACGCCGCGGCCGGAAAGGGCGCCGATGCTCGATCCTGCGCTTGACTCCGAAGGGATCGGCCGCTCGGCGTTCTCCGAGGCGCTGGACGCCGACTGGGCCGATCGGCGCGCGGCGCTGGAGCACCGCATCGCCGGCGCCGCGATCCTGGTGGTCGGCGCCGCCGGGACCATCGGCTCGGCCGCGGTGCGCCAGCTGCTGGCCTTCGCCCCGGGGCGGCTGGAACTCATCGATATCGACGAGAACGGCCTGGCGCGGCTGGCCCGCGACATCCGCAGCCGCGACCTGGCGCCAGACGCGCGCATCGGCTTCAACGCCCTCGATTTCGGCGCTGCGCCCGGCCTTGGCCTGGTGGAGGCGAAGGCTCCGTTCGATCTCGTGTTCAACTTCGCGGCGGTCAAGCACGTGCGTTCGGAGAAGAATGTCTTCACCGCGCTGCACATGATCGGCGTCAACGTGGTGGCCCAGCGCCGCTTCGCCCGGCATCTGGCGCGCGGGCGGCTGGCGCAGCGGCACTTCGTCGTCTCCACCGACAAGGCCGCCGATCCGGCGAGCTTCATGGGCGCCACCAAGCTCTTGATGGAGCACGCGGTCTTCGCCGAGGCGCAGGACGCGACCGCGCCGAAGACGTCGAGCGCACGCTTCGCCAACGTCGCCTATTCCAGCGGCAGCCTGCTGGAGAGCTATCTGCAGCGCTTCGCCGCCGGTCAGGCCCTGGCCGCGCCGCGCGACACGCGCCGCTACTTCATCTCGGCGCGCGAGGCGGCGCGCATCTGCCTCATCGCCGACGAGGCCGCGCCGGGCGGACGGATCGCCGCGCCGCGGTTCGATCCGGCCTCGGGCGCGGTGGAGCTTTCCGAGACCGCGGCGCGGTTCCTGGAGGCGCGCGGGCGACGGGCGGTGTTCGTCGATGCGGCGCCCGAGGCCGAGCGCTGGCTGGCGCTGGGCGGCCAGGACTACCCGGTGCTGCTGACCGAGCGCGACACCTCGGGAGAGAAGACGGTCGAGGTCTTCCGCGGCCAAGGCGAAAGGGTGGAGGCGATGGGCCTCGCCTCGCTGGAGCTGCTGGCGCCGGCGAGGCTGGACCGGGCGGCGCTGGAGAGGGTGCTGGACCGTCTTGCCGACCATGCGAGCGGCGCCCTGCCGACGCCGACCCGCGCGGAGCTGGCGAGGCTGATCGGCGAGCTGCTGCCGGGGTTCGCCCACGTGGCGGCGGAGCTTTCGCTGGATGACCGAGTCTAGGCCGCCGCGACGCATCGCGCTGGCGATCTTCGGCCTCTCGCCCGCCGGGGGGCTGGAGCAGCACTGCCTGCGCCTCGCCGCCGAACTGATGCGCCGCGGCTCAGCCGTGACCGCGGTGACGACGGGCGCGCCGCAATCCGCGCCGGCGGGCCTCGCCGTCGAGACGATCGCCCGGCGCGGCCACACCAGCCACGGGCGCATGGCCGCCTTCGCCGCGGACGCCGGCGCCGCCGTCGCCGGCCGTTTCGACCGCACGGTGGCCTTCCACGCCATCCCCGGCTTCGACCTCGTCTTCTGCGCCGATCCCTCGCGGGGGCGGCCGGGCTTCTGGAAGAGCCTGCTGCCCCGCTACCGCACCTTCGCCGCCCTGGAGCGCGCCGCCTTCGGGCCGGCGAGCCCGACGCGGGTGCTCTGCCTTTCCAGCGTCCAGCTCGAGGCCATCGCCCGCAACGACGCGGCGGCGCGCGAACGGCTCCTGCTGCTGCCGCCCACCGTCGATCGCCTGAGGATCGCGGCAGCGCCGCCCGATCGCGACCTGGCGAGGGCGGGCGTCCCGATTTGGCTCTGGATGGGTCTGCAGCCCGGCACCAAGGGTCTCGACCGGACCCTGGCCGCCCTGGCCCGCGCGCCGGAAGCGCGCCTGCTGGTCTGTGGCCTGGATCCGGCCAGCCCGGGCGGGCGCGCGGCGCGGCGGCTGGCGCGGCGGCTGGGCGTCGAGGCGCGGGTGCGCTGGCTGGGCTTCCTGGCCGACGCGGAAGTTCCGCGCACGATCGCGGGCGCCGACCTCTTGGTGCACCCGGCGC
Source organism: Caulobacteraceae bacterium (assembly GCA_035532115.1). Lineage (GTDB taxonomy): Bacteria > Pseudomonadota > Alphaproteobacteria > Caulobacterales > Caulobacteraceae > Acaudatibacter. Next base: position 1,515 of record DATKRO010000099.1, on the reverse strand, counting down.
GGGCCGACGTCACCGGCACGGTGATCCTGGAAGCCATGGCGGGCGGCCTGCCGGTGATCGCGACGGGCGTCTGCGGCTATGGCGAACATGTCCGCAACGCCGACGCGGGCGTGGTCCTGGCCGAGCCGTTCCGGGCGCGGGCGCTCGACGAGGCGCTGGCGCGGGCCGGACCGGACCAGCGGCGGCGGTGGTCGGCGAACGGGCTCGCCTACGCCGGGCGGGGCGACCTCTGCAGCGGCCTCGAACGGGCGGCGGACATCATTCTGGGCGCTCCAGCGCCTGCCTGAAGCCGCGGGTGGCGCGGGCCAGCGCCAGGACCGACCTGCGCGCGGCGAAACGCGGGTCGCGCAGGATGCGCAGGTCGCGCGGCGGCGCGGGCGGCCGACTCGCGAGCCAGGTTTGCAGCCGCGTCGTCTGGGCGGCGCCGGAGAAGCGCTGGCGCATGGCGAGCGCCAGACGCGCCTGCAGGCGCGCGCGGCGCTCCGGCTCGCGCACGGCCTGCGCCAGCAGCTCCAGTCCGTCCCCGTCCGCTGCGAGCACGCTCACGCCCTCCGCCTCGCCCCAGCCGGCGTAGGCCGGCTCGTCGGTCACGGCGGGCGCGGCGCCGAGATGGTGGGCGACGATCGCCGCGGTCGGGCACTTGAAGGCCGCATTGGCGGTGGCGCCGGCCGGATGCAGCAGGATGTCGGGAGCAAAGGCGCCCCAGGCGCGGATGAACTGCCGGAACGAAGGCTCGGGCGGCAGCACGACCACTTCGGCCGCGGCGATGTCGCGCCGCAGCCGTTCGCCCGCCGCCGGCGTCGCCAGCAGACGCAAGGGCGCCTCCTGGGCGAGCGCCCTCAACCGATCATTGAGCCCCGCCCGCAGGCCCGGCAGGCGGAAGTCGCCGCCGGCCAGGGCGATGGTGAGCGGCCCGGCCCGCGGCGGCGGCGGCTTGAGCGCCGGGTCGATCACCGGACCCCAGGTCTCGATGCGCTCATGCAGGGGCGCCAGCGCCTTCGCGAGCGCCGGCGTCGAAGCCCAGAGCGCGACGGCGCCCTCGAGCGCGCGCCGCATCCGGCTCTCGCTGAAGAAGCGCGAAGCGCCGCCCTCGCTGCGCAGCGCCAGGAAATTGTCGTCGGTGAACCAGACGTAGGGCGCGCCGATCGCGTCGAGGAATGCGACCACGCCTTCATCCCAGAACCGGGCGAGATCGCGCACCAGCACCACGAGGTCGGCGCCGGCCAGGTGCGCGGCGTCGACCGCGAGGCTGGTGAAGGGGCGGAAACCGGCGCAGACGCCCGCCTCGGCCTCGAGGAAATCGAAGTAGAGGCTCATCGAGACTTCCAGCGGACCCAACATCAGCAGCTTCGGCCGCGTCGAAGCCGCCGGCGGTGCGAAGCTGAACGGGCGCGGCTCGCCGGGCGCGAGGCGGCGGCGGCGGACCTGCCCGTCGGCGCGGACGAAACGGCCGCGCCTCGCCAGGCTGCGCATCGCCGCAGCCCACCAGTCGTCGCCGCCTCCATCCTGCAGAGC
>DATKRO010000098.1:0-48475 GCA_035532115.1 Caulobacteraceae bacterium | reverse complement strand
CGCCGAGCTGGCCGGTGAGGATGAGCTTGCCGGTTCCGGGCGTGCGCGTGGCCTCGATGAAGAGGATGTCGCCACCTACTGGCGTCCAGGCGAGTCCGGTGGCGACGCCCGAACTGGCGGTTCGCATGGCGACCTCGTTCTCGAACCGCGGCGCACCCAGGATCTCGGCGACCAGCTTGGCGTCGAGGGTCACCGACTGCGCCTTGCCTTCGGCGATCTCGACCGCCGCATGGCGCAAAACCCGGCCGATCTCGCGCTCGAGGCTGCGCACGCCCGCCTCGCGCGTGTAGTTCTGGATGATTTCGGCGATCGCATCGGGCTCGAGGTTCGCCTGCTCCGGCGTCAGCCCGTTGGCCTCGAGCTGGCGGCGCAACAGGAAACGACTGGCGATCTGCAGCTTCTCCCCGGCGGTGTAGCCCGCAAGGCCGATCACTTCCATGCGGTCGCGCAAGGGTCCGGGAATCTGGTCCAGCATGTTGGCGGTGGCGATGAAGACCACGCGGGATAGATCAAACGGCACGGCCAGATAGTTGTCGCGGAAGGTGTGGTTCTGCTCGGGATCGAGCACCTCCAGCATGGCCGAGGCCGGGTCGCCCTGGATGCCGGCGCCCATCTTGTCGATCTCGTCGAGCATCATCACGCAGTTGCGCGCGCCGGCCTTGCGGATCGCCTGGACGATGCTGCCGGGCAGGGCGCCGATGTAGGTGCGCCGATGGCCGCGGATCTCGGCCTCGTCGTGCAGACCGCCGAGGCTGGTCCGTACGAAGGGTCGTCCCATGGCTTTCGCAATAGACTGCCCCAGCGAGGTCTTGCCGACTCCGGGCGGCCCGACGAAGCAGAGGATAGGCGCCTTGCCTTCCGGCGCGAGCTTGCGCACCGCCAGATATTCGATGATGCGGCTCTTGATCTTCTCGAGGCCGAAGTGGTCGGCGTCGAGAATCTTCCGCGCCTCGGCGATATCGATGGGCGCCGCGTCCGGCAGCTTCCACGGCAGCTCGATCAGCCAGTCCAGATAGGTGCGGATCATGCCATACTCGGCCGAGGCGTCGGGCATGCGCTGCAGCCGCCGCAACTCCTTCTTTGCCTGGGTCTGCACCTCGTCCGGCATGCCGGCGGCGTCGATCGCCTTCTCGAGTTCGGCGATCTCCTGGGCCGTGCCGCCGTCCTCGCCGAGCTGCTTCTGGATCGCCGCCATCTGTTCGCGCAGCAGCACCTCGCGCTGGCGCTCGTCGATGGAGGCCCTGGTCTGGCGTCCGATCTCGGCGGAGAGCTTCAGCACCTCCAGCCGGTGGGCCAGCAGGTGCGACACCTTGTCGAGCCTCGCCGTCAGATCGACCGTCTCCAGGATCTCCTGCTTTTCGGCTGGGCTGACGTCCATGTAGGCCGCCGCGAGGTCGGCAAGCGCCGCGGCCGACTGGATGCCTTCGATCGCCATGCGCAGTTCCTGGGGCGCCTGCGGCAACAGTTGCAGCACCTCCAGCGACTGCTGGCGCAGCAGCATGAACCGGGCCTCGATGTCGGCGCCGCCGCCTTGCGGCTCGGGCAGATGCAGGCCGCGTGCGGCCAGATAGGCCAGCCCCGGCACGAACTCGGTGATGCGAAAGCGCTGCACGCCCTGGCAGATGATGTGGTGGCCCCCGTCGGGCGCGGTGACGTAGCGCAGGATGTTGGCCACTGTGCCGACGGCCTCGAGGTCGCCGGGTCCCGGCTCGTCCACCGCGGCGTCCTTCTGCAGCACGATCAGCACCTGACGCTGCTCGCGCACGGCGGCCTGGGCGGCCTGGACCGAAAGCGGCCGGCTGATGGTGATCGGAAACACGATCTCGGGAAACAGCACGGTGTTGCGCACCGGGACGACGATGAGGATGTCGGCTGATCGGGAGTCTGGGCCCTGCGCCTCGGCGGAGGCTGGGGAGGCGGAATCAGCGGGACTCATGAGGACTGGACCTTGGAGAGACTGACGATGAGGCATCCATCGACGGCGGCGCGACGGACGCCGTCGTAGCGACCCACGGGCAATGGCACGCGCCGCTCGAAACGGCCCTGCGGCAGCTCCATGCGGTGGATCACCGCGTTGCGCAGTTGCAGCGGCGGCCGCCGGTCGCCCGCGATGAGCAGGGCGCCATCGTGGATCACCGCCTCCACCTTTTCGACATCGACGCCAGGAAGGGCGGCCAGCACCAGCACCTCGCGTTCGGTCTCGAAGACGTCGACGGGCGGTTGCCAGCTCACCAGACGGCGCGCTGGGTGCGGCCGGAACATGTGCTCGGCCCTGGCCAGCATCTGCAGCGCCTCGGACCACATCCATTCGTGCGGATCGTTCGCCATGCGGCTCCTCCCTCGCGGCCCCTGAACTTCGCCGACGCCGATGCTGGTTCCCGATATGGGGACTTAGGCGCCCGGCCGCCCGCCGAAAGCGCGGCCTACCGCCAATTCGGCCAGCAGCGCCCGCAACCCTGCGGACAGGATAGCCCCGGTGCTGGATCGCTCGCTCAGAGCGCCGCGCCGTCAAGTCCGTGATGGCGGCGATACCAGGCGCAGAACAGCGCCACGCCGTCGCCGAGCGGCGTGGCGGGACGATAGCCCGTGAGCGCGTAGAGCAGGTCGGCGTTGGCGAACGTGTGCGGCACGTCGCCGGCTTGGGCCGCGACGATGCGGCGCTCGGCCTCGAGACCCAGCGCCGCCTCCAGCGCATCGATCAGCTCGGTCAGGCGGGCGGGCTCGCCGCGGCCGATGTTGACGACCCGCCAAGGCGCCGCGGGGCTCAGCGAATCGTCCGGACCGATCGGCTCGCCCTTTCTCGGCGGCAGTGGGATGAGCCGCGTCACCGCCTCCACGAGATCGTCCACATAGGTGAAGTCGCGCCAGATCTCGGCGGTCCCATAGATCTCGACGGGTCGCCGCGCGACGATCGCCTCGGCGAAGCGCCAGGGCGCCATGTCGGGGCGCCCCCAGGGGCCATAGACGGTGAAGAAGCGAAACGCCGTGGTCGGAACCTCCCAAAGATGGCTCTGGGCGTGGCTCATCAGTTCGCCGGCCTTCTTGGTGGCGGCATAGAGCGTCAGCGGATGGTCGCTCGACTGACGCTCCGAAAACGGCCGCGCCTCGCTCGCGCCATAGACCGAGCTGGTCGAGGCGAAGAGCATGTGGCTGACCCGATGCGTGCGGGCCAGCTCCAGCACGTTGAAGCCGCCGACGAGATTGGCATCGACGTAGGCTCTGGGATTCTGCAGGCTGTAGCGGACTCCAGCCTGGGCGGCGAGGTGAACGATGACCTGCGGCTGTGCGCGCTCGGCCGCCGCGGCCAGACGGGCCATGTCCTCGAGCATCGCCGCCTCGAACGAAAAGCCCTCGTGCGCCTCCAGGATGGCTAGCCGCGCCTGCTTCAGCGCTGGGTCATAGTAGGGAGTCATCCCGTCCACCCCGGCGACCGTGTGGCCGTCGTCGAGGAGGCGCCTGGCGAGATGGAAGCCGATGAAGCCGGCCGCGCCTGTGACGAGAATGCGCATGTCCGCGCCGCTCCTGCGCCGGCGCCGGCGGCGACGCAAGCCGAGTTCGTACAGGCCGAGTTTGCATAGGCCGAGTTCGCTCTGGCGCAAGCGCCCGTGCGCGCCCACTCTGCCGCGGACGACACCAGCGAAGGCTCGGTTCATGGCCCAGGACGGATATCGCCGCACCAGCATTGCAGGCCGGCCGATGGCGCCGGAGACCCTGATGCTGGGTTTCGGCTTCGATCCGCGTCTGTCGGAGGGCGCGGTGAAGACGCCGCTCTTCCTCACTTCGACCTTCGTGTTCCAGACCGCCGAGGAAGGTCGGCTGGCGTTCGACTACATGAGCGGACGGGCGCCGGCGCCGGAGGGGGCGGACGCCGGCCTGATCTATTCGCGCTTCAACAACCCCAATCTGCAGATCGTCGAGGAACGCCTGGCAGTGCTCGAGCGCGCCGACGCCTGCGCGACCTTCGCCAGCGGCATGGCGGCGATCTTCACCGCCGTGCTGGCGCTGGTGGGACCGGGCGATTCGGTGCTGCGCAGCCGGCCGCTCTACGGCGGCACCGAGACGCTCTTCGACCGCCTGTTCTCCCGGCTGGGCATCGCCAGCGTCTCGTTCACCGACGGTCTCGAAGGCGCCGCCGTCCGCACCGCCGCCGAGGCTGCGCTCGACAAGGGCCGGCTGGCCGCGATCTTCGTCGAGACTCCGGCCAATCCCACCAACGCTGTGGTCGATCTCGATCTGGTCGCGCAAATCGCCGCCGAAATCGGCGCGCGACAGGGCCATCGGCCGGCGATCCTGGTGGACAATACTCTTCTGGGTCCCCTCTACCAGTCACCGCTCGCGCACGGCGCAGACTTGGTGCTCTATTCGCTGACCAAGTACGTCGGCGGCCATTCCGACCTGATCGGCGGCGCTGCACTGGGCTCGACCGAGCTCGTCGCAAAGGTGCGCTCGCTGCGCGGCCTGCTTGGCAATCAGGCGGACGCCCACGGCGCCTGGATGCTGACCCGCTCGCTGGAGACGCTGCGCCTGCGCATGGACGGATCGTTCGCCGGCGCGGCCGAGGTCGCCGCCTGGCTGGTGCGTCAGCCGCAGGTCGAGCGCGTCGCCTACCTCGGCGGCTATGCGCCGTCGTCGCCCGCGGCCCGGGTGATCCGGCGCCAGTGCCGGGCGATGGGGGCGACCTTCTCGTTCGTGGTGCGCGGAGGCCGCGCGGCGGCCTACCGGGTGCTGGATCGGCTGCAGGTGTTCAAGCTGGCCGTGAGCCTGGGCGGCACGGAGTCGCTGGCGTGCCATCCACGCACCACTACCCATTCCGGGGTGGGCGCGGCCGAGCTGGAGGCCCTCGGCGTCGAGGAGGGGATGATCCGGCTCTCCGTGGGCCTGGAGGCGCCTCGCGATCTGATCGCGGATCTGGGCCTGGCGATGGCGGAAATCTAGGCTGCGCTTCAGCGCCGAAGGCGCGCGGCCCGGGGCGTTCGCATCTTGACCGGTTCGCCGTCCTTGGAGATCAGGACCGCAAGCCAATGGGCGCCCTCGAACTCGGCGGCGATCACCATCGCCATGACGCTGAGCGGGGTCGAGAGCAGCACCCCCGTGGGCCCGAGCAGCACGCCCCAGAAGCCGATTGAGATGAGCACCAGCAGAGGATCGATGTTGAGTTCGTCGCCCTGCAACATAGGCATCAGCACATTGTCGATCAGGAGCACCGCGCCGCCCAGGCCGACGACGATGAAAGCGGGCCTGGTGGCGTCGCTGAACTGGGCCAGGGCCACCAGAGCCGGGATCAGGGCGCCCGCGAATGCGCCCACGATCGGCACGAAGGCGCACAGGAAAACCAGGAAAGCGACGAACAGCGCGTAGTTCACCCCCAGCGCCACCATGACGACGAGGGCGACCAGGGCGATCAACAGGGCCTTGAAGGTCACCAGTCGCACGTAGCGTTCGACGGCGCTGCGGATAGAGCCGAACACGAACCTGGCCTGTTCGCGCTGCTGCTGGCTTTCGTAGAGGCGGTCGAGCTTGGACGAGAACGCCCGGCGCGAGGCGGCCAGGAATCCCAGGTAGATCAGCGCCAGGCCGGCGAATCGGACCGCGCCCCTGGCGGCGACGAAGACTCGGCCGAGGACGCGTCCCGGGTCGGCGCCGCGGAAGAGCTGGTGGACCGTCACGGGCGCCTGGCCGGCAAGGCCGCTCAGCTCGGCCAGCGCCTGGTTCAGCCGCGGCTCGATGGCGGCGAGCTGAAGCGCGAACGGCGGACCCTGAAGGACCAGCAGCATCACGACGGCGGCGAAACCGGCGACGATCAGAACGCCGGCCGTGGCCCCGCGCGCCAGGGCGGGCGCGCGCGGAAAGCGGTTGTCGAGATCGCGCGCCAAGGCGTCGATCAGCAGCAGCAGGAACGCCGCGACCACGAGCGGCGCGAGGATTTCTCGGAAGATCCGCACCAGCACGCCCGCCACCACCACGGCGAGGAAGATCACCGCCGCCCCGATCCCGGACAGCCGCGAGCGATCGGGCGGCGCGGGCTGCCCGCGGCTCTGCGGCGCCGCTGTCACGCGGCGATCAGATGCGCGGGCCGCCTCAGGTCTGCGGCTAGGCCCTCGCCCATCAGATCGATGAAGTTGTCGCAGTAGAAGCGCTGGGCGACCTGGGCCGGCACGCCCGCGAGGCTGTCGTTGAAGCGCTTGAGCGGATTGCGGCCGCCTTCGACGTGCGGGAAGTCCGAGGAGAACAGCAGCATCTCCTCGCCGCTGTTGGCGATGATCCAGCCAGCGTCCTCGTGCGGATAGGGCGTGACGCGCACCTGGCGTCGAGCGATCTCGCTGGGCTTGGCCGAGAGCTTCCGCAGCCGTTCCTCGTTCTTGGCGAACGCCGCCGCGGCCGAGTCCATGAAGCGCATCCAGCTCGGAACCCAGGAGGCGCCCAATTCGATGGCCCCGAACTTCAGGCGCGCAAACCGGTCCATCACCCCGTCGATGATCAGGCAGGCCAGGGTCTGCATTGCCGAATTGGGGATTGGCATGAAGCTGACCGAGGTGAAGTTCTCTTCGCCGCCGTGGAAGTCCTTCACGCGCGGCAGACCGTTCTCGAAATAATCCGGGTTCAGCTTCTCCTCGCCGCCGACGTGGAAGAGGATCGGCAGCCCGGCGTCCTGCGCCTGCGCCCACACCGGATCGAAACCTGTGTGGCTGGGCGAATGGCCCCTGGGGCAGCGCGAGGCGACGAGGAGCGCCTTGGCGCCCAGCTCTATGGCTTCGCGAGCCGCGGCGGCGGAGCGCTCGAAGTCCATCAGCGGCACGTAGCCGGTCGCCAGCAGACGCCGATCCGCCGCGCAGAAGTCGCTCATCATGCGGTTGTGGGCGCTGGCGGCGGCATAGGCGAGCTCGACGTCGCCGCCGTACTCCAGCTGGAAATTGCCGAGGCAGAACGTCGTGAAGACGAGCTGGCTGGCGAATCCCAGATAGTCGAGCGCCTTCGGGCGATCTTCGCGGCGGAAGGCGCCGAGGGCCTGATAGTTCTTGCGTAGCAGGATGTTGGCCTCGTCGCCGGCGCGAAACGCCGGATCGTCGTGCTGACGGCGCGCCGCCTCGGCCCAGCCGGGCTTGCCCTGCTTGTGCCGGAAGATCGGCAGGGCGTGATAGCGCTCCAGCATCGGCCTCGAGAAATAGGCATCGAGGCAGTCGGGCAGCTCCATCAGATGGCTATCCGCATCGTGGATGATGCGTCCTTGGGCGTAAGGCATCGCAAGTCCTCCAGCTCGTCGCCTCCGGGCGACGGCCAATCGTGGAGCAGGGATATCAGACCGCTCGGCGCAAGAACTCAACCGCCAATCTGGCGGGCGCGAGGCCGGATGTCGACGCCGGGTCAGTCCTGCAGGCGCGCGGCGGCGCGCCCGATCGCCGCGCGGGCCTCGTCGAGGAGTTCCTTGACGATCGCGGCGGCGCTCTGTGTCCGCCTGACCTGTGCGACGCCCTGACCGGCCCAGAGCGACAGGGCGTCGATATCGCCTGCGGCGCCTTGCACCGGCGTCGCCGCCTGATAGCGCAGCATCGCCCCGCCGCGCGGCGTCCTGGCCACGGCTTCGCCCTCGCCGGGCCGCGCGCCGGGCGCCGGGCGGCCGGCGGCCTCCCAGGCGGCGATGGTGGCGTTGCGCAGCACCCGGTGCGGCGCGTCGGGCCAGCCGCCGTCGAAGAGGCCGGTGTGCAAGGTGTCGGTCTCGCTCGCCGCAAACAGCCGCTCGCGATAGCGCGGATGGATCTGCGTCTCTTCGGCAGCCAGGAACCGGGTGCCGATCCAGGCGCCGGCCGCGCCGAGCGCCAGGACGGCGGCGAGCCCGGCTCCGTCCGCAATGCCGCCCGCGGCGGCCACCGGCGTCGGATCGACCGCGCTCACCACGGCGCGCACCAGCGGTAGGGTGGCGACCTCGCCGAGCACGTGGCCGCCGGCCTCCCAGCCCTGGGCGGCGATCGCGTCCGCTCCCGAGTCCACCGCGGCTCGGGCATCCGCGGCGCTGGCGGCCGTGTGGATTAGCACCGCGCCGGCGCGGTGGACACGCTCGGCGAAGGGCGCCGGGTCGCCCCAGAACAGCGAGATGACTGGAGCGCCTTCCTCTAGGCAGACGCCGAGCCGCGCATCCTGGGGAAAGGCGAGCACCAGATTGACGCCGAAAGGCCGCTCGGTCAGCCGCCGCGTCTGACGGATCTGCTCGCGCACCTGCGCCTCGTCCGCCCATGAGAGCGCCAGCATGCCGAGCGCCCCGGCATTGCTCACCGCCGCGGCCAGCGCCGGCGAGGTTGCTCCGCCCATGGGCGCCTGGATGATCGGCGCCTCGATGCCGAGCCGCTCGGTGAGCGCCGTGCGCACCGCCGCTTCAGGCCGGGTCGGCGTAGGCGGGCGCGCGCCTTTCCAGGTTCGACTTGACGGCCTCGATCTGGTTGGGCGAGCCGATCAGCCGGCCCTGTTCGATCGACTCCTGGGTAAGCCCGGCGTTCACGTCCGACATCACCGCGGCGTTGAGCAGGCGCTTGGCCGCGCGGACCGCGTCGGGGCTCTTGGAAGCGATCTCGCGGGCGGTCGCCAGCGCCTCGGCCCGAGGATCGGCGCAGACCCGGGTGGCGAACCCGTAGCGATAGGCCTCCTCGCCCGAGAAGATCCGGCCAGTATAGGTAAGTTCGCGCACGACGTCCTCGCGGGCAAGATGGCGCATCAACTGAGTGCCCGCCATGTCTGGCACCAGGCCCCACTTGATCTCCATGATCGCCAGCCGCGCGTCGGGGGCGACGTAGCGCAGGTCCGCCCCGAGCGCGACCTGGAAGCCGCCGCCGAAAGCTACTCCGTGGACCGCCGCGATGACCGGAACCGGCACCTCGCGCCAGACCCAGCAGGCGTATTGCGCCCGGTTGGCGACGCCGTGGGTGCGGGCGCCGAGGCTGTCGTCCGGGCGGGCGGAGGCGGGGCTCGACGTGCCCCGCGGTCCCTCGGCCATGCGGCCGAAGTTGCCCATGTCGAGCCCGGCGCAGAAGGCGCGGCCCTCCCCCGAAAGTACGACGGCGCGGATGCGGGCGTCCGCCTTCAGCCGTTCGCCGGCGGCGACGAGCCCCGCGAACATGGCGTCGTCGAGGGCGTTCATCTTGTCGGCGCGCGCCAGCCTGACGTCGGCGACTCCGTCCTCGACGGCGATGGTGACCCGGTCGTTCATGCGTCGATCTCCGCCATCTCGAACTGTGACTTGGACATGCCGCAGTCAGGGCAATTCCAGGTGTCGGGGATCTCCGCCCAGCGAGTGCCGGGGGCGATGCCCTCTTCGGGCAGACCCTCGGCCTCGTCGTAGATGAAGCCGCAGGTGCCGCACTGATATTGCTTGTAAGGCTCCGTGTTCAAGGTTCGGCTCCCATGCCGCTTGGCCGCCCGTCCACGATCTGATCGAGGTACTCCGAGAGGCCATAGCCCACCAGCCCGTCGCAGCGATACTCGGTCATGCCCTCGGTGATCCGCGTGTTGAGTTCGGTCCCGTCCGGGGTGGTGCGGCGGCTGCGCAACGGAATCAGCGAGATCACCCGGCCTTCGATCTCGTAGGATTTGCCGCCGCGCGTCATCACGCTGGCGCGCAGGCCGGTCTGATAGCCATGCTCGTCCCAATCGCTGGCGATCTTGCAACTGGAGATGAGATCGTAGGCGCCGTCCTTGAACACCATCCCGCCCTCCCGCGGCTGGCCCGCGGCGCCGGCGACGATGGAGAGCATCATGCCGAAGTCGCGGCCGAAATTCATCGGGCACCAGCGGTACCAGTTGATCGCCGACCAGTGGCGCGGCCCCCATGACTTGTCGCGCAGGCCGTAACCATCGATCGCATGCGTCTCGCCACCGACTACGACCCGGCCGTGGGCGGCGACGTGCTGCTCGTAATGGGCTCGGGCGAACGACTTTTGCGGGTCGATGTCGAGCGGCTTGCCGTCAGCGCGGACGTTCTCGCCGCCATACATTGGGCTGACGCCCTCGTAATCGAGCTCGACCTTGCAGTCGACGTGAGGATTTTCTCGGAAAGCCCTGGAAGGATTCGCCATCTCGAAGGGCCGCTCCAACAGGCAAAGCTTGCCTTCGTAGGTCAGCCTCAGCCGCCTGAACGGCTCGACCACGTCGACCCTCAGGCCGCCCGCGTTCATCTCGGCGTTGTTCGGGATCTTTGGGCGGCCGAACATGAAACCTACGCGGCCGCCGGGCAGATAGAGGCAGATGCTCATCTCCGCGTAGCCTTCGTTGGGGCGATTGCCCAGCCGGAACCAGCCCCCGACCGTGGAGCGGTGATCGAAGACGTTGAAATACATGCTTTCGTTGTAGTTCGTCGCGGCATCCGGCGCGTGCGTGTATTCGTCCCGGGGGTCGAGTCGGGTGATCAGCTTCGGCGTTTCGTTCATGGCGCTCTCCGGTTCTGGCGCGCGGACGAGCGATCATGGGTGGGCGCCGGCGCGGTTTGCAAGCGTGACCCGGCGACAATTGCCCGCTTTCAGGAGGCGGCGCTGCCGTTGCGGATGATCTCATGGTGGCGGATGACCTCGCGAACGAGGAAGTTCAGGAACTTCTCGGCGAATTCCGGGTCGAGGTCGGCCGTCACCGCCAGCGACCTCAGCCGCGCGATCTGGCGCGCCTCGCGCACGGGGTCCGCCGGCGCCATGCCGCGCCGCGCCTTCAGCTCCCCGACCTTGCGGGTCTGCTTGAAGCGCTCGGCCAGCAGATGGATCAGCGCTGCATCGATGTTGTCGATCGAGTGGCGCAGCTCGGAAAGTTCGTGCGGGACGTCGGGGGCCATGGCGAGCCCCTGCTCGCCCATGCCGGGGCCGGCGTCAAGGCGGCTCCGGTCAGCCGCTCTCGCGCCAGTTGAGGTATGCGGTCGGTTGCGCCGGCTCGTCGTAGATTCCCGGGGGGCGCGCGGTTCGGGCCCGCGGCGGCCAGAAGGCGAGCGGCAGCAGGATGACGATCTGTATGACGTTCCAGGCCGCTTCGAGCGCGCCGAAGCGGTGCGGATCGATGCGGCTCATCGGCGCCAGCAGCGCCGCGTTGCACACCCAGAGCGCCGCGTAGAAGGGTACGACGTGGGCCGGCTCCAGCCCCATGTCGCGCAGCCGCCGCGTCGCGAGCGCAAAGCTGGACCACAGCCCTAGCAGGATCACCGCGGTGACCACCTCGCGAACCCCGCCGACGCTCCCTGTCACGCCGTCCGGATGGAGCAGCGTCGCCAGCGCCCAGGCGGAGAGGCCGGTCAGTACGACGAGGGTCAGTCCCATGACCAGTGAACGCCACAGATACCCCAGCCGGCTGATACGACCATCGAAACCAAGGAATTCGCCGAACATGCTCATGTCCGCGCTCTCGACTCCATCAACGATCCGACCCGCTAAGTATTCGGAAGGAAAGATTAAGGCGTGCTTTCCCGATCTGGTTAATTCCCCTCGTCAATGGCCGGTCGAGAGTGGATCGGGCTTTCGACCTTGCGGTGCACGGCGGTCAGCGCGCCAGCGGGAAACCCGGCGATGCTGACGCGCGCCTGCTTGAGCGCGATCTCGGGGGCGAGCAGAGTGAAGCGCGTCGCGAACCGCGGCCAGATGAGCCCTCGGCTCCGGCCAAGCGGCCGACGAAACGAGACGAGATAGTCGCCGCCGCGGCGCTCGCCGACGATGCCGGTTCCGGCCAGGGCCTCGGCGGCCATGTAGCGCCCGTCGGCCCCAGCGGTCATGGCCCAGCGCCATACGTCCACCTCGCCATCTTCGTAGGAATAGGTCTCGTCGAAATGCAGGGCGCCGTACGCCGGGCTGAAGACGCCGTCGGTGACGATCGAGCAGCGGCGCAGCACCCGTCCGAATGCATCGCGCAGCACGCCCGCGCCCTCGGTGCGGCCCAGAAAGAACACTTCCGGCCGGAACACCAGAGTCCGCGAACGCACCGGCGCCGCCGCGACGTTCGTGCCCGGATGAACGGTCTCCCGGATGATGGACGCCATGATGTTTCGCGGGTCCTTCGGGTCGGAACCTGGCTTTGGCCGACATGGTCGCCAGTCCTGGAAGTCCAAACGCTCAGGGCGTCGATTTGGCGCGCCTGGCGGCTGCGTCATTCAGACACAGGTCCCGGATCGGGTGGATGTCGGAATCGTTGTCGACCCAGCCGGTGACGTGCGGATCCACTAGGTTGAGGTTCACGCTGACGAGGATCGGCGCCACGTCGGCGTCGTCCAGCATCAGCTGTTCGGCCTGGGCGAGATAGTGGGCGCGGCGAGCCCCGTCCGGCTCATGGTCGGCCCGGTTCAGCAGCGCGTCGTAGGCGGGATTGGCGTAGTCGCCGTAGTTCTGCGCGCCGGTGTCCGATTTCATCAGTCCAAGGAACGTCATTGGGTCATCGAAATCGGCGACCCAGCCGACCACGCCGAGCTGGAAGTCGCGGATCTCGAACGACTGCAGCGCGACGATCCCGTCCTCCTGCCGGATGGAGAGGTCGATGCCGACCGCCTTGAGGTCGGCCTGGATGTCCTGTGCGAACAGTAGGCTGCCGGGTGAATTGAACGTCTTCAGCGCCAGCCGCAGCGGTCGCGCCGGCGCGTAGCCGGCGGCCGCGAGCAGCCGCCGCGCTTCGTCCTGGCGCCGGGCCAAGGTCCAATCGGCCCAGTAGGGATGTGGGTGTGGAGCGCCGGGCGGCAGATAGCCGGCGATGCCCGGGGGCACGAAGGCCGTGGTCGGGACCTGGCCGGCGCGGGCCAGCTTCTCGGCGATGAACACCCGGTCGATCGCCATCGAGATCGCCTGGCGCACGCGCACGTCCTTTAGTGGCGCGACATCTCGCTGATTGAAGATCAGGTAGGTGGTCGCGAGATAGCTGTGCGAATGCACGTAGGGCGCTGTCTGCGGATTGCTTCGCAGTCTCGCGACGCGGTCGGACTGGATCGAGTCGTTGATGTCCAGCTCGCCGGCGAGCACGCGCCGTTCGGCCGAGATTGGATCGGTCGTCGGGTGGAACCTCACCTGATCAAAGCAGACGTGCGCTGCATCGTGGTAGAGCGGGTTCTTGACGATGCGGACAAAGTCGCCGAGCCGCCACTGCACCAGCCGGTAGGCCCCATTGCTGACCATGCGTCCGGGCTTGACCCAGCTCTCGCCCCAGCGGCGCACGGCGTGTTCAGGGATCGGATAGAAGGCCTGATGCTTCAGCAACTGCGGCAGATAAGGCGCCGGGTGCTCGAGGGTGAGCTGCAGCGTGCGAGGGCCCAGGGCGCGCGCGCCGATCGAATCCAGAGGCGCCTTGCCCTGGTTTGCGGCGGCGCCGTTCTTCAGGATGTAGAGCAGATAGGCATAGGACGACCCGGTGCGGGGGTCGAGCATGTGGCGATAGGCGAAGACGAAGTCCTCGGCCGTCAAAGGCTGGCCGTCCGACCATCGCTCCGGCCGCATCTGGAAGGTCCAGACGAGGCCGTCGGGGCTGACATGCGCGCTTTGGGCGACGCCGGCGGTGGGGCTGCCGTCCGGCGCATCGGCGTACATGCCCTCAAAGAGTTCGCGCAGGATCGCCGATTCGTTGACGGCCGTGGCCAGTTGCGGGTCCAGCGTTGTCGGATCGGCGCCGTTGCCGTACTCCAGGCACAGCTGGCCAGCGGGGCAGGGCGGTCGATCGGCACCCTGCGGTTGGCACGCGGCGAGGCCCAGGGCCATGATCGCGGCGACCGCGAAGAGGAGAAGGGAGCGCCCTGGCATGTCTGAGCGTACCTATCGTCCGGCGCGCGGCCGCGCCAGCGCCGGGATGGCCACATGAGCGAGACCCTGGCGCAGCTCGCCGAGCAGCTCGGCGAGCGTCTGAAGGCGCGGCGCGAGAGCGTCGCGGTGGCGGAATCTTCGTCCGGCGGACTGATCGCGGCGGCGCTGCTCGCCGTCCCCGGCGCATCGGCCTATTTTCTGGGCGGCGCGGTGGTCTACACCGGCAAGGCGAGGATGAGTCTCTTGGCGCTGACGCGCGAATCCGTGGCGGGCATGCGTTCCGCCAGCGAGCCCTACGCCCGGCTCCTGGCCCGCACCGCCCGCGAAAACCTCGGCGCGACCTGGGGGCTGGCCGAGACCGGCGCGGCCGGTCCCACGGGCAACGGCTATGGCGATGCGGCGGGACATTCATGCCTGGCGGTTTCCGGTCCGGTGGAAATGACGGTCACCCTGGAGACCGGGAGCCCGGATCGCGCCGCCAACATGAGCGCCTTCGCCAAGGCGGCGCTGGAGCTGCTGCTCGCGGCGATGCGATAGTCTCCGCGTCAACGACGGAAGCCCCGATGCAACTTCAGCTCATCCGCCACGGCCTGCCCGAACGCAGCGCCGCCACCGACGATCCGCCGCTCAGTCCCGAGGGCCTCGGCCAGGCCCGCCGCCTGGCCGAGCGCCTCGCCGCCCAGCCGATCGATGCGATCTTCGCCTCGACCATGCGCCGGGCGATCCAGACCGCCGAGCCGCTCGTCGCCGCGCGGGGAGACGAGCTGAAGCTGCACGATGGCATCGTCGAATATGACCGGGGCAGCGGCGCCTACGTGCCGCTCGAGGTGCTAAAGCGCGAGGATTACCCGGCATGGAAGGCCTTCGTTCAGGATGGTCAGGGGGCCGAGATCGCCGTTTTCCAGAAAACGGTAGTCGCGGCGCTGGAGGGGATCATCGCGGCGCATCCGGGCAGGACCGTCGCCGTCTTCTGTCACGGCGGCGTGATCAATGTCTGGACCGCCCACGTGCTCGGCATGACGCCGAGACTCTTCTTCGAGCCTGCCTACGCCAGCCTGCATTGCTATCTCTGCGCCCGCAGCGGCGAGCGCAATCTGGTGAGCCTGAACGACGTCGCGCATCTGCAGGGGTGAGCTCCCCGGGGCCGGTGAGAGACGCTGCTATTTCGTGCTCCAGCCGGCGTCGCGCGCCCGGGCTTCGGCCGCCGCATCGAGCGGCCGGCCGCGGATCATGGCGTCGACGGCGTCCAGGATCGCAATGGGCGTCTTGTCGCCGGCCGTCGCGTACCCGCCGGCCGGCGCGGCGAGGCGATGCGTCTCGACCAGCATCTTCAACCTCCAGCCGGCGCGGCCGCGGCAAGCGAGGCCCGCGAGCGGCGTGGCCTGACGCATCACGAAGGTGCGGCAGAACCTGCCGGCCCTGGAGCGGAAGCTGACACCGATCTCCACCGGCGCGCCCAGCGGTTGCGTCGAGGCGAGCTGGCTTTGCAGGCCGGCCGCCAAGGCCCCTTGCGCGACGAGGCCGCCTCGCGGGCCGGCGGCGATCGGAGCTAACGGCGAAGCGAGCCATCGGCCGGCCGCGAACGCGAGCCCGAGGCAGGCCGCCGCGGCGGCCCAGCGCGGCGCCAGCACCGCGAGCCGCCGGCGCCCGTGCCTGCGGAACCGCGCCAGATCGACGATCTCTGCGCCCGCGGGCGCGCTGCGCACGGCCGCGATCAGCCGCTCGGGCGGGGGCTCGGTCAGGGCCGCCGCGAATGCGTCGGCGACGGCGCGGCGCAGGGCGCGGGCATCGTCGATCCGCGCCGCGAGGGCCGGATCGTGCGCGGCCTCGGCCTGGATCAGCGCCGCCATCGGCGGCGGTAGTTCACCGTCGGCGAACGCGGCGATGGTGGTTTCGTCGAAGCTCATTGCGGCGCTCCGCTCAGGTCTGCGAGCAGGGCGGCGCGGCCGCGCCCAAGGCGGCTGGTGAGGGTGCCCTGCGGCACGTCCATCACCTCGGCCGCTTCTGCGTAGGAGAGCCCCTCCACGAGCACGAGCGCAACGGCGAGGCGCTGATCCTGCGGCAGGCGGGCGACCGCGCGGCGCACGGCGTGGGCCTCCAGCCGCAACTCCAGCGTCGGTGAAGCGGGATCTGCCGCGGCCTCTCCCGCCTCCGACGGCGCGGCGCGGTGCTCGCGCCGGCCCCTCGACCTCGCCTCGTCGATCCAGGCGTGCCTCATGATGGTGAACATCCAAGCATCCAGCCGCGTCCCTGGCCGCCATTGGCCCCGCCGCTCCAGGCCTCGTTCGACGGCGCTCTGCACGAGGTCGTCGGCGTCGGCCCCCTGCCGGGCGAGCGCCCTCGCCAGCCGGCGCAGGCGCGGCAACAACTCCACCAGCTGCTGCTGGAACTCGTCCAACGCCAACACCCGCCTCTCCAGGGATGAAACGGCCGGGCGCCTGCATTCCATCCGGGATAGGCATATGAACCTTGGGTTCAGCGTGCAATCGAGGGAGAAACGCGGTGAGGCTCTTGGTCGCGGCCGGCGTTGCCGTGTTCATCGCCGCTGCGGCATTGGCGGCCCCCGCGGAGGCGCAACTGCTCGGCCCAGCCGGTCCCCTCGGCCAGGTCGCCGGGGGAATGCCCGGGATCGGCCAGACCCTGGAGCGGGCGGGAGGCGATGTCCTGGGCCGCGCCGGCCGCTTCGGGGGGCGGACGCTGACGCCCGGTCGCCTGCTCGCAGCTCGCGCCCGGCGGCTCGCACGTTTCATCCGATTCAACAGCCGCTATCTGGAAGGTGACGGCGCGGGTGATCCGGTGGTGCGTGGAGAGGTGCTGGTGCTGTCGCCCACGCCAGCGGCGCTGCAGGCGGCGCTGACGGCCGGCTTCGCGCTCGTCCGCCAAGTCAAGCTGGGGGCGCTCGGGCTCGCCGTGGCGATCCTCGGCGCGCCGCCCGGGGTTTCGGCGCCCCGGGCGCTGCGGCGGCTGCGGCGCCTCGATCCCACCGGCGCCTTCGACTTCAACCACATCTATTTCGGTGCGGGCGCAGCGGCGCGGCCCGCATGGCCCGCCGGGTTGGCGAAGCAACGCCCCGCGCCAGGCCTGCGCGTCGGGCTGATCGACACCGGGGTCGCGACCTCCCTCCCCATGTTCGCCGGCGTAAGGAGCGAGGCGCGCGGCTTCGCCCCCGGCGCGCCCAGCCCGGCTGCGCACGGCACGGCGACGGCCTCCCTGATCAGCGGCCGACTCGGCGGTTTCCGTGGCGCCGCGCCTGGCGCCAGTCTCTACCTTGCAGACATCTATGGGACGACGCCGGCAGGCGGCTCGGCCGAGGCCTTGGCCGAAGCGCTCGATTGGATGGTCGAGGTCGGCGCGCCGGTGATCAACGTCAGCCTCGTCGGCCCGCCCAACCTGCTGGTGGGAGCGGCGGTGCGGGCCGCCAGCGCTCGAGGCGCCCGGATCGTCGCTCCGGTGGGCAACGATGGTCCGGCCGCGCCGCCCGCCTACCCGGCTTCCTACCCGCAGGTGATCGCCGTGATCCCAGTGAACGGCGAGGGTCGCGTGCTCCCCGAGGCGGGCGATGCTCGCCACGTCGAGTTCGCCGCGCCGGGTGCGGGCCTCTACGCGGCGGATCTGGCCGGCGGCCTCGCGCCGGTGCGCGGCTCGTCCTTCGCCGCTCCCATCGTCGCCGGGCGCCTCGCCAGGCTGCTGCGCCGGGAGAATCCTGCGGACGCGGCCCGCGCCGTGGCCGAGTTGGGGCGCGAGGCGCGGCCAGCCGGGCCTTCCCTGGGTTACGGCCTTCTCGGCGCGAACCTGGGACGCGCCGATGGCCGCCCGTGACGAAATCGTCGCCGCGCGGGACGAAACCAAACGGCGCCGTCGTTCTCCAGGGTGAAGGGGCGCGCTCCTTCGTTCATCAAAGAGGAGATGCGACATGCGCAGGAACTCACTCATTCTGATCGCTACCGCCGCCGGCGCCCTCGCGCTCGCCGGCGCGGCGAACGCCCAGCTGTTGGGCGGGGGCCTCGGCGGCGGCTTGGGCGGCGGCCTCGGGGGCGCGCTCGGCGGCGCCGGCGCCTCGCTCGGCGGGAGCCTGAACGGCCAGGGCTCGCTGGCGCCGAACGCATCCGGCCTGGGCGGAGCGGCGCGCAGCGCGACGCGAGGAGTCAGGGCTGGCGCGGCCAGGACGGCGAACCGGGCCGGCCACCGCGTCGCCGCCACCTCGGTTCCGGCGGCTCACGCCCAGGGCGCGGCGACGGGCGGCGCAAGCAATCTCGGGCTCGACGGCGGCGCCTCGGCCGGCGTCTCGGGCAACGGTTCAGCCTCGGCGAGCGCGCCCTAGGCGGCCTGGCCGTGGCTCACGCAACGATCCAGCAGGCTCTCCGGCACCGGAGGGCCTGCCAGGCTAGGCTGCGGCGCGGGTCTTCTTCGCGGGGACCAGACGCTGGGCGATGGTGAGCACGGCGCGGCGGGTCTCGCCGTCTTCGATCGCGGCGAAGGCGGCCAACAGATCGGTGGCGCCGGGCGCGGCAAGCTGGGCGTAGATGATGGCCTCCACCGGCGCCTGACCGTCCTCGCCGACCAGCGCGGCCACCGTGGTCTCCAGCTTGGCGGCGATCTTGACCAGCATCGACGCCGACACGCGATTGGCGCCGCGTTCGTACTTCTGCACCTGCTGGAAGGTGATTCCGAGCGCAGTGGCGAGCTGGGTCTGGCTGAATCCCAGCCAGCGACGGCGGATCCGGACGCGCGCGCCGACGGCGACATCGATCGGATCGGGACCTTGGCGCGTCATGGCCATGGATTGTGTCTCCCCAGGGATAATCCTTAGAGTGGATTAGAGCCGAAGCATCCGAAACGCCAGCATGTCAAGGCTGGGCGCGAGATTTCGTCGCAGCCGCCCGCCGACTTGACTGCCGCTAGGGCCAACCGCGCTCAGCCCGGTGCGCTGCGGCGCAAACGCGGAGAGATTCCATCATGGCCACCAGGCCGCTGATCGCCGAGGAGACCGCCCGGGCCGTGATCGACCCGGACGCCTATGCGGACGGCGTCAGCGCCGACGCCGCGTTCCGATGGCTGAGGGCCAACAATCCGCTGGGCCTCGCCGAACTCGAGGGATATTTCCCGTTCTGGGTGGTCGCCAAGCACGCCGATATTCTCGAGGTCTCGCGCCAGAACGATCTCTTCCACTCGGGCGAGCGCTCCACGACGTTCAATACCCGCGAGGGCGACGCGCGCGTGCGCCAGATGACCGGGGGCAGCCCGCACCTGCTGCGGACCCTGGTGCAGATGGACGCGCCGGACCACGCCAAATATCGCCTGCTGACGCAATCGTGGTTTCTGCCGCAGAACATCCGCCGGCTGGACGAGCGCATTCGCGAGATCGCCCGCGAGCACGTCGCCCGCATGGCCGAACTCGGCGGTGCGTGCGACTTCGCCCGCGATATCGCCGTCACCTATCCCTTGCGCGTGATCATGGAGGTGCTGGGCGTTCCGGCCGAGGACGAGCCGCGCATGCTGCGCCTCACCCAGGAACTCTTCGGCGCCTCCGATCCCGACCTCAATCGCTCGCGCGGCGCC
This sequence comes from Caulobacteraceae bacterium, assembly GCA_035532115.1. GTDB lineage: Bacteria > Pseudomonadota > Alphaproteobacteria > Caulobacterales > Caulobacteraceae > Acaudatibacter. Next base: position 29,186 of record DATKRO010000098.1, on the reverse strand, counting down.
CCTGGCGAGGAAGCCAACCCGCTAGGCGACCTGCAGTCGGTCATCGCGGACTTCTTCGCGTATTTCAAACGCATGACTGACGAGCGCAAGGCGGCGCCACGCAACGATCTGGCCAGCGTCATCGCCAACGGCCGGATCGACGGCGCGCCGATCAGCGATTTCGAGGCGATGAGCTACTACGTCATCGTGGCCACGGCCGGCCACGACACCACCTCCTCGTCCACCGCCGGGGCGATCTGGGGCCTGGCCGAAGCCCCCGCGCAACTGGCGAAGCTCAAGGCCGATCCATCGCTGATCCCCGGCCTCGTCGAGGAGTCGATCCGCTGGACCACGCCGGTGAAGCATTTCATGCGCACTGCCATGGCCGATTACGAACTGCGCGGGCGCCGCATCGAGGCTGGCGACTGGCTCTGGCTCGCCTATCCTTCGGGCAATCGTGACGAGGAGGTGTTCGAGGACCCGGACTGCTTCCGCGTCGACCGCAACCCCAATCGGCACCTCTCGTTCGGCTACGGCGCGCACCTCTGCCTTGGCCAGCATCTGGCCAGGATGGAGATGCGCATCCTCTGGGAGGAGTTGATCCCGCGCCTGCAAGAGCTGGAACTTGCGGCCAAGCCGACGCTCGCGCGCGCCAGCTTCGTCAGCGGTCCCAAGAGTCTGCCGATCCGCTATCGGCTCGCGTAGGCGCGATCAGGCGCGACCGCCGTCCTTGCCGGCCATCAGTTCCTGCTTGCGCGCGGCAAGGCGGGCGCCGAGTCCGGCAAGGTCGGCGTCGGTCTTCCTGACCTTCGGGAAGAGTTGGTTCTCCTCCTCGTCGACGTGGTGCTCGATCTGCTCGCACAGAACCTGGATCTTCGCGTCATAGAGTTCTTCGCCGGGCGACATGGCTTCGATCTCGCCGATCAGCTCCTTGGCCGCGGCGTGCTCGACGATGGCCTCCTCGACCAGCTTCTCGTCCTTTTGCGCCAGCGACTCCTCGGCGGCCGGATAGAAGATCTCCTCCTCGATCCGGGCGTGGACCGTCAGGGCAAGGCAGATCTTCGCGGCGATCTCCTGTTTGCGGGCGTTGCCGGAAGCCTTGCGGTAGTCGGCGAACATTTTCTCGACCTCGCGGTGGTCGGAGGTGAGCAGCTTCGTCGCGTCTTCGGAGCGGGCGGCTCTGCGGGCGCTTTCAGGCTCGGTTCCCCGGTGCGGCGTGGTTCCGGTAGGCATGGCGGACTCCTGGGTTGGGTTGCGTGTCGTCCGGCATTCAACAACCCGATCTGGCGGCGGTTCCGGCAAGCCAAAGAGTCTTGACCGGAACGCCCCGGGACCGCTGGTGGAGCAGGTGACGCGCGCGGGGACCATCGTCGTGGCGGGAGCGGGGGCGATCGGCTCGACGCTCGCCTTCATGCTGGCGCGCGCCGGGCGCCAGGTGATCCTGGTCGATTCCGTCCCGCCTGGCGCCAACGCCTCCGGCATCGCCGCCGGAATGCTCGCCCCGGCATTCGAGAGCCTTTTCGATGCAGATCCGGCGGATCGGTTCGCTCTCCTCGCGTCGGCCCGCGACGCCTGGCAGGCGCTCGCCGCCGCCATCGGTCTGCCGCTGGCGCGGGATGGATCAATGGCCGTCGGCTCCGAGGCGGAGGTCGCGGGCTGGAGCGTCGGCCTCGAAAGGCTCGGCGCACAGCGACGCATCCTGAGCTCGGTCGAGGTGGCGCGGCTGGCGCCGGCGGTGCGGGGCGGCCTTTGCGCCGTTTTCTCGCCCGAGGACTGGCGCCTCGACGCCGTCGCCGCATTGGCGGCCCTGCATCGCGCGGCCGAGACCGAAGGGGTGCGCCTGGCCGCCGCCCGGCTGACCGGTTTCGACGGCGAGCGGGCGCACCTGAACGGCGCTGCGGCGATCCCAGCGGACCTGATCGTTCTGGCCACCGGCGCGGCCCGCGAACTCGCCGGCGTCGCCCCCGAACTGGCGGCCCTGCGGCCGGTCAAGGGCCACATTCTGCGCGCCGCGGCGGCCTGGCCCGCCGGTCCGGTAATCCGTGCGCCAGGGATCTATCTTTGCGCCGGCTCAGGGGGGGCGATCCTCGGCGCAAGCATGGAGGCGGGCCTGGCCGATACGCGCATCGACGAGGCGGTGGTGCGCGCACTGGTCGCCCGGGCCGAGCGCATCGTTCCCGGCGTCGGCCGTCTTTGCTGGCGCGCCGCGGCCGGGGTTCGCGCCGCCACCGGCGACGGGCTGCCGATGGCGGGAGTCAGCAGTTCGCCCGGAGTCCTGCTCGCCGTCGGGGCGCGCCGCAACGGCTGGCTGCTTGCCCCGGTCATCGCCCAGGTCGTGCTCGAACTCCTCGACGGCGCTCCGGCGTCCCCGCTCGCGCGCCTTTTCGCTCCGTCCCGGCCGGGCGTCTGGTCATGTTAGCGACCGGTTAACCATGAATCTTCACCAATCCATCCATGTCGGTGCAGTCGATCAGCGGCGTCGTCGAGGCGGCGATCCAGCGCGCGTCGAGCGCCACCGGCGTGGACTTCGGGTTCCTCATGGGCGCGGCGCGGCGCGAGAGCGGCTACGATCCCACCGCAAGGGCGAAGACCTCCTCGGCTGCGGGCCTCTTCCAGTTCATCGACCAGACCTGGCTCGCCACCTTGAAGCGCCACGGCGCGAAATATGGCTACGCCCGCTACGCGGAGCTGATTCAGCAAGCCCCGAACGGCAGGCTCTATGTACCGGGCGCCCAAGCCCGCGCGGCCGTGATGGACCTGCGGCTCGATCCGCATGCCGCGGCCCTGATGGCCGGCGAGCTGACGGCCGATCACGCGGCCTACCTGCGTGGACGCGTCGGACGCGAGCCCACGGCGGGGGAGCTCTACATCGCCCACGTGCTGGGTCCGCAGGGCTCGGCCAGGCTCATCGACGCGGTTCGCGCGACGCCCGGCGCGGGCGCCGCCGCCCTCTTTCCCGAGGCCGCCGCGGCGAACCGGGCCATCTTCTACCCCGGCGGTCGCACCGCGTCGGTGGCCGAGGTCTACGCCAATCTCACCGCCGGCCCCGGCGGTCCGCCGCCCATCCAGGCGCCGCGCACCATCAGCCAGGGCTTCATCCAATATGCGGGCGCCCGGCAAAGCGAACTCGCCGCCGAGCAGGATGCGGTGGTCGCCCTCGTCCTGCGAGGGCCCGAAGGCGAGGATGACGCGGGCGCCGGGGGCAGGGCCGCGACGGGCCTGTTCTCGGCCGCGATGCTGCGCGCGCTCTCCGAGGCCGAGAGCCAGGACCGCACCACCTGAAGGGCACGGCGGGCCCCGGTCGCCGCCGCGGCAGACTATGTGGCGGCTCGGCCATCCGGCCGCGCGACGAAGACGACGTTGTCGTAACGGACGCCTTCGGCCTCGTAGCTGAAGTCGCGGCTTGTATCGCGCATCATGCCTAGCCGTCGCATGACCGCCTGCGAGCGCAGGTTCGTGGGCGAAGTGTAGCTCAGCACCTCGGCGAAGCCGCAGCGGGTGAAGCCGTCGTCGAGCACCGCGGCGGCCGCCTCAGAGGCGTAGCCGTGGCCCCAGGCGTCGGCGATCATGCGCCAGCCGATCTCCACCCCGGCGCCCGCGGCCGCGTGAGTCTCGTGGATCGGCATGACGCCGACAAGACCCAGGAACTTGCCGTCGGCGCGCTCCAGCGCCATGCGGCCGAAGCCCAAACGCCGATAGGCCCCGGCATAGCGGTCGAACCTGGCGTCGCTCTCGGCCCGTGTCAGCGGCGCCGGATGGTCGTGCATCACCACCGGGTCGGCGAACATTGCCGCAAGCGGTTCACGATCCGCCTCGCGCCAGGGCCGGACGACGGTGCGGAGGGTGCGCAGCGGCATCGGCGAGGCGCTTAGAGGCCGCTCATGGTGCGCTGGCCGCGGCGCATGCGCAGGTAGGGCAGGGGACGGCTGGGGTCCTGCAGCTTTTGCGGAATCTCACGCAGCACGAAGCCGGTCACGGTCGGCAGATCGAGGGCGAGGGCTTCCTCCAGCTCGAGCCAGGCGATCTCGGCCAGTTCGCCGCAATCGGGCTGGCGCTCCAGGCTGATCAGCCGGTCGGCCTCGGCCATGAAGAAGCGCGCGTCGAAGCGCTTGGGCACCATCGGCGGCGTCACGGCGCGGGCGATGAAGTCGAGGGCGGACAGGTCGGGCAGGGCGTTCTGGGCGACGAACTGGCGCCAGGGTCCGGCGATCGGCCGGTGGTGTCCGGGACGGGCGAGCAGCAGCCCGGTCTCCTCGAAGGTCTCGCGGATGGCCGCGAGCGCCAGCGCCCGGGCGCGCTTGGGCGGCGCGGCCAGAAACAGGCGCTCGGCCACCTCCGGCCGCAGTTCCGCCGCCACCGGGGCGCGGAAGTCCGACGCATCGATGCGCCCGCCAGGGAACACCCACTTGTCGGGCATGAAGTCGTGGCCGCCGTGGCGCCGGCCCATCAGCACGCGCGGCTTCGGGCCATCGCGGCGCAGGACGATCAGGGTGGCGGCGTCGCGCGGGCGCACGGCGCGCGCGCCCTTGGCCCGCACCCCGTCCATGCGGGGGCGTTCAAACGCTTGTTCGGTCATGCCGGCGACATTGGCGCGGGCCGCGCCCGGCCGCAAGCGCTTCGGCGCCGCCGTCAACGCCTCCTGGCTGGACGCCGGCCCGCAGGCGGCCGCTCGCGCCTGTCGGCAGGACGCCGTGTGCGGGCGCCCTCGGTCGCCGCCTCGGGCTCGCTCAGCATCTCGAAGATCAGGCCGCCAGTGATCGGCGTCGCCTCCAGAAGCTTGACCTCGACCTCGCGTCCAAGTCGCCAGCGCCGGCCGCTGCGCTCGCCCACGAGGGCGTGGGCGCGCTCGTCATGGACGAAGTATTCGCCGCCGAGGCTCGAGATCGGCGCGAGCCCGTCGGCGCCGGTCTCGGCCAGGCGCACGAAGAGACCGAAGCGGGTGACGCCGGTGATGCGGCCGGCGAACTCGGCCCCGACGCGCTCGGCGAGGAAGGCGGCGACGTAGCGGTCGGTGGCGTCGCGCTCGGCGGCCATGGCGCGGCGCTCGGCCAAGGTGATGCGTTCGGCCGTGTCCTTCAGCCCGGCGACGTCGGTCTCGGTGAGCCCGTCCTCGCCCATGCCGAGGGCGCGAATCAGGGCGCGGTGGACGACGAGGTCGGCGTAGCGCCGGATCGGCGAGGTGAAATGTGCATAGCGGTCGAGGTTCAGACCGAAGTGGCCGATGTTCTCGGTCGCATAGATCGCCTGGGACTGAGTGCGCAGCACCACCTCGCCCACGATCTCGGCATGTGGCCCGCCGCGGGTCTCCTCCAGCAAACGGTCGAAGCGGCGGGTGGTGGGCGCCTCGCCCTTTGACCAGGCGATGCCGAGGGTGTCCAGGAAGTCGACCAGCGCCATCACCTTCTCGTCGCTGGGCGCATCATGGATTCGGTAGATCAGCGGCGTGCGGCGCTGCTCCAGGGTCTCGGCGGCGCAGACGTTGGCCTGGATCATGAACTCTTCGATCAGCTTGTGCGCCGGCAGCGCGGCGCGCGGGACGATCTGGGCGATCCTGCCATCGGCGCCGAAATGGATGCGCCGTTCGGCCGAGTCGATCTCCAGCGGCGCGCGGGCGTCGCGGCCGGCCTTCAGAACCGCATAGGCCGCGAAGAGCGGCTTCAGCACCCGATCCGTCAGCGCCGCGGCGCGCGCATCGGCGCGTCCGTCGATGGCGCCTTGCGCCTCCTCGTAGGAAAGGCTGGCGGCCGAGCGCATCAGGGCGCGATGGAAGCGATGGCTGCGTTTCTTGCCGTCGGCGCCGAACACCATGCGCACCATGAGACAGGCCCGGTTCTCGCCTTCACGCAGCGAACAGAGGCCGGCGGAAAGAGCCTCCGGCAGCATGGGTTCGACCCGGTCGGGGAAATAGACGCTGTTGCCTTTCTCGCGGGCGTCGCGGTCCAGGGCCGAGCCGGGGCGCACATAGGCCGCCACGTCGGCGATGGCGACACAGACGATCCAGCCGCCGGCATTGCGCGGATCGCCGTCCGGCTCGGCGAAGACGGCGTCGTCGTGGTCGCGCGCGTCGGGCGGATCGATGGTGACGAGCGGCGCCTCGCGCAGGTCGAGGCGTCCGGCGAGCGTCGGCGCCGCCGCGGCCGCGGCTTCCGCCTCGGCGGCGTCGGAGAAGCCGGTGGGGATCGCGTGCGCGTGGATGGCCAGGAGCGAGGCGGCGCGCGGATCGTCCTCGCGGCCCACCACCTCCAGCACCTTGCCGCGCCTGGGGCCGTAGCGGCGCTCGACTGCGCCCGCCACCTGCGCCAGCACGAGGTCGCCGTCCTTCAATTCCCGCGCCTCGGCAGGGGCGAGCAGCAGGCTCTCCCTGGCGCGGCGGTCCACAGGTTCGACCCGCACCTCGCTGCGCGCCTTGCGCACCACCCCTAGGATGCGATGCGCGCTCTGACCCAGGCGCTTGATCAGCCGCGCCTCGACCTCGCCAGTGTCCAGACGCTGGAAGCGCACCAGCAGGCGGTCGCCGAGGCCCGGCGCGCCGGCCGCCTTCTCGGTCCGATCCGGCGCCAGCCGCGTCGGCGGAACTGCATCGCCGCCCTTGACGAGACGCACGAAGAGGTCGCCGTCCGCGTCGCGCTCGACCACATCGGCGACGCCCACCGGCGGAAGACCTTCGGGTTGGGCGCCCTGCTTTCGTCCGCGTCTGGCGGGAGGATGGGAGCGTTGGCGCGCCATGCCGCTCCGAAGCTCTCACACCGGCGCAGGCGTCGCAACCCGGCACGCGCGAACGCTGTCGCGACCTCGTCCCGAAGTGCTATGGTCCAGCCTGTCGTCGCAGCCGCGCTGATCCGCCGGCAGCCGCCGATGCGTCAGTTCGACATTCCGCCCGCTGCACCTGCCTGAACGGAGATCAGAGATAACCGCACCTCGCTTCCTCGTCGCCTGCGCCAGCCTCGCGGCTCTGGGGAGCGCGGGCGTGGCCCTGGCCGCATCGCCGCCGGTCGGGCCGACCGCCCGTGCGGCGCCCGCCGCGCGCCTAGCGAGGCCGAACGACCGGGCGCAGATCGAGGCGCTGGAGCACCGCTTCATCGCCGGCTTCGACGCGAGGGACGTGAAGGCCATCATGGCGAACTATGCACCTGGCGATCAGCTCTTCGTCTTCGATGTCGTGCCGCCACGCCAGTATGTAGGCTGGAGCGCCTACAAGGCCGACTGGGAGGCGCTGTTCAGGGCCTATCCCGGCCCCGTCGAGGCGCGGCTGGCGCAGCTCAGCGTGACCGTCGTCGGTCCGGTCGCTTACGGGCACAGCATCCAGACGTCCGCCCTCACCGGCCCGAACGGCGCCAAGTCGACGATGGTGATGCGCGTCAGCGACGTCTATCGCAAGCTCGGCGGGCGATGGAAGATCGTCCAAGAGCACGTCTCCGTGCCGGTCGATCTCGCCACCGGCAAGGCGGACCTGCAGTCGCGGCCCTAGCCGCGGTGGCGGCCCTTGCTCAGACCCCGCGGCCGGCAACCGCTCGGCGGCCGGCGCCGGTTCCGGCGATCCTGCCGAACACCGCGCCCGCGGTCAGGCCGGTCCCGCCGGGGTAGTTGAAGTAGAAGAGGCCGCCCACCAGTTCCCCTGCGGCGAAGAGGCCCGGTATGGGGCCGCCGTCGGTGCTGATCACGCGCGCGTCGGTGTCGATCCGCACGCCTCCGAAGGTGAAGGTAACGCCGCAGGTGACGCCGTAGGCCTCGAACGGCGGCGTCTCGATGGGGTTGGCCCAGTTGGATTTCTCGATGGCGAGCCCGAGCGTCCGACGTCCGTCCTTGACGTTGGGGTCGAAGCGGATGTCGCGCGTCACCGCGGCGTTGAAGGCCTTCAGGGTCGCGAGCGCCCCGGCGGCATCGACGCCCTCCAGCTTGGCGGCCAGGTCCTCGAGGGTGTCGGCTCGCACCTTGGTGACCTGGCGGATGCGGTATTCGTCGCGCAGCAGCGGGATCGTGGCCGCGTCGAACACCTGCCAGGCGAACTGACCCGGCTGCGCCAGGATCACCTGGCCGTACCTGGCGTAGGTATAGTTGCGGAAATCCGCGCCCTCGTCGACGAAGCGCTCGCCACGAGCATTCAGCATCACGCCAAGGGGATAGGAATGCTTCTGGAACCCGTCGCCCACCGAGAGATCGCCATAGGCCGGCGCGTTCAGGTCCCAGCCCACCGCATGGCAACCGGACCAATGGCCGGCCGGTTCGGCGCCGGCGGCGAGCGCCATGGCGATGCCGTCGCCGGTGTTGAAACGCGCGCCGCGCACCTTGGCGAGATCCCAGCCGGGGCCGAGATAGCGGGTGCGCCACTCGGCGTTGGCCTCGAAGCCGCCGCAGGCGAGCACGACGCTCCTGGCCGCGACCGTCTGCGTCCTGCCCTCGCAGCGCACCGTGACCCCGGTGACGCACGTCTCGTCGGTGGCGAGCGCGAGGGCGCGGGCCTGGAACGCTACGGCGACGCCGGCGCGCCGGGCGCTGGCGTAGAGCGCCTCGATCAGTCCCGGGCCGCCGCCCCACGCCTCCACCGTCAGACCGCCCCAGAACCTGAATCGGTCGTCGATGCGGTAGGCCTGACGTCCCCAGATGGGCATGAAGCGCACGCCCAGGCCGCGCATCCAGCGCAAGGTGTCGCGACTGCCCAGCACCAGCTTCTCGCACAGGTCCGGGTCCGTGCGATTCTCGGTGAGGCGGGCCATGTCGTCGAAGAAGGCGCCGGCGGTGTAGCTGCCGAAGTCGGCGCCCGCCACCTCGGCGTCGGTGAGGTCTGGCATCAGGGCGCGCAGGTCGTCGACGCCGTCGTACACGCAGCGGAACGCGCCGGCGGTGAAGCGGCTGTTGCCGCCGCGCTCGGCCTGCGGCGCCCGTTCCAGCACCAGCACCGAGGCGCCCTCGCGGGCCGCAGCCAGGGAGGCGCAGAGCGCCGCGTTGCCGGCGCCCACCACGACCACGTCGACGCAATCGGGCAGAGGCATGCGGGCAGACCCTTCGAGACCGGGCGGCGCGGCGCCGTCACGCCGCCGCGGCGCTTCCCTGAGCCGTGGGGTTGGACTATGCGGAGCCCCACTTCGCAAGAGATCCGACGCATGCAGATCGACTTCGTCGCCGCAGAGGCGGCGCCCGACGCCACCACGGCGCTGGCGGTCCTCGCCTTCGAGAACGACGAACTCTCGCCTTCCGCCGAATCCCTCGACGGGCGCATGTCGGGCGCCATCAGCCGCGCCATCGCCACCAGCCGGTTCACCGGCGCGCCCGGTCAGTCGCTCAGTCTCGTCGCTCCCACCGGCACGCGCGCGGCCCGGGTGGTGGTGGTGGGCGCCGGCAGGCAGGAGAGCTTCGACGCCCGCGCCGCCGAAACCGCCGGCGCCCACGCCTACGCGGCGGTGAAGACGTCCGGCTGCGAGATCCTGCGCCTTGCCATGGCCCCCGCGGGCTCGGAGCGGTCCGCGCATGCGGCGCTCGGGGCTCGGCTCGCCGCCTACCGCTTCGACCGATATCGCACCACCGAAAAGGCCGAGAAGAAGCCCTCGGTGCGATCGGTCCAGATCGAGTCCGCCGATCCGACGGCCGGCGCTGAAGCCTACCAGCCGCTTTCGGGCCTGGCCGACGCCATCCTCCTGGCGCGCGACCTCGTCTCCGAGCCGGCCAACATCCTCCATCCCGAGGCGTTCGCCCGGCGCCTGCGCGAACTCGAAGGCCACGGACTGGGGGTGGAAATCCTTGGCGAGAAGGAAATGAAGAAGCTCGGCATGGGCGCGCTGCTGGGGGTGGGGCAGGGGAGCGTGCGCGAAAGCCAGCTCGGCATCCTGACCTGGAAGGGCGCCGCCGACCCCGGCGCCGCCCCGATCGCCTTCGTCGGCAAGGGGGTCTGTTTCGACACCGGCGGCATCAGCCTCAAGCAGCCGGACGGCATGGAGGAGATGATCACCGACATGGGCGGCGCGGCCGCGGTCACCGGCGCGATGCTGGCTCTGGCGGCCCGCAAGGCCAAGGTCAACGCCGTCGGGATCGTCGGCCTGGTGGAAAACATGCCGGACGGCGCCGCGCAGCGGCCCGGCGACATCGTCACCACCATGTCCGGTCAGACGGTAGAGGTGATCAACACCGACGCCGAGGGACGGCTCGTGCTCGCGGACGCGCTGTGGTACTGTCAGGATCGTTTCAAGCCGCGGTTCATGATCGATCTCGCGACGCTCACCGGAGCGATCGTCGTCTCGCTGGGCAAGGACCTCGCCGGCCTCTTCTGCAACGATGAGGCGCTGGCGGCGAACCTCCTGGCCGCCTCCAAGGCGAGCGGCGATCCGTTGTGGCGCATGCCGCTGCCGGCGCAATACGAGAAGAACCTGGAGAGTCACTCGGCCGATATGAAGAACGTCGGTCCGCGCTACGGCGGCGCGATCACCGCCGCGCTCTTCCTGCAGAAGTTCACTCACCAGGTTCCCTGGGCGCATATCGACATGGCCTCCACCGCCTGGAAGCCGGCCTCGACGGTCCCGACGATTCCGAACGGCGCCACCGGGTTCGGCGTGCGCCTGCTCGATCGGCTGGCCGCGGACTTCTACGAGGGCTGAGCCGCGCCATGACCGAGGGCGGCTGCGAGGTCTGGTTCTATCACCTCGAGCCCGCCGGCCTCGATCAGGTTCTGCCCGACCTGCTGGAGAAAACCCTGGCGCGCGGCTGGCGCGCCCTGGTGCGCGCACAGAGCGCCGAGCGGGTGGAGCATCTCGATGCCTGGTTGTGGAGCTACCGCGACGACAGCTTCCTGCCGCACGGAACGGCGGAAGAGGCGAGCGCCGAGCGCCAGCCGGTGCTGATCACCACCGCGGCGGACAATCCCAATGGCGCCGAGGTGCTCTTCCTGGTGGATGGCGCCGAAGCTGGCGACATTTCGCCATACCAGCGCTGCATCCTGGTGCTCGACGGCCGCGACGACGCCGCCCTGGCCGAGGCGCGCCGTCGCTGGTCGTTTTTCAAGGCCGAGGGCAGGGGGATTTCCTATTGGCGGCAAGGGGAGACGGGCGGATGGCGGCAGGGGGCGTGAGATGCTGGGCCATGGCGGCGTTGTTGCTCGCCGTTGCGAGTTGCGCGGCGCCGCCCGCCACGCAGGCGCCGCCCGCCGCTCCCGCCAGACCATCGCCGCCGCCCGCTCCGGCGACGCCCGCGCCACCGCGGCGCCCCGCCCCGCCGGCCGCCTCCGACAGTTGCGGCGCCACCAAGCTGCAGTACCTCGTCGGCAAGCCAAGGACCGACATTCCCATTCCTCTCGTCCCGAGCCGCCGCCGCGTGCTCTGTTCGACCTGCCCGATCACCCGCGGCTACGAATCCTATCGGCAGACCATCATCTACGATTCCCAGACCGGACTGGTGCGTTCCGTCACCTGCGGCTGAGACGCCCGTCCGAGCATCCAAAGCATCGGTGGCGCGTTGTCCGCTGGTCCCTGGTCGAACGTCGTCGCTATCAAGCGGCGCCGAGGCCAGGAAATCTTGGGAGCAGCAGGATGAAAGCGCTAGCGCCGATCATCTTCGCAGCGGTGGCAGCCTTATCCTTGACCGCCTGCGCAGATTACGATGGCTACAGCTACGGATACGGCCCGTCCTACGGATACGGCGACTACGGCGGCGGCTATTACGACGGCTTCTACGGCCCGATCGACGGCGGTTATTGGGGCGGCGACGGCGTCTTCATGTATCGGGACAACGACGGCCGGTTCCATCGCGACGTCGATGGCCATTTCCGGCGTCACTTCCACGAAGGCTTCCACGCCTTCCACGGGCGCGGCTAGCCCCGCACGCGAACCGCAGCCTCGACGGCCTCGGCCGCTTCGAGCCAGCGCGCTTCGGCCGCGGCCACCGTCTCGGCGAGCCGCGCGCGCGTTTGCGCCAGGGCGGCTCGTTCCACCGCCCCAAGCGGGCCGGCGAGCGCGGCGTCGGCGCGGGCCAACGACAATTGCTCTCGCGCCAGCGTGGCCTCGGCGACTTCGAGCTTGCGGTTCAGCGGCTCGATTCCGTTCCGCGGGGCGGCCGGGCCCCTGGCGGCGACCCGGGCGCGATCCAGCACGAGCTTGGCGTAGTCTGCCAGATCCCCCTCGTAAGGCCGCACGCTTCCCTTCGAGGCCAGCCACAGCCGGTCGGCGACCATCTCCATCAGCGAGCGGTCGTGGGTTATCAGCACCACCGCGCCCTCGTAGTCGTTGAGGGCCTCCAGCAGGGCGCGGCGGCTGTCGATGTCGAGATGGTTGGTCGGCTCGTCGAGAATCAGCAGGTGCGGCGCCTGGACGGCGATCAGGTTGATCAGCAGGCGCGCCCGCTCCCCGCCCGATAGTTTGTCCACGCGCGTGGTGGCCTTTTCGACCGTGAAGCCGAACGCCGCCAGCCGGGCGCGCCGCTGGGCCTCGGCCAAGCCCGGAAGCGCTCGGCCGAGGATCTGCAGCGGCGTGTCGTCGGCCTCCATCACCTCGATCTGATGCTGGTGGAACCAGCCGACCTTCATGCGCCGGTCGCGGCCGAGTTTGCCGGCTAGCGGAGCGAGGTCGCCGGCCAGCAGCCGCGCGAAGGTGGTCTTGCCCGCGCCGTTGATGCCCAGCAGGCCGATGCGGTCGTCGAGGTCGAGCGCCAGATCGAGGCCGCTCAGCACCGGCACGCCGGCGTAGCCGACGGCGACCTTTTCCAGCCGCACCAGCGGCGGGGCTAGCGGTCGCTCGGGCGAGGGCAGGATGAAAGGCGCGGTTTGCTCGTCGATCACCGGGGCGGCGATTCCGAGGCGGTTGATCATCTTCAGCCGCGACTGCGCCTGGCGCGCCTTGGTGCCGGCTCGAAAACGATCGACGAACGATTGCAGGTGCGCGCGCCGGGCTTCGGTCTTGGCGCGCGTGGCGCTCTCCTGCTCCAGCTTCTCGCTGCGCTGGCGTTCGAACTGGGCGAAGCCGCCCGAGTAGAGTTCGAGCTTGGCGTCGGCGAGGTGCAGAATGAAATCCATCGAACGGTCCAGAAGCTCGCGGTCGTGGCTGATGACGAGAGCGGTGGAGGGATGGCGCCTCAGCCGAGCTTCCAGCCAGAGCGCACCTTCGAGATCGAGGAAGTTGGTCGGCTCGTCGAGCAGCAGCAGATCCGGCTCGGCGAAGAGGGCGCCGGCGAGGGCGGCGCGCATGCGCCAGCCGCCCGAGAAATCCGCCATCGGCCGCTCCAGGTCGCCTTGACTGAAGCCGAGGCCGACGAGGATTTCGGCGGCTTTCGCGGGCGCCGCGTCCGCGCCGATCTGGGCGAGGCGCCCATAGATGTCGCCGAGCCGCTCGGGCGGCGCCGTCTCAAGCTCGGCGGTCAGGGCTGCGCGCTCCTCCTCGGCGGCCAGCACGGTCTCCAGGAGCGGGATCGGCGAGGCGGCCTGCTCCTGGTCGACCCAGCCGACCCGGGCCGCCCTGGGCATCAGTATGTCGCCGCCGCCGGGCGAGAGTTCGCCCTTGATCAGCCGCAGCAGGGTGGTCTTGCCGGCGCCGTTGCGGCCGACCAGACCCACCTTGGCGCCTGTCGGCAAGGCGACGCTGGCGTGGTCGAAAAAACGGCGTCCGTAGGCGTCGAACACGAGGTCATCGATGCGGAGCATGGCGGCGGAACTCTGGAGCGGTGGGAAAGGTGAGGCGCGACGACGCCCGCGACTGGCGCGGGCGTGCGGAGGGCGGCGACGCCCTGGCTCGCTCTAGCTGCGCCGTCGGGTTCCGGCTTCGCTCACCAGAAGTCACCTTCGCTGAAAAGCTTCGCCGCCTTGGCGGCGCCCGCAACCGTCGTTATAAGCCCGCTCCCTGCCGCTCGCCAGACCCCCGTGATCATGACTGAACGCACGCTTTCGATCATCAAACCGGACGCCACGCGCCGCAACATCACCGGCAAGATCAATGCGGTGATCGAGGACGCGGGCTTGCGCATCATCGCCCAGCGGCGCCTGCGCCTCAGTCGCGACGAGGCCGAGGCCTTCTATGAGGTCCATGCGGGCAAGCCCTTCTTCGACGAGTTGGTGGGCTTCATGACCTCTGGCCCGGTGGTGGTCCAGGTGCTCGAGGGCGACGATGCGGTCGCTCGCTATCGCGAGGTGATGGGAGCCACCAACCCGGCCAACGCCGCGCCGGGCACGATCCGCCAGCTCTTCGCGGAGAGCTTCACGGGCAACTCGGTGCACGGCTCCGACAGCCCCGAGAACGCCCGGACCGAGATCGCCCGGTTCTTCGAGGACGACGACATCGTCGGATAGCCGCCCTACGCGGCCCGCGGCTCGGTTTCCACCATGCGCTGGACCGCGACGTAGTCGGTCTTGCCGGTGCCGAGCACCGGAACGTCGCCGACCTTCACGATCCGCCGTGGGACCACGAGTTCGGAGGCGCCGAGGGACTGGGCATGGGCCAGCAGCCGCCCGGCGTCTGCATCCAGCTGGTCGGTGACCAGCACCAGGCGCTCGCCCTTGCGCGCGTCCGGCTGGGCGATCACCGCGTGTCGGGCGTCGGGCCACAGCGAGGCGGCGAGGCTCTCGGCCGCGGTGAGCGAAACCATCTCGCCGCCGACCTTGGCGAAGCGCTTGACCCGGCCGAGGATGGTGATCCACTGATCGCCGGTCATCTCGACGACGTCGCCGGTGTCGTGCCAGCCGTCCGCCGGCGGCTCGAGATCGCCGTGCTCGTTCAGATAGCCCGCCATCACATTGGGGCCGCGCACCAGCAGGCGGCCGCCGCGCCCGATCCCCTCCACCGGCTCGATGCGAACCTCGACCCCGGGCAGCAGAGCCCCGACCGTGCCGCGGCGGTTGTCGTGCGGCTTGTTGACGGCGATCACCGGCGAGGCCTCGGTGGCGCCGTAGCCCTCGAGCACCGGCACGTCGCCGAAGCGCTCGGCGATGAGGTCGTGGGTCTCGTCGCGCACCTTCTCGGCGCCGCAGACGATGAACTCCAGGCCCTTGAAGTCGTCCGGCTCGGCCGAGCGGGCGTACTGGTTCACGAAGGTGTCGGTGGCCAAGAGGATGCTCGCGCCGGTGTCGCGCACCAGGGGCGGTATCGCTTTGACGTGCAGGGGCGACGGATATTCGAAGGCCTTCATGCCGGTAAGCAAGGGCAGCAGCACCCCACCGGTGAGGCCGAAGCAGTGGAACACCGGCAGCGGGTTGAACATCACCCAGCCCGGATCGAGGTCGATGTGGGCGGCGACCTGGGCGACGTTGGCCAGCACGTTGGCCTGGGTGAGCACGACGCCGCGGGGCGCGCCGAAGCTGCCGGAGGTGAAGAGCACGACGGCGGCGGCCCCGGGCCGGGTCTCGGTACGGAAGCGGCGCGGCGCCAGCGAGGCGGCCAGGGCATAGAGGCGGTCGGCGAGCCCGATGCTCTGGCGCGTTTCTTCCAGATAGGTGATGACGCAGGTCTCCTCCAGCGCGTCCACCACGTCGTGCAGCTTGCCCTGCTCGATGAAGTGGTGCGACGTCAGCACGCGCTTGACGCCGGCCATCTTCACCGCGGCCCTCAGGTTGCGCAGCCCCGCCGTGAAGTTCAGCATCACCGGCGTGCGGCCGATGGCGTGCAGGGCGAAGAATGTGACCACCGCGGCGGCGCTGGAGGGCAGCAGGACGCCGACGCGCTCGCCCATCGCGGTGACGGCGTTCAGCTTGCGGCCGAGGGCGAAAGCGGCGCGAATCAGGCCGGTGTAGGTGAGCGGGCGCCGCTCCTGGTCCTCGAGGATCGGCTTGCCGCGGCCGTAGGCGGCGGCCGCGTCGAGCAGGGCGTCGAACAGGCCGCGCCGGCTGTCTCGTGGATCGAAGGCCCGCGGCATGGCGCTCCTGGAGTCGCTGCCGAGCTCGTCTCGGCGCCGGCCAAGCAAGGCTATCGCCCCGGTTCCGGCTTGAAAAGGTCGCTCGCCAGGTCGCTCGCCGGTCTCGCTCGCCCTCCTTCGCCGGGCGTCGGCGCCTGCGCGATCGTGCAACCGCAACGGTCAAGATGGGTTAGGTTCCTAGCCTTGCCGCCAGCCGAAAGAGCCGCATGACCCCGCCGACGCCCGCCGCCGTCACCTTCACCGATGTCCCGGCGCGGCTCGACGCCCTGCCGTGGAGCCGGTTCCACTGGCTCGTGGTCGCGGCCCTGGGCGTGACCTGGATCCTCGATGGGCTGGAGGTGACCATGGTCGGCTCGCTCGCCGGCGTGCTGGGCGACCAGCGCACGCTGGCGCTCACGCCTGAGCAGATCGGCTGGGCGGGAAGCATCTATCTGATTGGAGCGGTGACCGGAGCGCTCTTCTTTGGCCGCCTTACCGACATCCTCGGCCGGAAGCGGCTCTTCACCGTCACCCTGGCCGTCTACCTCCTCGCCACACTGGCCACCGGACTTTCCTGGAACTTCGCCAGCTTCGTGGTTTTTCGCGCGCTCACCGGCGCCGGCATCGGCGGCGAGGGCGCGGCGATGAATTCGGCGATCCAGGAGTTGATCCCAGCGCGCCATCGCGGCCGCGTCGATCTCACCATCAACGGCAGCTACTGGGTGGGCGCCGCGCTCGCGGCGGTGGGCGCCATCGTGCTGCTCAATCCGCGGGTGCTGCCGGTGCAGCTGGGCTGGCGTTTCGCCTTCATCGGCGGCGCGGCGCTGGCGCTCATCGTCATCTATGCGCGCCGTTATCTCCCCGAAAGCCCGCGCTGGCTGATGACGCACGGGCGCATCGCCGAGGCCGAGCGCGTGGTGGCGCAGATCGAGCAGGCGGCGGGGGTCGCGGCGCCGGCCGGACGCGAGCCGCTTGCCGCCATCGCCCTGAAGGCGCGAGTCCCAACCGGCCTCGCCCAGGTCGCCCGCTCGCTGATAGTCAAATATCCGACGAGGACCCTCTTGGGCGTCACCCTGATGGCGACCCAGGCCTTCTGCTACAACGCGATCTTCTTCACCTATGGCCTCATCCTTACCCGCTTCTACGCCGTGCCGGCGCAGGACGAGGGCTGGTTCCTGCTGCCCTTCGCCATCGGCAATTTTCTCGGCCCGCTCGTGCTCGGGCCCCTCTTCGACTCGCTTGGCCGCAAGCCGATGATCTCATCGACCTATGCCCTGGCCGGCGTACTGCTCGCCGCCACCGGCTGGCTCTTCGCGCACGGAGCGCTTTCGGCGGTCGAACTCACCGCCGCATGGACGGTGGTGTTCTTCTTCGCCTCGGCGGCGGCGAGCGCGGCCTACCTGACCGTCGGCGAGAGCTTCCCGCTGGAGACGCGGGCCATGGTCATCGGGATCTTCTACGCCTTCGGCACCGCAATCGGCGGGATCGCCGGGCCGGCGCTCTTCGGCGCGCAGATCGCCACCGGCTCCGCCGCCAACCTGCTCGTGGGCTACCTGATCGGGGGCGCCTTGATGATCCTGGCCGCGTGCGCCGAACTCGCCTTTGGCGTCAACGCGGCGCGCCGGCCCCTGGAGGAGATCGCCCCGCCGCTTTCCCAGGCCGACATGCCGTGACCATGGCGCGCGAAGGTCCGGCTTGATCGCCGGGCCGCGACGGACGATCTATGGCCCATGACTGTGGTCATCGATGCTCGCGCCCGCCCGTTGCGCCATCCGGAAAAGCAGGGCCGGCCCGACAGTCCGCTGCAGCGCAAGCCCGATTGGCTGAAGGTGCGCGCACCCGGCTCGCCCGGCTATCTGGCGACGCGCCGAATCGTGCGCGAGCACGGGCTCGCCACCGTCTGCGAGGAGGCGGCCTGCCCCAACATCGGCGAGTGTTGGGAAAAGTCCCACGCCACCGTGATGATCATGGGCGAGGTCTGCACCCGCGCCTGCGGCTTCTGCAACGTCGCGACCGGCCGGCCCGGCGCGCTTGACGCCACCGAGCCGGCCAGGGTCGCCGAAGCGGTGGCCAAGATGGGGCTGAAGCACGTGGTGGTCACTTCGGTGGACCGCGACGACCTCGCCGACGGCGGCGCCGAACACTTCTTCCAGACCGTGGCGGCGATCCGGGCCACCGCGCCCGCCGCCACCGTGGAGATCCTGACACCCGATTTCCTTAGGAAACCCGGAGCGGCCGAACGGGCGATCGCGGCCCGGCCGGACGTCTTCAACCACAACCTCGAAACCGTGCCGCGGCTCTATCACGCGATCCGGCCGGGGGCGCGCTACTACGCCTCCCTGCGCCTTCTGGAGCGGGCCAAGGAGCTCAATCCAGAGCAGTTCACCAAGTCGGGCCTGATGGTCGGCCTGGGCGAGAGCCGCGACGAGGTCGCCCAGGTGATGGATGACATGCGCTGCGCCGGCGTCGACTTCATCACCATCGGCCAATATCTGCAGCCGACCCGCAAGCACGCGCCCGTCGAACGCTTCGTCGCGCCCGAGGAGTTCGGGGCGCTGGAAACGATCGCCTACGCCAAGGGATTCGCGATGGTGGCGGCGAGCCCGCTGACGCGCTCGTCGCATCACGCCGGCGAGGCTTTCGAACGCCTGCGCGCCGCCCGCGCGGCGGTCACGCCCGACTGCTGACGCTTGCGTCACGACCTCACGCGCATCCTGCCCTACGAGCCGGATCAGCTCTTCGACCTCGTCGCCGACGTCGAGAGCTATCCGAAGTTCGTGCCCTGGGTGACGCGGCTGCGCGCCTGGAACCGACGCCTGGACGGGCAGGGCGTGGAGACGCTCGAGGCGGAGGCGGATGTTGGCTTCGCGATCGTCCACGAGCGCTTTGCGACGCGCGTCCGGCTCGACCCGCCGGACCGCACCATCGATGTCGACCTCATCGCCGGCCCGTTCCGGCGGCTGACGAGCCGCTGGACCTTTGCGCCTCATCCGGCAGGGGCGCAGCTCGGCTTCGAGATCGACTTCGAGTTCAAGTCGCGCCTGCTCGAGCGATTGCTGGCGGCGAACTTCCAGCGCGCCGTGAACCGGCTGGTGGGCTGCTTCGAGGCCAGGGCGGCGCAGCTCTACGGCCCGTCCCGCAGGCCTTAGCCGGAGAGGCGCCGGCTCAGCGCAAGCGCTCGCGCAGCATTTCCAGCGCCATCCGCACGGCGGCCAGCTGGACCTCCTCGCGCGTCTCCAGTTCGAAGAGTTCGTGGCGGTGGTAGACGGACTGGTTGGCGCGCGCGGTGGCGAGGTGGACGGTGCCCACCGGCTTGAGCGGGGTCGCGCCGCCCGGACCGGCGACTCCGGTGATGGCCACGGCGACGTGGGCGTGGGAGTTCTCCAGCGCGCCCTCGGCCATCATGCGAGCGATCGGCTCGGAGACTGCGCCGAGGTCGGCGATCATGTCGCCCGACACCCCAAGCTGTTCCTGCTTGGCGCGGTTGGTATAAGAGACGAAGCCGCGCTCGAACACGTCGGAGGCCCCCGCAACCGCGCAGATGGCGGCGGCGACGAGGCCGCCGGTGCAGCTCTCGGCCGTGACGATCCGCAGCGAACGCTCGCGCGCATCGTCGATCACCAGCCGCGCCAAGGTCTCGATCTCCAGTGAAAACATCCGGCGCTCCTCGGCTGCGGCCTCTTCAAGCGGTGTCTTACTACGCCGGCAGCTCCACGGTCGCCACCGCCTGCGCCGCCAGCCCCTCGCCGCGGCCGGTGAACCCCATGCCCTCGGTGGTGGTCGCCTTGACGCTCACCGCCGCCAGATCGAGGCCGAGAATCTGGGCGAGCCGCCCGCGCATCGCCTCGCGGTGCTCCTTGATCTTCGGGCGCTCGCAGATCAGCGTCACGTCGATGTTGACGACGCGGCCGCCGCGTCCGGCGACCAGTCGAGCCGCGTGCTGGAGGAACCGGTCGGAAGACGCATCCTTCCAGCGCGGGTCGGAAGGCGCAAAGTGATCGCCGATGTCGCCGGCGCCGATGGCGCCCAGGAGGGCGTCGGTGATGGCGTGCAGCCCCGCGTCCGCGTCCGAATGGCCGATCAGACCGTGGTCGTGCGGCACGGCGACGCCGCACAGCATCACCCGATCGCCAGGCCCGAAGCGGTGCGCGTCGAAGCCCTGGCCGACGCGGAGGGCGCGGGCTGCGCCCGCAAGTCGTTCGGCCAAGGCGAAATCCTCCGCATAGGTGAGCTTGACCAGGACCGGGTCGCCGGCGACGAGCGCCACCTTGACCCCGGTCCGCTCCATCACCATGGCCTCGTCCGTCGGCTCCTCGACGTCGGGCCAGGCGGCGAAGGCCGCCTTCAGGGCGCCGAGGCGGAAGGCCTGCGGCGTCTGGGCGCCCCACAGCCCGGCGCGCGGCGCAGTGGCGGCGACGGCGCCGGCGCCGTCGTCGCGCTTCAGCGTGTCGGAGAGCGGCAGCGCCAGGATCGCCGCGGGCGCCGTCTCCAGCGCTTCCAGCAGCCGATGCACGTGCCAGCTCCGCAGCAGGGGCCGCGCGGCGTCGTGGACCAGCACGACCTCGCCCTCGGCGCCTTGCAGAGCGGCGAGGCCGCGCCGCACCGATTGCGAGCGCGTCGACCCGCCAATCACGCTTCGCCAGCGCGGCAGACCTTGAAGTGCGGCGACGGCCGAGTCGTCTTCGTCGGGCGGGATCACGACGACGACCTCGTCGGCGCCCGCCGCCAGAAGCGCCTCCACCGACCAGCGCACCACCGGTTTTGCGGCGAGCATGCGCCACTGCTTGGCCCCGCCCGGTCCGGCCCGCGCTCCCGAACCAGCCGCCACGACCACGGCTGAAATCCCCATGGCCGCGTCTTTACGGCACTTCCCTCGCAAGTCCAGGCTTTACGATGCCGAGACATTCTGCCTAAAAACTCATCGTCCATGATGCGTAGAAACTATGCAGAATCGTGAGTACAACGGCCGAACCGGCGAGCGCCGAACGAGGGCCGCGCTGGGCGCCGGCGTGCCGACGGCGCTCAAGGCCGGCGCGTTCGACCTGATGCCGGAACCGGCGGTGGTGATCGACGGCGCTGGGGCTCTGGCGGCGGCGAACGAGGCGGCCGAAGCTCTGTTCGGCCAGGGGTTGGCTCTCCTGGCGCGCGGAAGCTTCACCGCCGCCTTGCCGCCCGAGTCGGCCCTGGTGTTCCTGATCGAGCGCGCGCGCACCGAGGATGGCCCGGTGCGCGTGCGCGGCGCCGAGGTCGCGCTCTTCGGCCAGCCCCTCTTCGAAGCCGACGCCGCCGCGGCGCCGCTGGGCGACGGCGCCGTGCTGCTCACCTTGCACGTTCGGGGGGTCGGGCTCGGGGCCGACTGGGCCAACGACATCGCAGGGATGGCCTCGGTGGTGGGGCTTGGGCGCATGCTGGCTCACGAGATCAAGAATCCGCTCGCCGGCATCCGCGGCGCCGCACAGCTGCTGAAGGGCGCAGCCAGGGCGGAGGATGCGCCCCTTGCCCAGCTGATCGTCGACGAGACCGATCGGATCCGCCGCCTCGTCGACCGCATGGAGGCGTTCTCCGACGACGCAGCGCCCGCGCGCTCCGCCGTGAACATCCACCAGGTGCTCGATCGGGTGCGCGCTCTGGCGGCCAACGGCGTCGCCGACGGGCTGGTGCTGAAGGAGAACTACGACCCGTCGCTCCCGCCGGTCTGGGGCGAGGAGGATCAGCTGATCCAGATTTTCCTCAATCTGGTCAAGAACGCCGCCGAGGCGGCCCACGGCCGCCGCGACGGTCGAGGCGAGGTGACCATCGCCACCGCCTACCGCCATGGCCTGCGCATCCGCACCGGCGACGGGCGCGCCGCGCCGAATGCACCGCTCGAGGTGCGCGTCCAGGACAATGGTCCAGGGGTGACGCGCCAGCTTCGCGATCACCTGTTCGAGCCGTTCGTCACCAGCAAGGCCGATGGCGCCGGGCTGGGGCTGGCCCTGGTGGCCAAGCTCGTCGCCGGTCACGGCGGGCTCGTCGATTACGAGTCCGAGCCTGGTCGAACCAGCTTCCGTGTTCTGCTGCCCACGGCCCCGCCGCGGGTCGCGCCCCGAGGGTGAGAAATAGATGAGCGCGACGCCGCAGAAGATACTCATCGCCGACGACGACGCCTCCATCCGCCTGGTGCTGAGCCAGGCCTTCATGCGCCTGGGCTACCAGGTGCGCGCCACCAGCAATGCAACGACCCTGCTGAAATGGGTCGCCGACGGCGAGGGCGACCTCGTGGTCACCGACGTGGTGATGCCGGACGAGAACGTCTTCGACGTGCTGCCGCGCATCCGAAAGCAGCGTCCGAGGCTGCCGGTGATCGTGATGAGCGCGCAGAACACCCTGCTCACCGCGGTCGGGGCGGCCGAGATCGGCGCTTTCGACTACCTCCCCAAGCCCTTCGACCTCGACGACCTCACCGCCATCGCCCGCCGCGCGCTCGCCCGCCCGGCCGATGCGGACAAGGCGCGGGCGCACGCCAGGGCCGTGCGCGACGAGCGCCTGCCGCTGATCGGTCGCTCGGCGCCCATGCAGGAGGTCTATCGCACCATCGCCAGGCTCGTCGGCGCCGACTTGACGGTCCTGATCCAGGGCGAGTCAGGTTCGGGCAAGGACCTGGCGGCTCGGGCGCTCCACGACCTGGGCAGAAGGCGCGATGGGCGCTTCGTGGTGGTCAGTCTCGCGGCCGTGCCGCGTGAGCGCGTCGAGGCTGAACTCTTCGGCAGGGGCGAGGGCGACATCGGCAAGCTCGTGGAGGCCGACGGCGGCACGCTCTTCCTGGACGAGGTCGGCGATATGCCGCTGGACGCCCAGACCCGGCTGCTGCGCGTCTTCGACGGCGCCGAACCGGCCGTCAATCCGCGCACCGGCCGCAAGCCGAACGTGCGCGTCATCGCCGCCACCAACCGCGATCTGCGCGGTCTCATCCGTCAGGGGCTGTTTCGCGAGGATCTGTTTTTCCGCCTCAACGTGGCGCCGGTTCGCCTGCCGCCGCTGCGCGAGCGGGCCGACGATATTCCGGAACTGACGCGCGCCTTCCTGTTGCGCGCCCACCGCGAAGGACTGGCGTCCAAGACCATCGACGCCGGCGCCCTGGAACGGCTGAAGACGCACGCCTGGCCGGGCAACGTGCGCGAACTGGAGAATCTGGTGCGGCGCATTTGCGCGCTCTACGCCGAGGAGACGATCACCGCCCGGATCGTCGAGCGCGAGCTGAGCGAGCCCAGCGCCGGCGCGCCGGGCGAGCCAGGTCCGCAGACGCTCTGCGAGGTGGTCGAACGTCGATTGGCCGCCTATTTCGCCGACCAACCCCATGGCGTGCCGCCGCCCGGCCTCTATGATCGCGTGCTGCATGATGTCGAGCGGCCGCTGATCCAGCTCACCTTGTCGGCCACGCGCGGCAATCAGGTGCGCGCCGCCGAGGTGCTGGGGCTCAACCGCAACACCCTGCGCAAGAAGATATGCGATCTAGGAATCGCGACCTCGCGCGCCCGTAGCTGACGCAAGAACGCCACACAGCTGTTGAAATTCGGGCACAGTCCGCCCTAGTTTGATCTAATGGACTCCCACCGCGCCTTGCTCCGGGGCCTGACCCCAGCGACGCCGCTAGGCTGGTTGCGCCGGCTGGAGTCTCGGCCGGTGATCGGCGCCGGATTCGTGGTGACGGCGGCCCTCACGGCCGCGGCGCTCGGCCTCGGCTCCTCGCCGAACCTGGCCGGACCGCTCGGGCCGGCGAGCCCCTTCGTGCTTGCCCTGGCGGCCGTCAATTTCGCCCTGATCCTGATGCTCGGCGCCCTGGTCGGCTGGCGACTGCTGCGGCTGGCCGGCGAGCAGTCCGACGACGCCGGGGCGCGGCTGCATCTGAGGTTCGTCGCCCTCTTCGCTGCGGCGGCGGTGCTCCCCGCGCTGATCGTGGCCCTGTTCTTCGGCGTGCTGGTCACCCGCGGCGTCGAGAGCTGGTTCAACGCCCGCGTCCAGACGGTGGTGGAGAATTCCGCCAAGGTGGCGCGCTCCTACCTCGAGGAGCAGCGCACCAACATCCTCGACCACACCACTCTGGTGGCGCGCGATCTGAACAGCGCCGGCCCCTCGCAGCTCGCCGGCTCGCCGGTAGCGTTTTCGCAGTTCCTTCGGCAGACCTCCGACGACAACGGCTTCGTGGCCGCCTACGTCATCGACGGCCGCGGGCGCATCCTGGCCAGCACCCTCTCGCGCACCGGCCCGGCCTTCCTGATGCCCTCGGCGCACGCCTTCGCGGTGGCCGACCAGGGCGATATATCCGCGCAGCCTTTCGAGCACGAAGATCTGATCCGCGGCTTCTATCGCCTTCGGGCCTTTCCGGATGCCTATCTTTACGTGCTCTGGCCGGTCGAGCCCGGCGTGTTCAGCCACCTGCGCGAGAGCAACGATTCCATCGAAGCCTATCGCGAGGCCAGGGCCCGCAGCGCGCGCATCCAGTTCGCCTTCTTCGCGCTCTATTTCGAGACCGTGCTCTGGGTGCTGCTGGCGGCGGTATCCTTCGCCATGGTGGCGGCCAGCAGCATCGCCGCGCCGGTGGCCAGGCTGGTTCAGGCTGCCGGACGGGTCGCGGCCGGCGATCTCGGCGTGCGCGTCGACACCCACTCGGACCCCGAGGAGATCGCCGTGCTCTCGCGCGCCTTCAACCGGATGACCAGCGATCTGGAGGCTCAGCAGCGGGCGCTGGTCACCGCGCATCGGGAAGCGGAGTCGCGACGGCAGTTCGTCGAGACCATGCTTTTCGGGGTGAGCGCAGGCGTCATCGGTCTGGATCGGGCCGGACGCATCTCGGTGGCCAACCGCCAGGCCGGGACTCTGCTCGAGCTGCCGCCGGCGCGGATCGGCCGCCCGCTCGAAGCGCTGGCGCCGGAGTTCGAGCCGGTGGTGCGGCGGGCCGCGGAATCCGGCGTCGAGCTCGAGGAGGACGTCGACGTGGTGCGCGGCCACGAATCGCGGCGCCTGCGGCTGCGGGTCAGCCACAGTCCCGACGGTCTGGTGCTGACCTTCGACGACATCACCCGGCTCGTCGCCGCCCAGCGCAACGCCGCCTGGAAGGACGTGGCGCGCCGCATCGCCCACGAGATCAAGAATCCACTGACCCCGATCCAGCTCTCGGCCGAGCGGTTGAGGCGCAAGTACCGCAAGCAGATCTCGGGCGACGTCGAGACCTTCGATCGTTGCACCGAGACGATCATCCGGCAGGTCGGCGACGTCAATCGCATGGTCGAGGAGTTCTCCGCCTTCGCGCGCATGCCGGCGCCGCGGTTCGCCGAGCAGGACGTCGGCGAACTGCTGCGCCAGGCCGTCTTCGCCCAGCGCGTGGCCGACCCGGAGACCGGAATCGACATCGTCGAGCCGCTTCCCGCGGCCATCGTCGCCTGCGACGGCCGCATGATCGGTCAGGCCCTGGCCAACGTCTTGAAGAACGCCGGCGAGGCGATCGCCGCGCGCCGGGCGGTGCAGGCCTTGCCGCCCGGACGGATCACCGCGCGCCTCGTCCTGCAGGATGACTGGGCGACGTTCGAGATCGAGGACAACGGCGTCGGCCTGCCGGCCAAGGACCGCGACCGGCTCACCGAACCCTACGTCACCACGCGCGAGAAAGGCACGGGACTGGGGCTCGCCATCGTCGAGCGGATCATGGAAGAGCACGGCGGCTCGATCTGCCTGGGCGATGCGGCGGTCGCTCCGGGCGCGCGCGTCGCTTTGCGCCTTCCCCACAAAGAGACCTCAACCGCACGCCCGCGCTTTCCCGTCGGCGCGGCCCTGAAGGAAGCGTAGATGACCGGCGACATCCTGATCGTGGACGACGAGGCCGACATTCGCGAACTCGTCGCCGGCATCCTGGCCGACGAGGGATTTTCGGCGCGCACCGCCGCGGACTGCGACCAGGCGCTCGCCGCCATCCGTGCGCGTCGCCCCTCGCTGCTCATCCTCGACATCTGGATGCAGGGCGGCGGCATGGACGGGCTGGAGCTGCTGGATCTGGTCAAGAGCCTCGATCCCGATCTTCCCGTGGTGATGATCTCCGGGCATGGGAACATCGAAACGGCGGTCAGCGCCATCAAGCGCGGCGCCTATGACTTCCTCGAAAAGCCGTTCAAGTCGGATCGCCTGCTCCTGGTGGTCGAGCGCGCCATCGAGGCCGCTTCGCTGAAGCGCGAGAACCGTCGGCTGCGTACCCTCAGCGCCGCGCCGGACGGCTTTGCCGGGGCCTCGACGCCGGCGCAGAACCTGCGGCAGATGATCGCCAAGGTGGCGCCCGCCAACAGCCGCATCCTGATCGCCGGCCCGGCGGGCGCCGGCAAGGAAACGGCCGCGCGCCTCATCCACGCCGCCAGTCCCCGCGCCCGGGGCGAGTTCGTCGCGGTGAGCGCCGCCGGCATGACTCCCGAGCGCATCGATCTGGAACTCTTCGGCGAAGAGGGCGAGGGCGGCCGCCCGCGCAGGATCGGCGTCTTCGAGCGCGCCCACGGCGGCACGCTCTATCTCGACGAAGTCGCCGACATGCCGCGCGAGAGCCAGGGCCGCATCCTGCGGGTGTTGGTGGAGCAGAGGTTCCGGCGCGTCGGCGGCGCCACCGACGTGCAGGTGGACGTCCGGGTGATCTCCTCGTCCTCGCGCGACCTGCGCGAGGAGATCGACCAGGGCCGGTTCCGGGAGGATCTGTTCCACCGCCTGAACGTGGTGCCGCTGCGCGTGCCCGGGCTGGAAGAGCGGCGCGAGGACATCCCCGAACTCATCGGCGACTGCGCCCGGCGCATAGTGGCGGCTCAGGGCCTGCCGATGCGCGTCTTCGCCGAGGACGCCATCGCCACCTTGCAGGTTCAGGCCTGGCCGGGCAACGTGCGCCAGCTGCGCAACGTGGTCGAGCGGATCCTGATCCTGGCGCCTGGCGAACCGGGCGAACCGATCACCGCCGAGATGCTGCCCGGCGACGGCTCGCAGCCGCCTACCGGCGGACTCGGCGCCGAGCGGATCATCGCCCTGCCGCTTCGCGAGGCGCGCGAACTGTTCGAGCGCGAGTATCTGGGCGCCCAGATCATGCGCTTCGGCGGCAATATCTCGCGTACCGCCGCCTTCATCGGCATGGAGCGGTCGGCCCTGCATCGCAAGCTGAAATCCCTGGGCTTCGGCGGCGCCAGATCGCTCGAGGAAGTGGAGGGCTGATGTCGCGCCTCGCCTACGTCAACGGCCGCTTCGTCGCGCACGCCGATGCATGCGTGCACATCGAGGATCGCGGCTTCCAGTTCGCCGACGGCGTATACGAGGTGTGGGCGGTGCTGGGCGGTCGGCTCGGCGACGCCGCGGGGCACTTCGCGCGGCTCGAGCGCAGCCTGGGCGAACTCGGCATCGAGCCGCCAATGTCGCGCGCCGCGCTCCAGGTGGTGCTGAAGGAGACGGTGCGCCGCAACCGCGTGCACGAGGGGCTCGTCTATCTGCAGGTGACCCGCGGCGTCGCACCCCGCGATCATGCCTTCCCTGCGCCCGGAACGCCGGTCAGCCTGATCGTCACCGCCCACGCGGTCGACCGCGCCGCCGCCGACGCCCGCGCCGAAACCGGCGCGGCGGTGATCACCGTGCCGGAAACCCGCTGGGCCAGGTGCGACATCAAGACGGTGGCGCTGCTGCCCAACGTGCTCGCCAAGCAACAGGCGCGGGCCGCAGGCGCGATCGAGGCGTGGTTCGTCGATGAACTCGGCCTCGTCACCGAGGGCGCTTCGTCGAACGCCTGGATCATCGACAAGCACGGACGGTTGCGCACCCGCGACACCCAGGCCAACATCCTGCGCGGGATCACGCGGGGCACGCTGCTTGGACTGTTGGACCGCGAGGGCCTGGAACTCGAGGAGCGGCCATTCTCGCCGCAGGAGGCGCGCGAAGCGCGTGAAGCCTTCATTACCGGGGCCGGCACGCTCGTGCTGCCCATCGTGCGCGTCGATGGACGGCCGGTGGGCGATGGCAGGGTGGGGCCGGTGGCGAAACGGCTGCGCCGGCTCTATATCGAGGCGGCGCGCGGGTCGGCCCTCTAGGTCGGCCTCGAATGTCCCGCGCGAACTGATGTGTGGCCGCGATGGCGGCAGGCAAGCAATAACACTTGGGGATCAACCCGATGAGCACGACGACGATCGAGAAGAAACAGAACCTGCAGGACACCTTCCTGAACAGCGTGCGCCGATCCAAGACCCCCCTCACCATCTTCCTCGTCAACGGGGTCAAGTTGCAGGGCGTGGTCAGCTGGTTCGACAATTTCTGCGTGCTGCTGCGCCGCGATGGCCAGTCGCAGCTGGTCTACAAGCACGCCATCTCCACCATCATGCCCGCGCAGCCGGTCCAGCTCTATGAACCGGCGCCAGATGAAAACGATTGAAAACCAAAAGCCTAGATAGAAGCCCTCCGGTTCAATCTGCGCTCGTCCTGCATCCTGACCGATCGCAGAAGGACGATCTGAGGGCGCCGCGGGCGAGGCTCGCCGAGGCGGTCGGTCTTGCCGAAGCGCTCGATCTGCGGGTGACGGCCGGCGAGGTCGTTCCCCTGCGTCAGATCGCGCCGGCCACGCTCCTCGGCGCCGGCAAGGTCGCCGAGATCGCGGAGCGCGCCGCGGCCGCGGCCCTCGACGTGGTGGTGATCGACGATGCGCTCTCGCCGGCGCAGCAGCGCAACCTGGAGCGCGCCTGGAAGGTGAAGGTGATCGATCGCACCGGCCTCATCCTGGAGATTTTCGCCCGGCGGGCCCGTACCGGCGAAGGCCGCCTCCAGGTCGAGCTGGCGCGCCTGGAATACGAGCGTTCGCGCCTGGTGCGCACCTGGACGCACCTGGAGCGCCAGCGCGGCGGCTTGGGCGCCATGGGCGGCCCGGGCGAGACCCAGATCGAGACCGACCGGCGTCTGCTGACCCGCAAGGTGGCGCGGCTGAAGAAGGATCTCGCCGACGTGCGCCGCACTCGCACCTTGGGGCGCCAGTCGCGCCGGCGGGTTCCGTTTCCGGCCATCGCCCTCGTCGGCTACACCAACGCCGGCAAGTCGACCCTGTTCAACCGCCTGACCAGCTCGGACGTGGTCGCCGCGAACATGCTCTTCGCCACCCTCGATCCCACGCTGCGTCGCCTGAAGCTTCCCAACGGTCGCCCGGCGATCCTCTCGGACACCGTCGGCTTCATCTCTGAGCTTCCGCACGAGCTGGTCGAGGCGTTCCGGGCCACCTTGGAGGAGGTCGAGGAGGCCGACATCGTGCTGCACGTGCGCGACATCGCCAGCCCGGAGAGCGAAGCCGAGGCCGAGGACGTGCGCCGGGTGCTCGAGGAGCTGGGCGCGGGCGTCGGCAGCGGCCAGCGCGTCCTCGAGGTCTGGAACAAGATCGATCTGCTGGA
>DATKRO010000097.1:0-3114 GCA_035532115.1 Caulobacteraceae bacterium | reverse complement strand
GAGGATCTGCGGCCGCTGCCGCTGGCCGAGCGCAAGGCGCGGCTGGCGGCGCTGCTTCGGCGTCTGAAAGGGCGCAATGCGCAGCGGCTGCGCTACGTCGAGCATTTCGAGACCGGCGGCGAGGCGGTGCTGCGCTCGGCCTGCCGCATGGCGCTCGAGGGCATCGTCTCCAAGCGGCTCGACGCGCCCTACCGCGGCGGCCGTGGCGAGGCCTGGGTGAAGGCCAAGTGCCGCGCCGGCCAGGAGGTGGTGATCGGCGGCTGGACCACCACCGGGGCGGCGTTCCGCTCGTTGATCGTCGGCGCGCCACGCGAGGGCCGGCTCGTCCATCTGGGGCGCGTCGGGACGGGGTTTTCGAAAGAGAAGCTCGCGCGCCTCGCGCCGAAGCTGCAGGCCCAGGAGACGCAGGCCTCGCCGTTCTCGGGCCCCGGCGCGCCGCGGTCCGGCGCCAACGTGCACTGGACGGCGCCGGTGCTGGTGGCCGAGATCGAATACGCCGGCTTCACCGACGATGGCCTGGTGCGCCAGGCCAGCTTCAAGGGCCTGCGCGAGGACAAGCCCGCCTCGGAGGTGCAGGCCGAGGCGCCGCCGCAAACCCCGGATGCGGCGCTGGCCGAACCGGCGCCAGCCAGGCGGCGGCCCGGCGCGGCGGCCAACGTGGTCATGGGCGTCGCCATCTCCCACCCGGACAAGGCGCTGTGGCCCGACGACGGCGAGGGGCGGCCGATCACCAAGCTGGAGCTGGCGCGCTACCTCGAGGCGGTGGGCGCCTGGATGACGCCGCACCTTCAGGGCCGGCCGTGCTCGATCATCCGTGCTCCCGACGGCGTCGGCGCGGAGTGCTTCTTCCAGCGCCACGCCATGAAGGGAACCTCGAGCCTGCTGGAGCTCACCGTCGTCTCGGGCGACCGCCAGCCCTATCTGCAGATCGACCGGATCGAGGGCCTCGCCGCCGTCGCCCAGGTCGCCGCCGTCGAACTGCACCCCTGGAACTGCTGGCCGGGCGAGCCGGAGCATCCCGGGCGGCTGGTGTTCGATCTCGACCCGGCGCCCGACGTGGCGTTCGCGGTGGTGATCGAGGCGGCCAGGATGGTGCGCCGGCGGCTGCAGGGGCTCGGCCTCGTCTCATTCTGCAAGACCACCGGCGGCAAGGGCCTGCACGTGGTCGCGCCTCTCGCCCACGACCCCGGGCTCGACTGGCCGACGGCCAAGGCCTTCGCCCGCGAGGTCTGCGCGCGGATCGCGGCCGATCGGCCCGACGCCTTCCTGATCAACATGGCCAAGAACCGCCGATCGGGACGGATCTTCCTCGACTATCTGCGCAATGACCGCATGGCGACGGCGGTGGCGCCGCTGTCTCCACGCGCCCGCCCCGGCGCGCCGGTTTCGATGCCGCTGACCTGGTCCCAGGTCCGCGCCGGCCTCGACCCGCGACGCTTCACCGTGCGCAGCGCGCCGTCGCTCATCGCCAGATCGGCGGCGTGGAAGGGCTATGACGAAGCGGCGCGGCCGCTGAGCCGCGCGATCGAGGCGCTCGCAGTCGCGCGGACCTGAATGAGAGCGGCGCTTTACGAGGCCCGCTTCCTGGCTGCGGCCTTCCTGGCCGCGGGCGGCGCGGTGCGGCGCTCGGCCGGCGCCGGGCCGAGGCTCCTCCTGAGAGCCGCCATCAGGTCGACCACCTTGGTGTCCTCGGGCTCGGCCACGGTCACCGTGCGGCCGGCGCCTTTTTCCTTCTCGGCGATCAGCGCCTTCAGCGCCGTCTCGTAGCGGTCGGTGAACTGCGACGGATCGAAGGGACCGGACTGCTGGGCGATGATCTTCTCGGCGATCTCGACCATCTGGGCGTCCGGCCTGGCGGCGGGGACCTCGGCGAAGGCGTCGCTGGCGTCGCGCACCTCGTCGGCCGAGCGCAGCGTGTAGGCCAACAACCCCTCGTCGCGCGGCTCGATGGCCAGGAGCCGCTCGCGGGTGTGCATGACCAGGCGGCCCAGCGCGATGCGATGGGTGCGCTTCATCGCTTCGCGGATCACGGCATAGGCTTCGAGCGCCAGCTTGCCGTCCGGCAGCAGGAAATAGGGATCGTTCCAGTAGAGGCGGTCGATGTCGTCGACGGCGACGAAGCGCTCGATGTCGATGGTGCGGGTGCTCTCCAGCCGCACCCGCCGGATCTCCTCCTCGTCGATCACCACGTAGCGGTCCTTCTCGACCTCGTAGCCCTTGACGATGTCGGCGCGGTCCACCGGCCCGGTCTCGGGATCGGTGGGGACCATGCGGATGCGGTTGTGGGTGGTCCTGTGCAGCATGTTGAAATGCACGTCGCCGGACCGAGCGGCGGCGGTGTAAAGCGCCACCGGGCAGGTCACCAGGGAGAGCTTCAGGTGCCCCTGCCAGGTGGGCCGTCCGCGCATCGTCGCCTCCGCCATGTCCAGCCACTCCAACGCGAGCGCGCCTGGAGGCGTTGCCTCCCTCGCGTTCCGGGCGGGCGCCCCCACATCCCGCCGCGGACGAGCCGGCGCGCTGGGCCAGAGCGGCCGTCGGATTCCTTCGGAAGTTACGGGCAGGGATCGCGCCACCCTCGCGCCGTGGGGCCGCTCAGTCTACTGCGGAAGGCTGCCCGTGGGCACGTTGATGTAGGCAACGGCCAGCATGGCTGCGGTGATTATTAGCGGAACCGACCACGCGACGGGTAATTGCTCACCCTCTCTCGGCGGGCAGGCAGCGGAGCGGGGCGCCCGTTCGCCGTGAAGTCGTGGGGCGGCGGCGCCGTCAGGGCGGGATTGGGATGGGCGCGTCGGCGAGGGTGAGATGGATGGCGTCGAGAGCGCTGACGCAGCGCCTGCGTCCGGTCTCGACCACGCTTCGGGTGTCGGCGTAGAGCGCGGCTGCCCATTCGCTGCGGAAGCCGTTGGTGACCTTGCGGTAGATCGTGCAGGGGCGCACGGCGCGCTCGGAGCCGTTGTTGGTGGCGCTGACGTCGCGGTGGGTGACGAAGACGAAGAGGTGGCGGCGGATCTTCTTCAGGATGGTCCGCAGCGTGTGGCCGGCCGGCGCGGTGGGGACGAGGTCCATGAGGCGGTCGAGACGTTTCTCCAGCCTGGCCTCGTAGGCCTCGAG
>DATKRO010000096.1:0-6840 GCA_035532115.1 Caulobacteraceae bacterium | reverse complement strand
CTGCATCGGGTGGTGACGGTCCATGTCGGCGCGGATCGCCATCAGCCGGCCAAAGCGCGCCAGCCCGGTGGCGGCGAGCAGCGTCGGCAGCAGGCGCAGCTCGGCGGCGAGCGGCGTCGGAGCCAGCCACTCGAACGGCATCCAGACCGCCGCCGCGCCGCCGCCGGCGGGCCGGTCGATGCGCGCGGCGCGGGCGCCGGCGCCGAGGAGGGTGCGAAAGAAGCGCAACCGCGCCCGATCGCGCCCGGCGTCCTCGCGCATGAACCAGGAGAAATGCGGGTCCACGGCGAAGGCGTCGGCGAGGGTGCGCGCCACCTCGTCGAGATCGCCCGGTCCGGCCGGCGCCGGACGCTCGGCCTCGCGCCGGATGGCTTCGATGTCGAGGTTTTCCGCCACCGTCGCGCTCACGCCTTCTCGGCGATGCGGATGGCGGCGCGACAGCCGGCGCGGATCGCCGCGGCCAGCAGCGGATAGAAAGGGGCGCCGCGCGCCCCTTCGGCGCGGGCGATGTCGCGGTGGGCAAGCTCGTCGTCGCGAAAGCGCGCCAGCTCGGCGGCGAGCGCCGGCTCGGCCCCCTCCAGTTCGGCGATCTGGGCGGCGTAGTGGCCCTCGATGACGGTCTCGACCGCTTCGGTGCAGGCGTGGGCGGCGCTCTGGCCGATGAGGGCGGTGGCGGCGCCGAGGCCGAAGCCGGCGGCGCGCCACAAGGGGGCGAGCAGGCTCGGGCGCACGCGCCGCTCCAGGATGAGCGCATCGAAGCGGGCCAGGTGTTCGTTCTCCTGCGCCTCGAGATCGGCGATCTGGGCCAGCGTCCGACCGGCGCCGCGCGCGGCGGCCAGCACCGCCCGCTGACCGCGGTAGATCGCCCCGGCGGCGAGTTCGCCGGCGTGATCGACGCGCAGCATCTCATGGATGCGGGCGCGCCCGGCGAGCGGACCCGGACGCGGAGGAATCGGACGGGGCTCGGTCATGGGCGCCTGGCCGGCGTCAGCGCCGAGAGCGCGCTGAGCGCAATCAGGGCCAGCTGGATCAGGAAGTTCCAGCCGGCCATGGAAAGGCCGAGGAAAACCCAGGCGGCCACGTCGCAGGCCGGCGGCCGCGCCGCCGCGCCGCCGAGAAGAGCGCCGAGATCGTGCAGGCTGACCGGGCCGGTGCTCGAGCAGGTCGCCGGCGCCGGCCACCACTTCCACTCGGCCCCGGCCTGGAACGCCGCCAGATAGGCGCCGTAGGCGAACACCAGCACGAGGACGGCGCCGCCGATGCGTCTGGCCGCCGTCTCCCGCGGGCTCGCCAGCAGGATGGCCGCGACGCCGCTCACCGGCAGGGCGGCCCAGTAGACCTGGCGCTGCTCCAGACAAAGGTGGCAGGGCTCCAGGTGGCCGAGGCTCTGGAATCCATGCGCGACGATCAGCATCGCCGCCGACGCCGCGAACGCCAGGATCGGCCAGCGTCTCAGCACCGGGTCGAGGGCGGACATGCCTCCAGCCTATAGCGCAAAGCGCAGCACGACGACGACGCCGAGGGCGGCCAGGGCGACGCCGCTGACGACGAGGGCCAGGCGCCGTTCGACGAAATCGTGGATCGGCGCGCCGTAGATGCGGACCAGTCCCGCGACCAGGAAGAACCGCAGGCCCCGGATCAGCACGGAGGCGGCGAAGAACACCGCGAAGTCGAGCTTGAACAGCCCCGAGGCGATGGCGCTGATCTTGTAGGGGATCGGCAGGGCCAGCAGCAGCACGCCCCACTGGCGGTACCAGTGCTCGAACTGATGCGGATCGCTGCCGGTCAGGGTCAGCAGCCAGACGCCCACCGGATGCAGGAAATAGCCGACCATGTAGCCGGTCGAGCCGCCGAGCACCGAGGCCCCCAGGCAGATCAGGGCGTAGCGCCAGGCCCGCTCGCGCTTGGCCAGCACCAGCGGCATCAGCATCACGTCGGGGGGGATCGGGAAGAACACGCCCTCGGCGAAGGCGAGGGCGGCCAGCCACAGCGGCGCCTCCGGCCTGGCCGCCCGGCTCATCATCCAGTCGTAGGTCCGCCGCAACATCCGCACCCCCTATCAGGCGCGACGGTCGTTGTCGCGCGGCCTTTCGCCGTCGCCGCGGCGGGATTAGCCTTCGGCGCCACGGGAGAACCAATCATGGGCGCGCCGCCCGCCGCACCGGCCGATCTCTTCGACAATCCCCTCGGGACCGACGGCTTCGAGTTCGTCGAATTCACCTCGCCGGCGCCGGAGCGGCTGAAGCAGCTGTTCGAGATGATGGGGTTCGCGGCGGTCTCGCGCCACCGCTCCAAGGACGTGCTGCGCTTCGCCCAGGGCGACATCAACTTCATCCTCAACATGGAGCCAGCCGGCCAGCCCGCCGCGTTCCGCACCCGGCACGGACCTTCGGCCAACGCCATGGCCTTTCGCGTCCACGACGCCGCCCGCGCGTTCGCCCTGGCGCTGGAGCGCGGGGCCACGCCCGTCTCCGGCCCGGTCGGCCCGATGGAGCTCAACATTCCGGCCATCGGGGGCATCGGCGGCTCGCTGCTCTATCTCGTCGACCGCTACGGCGCCGCGGCGATCTACGACGTCGACTTCCGGCCGATTCCCGGGGCGCCGAACGCGGTCGCGGGCCATGGCCTGGCCGCCATCGACCACCTGACCCACAACGTGCATCGCGGCCAGATGGACCGGTGGGCGCAGTTCTACGAGCGCATCTTCGGCTTTCGCCAGATCCGCTACTTCGACATCGAGGGCCGCCAGACCGGCCTCGTCTCGCGCGCCATGACCAGCCCCGACGGCAGGATCCGCATTCCGCTCAACGAGAGCCAGGACGAGCACTCGCAGATCGAGGAGTTCCTCGCCGAGTACCGCGGCGAGGGCATCCAGCACATCGCTCTGGCGAGCGGCGACATCTACGCGACCGTGGAGGCGATGCGCGCGCGCGGGGTGCGCTTCCAGGAGACGCCCGAGACCTATTACGACGAGCTCGACGCCCGCGTCCCCGGCCATGGCGAGAGCCTGCAACGCCTGCGCGCCGACCGCATTCTCCTGGATGGCGCGCCCCGGGACGGCCAGGGCCTGCTGCTGCAGATATTCACCCAGAACATGATCGGGCCGATCTTCTTCGAGATCATCCAGCGCAAGGGGAACGAGGGCTTCGGCGAGGGCAACTTCAAGGCCCTGTTCGAATCCATCGAACTCGACCAGATCCGCCGCGGCGTGCTGCCGGCGCAGGAGAGGTAGGCGCGCGGGCGTGAGCGACCTGGCCGATGACCTCGAGGCGCTGGCCAAGGACGAGCTGGCCCAGGCCTGCCGGCTGGGCTGGCGCGAACTCTCCGCCATCCTGCCCTGGGGCGACGCCTTCGACGGCTTCACCCCCGCCGGCCGCCAGGTGACGGTGGAGCGCAGCTATCTGTGGGCGGCCCAGGTGGGCGGCGACATCCTCTGCGAGGTGGTGGTCTATGGCGGTCCGGCGCGCTACGACGAAGGGGTGAAGGCCGCCAGGGTGATCCGCCGGAAGGGCCGCCGTTGAAGCTCGCCTCGCTGAAAGGCGGCCGCGACGGGCGCCTCGCCGTGGTCTCGCGCGACCTCGCCTGGTGCGTCTCGGCCGAGGCCGTCGCGCCGACGCTGCAGGGCGCCCTCGACGACTGGGATCGCACGGCGCCGCTGCTCGCCGCCCTGGCGCAGACCCTGGAGAGCGGCGCCGCGCCGCGCCGCCGCTTCCGCGAACACGAGGCCGCCAGTCCCCTGCCGCGCGCCTATCAGTGGGCCGACGCCTCGGCCTATCTCAACCACGTCGAGCTGGTGCGCCGCGCCCGCGGGGCGCAGATGCCGCCGAGCTTCTGGACCGACCCCCTGATGTACCAGGGCGGATCGGACGGCTTCCTCGCACCGCGCGATCCGATCCCGCTCGCCGATCCCGCCTGGGGCCTCGACCTGGAAGCCGAGGTCGCCGTCGTCACCGGCGACGTGCCCATGGGCGCGGGCGCCGAGACGGCGCTCGGGCAGGTGCGTCTCGTCATGCTCGCCAACGACATCTCCCTGCGCGCCCTGATTCCGGGCGAACTCGCCAAGTCGTTCGGCTTCTTCCAGTCCAAGCCGGCCTCGGCCTTCTCGCCGGTGGCGGTGACCCCGGACGAGCTCGGCGGGGCCTGGGCGGGCGGGCGGCTCTCCGGGCCGGTGCTGGTGGAGCTCAACGGCGCCCCGTTCGGCCGCGCCGACGCCGGTCGCGACATGGCGTTCGGCTTCGGCGAACTGATCGCCCACGCCGCCAGGACCCGCTCGCTCGGCGCCGGATCCATCGTCGGCTCCGGGACGATCTCCAACCGGGGCGAGGACGGCGGCCCGGGCCGGCCGGTCGCGGCGGGAGGCGCCGGCTATTCCTGCATCGCCGAACTGCGCACCGTCGAGACCCTGCTCGAGGGCGCGCCGAGGACGCCCTTCCTGAAGGCCGGCGACACCGTCCGCATCGAGATGCGCGATGCGCGCCGCGGCTCGATCTTCGGCGCGATCGAACAGCAGGTCGTCGCGGCTTGAGGGGCGGCCCGAGAGAGCCGGGCGCCGTCGACTATGTGAGGGATCAATCGAGGGAGTGAAAGACTCTACCGCAGAGATCGCGAAGGCGAGGCGCAGAACACACGGAGGGCGCGCTTCGCGCGCCGGATCATGGCCACGATTCTCGAGGGTTGGCCGCGCGCCGCGGGCGCGCCTCGGCGTCCTCTGCGCCTCGCCTTCGCGCCCTCCGCGGTGAAGCCGTCCGATCTCGCCTCCACGCTGGCGCTTCAGGAAGACGACCATGACGCGGGCCGCGGCCTTGACAGAGAGGCTGCGGCAGATCCTCCTCGAAGGCGAGCCCCGGAGGCAACCGCCATGAACCGGATCACGCCCGGCGTCGAGGCGCGCTTCGTCGG
This sequence comes from Caulobacteraceae bacterium, assembly GCA_035532115.1. Taxonomy (GTDB): domain Bacteria; phylum Pseudomonadota; class Alphaproteobacteria; order Caulobacterales; family Caulobacteraceae; genus Acaudatibacter. The sequence continues at coordinate 1,941 of DATKRO010000096.1, read as the reverse complement.
CCTGCCCTCGCCGACCGCGCCGCGCATCCAGGCTGGCGGCCATCCCTGCCAGGGGCTCTACTGGACCGCGGCGGGCGAGCGGCCGCGCGTCGCGGTGATCGCCACCCACTACAACGTCGATTTCGCCGAGCACTATCTGGCGCCCTATTTCGCCCGCCGCGGCTTCGGCTTCCTGGGCTGGAACACCCGCTACCGCGGCGCGGAAGACCTCTTCATGCTCGAGCACGCCCTGATCGACATCGGCGTCGGCGTCCGGTGGCTGCGCGAAGCGGCCGGGGTCGAAACGGTGGTGATCCTCGGCAATTCCGGCGGCGGCTCGCTGATGGCCGCCTACCAGGCCGAGGCGGCGAGCCCGACCCTGGCGGCGGCCGAGCGCGCCGGCGCGGCGGCCGAGGCGCTGGGCGCCCTGCCCGGCGCCGACCTCTACATCTCGCTCAACGCCCACACCGGCCGCCCCGAGGTGCTGACCGAATGGATGGATGCTTCGGTGGTCGACGAGGCCGACCCGGTGCAGACCGATCCGGCTCTCGATCCGTTCGCGCCGGCCAACGGTCCGCCCTACGGCGGCGAGTTCATCGTCCGCTACCGCGCCGCCCAGCGCGCCCGCAACCAGCGCATCACCGACTGGGCCCGGCGCGAACTCGCCCGCGTCGCGACCGCGGGCATCGCCGATCTGTTCTTCCCGCTCTACCGCACCTGGGCCGACCTGCGGTTCATGGATCCGGCCATCGACCCGTCCGAGCGGCCCTGCCCGGGGTGCTATCGCGGCGATCCGCGCCGCGCCAACCGCACCCCCGGCATCGGCCGGGTGAGTTCGCTCAGAACCTGGCTTTCGATGTGGAGCCTCTCGGACTCGAGGTGCCAGGCCGCCGACCAGCTCGGGCGCGTCGCGCTGCCCTGCCTCGTGGTGCAGAGCACCGCGGACATGGGCGTGTTTCCGAGCCACGCCCGCGCCGTGCTGGGCGCCATCGCCGCGCCCGACAAGCGCCTGGAGTTCGTCCCGGGCGCCCACTACTTCGAGGATGACGAAGCGGCCCGCGAAGGCGCGGTCGAGCTGATGGGCGACTGGATCCGCGCGCGCGTCTGAGCCCGGCGTGCTAGGGTGCGCCCCCGGTCCGTTCAGGAGAAGCCGCCATGGCGCGCACCACCAACACCCAGTTTGAGCTGCGTGGCCTCAACCATCTGGCGCTGGTTTGCAAGGACATGGCCCGCACGGTGGCGTTCTACCGCGACGTCCTCGGCATGCCGCTGATCAAGACCATCGATCTGCCCAGCGGCATGGGCCAGCACTTCTTCTTCGACATGGGCAATGGCGATTCCCTGGCCTTCTTCTGGTTCCCGAACGCGCCGGCGGCCCAGCCGGGCGTGTCCAGCCCCGCCGCCCTGCCCACCGAGGGCTCGATGCTGACCGCGCACGGCTCGATGAACCACATCGCCTTCGACGTGCCCGCCGAGCGCTTCGACGAATACTGCGCGCGCCTGAAGGCCAGGGGCGTCAAGCTGAGCCCCGTGCTCAATCACGACGATTCCCCCGCCCAGGTGAGCCGGGAGGTGACCGACCGGGTGTTCGTGCGCTCGGTCTATTTCTTCGATCCGGACGGGGTGTGCCTGGAGTTCGCCTGCTGGACCAGGGTCTTCGGCCCCGCCGACGTGGCCCACGACCCGATGACCGCCGAAGGCCGCAAGGCCGTGGGCATGATTACCGAGCCGGCCTGAGCCTCGCGCCTCGCCCCCTTCTCCTCCCCTGCAAGCGCAGCGCCGCGAAGGGCGTCTGACTCGCGCAGCGGTCAGACGGAGGAGGCCACACCTCGCGCACGGCAAAGAGTTCGGGCTGACGAGACGCTCATCATCGCCGTCACCCCGGCCAAGCGCAGCGCGAGCCGGGGCCGGACGGGCCGCGGCCAAGCTGGAATTCGTCTTGGAAGCGGCGGGTCCGGCCCC
>DATKRO010000095.1:0-8279 GCA_035532115.1 Caulobacteraceae bacterium | reverse complement strand
ATCCCTCTGGCCGAGCGCGGCGACATGATCGGCGCCTACCACGCGCGCCTCACCCACCCCGACCGGCGCGTCCAGGCCGAGGCCGCCGCCGCCTGGAGCCAGTGGGAGGGCGACACCATCTCGCTGCGCGGACCGGAGGCTCGGCCCGCCAAGTTCAACGAGGTCGACTTCGCCATCGCCTTCGCGCGCATCGAATGCCACTTCTTCGCCAACCGCGGCTTCTTCTCCGAGGACGGCTGGGTGCTGAAGAACGCCCATCGCATCGCCGCGATTCCCGGCTGGATCGTGCAGGGCCGCTTCGACGTGGTGACGCCGCTGGAGAGCGCCTGGGCGCTGCGCCGCGCCTGGCCCGCCGCCCGCTTCGAGATCATCTGGGACGCCGGCCACGCCTCCACCGAACCCGGCATCATCGACGCCCTGGTCCGCGCCACCGACCAGGCGCTGAGCTGAGTTCGTCACCCTCCCTCCCCTTCACGGGGAGGGACAGACCGCGCAGCGGTCAGGGTGGGGGACTTAAGGGGCCGCGCCCAGGCGCCAATCCCAATTCGTTCGTCGACGCGGCAGACTCCCCCACCCGTCCGCCGCTGCGCGGCGGCCACCCTCCCCACGAGAGGGAGCGAGCGCGCGCTACAGCATCGAGCCGGCGCCGCTGGTGACTTCGCTGTAGCGATGCACGCGCACGGCCAGGACGAGGCCGAAGCCGATCATCATCGTCATCATCACCGTGCCGCCCCAGGAGAGCAGCGGCATCGGCACGCCCACCACCGGGGCAAGGCCCATCACCATGGCGCCGTTCATCAGCACGCAGAAGGCGAGGGTCGCGGTGATGCCGGCCGCGCTCAGCCTGCCGAAGTGGCTGTGGGCGATCATGGCGATGCGCAGGCACATGAAGATCACCGCGGCATAGACGAGCAGGACCGCGACCGAGCCCACGAAACCGAAGTCCTCGGCCAGCGAGGCGAAGATGAAGTCGGTCTGCTTCTCGGGCAGGAAGTTGAGCTGGGCCTGCGAGCCCAGGCCGAAGCCCTTGCCCAGCAGGCCGCCCGAGCCCAGGGCGATCTTCGACTGCATGATGTGGTAGCCGGCCCCCGACTTGTCGGCCTCGGGGTTCAGGAAGGTGAGCAGCCGGGTCAGCTGGTAGGGCTTCAGCGCCACCTTGATCGCCAGCGGCGCGGCGATCCCCGCCAGCACCGCGCCGGCGGCGATCAGCCGCCAGGAAAGCCCGGCGAGGATCATCATGGTCAGGCCGATGGCCGCGATCAGCAGGGCCGTGCCGAGGTCGGGCTCCTTGATCACCAGGCCCACCGGGACGGCGATCAGCAGCGCCGGGACCAGCAGCCACCACGAAGCCTGGGCGCTCTTGGCCGAGAGGTCGTGGTAGAAGCGGGCGAGCGCCAGCACCAGGCCGATCTTCATCACCTCCGAGGGCTGGAACTCGTGGATCGGGCCCAGATTGATCCAGCGCCTCGCGCCCAGCGACGAATGCCCATGCACGGCGGCGAAGACGAGCAGGGCCAGGGCGACGAAATAGAGCGGGTAGGCGAGCGCGCGCCAGACCCTCAGGTCGGTGACCGCCAGCACCAGCATCACCGCGAACCACAGGCCATAGCGCAGCAGTTGCGGCGCGGCCCAGGTCCAGTTGCCGCCCGCCACCGAATAGAGCATCGCGCCGCCGGTGAGCGCGATGGCGGTGATCGCGGCGCAGAGGTTCCAGTCGATCTCGCCGAGCTTGACCGAGAGACGGTCGCGCTCGCCCGGCCGGGTCATGGCGCTGACGGTCATGTCGCGACTCCGGCCGCGCTGGGCGGGACGGGCGGCCCAGAGGCAGAGCCCGCCGGCTGAGACGGCGGCAGCGGCTGCTCGATGCGGGCGCGCAGTTCGGGATCTTTCAGGATGGCCACGCGCATGATCTCCTTGGCCCGGGGGGCGGCGGCGCCGGCGCCCCAGCCGCCGTGCTCCACCAGCACGCTCATGGCGTAGCGCGGGGCCTCGACGGGCGCGAAGGCGATGAACCAGGAATGGTCGCGCTCGTCCCAGGCCCCGACCGCGCCGTGGGCGCCGACGCCGCCCTTGTAGGAATGCGACTGCGCCGTGCCGGTCTTGCCCGCCCAGGTGACCGGCCCCAGATCGAGCTGGCCCACCGCCGCGGCCGTGCCCTTGGTGACCACCTCGGCCATGGCCGACTGGACGAAGGCGAGGTGCTCGGCCGGATAGCCGAGGTCGCCCACCGCCGCCGCCGCCGGCTGGACGACGCCGCCGATGCTGCTGACCAGCCTCGGCTGGATCGACCGCGCGCCGTTGGCGAGGCGCGCGCACATCACGCAAAGCTGCAGCGGGTTCACGTCGACATAGCCCTGGCCGATGGCCATGCTCGGCGTCTCGCCCGGATGCCAGACCGGGTCGTGCGGGAAGGCGCGGCGCTTGTAGGCGGTGTCGGGAATGAGGCCCGGCCGCTGGTTCGGCATGCCGATGGCGTAGGTCTGGCCAAGGCCGAAGGCCCGCGCCACCTTGGCGATCGGGTCGGGGCTGCCGATCTGCAGCGACAGCTGATAGAAATAGATGTCGCACGACTGGGCGATGGCGCCCTTCATGTCGAGGGCGCCGTGCGCCTGGTCGCAGTGCCAGGCGCGCCCGCCCCAGAACCAGACCTTGTTGCACACATGCACGGTGCTCGCCGGGATCCCCTGGCCGAGCGCGGCGAGCGCCACCATGGTCTTGAAGGTCGAGCCGGGCGGATAGTTGGCCAGGAGCGCCTTGTTGAGCAGCGGCTTGCGCTCGTAGGTGGCCAGCGCCCGGTATTCCGGCCCGGTCAGGCCCTTGACGAAGCGGTTGGCGTCGAAGCTCGGGGCCGAGAACAGGCACAGGAGGTCGCCGGTGCGGCAGTCCATCATCACCGCCGCGCCGCTTTCGATCCCGAACACCTCGAGGGCGCGGTTCTGGACATCGGCGTCGACGGTGAGCGTCAGCGGTTCGCCCGGCGTCGCGGCCAGGTCGCCGCCCGGATCCTCGCGCACCACCCGGCCCTTGACGTCCACCTCCACCTTCTTGGCCCCGGGCTTGCCGCGCATGTCGAGGTCGTAGGTCTTCTCCAGGCCCTGCTTGCCGATGCGGAAGCCGGGGTTGAGCAGGATCGGATCGGAATTGGGGCCGGTCTTGGTCACGTCCTCGCGCGTCACCTTGGCGACGTAGCCGATGACGTGGGCGAAGGCGGCCGAGTAGGGATAGACGCGGATGTCGCCCATGTCGGCGGTCACCCCGGGCAGCTCGGGCCGGCGCACGTTGATGCGGGAGAACTCCTCCCAGGTCAGGTCCTCCATCACCGTCACCGGCGCGCGCCTCGGCGCATCGTTGATGTCCTGGAGCAGCCGGTTGCGGTGCGCCTGGTCGATGGGCACCAGCTTGCCCAGCGAGTCGAGCAGCGCCTCGACGTCGGTGTGCTGGTCCTCGCGGCTGACGTAGAGGCGGAAGTCCGGCCGGTTCGAGGCCAGCACCACGCCGTTGCGGTCGAGGATCAGGCCGCGCGGCGCCGGCTCGAGGCGGAACTCGAACTGGTTGTGCTCGGAGAGCACCTCGTAGCGGTCGGCCTCCAGCAGCTGCAGGTCCGCCAGCCTGACGCAGAGCGCCACGACGCCGACGCCGGTCACCCCGCCCATCAGGAAGATGCGCCGATTGAAGACGCCCTGGCGCTCGTTGACCTCGTTGTAGTAGATTCCGGGCCTGGTCATCGGAAACGCACGTCCGCGTCTTCGTAGAGCGTGATGAGACGGTGGGCGAAGGGGAACAGCAGCAGAGTCGGCAGGTAATACATCAAGATGACGAAAATGAGGTTGGGCGCCGTGTGCGCCGCCATGGCGGTCAGCAGGAAGCCCAGCCCCAGGGCGGCGGCGAGCACCGCCCCGTACCAGCCCCACATCGCCAGGAAGTCCTGCCCCATGATCAGGCGCCTGGCCCAGAGCACCGCGGCATAGGCGCCCAGAAGCACCACCGGCCACAGCCCCTGCGGCCCGTCCCAGAAGACGTCCAGGAACAGGCCCAGCAGCAGCAGGGCGAAGGGCGGCAGCACCGAGGGACGGATCACCGCCCAGGCGAAGGCGAGGGCGAGCGGGAAGACCGGCTCGGGAAGCGCCAGGCCGAAGATCCGGATCGGCGTCGCCACCAGCACGGTCGCGGCGATGCAGACCAGCATCGGCGCCCCCAGCCAGCGCAGCGGGTTGAGGGGTCTCGCCGCCCGGGCGCCGTGGGCGCTCATCAGAACGGCGGGCCGGCGGCTGCGCCGGAGGGCGCCCGGGCGGGGTGCGCCCTGGCCGTCGGCTTGGCCGCCGGCCTGGCCGTCGACTTGGCCGGCGCGGCGTGCGCCTTGCGATCGGCTCTGGCGGGCGCGCGGGGCTTGGCCGCCCGGGCGGCCGGGCGAGCGAGCGTCGCGGCCGGCGTCTTGCGGACGGGCCGCGGCGGCGTCGCGGCGCCGGCCCTGGCCGCGGGCTTGGCGGCGGCGGGCTTGGGCGCGGCAGGGCCGATGATCGAGGGGTTGCCCTCCTCGGTCATGGCGGTGGGCAGGTCCTTGGGCGCCAGGGCCTTCTCGTCCACCAGCTGCGAGAAGTCGGTGAACAGGAGAATCTGGACGTCGTCCACCGGCGAGGCGTCGGCGTCGAGGGCGACGCGCCAAGCCCCGTCGGCGCCCTTCACCACCGTGCCCACCGGAAGCCCGCGCGGAAACACCCCGCCGTCGCCGGAGGTGAGGATGCGGTCGCCCGCGCGCAGGGGGCTCGCCTCGGCGATGTAGTCGAGCTTGGGCGCCGGCGCGCCGTCGCCGGAAAGGATCGCCCGGCCGTTGGTGCGCACGATCAGCACCGGGGTGCGGCTCTCCGGGTCGGTCAGCAGCAGCACGCGGCTGACGTGGGCCGAAACCCCGACGATGCGGCCCACGAGGCCATGCTCGGAGAGCACCGGGTTGCCCTCGGTGACGCCCCGGTCGGCGCCGACGTCGGCGAGCCGGGTGTTGGAGAACGGCCCGCGCGCCTCCGAGACGGTGCGGGCGAACACCATGGGCAGCGGCGGATCGGTCCTGACGCCGAGCAGGGCGCGGAAGCGCTGGTTCTCCAGCCGGGTGGCGTCGAAGCGGTCGCGCAGCGCCTGCGCCTGGACGAGTTCGGCCTTCAGCCGCCGGTTTTCGGAGACGGCGAAGAAGTAGCCGCCGACCTCGCCGAGCCCTTGCCGGGTCCAGCGCACCGGCGCCTCGAGCACCCCGCCCACCGGCGCGGCGACGGCCTCGACGACGTGGCGGGCGCCCGCATAGGCCTGGGCTTTCATGACCTGGCGGCGACCGCCGAGCAGCAGGGCCGCGGCGATGATCACCGCGATGATCAGGGCCGCGGCGGCCGACCACGTCAGCGGCACTCGGATATCGCCTAACGGACCCTCCCGCAGCGACAATCACGCCTCCCAAGAACCCGCGCCCCGCCGATTCGAGATAGCCTAATCTAGCCGCCCGCGTCACCCAAATCGACGAGGTATGAGCGCCTGCGTTCGACACGGACGCCCGGGACGAATAGCCGCGTCGCGCCCCTTCCACCCCCGCGCCTGGCGGCGCGGCGGTCCCCCTTGTCTTCGCGGGGAAGGAGTGAAGACGCCTTCCTCCTCACCCGTGAAACGGGGGAGGTGGCGCCCGGCGCGACAGCGGCGGGCGCCGGAGGGGGCGCGGCGGAAATCGGCGAAGCGCCCGGGCGAGGCGCCATCGCTTCGGATTGGCTGAAGCCGCCTAGCCGAGCGTGGCTTCGAGCACGCCTTTCATCCATTTCGGATGTTCCAGCACCTTGCCGCACCCGAGCGCGACGCAGGAGAGCGGATCGTCGGCCACGGTGACGGGCAGGCCGGTGTGATCGCGGATCTCGAGGTCGAGCCCGCGCAGCAGCGCCCCGCCGCCGGTGAGCATGATGCCCTTGTCGGCGATGTCGGCGGCGAGTTCCGGCGGGGTCGCTTCCAGCGCCACCTTCACCGCCTCGACGATCTGCACCACCGGCTCGGCCACGGCGTCGGCGGCCTGCTTCTCGCTGATCCTGACCTCGCGCGGCACGCCCTGCATCAGGTCGCGCCCCTTGACGTCGATCGAGAGGCCGTGGCCGTCCTCGGGGGTCCGCGCCGTGCCGATCTCCTTCTTGATCCGCTCGGCGGTGGTCTCGCCGATGAGCAGATTGTGGTGGCGGCGCATGTAGCTGATGATGGCCTCGTCCATCTTGTCGCCGCCGACCCGGACCGAACGCGAATAGACGATGCCGGAGAGCGACAGCACCGCGACCTCGGTGGTGCCGCCGCCGATGTCGACCACCATCGAGCCGGTGGGCTCGTGGATCGGCAGTCCCGCCCCGATCGCGGCGGCCTGCGGCTCGTCGATGAGGCCGACGCGCCGGGCGCCGGCATTGAGGCACGAATCGTTGATCGCGCGCCGCTCCACCGCCGTCGCGCCCGAGGGCACGCAGACCAGCACCTTCGGATTGGTGAAGCCGCGGCGGTTGTGCACCTTGCGGATGAAGTACTTGATCATCTCCTCGGCGACCTCGAAGTCGGCGATGACGCCGTCGCGCATGGGGCGGATCGCCTCCATGTGGCCGGGGGTGCGCCCGAGCATCATCTTGGCCTCGATGCCGACGGCGTGGACCTGCTTGCGCCCGGCCACGGTGCGCAGCGCCACCACCGAGGGCTCGTTCAGCACGATGCCCCGACCCTTCATGTAGATCAGGGTGTTGGCGGTGCCGAGATCGATGGCGATGTCACTGGAGATGACGCCGAACAGGGACGAGAACATTCCGGGCTCTGACGAACGAGGGCTGAGAACGCGACGAGGAGTCGTCCCCCAAGCCTGGCGGCCACGACACGCTTGAGCGCCCCCCTCGAACGCCAGCGCCGCTAGCTGACCTCAGGCCCAAAGCGGACTTGACCGGGTGTGCCCCGCGTCGCCGGTTAATTCAAGGACTAATCCGCAGGGCGCCTCGCCTCGAGGCTTCAGCCCAGCGCCGCCAGGGCTACGCCGGCGGCCGCGACCGCCGCCGCGGCCCATTGCCACCGCGCCAGTTTCTCGGCGAAGACGCGCTGGCCGGCGAGGGCCGCGATCGGCGTCTCGATGACGCCGACGGCGCGCACCGGTCCGGCGGGCCAGAGCGCGAAGGCGGTGAACCAGAGCCCGGACGCGGCCGCGCCGAAAAAGCCCGCGCCCAGCGCAGCCCGCCCGCCGCCCAGCGCCGCGCGCAGCGCCCGCCGGTCGCTCAGGCCCAGCCAGGCGACCAGCGCCGCCGACTGCATCGCCTGGACGCAGACGAGCGCGATCAGGGCGGCCAGCGCCGGGTGATGCGCATCGAGCGCCAGCGCGCTGCGGCGCGCGCCGTTGGACGCGATGGCAAAGCCGGCCCCGGCCGCCAGCCCCAGCAGCGCCGCGCTCCAGTCGCGCGGGCCCTCGAGCTTCCTGGGCCAGGCGAGCACCATCAGCGCCGCGGACACCGCCAGCAGTCCGGCCCAGGCGAGCGGCGGCAGGCGATCGTGGAAGAGCAGGCCGACCAGGGCCGAAAGCGGGATCGCGCTCTGCTGGAACACCGTGCCCAGGGCGAAGCTGGAGCGCCGCATCGAGACCAGCATCGCCGCGGTGGCGAGGATCTGGGCGGCGCCGGCGACGGCGCTGGCGATCCAGAACCCGGGGCCGAAGTCGAGGCGCCGCCCGGGTGTCGCCACGAAGGCCACGAGGGCGAACACCAGCGAGAACGGCAGCCCGAAGAGAAACCGCACCAGCGTCGCGCCCCACGGCCCCGCGCCGGTCATCAGCGTGCGCTGCAGCGCATTGCGCGCCACCTGCAGCGCCGCCGCGCCGACGGCGATCGGGATCCACAACATCGGCCTCGGCAGGCTCCTCTCTCATCCCTCCCCCTCGTGGGGAGGGACAGACCGCGCAGCGGTCAGGGTGGGGGGACTTTGGGCCTCCCTCCCCCTCGTGGGGAGGGACAGACCGCGAAGCGGTCAGGGTGGGGGACTGCGGGGCCTCCCTCCCCCTCGTGGGGAGGGACAGACCGCGAAGCGGTCAGGGTGGGGGACTCTGGGTCCGTGCGCAAGCGCCAGCCTCGAATCGAGCGTTGACGCGGCTGACTCCCCCACCCGTCCGCCGCTGCGCGGCGGCCACCCTCCCCATGAAGGGGTGGGAGGCCCTCGTGGGGAGGGACAGACCGCGCAGCGGTCAGGGTGGGGGACTCTGGGGCCTCCCTCCCCCTCGTGGGGAGGGACAGACCGCGCAGCGGTCAGGG
>DATKRO010000094.1:0-17423 GCA_035532115.1 Caulobacteraceae bacterium | reverse complement strand
CAGATCCTCGCCCGCAGAGAAGAGGGCGTCGAAGGCGAAATAGACGAGGCCGGCGGTGTCGCGGTCCGCGAGCGCGGCCTGGAGCGCGGCGAAATCCGGCGCGCCGTCCGGGCCGATGGCGCAGACCTCGCCATCGATCAGACAGTCGGGCAGGCCGGCGCCCGCGGCGGCGATCTCGGCGAAGCGATCGGTCCAGTCCAGTCCCTTGCGGGTGCGCAGGACCGGCCGGCCTGCCTCGATGCGCATCTGCAGGCGGTAGCCATCGAACTTCACCTCGTGAACCCAGCCCGGTCCCGACGGCGGGCGCCGCACCAGCCGGCAAAGTTGCGGCGCGACGAACTCGGGCGGGGCGGCCGTCGCGCCGCCCCGTGCGGACCTCCAGACGGCGTCGGCGCGGGTCGCGACCGCCGCATGGATGAAGGCCCTGGGGGCGCGGCCACGCCCCTGGGCGATCTGGTCCATGGAGCGTCCCGAGGCCACCGAGCGGTCCTGCGCCAGCGCCTCCTCGCCGTGGCCTGGCCGCGCCGCCGCGTCGCGGTGCTTGATCAGCAGCCAGTTCTGGCGTTTTTCGCCTTCGCGCGGCTTCAGCCGCACCAGCACCCAGCCGCCGTGGAGCCGCTCGCCTTCGAGAACGAACTTCAGTTCGCCCCTGGCCAGCGCCTGCACCGGGTCGGCGCCGTCCTCCGGCGCCCAGTAGCCGCGATCCCAGAGCAGAACCGCGCCGCCGCCGTACTCCCCCTTGGGGATGACGCCTTCGAAATCGCCGTAATCGAGAGGATGATCCTCGACCTCGACCGCCAGGCGCTTGTCGGCGGGATCGAGCGAGGGGCCGCGGGTGACCGCCCACGACTTGAAGACGCCTTCGGCCTCCAGTCTCAGGTCGTAATGCAGCCGGCGCGCGTCATGTTTCTGGATGACGTAGCGAAGCCGGCCTGACGCCGGCGGCGGCGTCCGGCCGCTTGGCTCGGCGGTTCGGCTGAAGTCCCGCTTGGCCCGGTACCTCGCCAACTTCGACGTGGCCATCGTCGCTCTCCACGAAACGCGCTCGCGCCGGCTGCTCGGAGACCGGCGCCGCGTGGCGCGCCGCCTTCAGGGCGTCGACGAAACTGTCGCGCCAGACCTTCACGTCGAAGCGCCGCACGCCGTCCATCAAACTCTCCCAGCGCCTCACCCGCTCGCCGCGTTCCATGGCCAGCGCCCGCGCCAGGCCCTCGGAAAGCTCCTCGCGGCTGAACGGGTTGACGATCAGAGCCTCGGTCATCTGCCGGGCCGCGCCGGCGAAGCGCGACAGGATGAGCACGCCTGGATCGTCGGGATCCTGGGCGGCGACGAACTCCTTGGCCACGAGGTTCATGCCGTCGCGCAGCGGCGTCACCAGACCGACCTTGGCCGCGCGATAGACCCCGGCGAGTTCGGCGCGGGCGAAGTTGCGGCCGACGTACTGGATCGGCGCCCAGTCCATGTCGGCCCAGGCGGCGTTGATGCGGCCGCAAAGCGATTCGATCCGCGCCCGCAGATCCTGATAGGCCTCCACCTCCTCGCGCGAGCCCGGCGCCACCTGCAGATAGAGAACCTGGCGCGCAGCCTGCGGATGGTCCTCCAGGAAGCGCTCGAAGCCCATCAGGCGCTCCTCGAGCCCCTTGGAGTAGTCGAGCCGCTCGACGCCGACGATGAGGCTGCGGAAGACGCTGTGGGCGGCCATGCGGTCGTAGGCCCGGTCCGCCGCGGCCGAGCCGGCGAGGGCCATGAACTCCTCGACGTCGAGGCCGATCGGAAAGGCGCTGGCGCGCAGGGTGCGGCCGAAGGCGGCCATGCGCCCATCGCTGAGGAAGCCGCCGCCGGCTTCGCCGAGCACGTAGGACTCGAAGGCCCAGAGCCATTCGTCGGTCTGCAGCCCGACGAGGTCGTAGGAGAACAGCGCCTCCACCAGCTGGCGGTGGCGCGGCAGGGTGGTGAGCAGCTGCGGCGCCGGCCAGGGGATGTGCAGAAAGAAGCCGATCGGGTTGGCGACGCCGAGGCGCCTGAGTTCGCGCCCCAGCAGCATCAGGTGATAGTCGTGCACCCAGATGAGGTCGTCCGGCTGGACGAGCGGCGCGAGGCTTTCGGCGAAGCGCCGGTTCACCCGCTCATAGCCCTCGCCGAAGGTGCGGTCGTAGGCGGTCAGGTCGATGCGATAGTGGAACAGCGGCCACAGAGCGCCGTTGGCGTAGCCGTTGTAGTATTCCTGGTAGTCGGCCTCCTCGAGATCGATGGTGGCGACGGTCACGTCGTCGATGCGCTGGGTCTTCACCTCGCCGGTGAAGGTGGGGGCGGTCTCGCCGCTCCAGCCGAACCAGAACCCCGAATATTCCCTCAGCGCCGCCGACAGCGCCACCGCCAAGCCTCCGGCGGCGCCTTCGCTGCGGCTCTCCGGCGACACCCGGTTCGAGACCACGATGAGCCGGCTCATCGTACGACGCTCCATGGTCGACTGAGCAATACGGCACAGTTTATCAGACCCACAAGCGAATAGGTCTGCGGATAGTTCCCCCAGAGCGCGCCATCCTCCAGCGCCGCATCCTCGGAGAGCAGGCCGGCGTGGGTGCGCCTTTCCAGCATCTGGTCGAACAGGGCGCGCGCCTCGTCGGTGCGCCCCGCCAAGTGCAGGGCCTCGATGTACCAGAAGGTGCAGAAGTTGAACGCCGTCTCCGGCGCGCCGAAATCGTCGGGCCGGTCGTAGCGCAACAGGTTGGAGCCGCGGCGCAGGTGCTTTTCCACCGCCGCCAGGGTGGCGCGGCTCCTCGGGTCGTCCGGCTTCAGGAAGCGCACGTCGACCATCTGCAGCAGGCTCGCGTCCACCGCGTCGCCGCCGAAGGTCGCGGTGAAGTGGCCAAGCTCGCCGCACCACGCCCGGCTCTCGATGGCGCTGCGGATCACGTCGGCGCGTTCGCGCCAGAACACTCCGCGGGGCCGCTGGCCGAGCTGATCGGCGGCGTTGGCGAGCCGGTCGCAGGCGGCCCAGCACATCACCGCCGAATAGGTGTGGGTCTCGGCGCGGGTGCGCAGCTCCCAGATGCCGGCGTCGGCCTGGTCGTAGAGCTGGAAGGCGCGTTCCCCGAGCTTCTCCAGGGCCTCGAAGTCGGCCACCGTGGCCGGCCGCAGCAGCCGCTCGTCGAAGAAGGCCTGGACGTTCGCGAGCACGATCTGGCCATAGACGTCGTGCTGGACGTGCTCGTGGGCCTGGTTGCCGACCCGGACCGGCCCCATGCCCCGGTAGCCGGGCAGGGTGTCGATGATCCGCTCCTTGAGGATCGGCTCGTAGCCGACGCCGTAGACCGGCTGGATATGGCCGCCGTTGGCGCGGTCGATGATGTTGCGCAGGTAGCCGAGATAGTTCTCCAGGATATCGGCCGCCGAGAGCCGGTTGAGCGCCTGCACCACGTAGTAGGCGTCCCTGAGCCAGCAGAACCGGTAGTCCCAGTTGCGGCCGCTCTGCGGCGCCTCCGGAATCGAGGTGGTGAGCGCCGCCACGATGGCGCCGGTCTCCTCGTACACGCACAGCTTCAGGGCGATGGCGGCGCGGATCACCGCCTCCTGCCATTCCAGGGGCAGCGCCAGGGTGCGCACCCATTCGCTCCAGTAGGCGCAGGTGTCGGCCAGCATGGCGTCGCAGGCCCCGCGCACCTCGCCCTGGAAGGGCTCGTCGGGCCCGAGAAAGAGCGCGATCTCCTCTTCCAGGCGGAAGCTGCGCTCTTCGCGGATGTGCGAGACCGGAGCATTGGTGGTCAGCCGCAAGGTGACGTCGCGGCCGAGATAGCGGATGTGGTTCGATCCATAGGTGGAGGCCGCCCGCTCGCTCCCCCAGTCGGCGGTGGGGCGCAGGCGGATGGCGATCCTGGGGGCGCCCACGACGGGGCGCAGCAGCCGTACGAACGCCGTCGGCCGATAGCCGCGGCCATACATCCGAAACCGCGGCGCGAAGTCCAGGATCTCCAGCACCTGGCCGGCGGCGTCGGTGATCTCGGTGCGCAGCACCGCGGTGTTGCGCAGATAGGCCTGCCGCACCTGGGCTGTGTGCTCCACGTCGATGCCCCAGAAGCCCTCGGCGCCGGCCGCATCCGGCTCGGTGGTGGCGAGCAGGTTGGAGAAGAACGGATCGCTGTCGAGGCGGGGGGCGCAGCACCACAGGTAGCGGCCCTGACGATCGATGAGCGCGCTCACCGAACAGTTGCCGATCGGAGCCAGATCGAGGCCGTGCGTCACCGGGGCGGCGCCAGCGAGCGTTCGAGCCAGGCGAGCGTGGCGGTCACGTCGTCGAGGGCGTAGCGCGCCGCCGTGGGCCGGCGCGGGCCGACCACCACGCCGTATCCGCCGAGCCGCTGCGCCGCGGCGAAGCCGTCCTCGTCGGTGAGGTCGTCGCCCAGGAACACCGGCGTCGCGCCCGCGAACGGCGGCTCGGCCATGAAGCTGGCCACCGCATCCGCCTTCGAGGGGCCGCGCGCCCGCAGATCCACCACCATGCGGCCCTTCTGCAGGCTGAGATCGAAGCGGGCGGCCAGGCGCTGCGCCTCGGCCTCGCACACCGGGCCGGCCTGCGGCGCCGCGCGATAGTGCAGCGCGATCGCCGGACCCTTGTCCTCCACCAGGAGCGCCGGATTGGCGCGGCCGAGCGCCAGCAGCGCCGCGCGCGCCGGACCTGGCAGGGCCGGCGCGGTCGCCATCACCTCGCCGCCGGCGCTGCGCCGGATCAGCCCGTGCGCGGCCGCCACCGCGCTCACCCCGCCGCCGAGCACCCGGTCGAGATCGGCGAGCCCGCGCCCGCTGATCACCGCCAGCCGGCCGCCGAGCGCGCCGCCGAGTCGGCGCAGCAGATCGGCGCGGGCCGCGTCCGGACCGACCTCGTCTGGACGCTCGCGGATGGGCGCGAGGGTGCCGTCGAGGTCGGCGAACAGGGCCGCCGCGCCGAGCTGGAGAGGCGGGGGCGCCTGGAGCAGGCGATGCGACGAAGCGGCGAGCGCCGAAGCCATGAATGGAACCCCTCCTTGGAGCATAACGTCACCGCGGCCCGGTCGATCCCGAACCCGCGCCGCCGGTTGCCCGGCAAACCGGCCCGAAGTGCGGCGCACGCGACGCGAATCGCCGCGCCACTATGCCTCATCCCTCCAGGACCACGCAGACCGATCGATCCGACAGCGGCCCCGGATTGACCGCGATCACGTTGTCGAGGCGCTGGAAACGCAGGTCGACGCGGGCGCCGGCGACATCGAGCCGTTCGATCGTCAGCCGGTCGACGCCTTCGGGCAGCGTCGGCCGCACCAGCCTCACCTCCTTGCGTCCGGCGTCGATGGAAAGCCCCAGGCACGCCTGCAGCAGCATGAACACCGAGCCGGCCGACCAGGCCTGCGGCATGCAGGCCACCGGATAGGCGATCGGCGGTTCGCCCGCCTCGCGCGGGAAGCCGCAGAAGAGCTCGGGCATGCGCATGCCGAAGAAGGACGAGGCCCCGAAAAGATCGACGATCAGCTTGGCCGGCCCTTCCCGCTCGCCGTAGCGCGCCATCCCCGCGACACAGATGGCGGTGTCGTGCGGCCACACCGAGCCATTGTGGTAGCTCATCGGATTGTACCTGGCCGAGCCCACCGCCAGGGTGCGGATTCCCCAGCCGCAATCGAACTCGGCCGACATCAGGCGGAGGGCGACGCGGGCGGCGCGATCAGGCGCCGGCAGGCCGACGAACAGCAGGTGACCGGCGTTGGAGGCGTGCGGACGGCACAGGGCGCCGTCGCCGTCGACGGCGATGCCGTAGAAGCCGTCCTCCTCCATCCAGAACTTCGCCTCCACGCGCCGGCGCATGGCTTCGGCCTTCTCGTCCCAGATCTCCGAGCCGGGGCGGCCGAGACGCCGCAGCATCGCGGCCATGGCGCGAAAGGCGGCGAACGCATAGCCCTGCACCTCCACGAGGGCGACCGGACCGGTGGGGAAACGGCCGTCGGCATGGAAGACCGAGTCCTCCGAATCCTTCCAGCCCTGGTTGGTGAGGCCCGGCGGGGCGCCGCGCGGATAGTCGACGAGGCCGTCGCCGTTGGAATCGCCGTAGCGCTCGATCCAGTCGGCCGCCGCGCGCAGGGCGGGCCAGAACGCCTCGATGGTGGCCACGTCGTCGGTGCGCTCCAGATAGGCGCCGGCGAGGGCCACGAAGAGCGGCGTGGTGTCGACGCCGCCGTAGTAGAGCCCGAACGGGACTTCCTCGAGCGCCGCCATCTCGCCGCGGCGGGTCTCGTGCATGATCTTGCCCGGATCGGACTGGCGGAACCTGGAACTCTCGTGCGCCTGGTGCGCGGCGAGGAACCCGAGCACCCCCTTGGCGAGGTCGGGCGCCAGCCACAGGAGCTGCCAGGCGGTGATGATGCCGTCGCGGCCGAACGGGGTCGAGAACCAGGGAATGCCCGCGTAAGGGTAGGGGCCGGTGGCGAGCTCGGTGACCAGAAGCGCGATGTCGGCGCGCGACTTCTCCAGCCACACCGTGAAGTCGGTGGCCGAACTCCCCAGCTGGCCGCCACGGCCCTCGCGCTCGCGCACCCTGCCCCGGGCGCCGGCGAGGGCGCGCACGAACCGCTCGCGCGCCGGCGGCTCATGCTCCTCGGCGCCGGCCTCGACGAAGAGGTCGACGCGCTCGCCCGGCCGCAGCGAGAACATGAAATCGGCGCGCCGGGTCGTCATCCGCCAGGGCGGTTCGGAGAAGCCGAGGGCGCAGGTCCGGCGCACCCCGTCGAGGCCGTCATAGGCGAAGATCGCATGGCGTCCGGTGAGCTGGGTCGCCAGCAGTTCGCCGCGCCGCCGGCGCTTCATGCCCCTGACCTCGAACATGTCGCGGAAGTCGGCGTCGTACTCGAACGCCAGCGGCAGCATGATCTCGTCCAGTCCGTAGTTGGCGCAGCGCACGCGCTCGTAGAGGCGGTTCTCGAACAGGAGCCGCTTGCGCTCGATATGGATCACCCCGCGCGGCGTCGCGCGCCCGCCCATGGGCGGCAGATCGAGGTTGGCGCCGTGGAAGGTGAAGACGACACTCTCGTGCGACAGGCCGCTGGAGAGCTGCGACGGGCTTCGCTCGCCCACCAGGAAGCGGAACCGCGACAGGATGCGCACGTCGGCGGCGAAGAGGCCGTCGGCCCCGCCCAGTATGTCGCCATGCGCGTCGCAAACGAGGAAGGCGTCGTCCGACTTGATGGCGGTGAAGTGAACGAGCCCCGCGCTCGCCGCGCCCTCGTCGGACGCCAGCGCGGGGGCGGAGAGATCATCCATGCAACGATGTCAGGCGATGTGAGCCAACGCTTCCGGAGTCTCGCCCTCATCGTCCCTCGATGCAAGCGCCGGCGCGTGCGCCTTCGCCAGCCGCTCGGCGTAGAGATCGAGGTAGGCGCGCGCCATGCTGACGGCCGAGAAGCGGCGGTCGAAACGCCGGCGCACCTCGCGCCGGTCGAGTTCGGGAAGGCGCCTCACCGCGGCCATCGCCTCGGCCTCGGTGCGCACCAGGAACCCGGAGACGCCGGGCTCCACCACCTCGGAGGTCGAGCCGCAGTCGAAGGCGATCACCGGCGTGCCGCAGCCCATCGCCTCGATCATGACGAGGCCGAAGGGCTCGGGCCAGTCGATCGGAAACAGCAGCGCCCTGGCGCCGCCGAGGAAGGCCGACTTGTCGGCATCGCCGATCTCGCCGACGAACTCCACCAGCGGGTGATCGAGCATCGGCTCGATGGTCTGGCGGAAATAGGCGGCGTCGACGGCATCGACCTTGGCGGCGATCTTCAGCGGCATGCCCAGGCCGGTGGCGATGCGGATGGCGCGATCAGGCCCCTTCTCGGGCGAGATGCGGCCGAGAAAGGCGAGGTAGTCGCCGCCTTCGGGGTTGAAGCGGTAGAGGTCGGCCGGCATGCCGTGGTGCACCGTGCCGGCCCAGTTGGCGAACGGCAGATGCACGCGCTGGGCGTCGGAGATGGAGACGAGCGGGTACTTGGCCCAGCGGCGATAGACCGCGGGGAGGTCCTTCAGGTCGAGGCGGCCGTGCAGGGTGGTGAGGGTGCGCTCGGCCATGTCCTCGAAGAACGGCAGGTGCGCCATGTCCATGTGAAAGTGGAGGATGTCGAACCGCCCCTGTTGCTGGCGCACCTGGTCGAGCATCGAGAAATGGCTGGCCAGGTCGCTCTTCAGCGGCGCTGGATCGAGCCGGATCGCCTGGTCGCGGACGACGACGAGCCTGGCCTTGGTCCTGGCGTCGGCGCTGGCGAAGAGGGTGACGTCGTGGCCCAGCTCCACCAGCGTGTCGCACAGATGCGCCACCACGCGCTCCGTTCCTCCATAGAGGCGCGGCGGCACGGCTTCGTAAAGCGGCGGAATCTGGGCGATTTTCATGGCGTGCTCCGAGTCCCTCCCCAGCACTGGGCGCAATTCCAATAGGGGCCACGACGGGCATTAGTTCCCGATCACGGCGGCGTTATTTTCAAAAGGGGGCCGCACCGCCGGCTTCCGGCCCGGCTTGACGGCGGCCCGGCGATTGTAGACGACGCCGGCGCCAATGCGTATCGAAGCGATTCTCGGGCTCGGCCCGGTGCTGCCGGTGGTCACCGTCGAAGCGGCCCGCGAGGCCGTGACGCTCGCCCGGGCGCTGGTGGCCGGGGGCCTGCGCGCCATCGAGATCACCCTGCGCACGCCGGCCGGTCTGGACGCCATCCGCGCCGTCGCCGCCGAGGTTCCGGACGCCATCCCCGGCGCCGGCACGGTGCTCGGCGCCGGGGATCTGGAGGCCGCCGCGCGGGCGGGGGCGCGCTTTGCGGTCTCGCCCGGGGCGACGCCGGCGCTGCTCGCCGCGGCGGCGTCGGGCCCCCTGCCCTATCTGCCGGCCGTCGCCACCGCCAGCGAACTGATGCGGGTCCTGGAGGCGGGATTCTCGGCGGCCAAGCTCTTTCCCGCGGCCGCCCTCGGCGGCGTGGCGGCGGTCCGGGCCCTCGCCGGCCCCTTCCCCGGCGTCCGGTTCTGCCCCACCGGCGGCATCGACCTGAGGAGCGCGCCGCCCTATCTGGCGCTGCCGAACGTCCTGTGCGTCGGCGGCTCCTGGCTCGCGCCGCGCGATGCGCTGGCCTCGGGCGACGCGGCGCGCCTCGAGCGCCTGGCGCGCCAGGCCGCCTCGTTGAGGCCCTGATCGCTAATAGGGAAAGTGCGGCTCGAGCAGGTCGCCGGGGCGCACCGGCTGGCCCGCCGCAGCGGCGCGCCACTCGCCGTGGAAGGTGAAATCCAGCGTCGCGCACAGCCGCGCCCGGCTGGCGCCGGCGGCTTCTCCGATGACCCGAACCCTCAGCCCATGGCCCTGCCGGATGCGGCCGAACGCCAGCCAGGCCCGCGCCGAACCGGGGCAGAAGGCGCGGATCATGTCGGCGCCCTCGGCCGCCGGCTCGATCTCGTAGAGGTCGCGCCCGCGCGCGCGCCGCCCGATCACGCCGTCGAGGCCGCCACGCCCCAGCGCCGTCTCGCGCGCCGGCTTCAGGTCGGCGGTGGCCTCGCCCTCGGTGGAGCGCACGCTCAGCACCCGGGTGAAGATGAAGCGCCGCTCAAACTCGAAGGTGAGGTCGCCGGCGGTGCGCCGGGTGAGGGCATTGGCGGGATCGTAGGAGTAGATGCGCACGCCCGCGGCGGCGGCGCCCGCCAGGCCCAGGGCGAGGGCCGCCGCCAGCGCGGCGGCAAGGCGGGCGGGGACGGTCACGCCGGCAGCCTCAGCATGCGCACGTCGCCGTCGAAGCTCACCAGGCGCCACACCCCGGCTTCGTCGGCGAAGGTCATCAGGCAGGGGCCGCGCCGGCCCTTCGCCGCGCAGACCCGGCCTTCGCCCACCGGGCGCAGGGCGCCGGCGATGGCGAGCCGACCCGGGATCGGCTGGCCGGGCCGGTAGCCATAGTATTCGGCCACCGCCGCGAACACCTGCGGCCGCAGCACGAGGCCGCCGGCGAGGCGCGACAGCGGCCCGGCGATGAGGACGCCCCAGCTCCGGCTCGCCGCATCGGCGCCCGGCCCGGCCGTGCGCGCCAGGATGCGGTCCTGGAGCTGGCGCTCCAGGGCGGCGCGGTCGACGTGGGCGTCGAAGCCGGCGCGATCGCCGTCGCGGATGGCGACGAGAAGAGCGTGCACGTCGCCGGCCGCCTCGATGCGTTCGGTGGTGGCGCAGGCCCCGACCAGAAGCGCGAACGCGGCGACGAGCGGCCGCCAATGTCCCAGGCTGAGGCGCATCGCCGGCCCCTTTGCAACGGCGCTGCGGCCGGTTCAAGGCCGCGTCGCCGCCGCCGGCCGGCGCCTGCAAGCGCCCGGGGCGCGGCGAAGGCCCGGCTGGCGCTCGCGTCCAGCCGGGCCAAACCTCATCGCTGCCGGAGGGGACCTTGGCGATCGAGGCCGCGTGGCGCTTGGCCGCCCCACGTGGGGGGTTGGGGCGCCGTCCACGCGGCGGGATCATCGTCCCGGTTCGCCGCGCCCGCCTTTGCATTTGATGGCGCCGGCCGCGGAGGCGGTCAAAATCGAGCCTTGCTTCTGAAACCGCCCCGACAGCCGGGCGCCCTAGCTTGGCGGGCGATCAGGCGCCGCTTGCCGCGCCGAGGCGGGAACCCGTCGCGGCAAGCTGGGGTTTGGGGAGTCGGAAGCTTCAAGGGGCCAGAAGCCGCATGTCCATGCCGCGCCACAAGACCGCCGTCGCCAGCCGGCTGGCCGATCGCCTGTTCCTCGGCGGCTGCACCGCGATCTATCTGATGCTGATCGCCACGGTGCTCGCCGCCCTGGGGCTTTACGGCCGATAGGATAGAGATCCGGGCCGCGCTCCCGCCGCCGCCGCGGCTCAGGGCGGCGGGCCGGCGAGAATGTCGCGCTTGCCGGCATGGTTGGCCGCGCCGACGACGCCCTCGCGCTCCATGCGCTCCATCAGCGAGGCGGCGCGGTTGTAGCCGATCTGCAGGCGCCGCTGGATGTAGCTGGTCGAGGCCTTGCGATCGCGCGTCACCACCGCGACGGCCTGGTCGTAGAGGTCGGCGGCGGCGCCGCCGTCGCCGCCGAAGCCGTCGCCCTCGGCGCCCTCGTCCTCGTCGGCGGCGGCGGTGACGTCCTCCAGATATTGCGGCTCGCCCTGGCTGCGCAGGAACTTCGCCACCGCATCCACCTCGCCGTCGGAGACGAACGGCCCGTGCAGGCGGGTGATGCGTCCGCCGCCGGCCATGTAGAGCATGTCGCCCTGGCCCAGCAGCTGCTCGGCGCCCTGTTCGCTGAGGATGGTGCGCGCATCGATGCGCGAGGTCACCTGGAAGCTGATCCGGGTGGGAAAGTTGGCCTTGATGGTGCCGGTGATCACATCCACCGAAGGCCGCTGGGTCGCCATGATCAGGTGGATGCCGGCGGCGCGCGCCATCTGCGCCAGGCGCTGGACGGCGCCCTCGATGTCCTTGCCGGCCACCATCATCAGGTCGGCCACCTCGTCGATCACCACCACGAGATAGGGCATGGGCTCGGGGTCGAGGCGCTCCTCCTCGTAGATCGGCCGGCCATCGGCGTCGAAGCCGGTCTGCACGGTGCGCACGAAATGCTCGCTCCTGGCGAGGGCCTCGCGGGCGCGCTCGTTGTAGCCGGCGATGTTGCGCACGCCGATCTTGGTCATGCGCCGATAGCGATCCTCCATCTCGCGCACCGTCCATTTCAAGGCGACGATGGCCTTCTTCGGATCGGTGACCACCGGCGACAGCAGGTGCGGGATGCCGTCGTAGGCGCTGAGCTCCAGCATCTTCGGGTCGATCATGATGAACCGGCACTGGCTGGGCGGCAGGCGGTAGAGGATGGAGAGGATCATGGCGTTGACGCCCACCGACTTGCCAGAACCGGTGGTGCCGGCGATCAGCAGGTGCGGCATGCGCGCCAGATCGGCGATGTAGGGCTCGCCGCCGATGGTCTCGCCCAGCGCCAGCGGCAGGATGGAGCCGGCCTTCTCGTATTCGCCCGAGACCAGCAGGTCGCGCAGATAGACGGTCTCGCGGCGGGCGTTGGGCAGTTCGATGCCGATGGCGTTGCGCCCGCTCACCACCGAGACCCGGCAGGCCGCCACGCTCATCGAGCGGGCGATGTCGTCGCAGAGCGCCACCACCCGGGCGGATTTCACCCCGGGCGCGGGCACGAGTTCATAGAGCGTCACCACCGGGCCGGGGCGGATCTGGTCGATCTGGCCGCGCACGCCGAACTCGGCCAGCACCGCCTCCAGCAGCCGCGCGTTCTGGCGCAGCGCCGCCTCGTCGAAGGCGGCGTCGCGCGGCGGCGGCTTGGTCAGCATGGCCAGTTCGGGCAGCCGGAAGCCGCTGGGCTCGGCGAACGGCAGCGACGGCTGCAGCTCGCGCGCCTCGCGCGCCGAGGCGCGGGCGGCGGACTTGGGGGTGCGGATCGCCAGCGGCGGCGGCGCTTCGAGCTGCGGCCGGGCCGGCGGCGGGGCGAGCGGCCGGGCCGGTCTGGCGCGCGCCGGCGCCGGCCGGGGCGGCGGCGCGGAGGCCCTGGCGAGGCGCGGCAGCGCGATGACGCCGGCGAACTGGTGCGGCCGCAGCCCGATCGCGAACGCGGTGAGCCAGACGCCGGGTACGGCGAGCGCCAGGCCGGCGATCACCGCGGGGCCTGGCAGACGGGCGAAGGCGACGGCGCGCGTCAGGCCGGCGAGTTCGGCGTCTCCGACCAGTCCGCCGAGCCCGCTCGCCAGCGGCCACACCGCCGGCCGCGCCGCCGCCGCCAGCGCGCCGGCCAGCGCCAGCACCCCCAGGGCGCCGCCGAGGGCGCGCCAGCGCAGGCCGATGCGGGCGCCGGCCGGATCGGGCTGCGCGGCCAGGACGACGCCCAGCGCCATGACGGTCGCCGCCGCCGCCCAGGCGGCGACGCCGAGCGACTGCATGGCGAGGTCCGCCGCCGCCGCGCCGGGAACGCCCAGGAGATTGGCCGGCGCGCCCGCGGCCGCCGCATCCAGGCTTGGATCGCCCACGTTCCAGGTGGCGAGCGCCAGGGCGAGGCCCAGCCCCAGCGCCGCGGTCACGCCGCCGCGCAGGCGCACCGCCGCCGGGTGGGTCCAGACACCCCGCGCCAGCGCCAACGCCAGCTCCGGTCCCGCCGTACGCGCCGCCCTCGCCAATTCCGCTCCTCGGGCCGCCCTGGCGCCGATTGCGCCCGCGCCGATCTAGCCGCCAGCAGGGTTAAGAGGCGTTTACGATGGCGGCGCGGCGGCGACGAAGGCTCCGGCGAACGCTCCGGCTTGTTTCGTCCGCATCGACGCCATATGCAATAGTATATGCCAGGAGGCGCCTCATGCAGAAGACCGCCAGGATCTTTCTCAACAATCGCAGCCAGGCCGTGCGGCTGCCCAAGGAGTTCCAGTTCGACACCCGCGAGGTCTACATACGCAAGGAAGGCGACGAGGTGATCCTGTCGCCGCGCCCGAGCGACTGGTCCGCATATCTCAGCGAGGCCCCGGTCGCATCGCCCGAGTTCATGGAGGACGTAGGAGATCTGCCCGTGCAGGAACGCGGGCCTTGACGCACCGCTACATGCTCGACACCGACACCTGCTCCTACGTGGTGAAGCGCTCCCATGGCGCGGTGCTGCAGCGGCTGAGGCGAACGCCGGTCGCAGAGGTCTGCATTTCGGCGATCACCAGGGCCGAACTGCTCTACGGCGTCGACGTCTCGCCCCGGCGCGCCGCCGACGAGGCCGCCGTCGCGGCCTTCCTACGCCACGTCGAGGCCCTGGATTTTCCGCAGCGCGCGGCGGCGACCTATGCCGCCATCCGCGGCGACCTGAAGCGGCGCGGCGCCATGATCGGCGCGAACGACCTCCTCATCGCCGCCCATGCCCGGTTCCTGGACCTGACCCTGGTCACCAACAACATGGGCGAGTTCGCGCGCGTGCCGGGCCTGGCGCTGGAGAACTGGGCGGCGTGAGCCCTCACCGCGCCAGGGCGTCCGGCTGACGTTCGGGGTGGGCGGCGAGGAAGGCGGGGTGTTCGGCGGCGCGGGCGTAGACGGCGCTGAGCGCCGGGAACGGCGCGAGATCGACGTGGAAGCGGCTCGACGACCAGATCTGCGGCACCAGGCAGCAGTCGGCGAGGGTCGGGGTCTCGCCGAACGCAAAGCCGCGGCCGTGGGCGGCGACGAGCGGCTCGAGGGCGGCGAAACCGGCCTCGATCCATCCGGCGCCCCAGGCGCCCTGGTCGTGCCCGCCCATGGGATGGCCGAGGTCGCGCAGCGCCACCAGCACGCGCAGATTGTTGAGCGGATGGATGTCGCAGGCGACGATCGCCGCCATCGCCCGCACCAGGGCGCGCCCGGCGGGGTCTTCGGGTAGCAGCGGCGGCTCGGGGCAGGTCTCCTCCAGCCATTCGAGGATCGCCAGCGACTGGGTGAGCGCCAGGCCGTCGGCCTCCAGGGTCGGGAGGAGATGCTGGGCGTTCAGGGCGCCATAGCGCCCGCCGCCCTGCTCGCCGCCGAGCAGATCGACCGCGGCGTACTCGTAGGCGAGGCCCTTCAGCGCCAGGCCGATGCGCACCCGGTAGGGGGCCGTGGCGCGCCAGTAGGAATGCAGCCGCAGGCGCATCGTCAGACGATCGCGAAGGCGAGCGCCCCGACGCCCTCGACCTCGCCCTCGACGCGGTCGCCGCGCGCCAGCGGGCCGACGCCCTCCGGCGTGCCGGTGAAGATGAGGTCGCCGGGCGCAAGCCGCCACAGCCTGGACGCCTCGGCGATGATCTCCGGCACGTTCCAGATCATCTGGTCGAGGCTGGCGTCCTGGCGGACGCGGCCATTCACCGCGAGCCGAATGCGCCCCTGCGGCGCCGGCCCGGACCAGCGCCTCACCGCCGAGATGGGGGCGCTGGCGTCGAAGCCCTTGGCGCCTTCCCAGGGCTGGCCCTTGGCGCGATAGGCGCCTTGCAGGTCGCGGCGCGTCAGATCGACGCCGGCGGCATAGCCGAAGACGAGGCCGAGCGCCGCGCCCGCAGGCACGTCCGCGCCGCCGCCGCCCAGGGCCACGACCAGCTCCATCTCGTGGTGCAGGTCCGCCGTCTGGGCGGGGTAGGCGATGTCGCCGCCCGGGCCGACCACGGCGTCGGCGGGCTTGGCGAAGAAGAACGGCGGATCGCGATCGTCGCCGCCCATCTCGCGCCGGTGCGCCGCGTAATTGCGTCCGACGCAGTAGATCCGGCGCACCGGAAAGCGGGTTTCCTCGCCGAGGATGGGGACCCACGGCTGGGGCGGCGGCTCGAAGGCATAGGGGTTCATGGCCCGCCGGATTAGCCGCCGGCCGCCGTGTTGACCAGCGCCTCCGGCTCAGGGGACGCAGCGAGAACCTCGAGCCTTCGCATAGGTCTTGGCTGTGGCTCTCCGGTAAGTCGTCTCTCAGGCGGCCCTTGCGGGGGGCTGAGATTAAGTTATATGTTAATCCTAGAGGTGATAGACGCGGCGAAGCGCGCCGGTGTGCTGATCCCGGCGCGGCCCATCGCGCCTTGGGCAGGAGAGCCACGGGCCTTTCTTATGTGCCAGCCGCTCCATGCCGCGATCGTCACCGGAAGAAGTGACACTGATCCGAAAGTGCGCGGCCGATGGGCGGCGCTCGAGGCGGCAATTTCGCATTTCATTGAGGGCGGCTACGTAACGCAAAACCTCCTGAAGCAACTCACCCCGTACAAATTCGAGCACTGGACGCTGAGAAGCACGCGTCCACGCCCGTCGCTGCGCGTCTTCGGCCGCTTCGCCATGCCAGACGTCTTCGTAGGCACGCATGTCTGCGAGCGTCCGACACTGGGCGGCAAGTGGTCACCTCAATACGAGCAGGAAAAGCTCGTCTGTGAGCAACATTGGAAGGCCGCCGGGCTGCCTGATGAGCCACCGCCTGGCGCCTTTTCCTCCGAGTCATTTGAGTACTCGGAATATATCACGTCAAACGCTTCAAGAAACGTACAGGTGCCTCGGTGACTGACCCACACTACGACGCTGCGCGCTTTGCTGCTCGCAACCGCAATATTGTTTATGACACGGTTGTAAGAGCCATTGAGGACCGTTGTCTCTCGCGGCCCGGCCTTACGCGCAAGGCAATTGCCGAAAACATTGGCCGCAAGCCTTCTCAAGTCAGTGCTTGGCTATCCGGGCCATCGAACTGGACTCTGGACACTGTAAGCGATCTTTTGCGGGGCGTGGGCGCGACAATGGAGTATAATGTGGTGTTTGATGAGCAGCGGGCGAAGCTCAACCGATTCAACCCCGCAGCATCACCGCCCCGGACGCTTGGCGTGCATTCCCTCCCATCAATCGCAGACACCGGGAGCGTGGGTGCGAGGGGCAGTGTCACCACGAGCACATCGGCTACACTTACCCTTGTGGCCAACCCGACTACGGCGTCCGCAACGTGACCAAAAAACTGGACGTCGGCAATGTGCTCCTTGCGGATTACGTTGGACCAGGACAAGGTAATAAAGTCACTCTCGTGAATACATACAGCGGAGATGTGTTTGTCGCCGCATTTCCCGTCATGATGTCATTTGGTTTTTACGCCGAGACCTTTGTTCGGCCCGCGTCACCATTGATGGCGACGATCAGCTTTCTGCTGGACGAGACCCAATTCTTGGAGTTGCACACCATGCTACAGCCCAACCCAGCAGCGAGCGGCCCCGAGTTGATCGTGGTCCCGCAGTTTCAGTCTATAGCGACGAAGGAATCGACGCTGAAGATCGTCATGCGCGTCGCTGGATATCATCCGGCTAAACTGATCACGAAGGCCATCAAGTTGGCGCCAAGCGACGCTATTTCTTCGGGCGGCAGCGAGCCCATGCCGTCGCCTGCGCAATCTGAACCTGCCTCTCCGGCCTGAGCGCGGTCGCCCTGGCCGCGCCACCGCTGGCGTGACGGGTCTTATGGGCCAGCGTCGGATTGTCCTCGATCTCGCCGGTGCGATCTGGGAGACCATGGCGGTCGCGCCGATCACGTCGCCGGGGCGCTTCCCGTCTCTGGGCGCGTTGGGCATAGGCTTCCAGCCACGCCAGGGATTCGTCGTTCTCGGCGATCACTGCTCGGATGCTCGCAATCTCTGCCGCCGCCTCGTGTCCGTCGGAAGAATGGCGCACCCCAGCTCGTGTCGACCCTTGGCGCTCCCAGCGCGCCGTTCCTTCGCGAAGGCGACTGTCTGAGCGTGCTGATCATTCCCGGAAGCCAGCCGCGCCCATCGCCAAGCGCCATGCTTGTCAACGGCGCCGGTTTTCACACTGAGGCGCCACACCTCGCGCACGGCAAAGAGTTCGGGCTGACGAGACGCTCATCATCGCCGTCACCCCGGCCAAGCGCAGCGCGAGCCGGGGCCGGACGGGCCGCGGCCAAGCTGGAATTCGTCTTGGAAGCGGCGGGTCCGGCCCC
>DATKRO010000093.1:0-44974 GCA_035532115.1 Caulobacteraceae bacterium | reverse complement strand
CGGGTGGGGCCACGGCAAAGAGTTCGGGCTGACGAGACGCTCATCATCACCGTCACCCCGGCCAAGCGCAGCGCGAGCCGGGGCCGGGGCCTGCCGGTTCCCGGACGAACTCCAGCTCG
Source organism: Caulobacteraceae bacterium (assembly GCA_035532115.1). GTDB lineage: Bacteria > Pseudomonadota > Alphaproteobacteria > Caulobacterales > Caulobacteraceae > Acaudatibacter. Next base: position 44,855 of record DATKRO010000093.1, on the reverse strand, counting down.
GCTGCGGCCCGTCCGGCCCCGGCTCTGCGCGGCCTGCGGCCGCTCCGGCCGGGGTGACGAAGGGATGGAACGTCGCCCCGTCGCGCCCTCCGACGCCCGCGAACGGCTTGTGGTCAAAGGCGATTCTGACACAAGCCGTTGTGGTGAACAAAGGCCGAATTGCGGCGGGTGAGTGATTCGGACATGGTTCGTTTCGCCGTTGTTCCGGCTGTTAACCATGAGCATTCAGAAGTCGGAAACGCGGCCGTGGGACCGCCATTGCCACTCCTCGGGTCTTGGCCCAAATCAGGAGCATGAACGAGCGCTCGCCCGGACAGGCGCCTTCGCGGATCGTCGCGGTCCTGGGCCCCACCAACACCGGCAAGACCCATCTGGCGGTCGAGCGGATGCTGGGCCACGCCTCGGGCATGATCGGCCTGCCGCTGCGGCTGCTGGCGCGCGAGATCTACGACCGGGTCGTCAAGGCGCGCGGCGCCCGCGCCGTGGCCCTGGTCACCGGCGAGGAGAAGATCGTCCCGCCCCGCGCCCAGTATTTCGTCTGCACCGTCGAGGCCATGCCGCTGACGCGCGAGGTCGAGTTCCTGGCGGTGGACGAGATCCAGCTCTGCGCCGATCCCGAGCGCGGCCACGTGTTCACCCAGCGGCTGCTCGGCGCCCGCGGCCGATACGAGACCATGTTCCTGGGCGCCGCGACCCTGGCGCCGCTGGTGCGGCGGCTGCTGCCGCACGCCGAGGTCGCCACCCGCGAGCGGTTCTCGAGCCTGAGCTACGACGGGGCGACGAAGATCTCGCGCCTGCCGCGCCGCACCGCCGTGGTCGCCTTTTCGGCGGGCGACGTCTACGCCATCGCCGAGCTGATCCGCCGCCAGCGCGGCGGCGCCGCCGTGGTCATGGGCTCGCTCAGCCCGCGCACCCGCAACGCCCAGGTCGAGCTCTATCAGAGCGGCGAGGTGGATTTCCTGGTGGCCACCGACGCCATCGGCATGGGCCTCAACATGGACCTCGGCCACGTCGCCTTCGCCGGGCTCGCCAAGTTCGACGGCCGGCGCACGCGCCCGCTGCATCCGCACGAGATCGGCCAGATCGCCGGCCGGGCCGGGCGCTTCCGCCGCGACGGGAGCTTCGGGGTCACCGGCGCCTGCGCGCCCATGGACGCCGGCCTGGCGCGCCAGGTGGAGGAGCACCGGTTCGAGCCGGTCGCCACCGCGCTGTGGCGCAACGCGCGCCTGGACTTCTCTTCGCTGCCCGCCCTGATCGGCTCGCTGGCCGAGCCGCCGCCCTGGGAAAGCCTGAGAGCCTCCGAGGAAGCGCTCGACGAGACCAGCCTGCGCGCGCTCGCCGCCGCGCCGGGCGTGGCCGATCGCGCCCGCGGCCGTTCGGCCCTGCTTCGCCTCTGGGACGCCTGCCAGACGCCCGATTTCCGCAAGACCCGGCTGGAGGATCACCTGCGCCTCCTCGGCGCCCTCTTCGATCACCTGACGCGCGGGCCGGGCGTCGTCCCGGCCGACTGGATGGCCGGCCAGCTGAAGTCGATCGACCGCACCGACGGCGAGATCGACTCGCTTTCCATGCGCCTCGCCAACGTGCGGACCCTGGCCTACATCGCCAACCGGCCCGAGTGGCTGGCCGATCCGGCCCATTGGCAGGGCGTCGCCCGCGCCCTTGAGGATAGGCTCTCCGACGCCTTGCACGAGAAGCTGATGGCGCGGTTCATCGATCGCCGCACCAGCGCCCTGATGCGCGGCCTCGGCGATCCGGCCGACCTCCTGGCCGGCGTCGCCGCCGATGGCGCGGTGACGGTCGAGGGGCACTTCGTCGGCCGGCTCGACGGCCTCGCCTTCGAGCTCGACCGCGCATCGACCAGCCTCGAGGAAAAAACCCTGCGGGCCGCCGCCCAGCGCGCGGTCGGCCCCGAGATCGCCCGGCGGCTCGGGCGCCTCGCCGCCGAGCCGGACGAGGCCTTCGCCTTGACGCCGGACGCGGTGGTGCTCTGGCGCGGCTCGGCGGCGGCGAGGCTGACCGGCGATCGCCCCTTCGCGCCGCGCGTGCGCCTGCTCGGCGAGCACGGGCCGCCGGCGGCGCGCGAGCGGGCGGCGCGGCGGCTGGAGGCGTTCCTCGCCGCCGAGGCCGAGCGGCGGCTGCCGGCGCTGAAGCGGCTCGAGACGGCGATCGCGGGCGGCGCGCTGAAGGGGCTGGCGCGCGGCGTCGCCTATCAGCTGGTCGAGGCGGGGGGCGCGCTCTCCCGCGCCGGGCTGCAGCTGGACCTGAAGAGCCTCAGCCGCGTCGAGCGCCGGTCGCTGCGAAGCCTGGGCGTGCGCCTTTCGGCGTTCGCGATCTTCCTGCCGGAACTCACCGGCGCGGCGCGCGCCTTCGCCCAGGCCTTTGCGCTCGCGGCGGCGCCGCACTGGCGACCGGCGCCCGGTGGCGCGGTCGCCATCGCCTCCCCCGCGCCGCCCGCCCGGGCGCTCGGACTTCGCGGCCTGGTGGCCATCGGCGCCGCGGCGGTTCCGGCCGAGCAGCTCGAGCGGCTCGACGAGCTGCTGCGCGGCGCGGCGCGGCAGGGCGAGGGCCTGCTGTTCTCCGATCAGGCCCGCGAGGAGCTGGGATGGAGCGAGACCGAGGCGCGGGCGATCCTGCGCGGCCTCGGCTTCGCGCCGGCGGGCCGCGGCGCCAGCCAGGTCTGGCGGCGCGGGTCCGAACCCCGCCGCCCGGCCGCGCCGGCGCCAGGGGCGGCCGCCTCGCCCTTCGCCGCCCTGGTGCGGCTGAAGTCGCCGCCGGGGCGACGCCGCCGCCGGGCGCCCGCGCGCGCCGCCGCCGCGCACGGCCCGCATGGCTGAGGCCTCCGTGCGCATCGACGTGTGGCTTTGGCGGGCGCGGTTCTTCAAGACCCGCTCCCAGGCGGCCCGGATGGTGGAGGAAGGCCGGGTGCGACTGGCGCGCGGCGGCGGCGCGGCGGAGCGCCTCGACAAGCCTTCCCGATCGGTAAAGGCCGGCGACGGCCTCGTCTTCGCGCTGGGCGGACGCCTCACCGCCGTCCGCATCGAGGCGCTCGGCGAACGGCGCGGCCCCGCGGCCGAGGCTCGGGCGCTGTATCGCCCGATGGAGGAAACCTGAGGGCCGTATCAGGTCCTCGCCATTGACAATCGCTCCGGGCGGCTGACAAACACCCGCGCCCGATCGCCAGAGCCCAGATGACCTACATCGTCACCGATCCCTGCATAAAATGTAAGTACATGGACTGCGTCGAAGTGTGTCCGGTCGACTGCTTCTACGAGGGCGAGAACTTCCTCGTCATCAGCCCGGACGAATGCATCGATTGCGGCGTCTGCGAGCCGGAGTGCCCGGTGGATGCGATCAAGCCGGACACCGAGGACGACCCCGACGGCAAGTGGCTGAAGGTCAATACGGATTTCGCCAAGCTCTGGCCCAACATCACCGTCAAGGGGACGCCGCCGCCGGACGCCGACGTCTTCGAGCGCGAGAGCGACAAGTTCGATCGCTATTTCAGCGAGGCGCCCGGGAAGGGCGCGTAAGGCGCGCCGGCGGGGCCTGTCAGCTCGCCGTTCCAAGCCTTTCAGTCATCTGCATTTTGTGCTATGGTCGGCAGCGACGTGGGGCAAGGAGGTTCTCGCCGCGCGTCGGGACATAAGCGCCAATCCACGAGCATCCGCGCGGGCGCGGAGACGCAAGGGCGTCCGTCGCGGACATCCTAGACCCGGTGCGACGGCCATGCCGCCTCTTTGGCGGAGGCCATGGCCGTCATCGCGGCCGGGCGATGGGATTGGCGGCCGCCGGCGCGAGCGGCGAGAGGTGAAAGGAAGCAGACCATCATGAACCCCAAGAGCGAGCATGAATTCCGGATCGGCGACAACGTCGTCTACCCGGCCCACGGCGTGGGCTCGGTGATCGGCGTCGAGAACCAGGACGTCGCCGGTCTGTCGCTCGAGGTCTACGTGATCACCTTCGACCACGAGAAGATGACGCTGCGCGTGCCGACGCGCAAGGCGAAGACCGCCGGCCTCAGGGCGCTGGCCGCCTCCAACGTGGTCTCGCAGGCGCTGACGACGCTGAAGGGCCGGGCCAGGGTCAAGCGCACCATGTGGAGCCGCCGCGCCCAGGAGTACGAAGCCAAGATCAACTCCGGCGACCTGATCTCGATCGCCGAGGTGGTGCGTGACCTGCACCGCTCCGACAGCCAGCCCGAGCAATCCTATTCCGAGCGCCAGCTCTATGAATCGGCCCTCGACCGCATGGCCCGCGAGGTCGCCGCCATCGAGCGCATCGATCGCGAGGCGGCCATCGGCATCCTGCACAAGAATCTGCAGAAGGCGGCGTGAGCGGGCAGGGGCGGGGCGCATGGCGGCAGGCCGGCGAAGGGGCGGCGGCGCGATCGCGAGGCTCGCGGAGGGCGCGCACCGGCTCGATCACTGGCTGAAGCTGCGGGTCGGCCGTCCCTACACCGCGATCCTCGCCTTCGGCCTCGTCGTCGGCGTCGGGGCCAGCCTTCGAACCCTCGAACAGGCCGTCGGCTCGGCGCGAAGCCTGGCCGCCCTCGGCGGCGTCGTGGTGTTCCAGCTCGCGCTTCTCGTCAACCAGCTCGCCCAGCTGCACGAGTACCGCGAAGCGGCCCGCATCCGCCGCGAGGAGCGCCGCCGCTCGCGCCACGAGGCGCCGCTCGCGCCTGGCGAGCCGCCTCGCCCGGCTGTCGGCGAGGAGCGCGCGCGCGGCGCGCAGCCGCAGGCAACCTTCCCCTCGGGCAGCGCGCAAGAGGCGAATTGACGGATCGCCGATAACGGGCCAAGCGTCGAGCAAGGGCCTTTCGAGGAAACGGCAAAGCAAGAGGCGCACCCCGTGATCAAGACACGCATTACCGAGATGTTCGGCGTCGAGACGCCCGTCGTGATGGGCGGCATGACCGGCGTGGGCTATGGCGAACTGGTGGCGGCGGTCGCCAACGCCGGCGCACTCGGCTTCATCACCGCCCACATGTTCCCGACGGCCGAGGCGCTCGACGCCGAGATCCAGAAGACCCGCCGGCTCACCGACAAGCCGTTCGGCGTCAACCTCACCCTGCTGCCGTCGCTCAACCCGATTCCCTACGACGAGTACCGCCGCGCCATCATCGAGAGCGGCATCAAGATCGTCGAGACGGCGGGCCGCAGCCCCATCGACCACCTGCCCGATTTCAAGGCCAACGGCGTCAAGGTGATCCACAAATGCACCTCGGCCCGCCACAGCGTCACCGCCCAGAGGCTGGGCGTCGACGTGATCAGCATCGACGGTTTCGAGTGCGCCGGCCATCCGGGCGAGGACGACGTGACGCTGATGGTGCTGCTGCCGGCCACCGTCGATCAGGTGGACGTGCCGGTGATCGCCTCGGGCGGCATGGCCGACGGCCGCTCGCTGATCGCGGCCCTGGCGCTGGGCGCCGACGGGATCAACATGGGCACCCGCTTCATGGCGACGAAGGAGGCGGCGATCCACGAGAACGTCAAGCAGGCCATCGTCGACAACAGCGAGCGCGGCACCATCCTGATGAACCGCACCTTGCGCAACACCTCGCGCGTGGCGCGCAACGCGGTCTCCGAGGAGGTGGTCAGGATCCAGCAGGATCCGACCAAGACCATCGACGACGTGCGCGAACTGGTGTCGGGCGCGCGCGGTCGCGCCAACGTCATGGTCGGCGGCGACATCGACGGCGGCATCTGGTCCGCCGGCCAGAGCCAGGGCCTGATCCACGACATCCCCTCGTGCGAGGAGCTGGTGAAGCGGATCATGCGCCAGGCCGAGGACATCATCCACGCCCGGCTGGATCGCATGTCGCCGCAGAAGCTGGTGGCGGCCGAGTAGCGGCGATCACGACGCGGCGGGCGGCTCGGCCCGGCTGCCGTAATGGACGACCTCGACCTTCTCCAGGGTCACGAGTCCGAGCTGCTTCACCGTGTCGAGTTCGGCCAGGAAGCGGCGGACCTTCGCTTCCTCGTCGACGATCTCGATGACCAGGGGCAGCTTGGCGGAGAGGTCGAGGATCTTGGCCGTATGCACCTTGGCGTGCAGGCCATAGCCCATGGGACCGCGCAGCACCGTGGCGCCGGCGAGCCCGGCCGCGCGCGCCTTCATGACGATGTCTTCGTAGAGGGCCGTGTGGCCGTTCATCTTGCCCTCCTCGGTGTAGATCCTGAGGAGGACGGCGGACTGCGGAGCCTGCATCGGGTCAGCTTCCCTTGACCGCATTCAGGGTCTGGGCGGCCACGTAGCCCAGCCAGACGGCGAGGAGACATAGCACGACGGACCCCGCCACGTTCACTCCGGCGCGGAAGAACTCGCCATCCTGGGCCAGGGTCAGGGTCTGCAGGCTGAACGAGGAGAAGGTGGTGTAGCCGCCGCAAAGGCCGATCATGACGAACTGGCGCGCGTCGAGCCCCACCAGGAACCGGCCGTCCGGCCCGGTCAGGGTGGCGAAGAACCCGATGACGAACGAGCCCGCGACGTTGATCACCAGGGTGCCCAGCCAATTGGCGATCAGGCTCGAGCAGCCGAAGCGCGCCATGCTCCCGAGCGCGCCTCCGAGCCCGACCCAAAGATAGCTGGCCAGCATCGCCCCTCCCTCGATTCCTGTTCTGGCCATGCGGGCCGGTCGCGCGCAAGCCGTGATAGACCTCGTCGGCCCTCGCCGGCGCAACCAGGAGACCGCCATGCCCAGTCCGACGCCCCTGATCGAGCGCGCGCGCCTGTTCGGCAATCCCAGCCGCGCCGGCGGCCAGATCAGCCCGGACGGGCGCTGGCTCTCCTGGCTTGCGCCGAGGGAGGGCGTGCTCAACGTCTGGACCGCGCCGACATCGGACCCGGCCGCGGCCAGCGTCGTCACCTGCGAGACGGCGCGGCCGATCCGCAGCTACTTCTGGTCGCCGGACAGCGCCAGGATCCTTTACGTCAACGATGTGGGCGGCGACGAGAACTTCAGGCTGTTCAGCGCTCCGCCCGGCGGCGGCGCCACCGCCACCTTGACGCCGTTCGAGCGCACCCAGGTGCAGGTGCTGAAGGTGAGCCGGCGGCGCAAGGACCGCATCCTGATCGGGCTCAACAACCGCGATCCGCGCTGGCACGACGTCCATGCCCTGGACCTGGCCACCGGCGCGCTCACCCTGCTCTTCGAGAACGACGGCTTCGCCGGCTTCGTGGTCGACGAGGACCTGGCGATCCGCCTGGGCGTGCGCCCGCGCCCCGATGGAGGCGTCGACTATTACGCCATCGCCGGCGACGCCGTCGCCTCGGCGCCGCGCCTCACGGTGGCCTTCGAGGACGCGGCGACCACCGGCCCCCTGGGCTACACAGCCGACGGAGCGACGCTCTACTGGACCGACTCGCGCGGGCGCGACACCGGGGCGCTCATCGCCGAGACCACGGCCAGCGGCGCCCGCACGGTGCTGGCGGCCGATCCCAGGGTCGATATCCAGCGCGTCCTCTTCGAACCCGTGACGCGGCGCATCCAGGCCTATGGCGCCACCTGGCTGACCACCCGGTGGACGGCGCTCGACCCGCAGGTGCAGGCCGATCTGGACTTTCTGCAGGCGAACCTCGAGGGCGAGATCGCCGTCCAGTCGCACACCGACGCGGACGACATGTGGATCGTCGGCGTCGACCCGGTGATCCGGCCGCCCGAGGCCTGGCTCTACGAACGCGCCGGACGGCGCCTGACGCGGCTCTACGTCACCCGGCCCGAACTCGACGGGGCGCCGCTCGCGGCGATGCGCCCGGTGGAGATCGCTTCGCGCGACGGCCTGGTCCAGGTGTCCTATCTGACCTTGCCGCACGGCGCCGACCGCGGCGACGGCCGGCCGCGCGCGCCCTTGCCGCTGGTGCTGATTCCCCATGGCGGACCCTGGGCGCGCGATCTCATGGGCTACGATCCCTTCCACCAGTTCCTCGCCAACCGCGGCTATGCGGTGCTGTCGCCGAATTTCCGCGGCTCGACCGGGTTCGGCAAGGCCCACCTGGCCGCGGGCCATCTCGAGTGGGGCGGGCGGATGCACGACGACCTCATCGATGCGGTGAACTGGGCCATCGCGGAAGGCGTCGCCGACGCCGGCAAGGTCGCCATCCTGGGCGGCTCCTACGGGGGCTATGCAGTGCTCGCCGCCCTTGCCTTCACCCCGGACGTGTTCGCCTGCGGCGTCGACATCGTCGGACCCTCGAACCTCGTCACCCTGCTCGCCTCCATGCCCGAGTACTGGGAGGCGATGCGGGTGCAGATGTACCGGCGCGTCGGCGATCCGACGACGCCCGACGGCCTGGCGCTGCTGAAAGCGCGCTCGCCGCTGACGCGCGCCGAGGCGATCCGCCGGCCGCTGCTGATCGGCCAGGGCGCCAACGATCCCAGGGTGAAGCAGGCGGAGTCGGACCAGATCGTCCAGGCGATGCAGGCGCGTTCGATTCCGGTGACCTATGTGCTGTTCCCGGACGAGGGGCATGGGTTCGCCCGCCCGGAGAACAACATCGCCTTCCTGGCGCTCGCCGAACAGTTCCTGGCGGCGCACCTGGGCGGCCGGGCCGAACCCTTTGGCGAGGCGCTGAAGCCGTCGTCGATGACCGTGCCCGCCGGCGCCGAGTTCGCGCCAGGACTGAGGGCGGCGCTCGAAAGCTGAACCCGGCGCGGCTATGCTGGCGGCGCGATATCAGCTGCAGGCGTCGCTTTGGATGACGTGGGCGACCGGGACGCCGAACCTCGCCTTCCGCTGGTGGCGCCCTATCGCCCGCAGCCCCCTCCGCCGCCCGGCGCTGGCGCGCCGAGCGCCACCTCCCCCGTTGCACGGGTGAGGAGGAAACCGGTTTCACTCCTTCCCCGCTTGCGGGGACCGCCGCCCCGCCGGGCGCGGGGGTGGAAGGGGCGCGAACAGGCGAGTCGGCCAGTTCAACCTATCCGAAGCGATGCCGGGCGCCCCCACGTTGCGCGGCAATTGCCCGCGCGCCCTTGTCTCGGCGCGCCCGGTCTGCGAACAAGCAGGGGTCGAACCGGCGCCGACGCCCGTGAAGGAGCCGACCTTGCGCCCTCGCCTGCTTTCCGTTCTCGCCGCCGCAGGCGTGCTCTGCGCGGCGGCCCCGGCGCTGGCGCAGCCCGGCGAGGCCGCGGCGCGGGGCGACCCGCTGCAGGCCTTCAATCGGCGGATGTTCGCGCTCCAGAGCGGCCTGCAGGGATCGCTGCTGGTCCGGGTCCTGGCGGTCTATCGCGCCCTGACCCCGGGGGTGATCGGCGTGGCCGTGCACAACGTGCTCACCAACGTCTCCGAGCCGGTGGTGATCGCCAACGACGTGCTGCAGCTGAGGCTGAAGCAGGCCGGGCGCGACACCCTGAGGCTCGTCGCCGACACCACCGCGGGCTGGCTGGGGCTCTTCGACGTCGCGACCCCGGGGGGCCTGCCGCATCACGACAACGACTTCGGGATCACCCTCGGGCGCTGGGGCGTCGGGCCGGGACCCTATCTCTACCTGCCGCTGCTCGGTCCCTCGACGGTGCGCGACGCCGTCGGATCGGGCGTCGACGTGGCGCTGAGCCCGCTCACCTATCTGAGCTACCCCGACAAGGCCGAGGTCAGCGTCGGCCAGGAGGTGCTGAGCGCCCTCGACACCTACGAGCGCGCCGAGCCGGACCTGAACGCCCTGCTCGCCGGGGCGGCCGATCCCTACGCGACGCTGCGCTCGGTCTATCTGCAGAACCGCGAAGCCCAGATTCGCGGCAGCACCGCCCTTCCGCCTCTGGCGCCGCTCGACCCGGCCGATCCGCCCGCCGATACCGGGCCAGGCCCCTCCGCCTCGCTCGATCCGGCCCCGGCGGCGCAGAGTCCCGCGGCGGCTGCGGCGGAGCGCAGCGCTGCCGCGCCGGCCCTCGCCGACGCCGGCGAGGACGCGCCGATCGCAACCGCGCGCGACTACGAGCCGCGTCTGGTCCTGGCCCGGGCCGAGCCGCCGCCGGCCTGACGTTCAGATCATGAGCCAGTCCGCCGAGCGCCCGCCCCCGATGGCGAGGCTGGTCGCCTTCTCGACCGCCCACGCGCGGCTGGTCGTCGCCCTGGGCCTCGTCTGCGCCATCGCCGCCATGTTCTTCGTGGCGACGCGGTTCTCGATGAACACCAACACCGACGACCTGCTCTCGCCGCAGCTCGCCTATCGCCAGCGCGAGATCCAGCTGGCCAGGGCGTTTCCGCAGATGAGCAACCAGATCGTCGTCGTGATCGACGGCGCCACGCCGGAACTGACCGACCAGGGCGCCAACGCCCTGGCCGGGGCGATGGCGCGCGACCCGGGCCTGTTTCCCGCCGTCGAGCGACCGGGCGGCGGTCGCTTCTGGGACACCGAAGGCCTGCTGTTCGAGCCGACGGCGCAGGTGAGGGCTCAGATGAGCCGCCTGATCGCCGCCGAACCGTTCCTGGGCCCCATGGCCGCAGACCCCTCGTTGCGCGGACTGACGTCGGCGCTTTCCACCGCCTTGCAGGGAGTGAGCGCGGGCCAGGCCAAGCTCGCCTCGCTGGATGCGCCGATGCGGCGCCTGAGCGGCGCCCTGGAGGCGCTCGAGGCGGGAAGGCCGGCGCAGTTTTCCTGGCGCGCCCTGATCGAGGGCGGCAAGCCCGATCCGCGCGAGCTGCGCCAGATCCTGCAGGTGACGCCGCGCCTCGACTACAGCGGACTGGAGCCGGGCAGGGCCGCCAGCGATGCAATCCGGCAGTGGGCGCGGCGCCTGAATCTCGACGCCGCCCATGGGGTGCGCGTGCGCCTGACGGGCGACATCCCGCTCCAGGACGAGGAGTTCGCGACGCTGACGCAGCGGGCCGCGCCGATCGCCGTGTTCGCCTTCTGCGCCATCGTGCTGATGCTGTGGCTGGCGGTGCGCTCGATCCGGGTGATCGGGGCGATCCTGCTCACCACGCTCGTGGGGCTGGTGCTCGCCGCCTCCCTCGGCCTTGCCGTGTTCCAGTCCTTCAACGCCATCTCGATCGCCTTCATTCCCCTCTTCGTCGGCCTGGGGATCGATTTCGGCATCCAGTTCAGCGTCCGATACCGGTCCGAGCACGCCCACGGCGGCACGCAAGCCTGGGCGCTCGTCGAGGCGGGAAGCCGGATGGGGCGGCCGCTGACCCTGGCGGCCTGCGCCATCGCCGCCGGGTTCCTGGCCTTCGCGCCCACCGCCTATTTCGGGGTCTCGCAGCTGGGCGTGATCGCCGGCGCCGGCATGATCATCGCCCTGTTCCTCAACCTGAGCCTGCTGCCGGCGCTGATCCGCCTCGCCAATCCGCCGCCCGGCCGCCGCGGCCCGCCGGCCGTCCAGATCAACCGCCTGGACGAGCTGGTGCTGGCGAACCGCCGCCGCGTCGTCCTGGCGTCGGTCGCGGTGGGCCTCGTCTGCGCGGCCCTGCTGCCGTTGCTGCGCTTCGATTTCAACCCGCTCCACCTCGACAGTCCCAATTCCGAGGCGGTGGCGACGCTGGCCGACCTGATGAAAGATCCCGAGCAGTCGCCCAACACCGCTGAGGTGCTCAGCCCCGACCTCGCGGCCGCCGATGCGCTGGCGGCGCGGGCCGCGCGCCTGCCCGAGGTGGCCAGCGCCCGCACCCTCTCGGACTTCGTGCCGGCCGACCAGCCCCGCAAGCTCGCCATCATCGGCGACGCCGCGACGCTGCTGGACTTCGCCCTGAACCCGATCTTCGAGGCGCCGCCGCCCTCCGACGCCGAGGTGGTCCAGAGCCTCCAGGCGACCGCCCAGGCGCTGCGCCAGGCGGCCGCGGCCAAGGGAAGCGCGGCGGCCGACGCCCTGCGGCTGGCCTCGGCGATGCAGCGGCTGGCGCAGGCGCCCGCGCCGCTGCGGACGAGGGCCGCCAAGGTGATCATGACGCCGTTCGCCACCGTGCTGGCCCAGGTGAGGAGCAGCCTTCAGGCAAGGCCGGTGACGCTGGCCTCGCTACCTGCGAGCCTGGTGCGCGACTGGATTTCTCCGGGCGGGCGCGCCAGGGTCTCGATCTCGCCGAAGGGCGATTCAAACGACAACGCCGTGCTCGACCGCTTCATCCGCGCGGTGCGGCGCGTGGCGCCCGACGCCACCGGCGCCGCCATCGGCATCCGCGAGGGCGGCCGAACCGTGGTGCGCGCCTTCCTCGAGGCCGGCGCGCTCTCGTTCCTGGCCATCACCGCCCTGCTCTTCCTGGTGCTGCGCAAGGTGCGCGACGTCGCCATCACCATGGCGCCGATCGTGTTGACCGGGCTGCTGACCCTGGGCAGCTGCGTCGTCATCGGCCAGCCGCTGAATTTCGCCAACATCATCGCCCTGCCGCTGCTGTTCGGCATCGGGGTCGCCTTCCACATCTATTTCGTGATGTCCTGGCGCTCCGGCCACGCGCACCTGCTGACCTCCAGCCTGGCGCGGGCGGTGTTCTTCAGCGCCCTGACCACGGCCACCGGCTTCGGCAGCCTGTGGCTCTCCAGCCACCCCGGCACCGCTAGCATGGGCGAACTGCTGATGATCTCGCTGGTGTGGACCCTGGTCTCGGCGCTGATCTTCCAGCCGGCGCTGATGGGGCCGCCGCCCGCCGCCCCGGCGCCGTGAGCGCTCACTGCATCGCCTTGGCGACCAGGGCGTCCAGGTGCTTCACCAGCGCCGCCGCGCCGCCCCGGGCGAGGGTGGCGGCGAAATCGGAACGCCGCGTCGTCAGCTCGCTGATCGAGCCGTTGTAGAAGACGTCGACCACTTTCCAGGCGCCGCCGGACTGGCGCATCCGATAGGCGATGGTCACCGGCGCCTCGCCGGGCGAGACGATCTGGGTGCTCACCACCTTGTCGGGGCCGCGGGTCACGACGTCGGGACTAACGACGAACCGCTGACCCGAGTAGCTGGCGAAGCTGCTCGCATAGCTGGCCGCGGTCAGCCGCAGGAAGGCGCTGGTCAGGGCCGCCTGCTGGGGCGGCGCGATCCGCGCCCAGCCCGGCCCGACGGCGAAGCGGGTCATCAGCGAGGTGTCGAAGGTGCGCGCCACCACCGGCTCGAGCTTGCGATAGCGACCGGCGACGCCCAGCGTCCTGCCCGCCTTCATGACGCCGAGGAGGGCGTCGTCGAACGTCTCGATGCGAGCCGCAGCCGGATCGGCGACCGCCGCGCGCACCGCGGCGCCGCCGAAGGCGAGGGCCACCAGCCCCGCCAGCGCCGCCGCCACCCCCGCCGTCTTCATGCCGCCGAACATCGCTCCGACCTTTCCAGCCATCCGCCTCTAGCCTCCAAACGCCCGGGCGCCTGGATTGCTGCGCGCCGGCGCGCTACATCCCGGCCGCGCACTGGCCCGATAGCTCAGCAGGATAGAGCAGCGGTTTCCTAAACCGAAGGTCGGAGGTTCGAATCCTCTTCGGGCTGCGCGGGTCGCCGCCGCACCGGCCGTCTCAGTCCGTCCACCAGGGATAGCCCGCCGGCATGTCGGCGGAGACGCGGCCGGGGAAGTTCGGCGGGCGCTTTTCGAGGAAGGCGCCGACGCCTTCCTTGACGTCGCCGCCGGCGCCGAGGGCCATGGCGAAGGCGCCGTCGATCTTCAGCAGACCGAACGGATCGGGCGCGCTGGCGAAGCGCCACAGGAGCTGCCGCGTCAGGGCGACGGAGACCGGGGCGGTGTTCTCGGCGATCTCGCGGGCGATCTCGCGGGCGCGCGGCAACAGATCCTGCGGCTCGACCACCTCGCTCACCAGCCCGCCCCGCAGCGCTTCCTCGGCGCCGAACACCGCGCCCGAGAGGCACCAGCGCAGCGCCTGCGGCAGGCCGACGATCTGGGGCAGGAACCAGGCGCTTCCGGCTTCGGGCACGAGGCCGCGGCGGGCGAAGACGAAGCCGAAGCGCGCGGCCGTGGAGGCGATCTTGATGTCGGTGGGCAGGGCGAGCGTCACGCCGACGCCCACCGCCGGCCCGTTGAAGGCCGCGATGGTGACCTTGCGACAGTTGAACAGCGCGCCGACGAAGCCGCCGCCGGCGCCCCGCAGCGCCCGCGTCGCGGCGGCGCCGAAGTTGGTCGCGCCGGCGCCGCCGGCGGAGGTGTCGAAGCTGCCCGCGCCGGCCGAGATGTCGGCGCCGGCGCAGAAGCCGCGGCCTTCGCCGGTGAGGATCACCGCGCGGATGGCGTCGTCTTCGTCCGCGCCCACCAGAGCGTCGGCCAGCTCGGCGCCCATGCGGGCCGTGTAGGCGTTGAGCTTCTCCGGGCGGTTGAGGGTGATGGTGAGGATCGGCCCCGAAGCCTCGCAGCGGATGGTCTCGTAGCTCATGGCGATGCTCCTCGAAGAGGGTCGGGGTCAGGCGTTGAAGTTGAGTCTCAGACCCGGACGCGGCCAGCGGCACTTCAGCAGCCTTCCCGTGCCGGAGGCGGTGATCCAGGCGTCGCGCATGTCGGCGCCGCCGAAGCAGATGTTGGTGACCAGGGGATCGGGAAAGCCGAAGTGCTCGACGCCGCCGGCAGGATCGAACGCGGTGACGCCGCCGTTCACCAGGGTCGCGGCGCAGACCTTGCCGCCGGCCTCCACGGCCAGGCTGTCGAGAAGCTGATAGCCGGGCAGCGGTCCCATCACCTTGCCGGGCGCCCACATGTCCTGCGACTGCGCCAGTTCGCCGAGTCCGGCGATCGCGAACGACCAGACGCGGCTGGTCAAGGTCTCGGCCACGTGGACGAGGTTCTGGTCGGGCGAGAGGCCGACGCCGTTGGGCGTGACCAGGCCCTCGCGGACGCGGCGGATCGTCGAGCCGCTGGCGTAGAGCAGGTGGCCGTGGTGCATCCATTCGGCATTGGACTTGCCGAGGTCGGTGAACCAGAAGCCGCCGCCGCGGTCGAAGACGATGTCGTTGGGACCGCGCAGCGCCCGGCCGTCGCACTCGGCGAACAGCGTCGAGACCGCGCCGGTGCGCAGGTCGACGCGCTGGATCGAGCCGCCGGCATAGTCCTGCGCCACCCCATGCGGCGCGCTGACGCCATCCGGCCGGTCGATCCATTCGAAGCCGCCGTTGTTGCAGACGTAGACGGCGCCGTCGGGACCGATGGCGGCGCCGTTGGGGCCGCCGCCCAGCCGCGCGATGACGTCCTGGCGCCCGTCCGGCGCGACGCGGGTGAGGGTCTGGCGGCGGATCTCGACCAGCACCACCGAGCCGTCGCCCATGGCGATCGGCCCTTCGGGGAACTGCAGACCCTCGGTCACGACTTCGAAATCCATCAGCCCGCTCCCACCGGCCCGCGCCCGCCCAGGCGGCGGCGCTGCGAGCCTGGATAACAATAACCGGTTATAACAATCGCGGCGCCGGTCAAGGGCGGCGGGCGATGGCGAGCCCTCATTGGGGGCGAGGATGCAGGCCGGGCGCACGCCCGGCGCCGGCGCATTTCGGGCGCGGGGGTGGATTTCCCGCGACAGGGATCGCATTGAACCGGTCGGGGCAGCTTGCGCGTCGCACCGGGAGCGGCGCGGCGGCAGCCGAGTGCGGAGACCGGCAGTGAGTTTGAAGAGCGCGCCGAAGATCGCCGATCGCCAGGCCGGGCCGGCGCCGCCGCTGGGGCGGCGCGAGGCGGGCAAGGCCGAGCGGCGCCAGCGCATCATCCGCGCCGCCCGCGAACTGATCCGCGAGACCGGCAATGCGGGGCTTTCCATGCGCGTCCTGGCGGCGCGGGCGGGGGTCAGCCTCGCCACGCCGTACAACCTTTTCGGTTCCAAGCGCGCCATCGTCCTGGCCGTGCTGCAGGACGTGCGCGATTTCCATGATCGCTTCTCGCACCTGCGCGCCACCGATCCGCTGGAGCGCATCTTCCTGGCCATCGACATCCAGATCGAGATCTATCTGGCCGATCCGGCCTTCTACAAGACCATGTGGGCGGCGGTGTTCGACACCTCCGACGATCTGCGCGCCACCTTGTGGAATCCGAAGCGCGACGCCTTCTGGCGCGGCCTGATCGCCGCGGCGGTCGAGGCGGGGGCGCTCACCGCCGACGTCAACCAGGAATGGCTGCAGCGCCAGCTCGACCACATCTTCCGCAGCATCATGCTCGACTGGGTGGTGGGCATCCTCGCCGTCGACGCCGTCGCGCCGGCGGCACGGCACGGCTACGCCCTGGTGCTGAAGGGCGCCTGCGCGGCGGAATGGCGCGGCCCGCTGCACGCGCGCATCCTCGAGGGCCAGCAGCGGCTCGAGCAACTCCAGGCGAAGCGGCCGCGCCCGGCGCGCATGGCGCGCCAGGACCCCGCCGGCGAATGAGCCGCGCCGCCCGGCCGGCGCCGGTCTGCCTCAGTGGTAGCGGTAGCTCACGGTGACGCCGTAGATGACCGGCATGCCGGTATAGCGCACCAGCACGTCGTTCACGTGCGCCGCCGTCGTCCAGTAGTAGGTGTTGGTCACGTTGCGGCCCCAGACCTGGAAGCGCCAGGCGCCGCTCTCCACGCCGGCCCTCAGGTCGAGCAGGGTGTGGGAGGGAATGTCGAGGATGTGCGGCGGCTGGGCGTTCTGGGCCGGAAACGGGGCGCGGTTGTAGAAGAAGCCGTTGGTGTCGCTCTGATAGTTGACGTTGGCGCCGACGAAGGCGGTGAGGGCGTCGGTGAGCGGCCAGTCGTATTCGGCGTCGACGTCCGCCTGCCACTGCGGGTCGGCCGGGAACGGTTCGCCGGTCAGATCGACGTTCTGACTGAAGGGGTCGAAGTTGTGATAGTGGCCGGCGGGGATGGCCGCCGGCGCGCTGCCGCCCGCCGGCAGCGCCGCGCACTCGGGGATGGTCGGCGCGCAGGTGTCGACGCGGCTCTGGGTGTAGCTGACGCCCGGCGAGATGGTGAGGCCCCGCATCGGCAGCCAGTTGGCCGAGAGCTCGAAGCCGGCCACGTGCGAATTGGGCACGTTCACCAGCGCCGGCAGCGGGCCGAACACCGGATCGATGACCGCGCCCAGGATCTGCTTGTTCTTGTAGTCGTAATAGAAGAGGGCGCCGTTGAGCTGCAGCGTCCGCCGCAGCAGTCCCGCCTTGAAGCCGACTTCGTAGGCCAGCAGACCCTCCTGCACCGCCGGGCGAAGCTGGGTGTAGGCCGAGGTCGCCACCGTGGGGAAACTCCCCGATTTCCATCCCTGGCTGACGTTGGCGTAGAGCAGGGTGTCGACGGCCGGCTTCCAGTTGACGCCGGCGCGCCAGGAGACGTTGTTCTCATTGAGCTTGGAATCGAACGGCTGCGGATGGAAGCTGGGGCCAGGTCCGGTCGTTCCGCAGCCGCCGGGGCCGACGTTGATGCCGTTGCCGCCGGGCGCGAGGCCGGGCTGGAGGTACTGGGCCGGCGTGATCGCGCCGTTGAGGACCTCGAGCAGATCCTGGATCTGCTGCGAGACCGCCGCCCAGGTGCCGTCGCCGCCGTCATTGCCGCAGCCGTGGAAGTTCTTGTCGGTCTGGGTGAAGCGAACCCCGCCTTCGAGCGTCAGCGCCTCGGTGATCGGGTATTCGACGTCGCCGAACCCGGCCCAGACGGTGGTCCGCTGCCGATCCACCGGCCGCGTCGGCCCCAGCGTAGTCAGATAGAAGAGCGGCACGCCGGCCAGAGGCACGCCGGTGCAAAAGCCCGGGATGGCGCACAGGGATGCGCCCGGAATGGCGGTGGGATTGGCCGTGGAGCCGCCGTAGGTCTGCAGGAAATTGTCCCAGGTGCGGTCCAGCTCGTAGTTGCCGCCGACGATCCAGCTGCCGCGGCCGGCGAACTTCCCGGCCAGGCGCAGCTCCTGGTAGGTCGAGATGATGTGGCCGAGCTGGAGCGACTCGTAGTCCTGGTAGATGGTGCCGTCGCCCTCGATCGCCGCATGGCGGTGGAAGTTCTCGTAGGAACTCAGCGACGTCAGCACCATCTGGTGCGGCAGGTCGTAGTCCATCCTCAGCGAGGCGTCCCAGAAGGTGTTGTCGTTGCGCGCCGGAATGCACGCGGTGCTGGTCGTGGGCTTGGTGGCCCCGATCGGGGTGGTGTCGAAGGGCGGATCGAAGGGCGAGTCGTTGACGCAGGCGCTCCAGTCGGCGGCGCGGTCGTTGTGCGGCGCGCGCGGATAGCTGAAGATTCTCGGGTCGAGACCGCTCACCGGGCTGAGCACGGCGACCCCGAACATCTGCGGCATCTGTGTGTCGGACCTGTCCAGGAACGAACTCACCGTCAGCAGCGCCCGGAAGTTGTCCGTCGGCTTCCACAGCACCGCGGCGCGCCCGTTGATCAGGTTCTGCGCGCCCCAGCTCGCCGGGTGGGTGTAGCTCTGCTGCCAGTCGCCGCTCTGGGCGGTATGCAAGGCGATACGGGCGTCGAGGCCCTTGGCGATGGGGCCGCTGACGAAGCCCTGGAGGTCGACGGTATTGAACCGCCCGTAGCTGGCGTCGACGCCGGCCTTGAAGGTGTCGGTGGGCTTGTTGGCGATGTAGTTGATCGCCCCGCCGGTGGCGTTCTCGCCGAAGAGCGTGCCCTGAGGACCCTTCAGCACCTCCACGCGCTGCAGATCGAGCGTCGTGCCGGTGGTCAGGATCGAATAGGGCAGCGGCATCTGGTCGACGTAGACGCTCACCGTCGGGCTGGCGGCCAGCGAGGTGTCGAGAAAGCCGATGCCGCGGATGCTGTAGATCGGCGTGCCGTAGAACGACGGCGAATAGTTGAAGCCGGGGATGATCTTGACCAGCTGGGAGGTGTCGGTGATGCCCAGCCTGACCAGCTGCTGGCCGGACGCCGCCTGCACCGACATGCCGACGTTGTTGATGTTCTCTTCGCGCTTCTCGGCGGTGACCACGATGCCCTGCACCGTGGCGCTGGGCGCGGGCGCGGCGGACTGACCGGCCGGAGCGGCCCAGAGCGGCCCCGCGGCCGCGGCCAGCAATAAGCCCGAGGCCCCGCAAAGGGCCAGATTGCGGCGAACCGTCTGCATGTATCCCTCCCCGTCGCGCCGCGCTCGTGCGCGATCCTTCGTGTCCGGACGCCCGCCCGAGGGCGTCTCGCCGCACATCGTTATATCGAGTTATAATTACTGTCCAGGCGGCGGCGCCGGCGGTCGCGGACTTTCTGGGCGAAGCGGGCGTGGCGCACCTGGCGCCTGTTGCGGCCGACGCGGGCAAACTATAACCGATTCTGGATATTCAGCCGGCTCGGCCCAGGACGGAGAGTGAGAGACATGCCTTCGCGCGAAGAGATGATCGCCAGCCTCACCGCTTCCGGCCCGTTCGAGCTGGCGGTCGACGAGACGCAGGGCTTTGCGATCCGCATCTATCGCAACGCGCCCGCCTCGCTGCGCGAGGTGCTGATCGCCACGCGCCAGCATGGCGAGCGTCCGTTCCTGATCTACGAGGACGAGACGCTGACCTACGCGGCGCACTTCGGCCAGGTGGCCGCCCTGGCGCGCCATCTCTCGGACGCCGGCATCGGCAAGGGCGATCGCGTCGCCATCGGCATGCGCAACTATCCCGAGTGGAGCGTCAGCTGGTGGGCCTGCCACGCCATCGGCGCGGTGGCCGTGGCCCTGAACGCCTGGTGGACCGCGCCCGAGACGGCCTATGCGCTGAAGGATTCCGGCGCGGCCGCGCTGCTCATCGACGGCGAGCGGCTGGAGCGCCTGCGGCCGCTGATCGCGGAGCTGGATCTGAAAGCGCTGCTGGTGGCGCGGCGCGGCGGCGCCGGCGAGGGCGGCGCGGATTTCGCCGACGCCGTGGCCGCGCCCGCCCAGACGCTCCCGGACGCGCAGGTGGGGCCCTCGGACCTGGCGACCATCCTCTACACCTCGGGCACCACCGGCAATCCGAAGGGCGCGATGGCGACGCATCGCAACCACGTCACCAACCTGATGAACTCGCTGCTCGGCGGCGCCCTGGCGCGCGTCGCGGCCGGTCTGCCCGCCGCCGACCCGGCCGCCGGGGCGGACGCGCCTCAGCCGGGCGCCCTGCAGACCTTTCCCTTCTTCCATATCGGCGGTCTCAGCGGCCTCTACATCGGCGCGGCGCTGGGGATGAAACTGGCGCTGATGTACAAGTGGGCGCCGCACGAGGCGGTCCGCCTGGTCGAGACGCATCGGCTTTCCAGCGTCGCCGGCGTGCCGATCGTGGTGCGACAGCTGCTGGAGACGGCGCGGGGGGCGGGCGCGGCCATGGACTCGCTGGTCGGCGTCGCCTCGGGCGGCGCGCCGGTGCCGCCGGACCTGATCCGCCGCATCGGCGAGCAGTTCCAGACCAGGGCCTCGCCCGGCAACGGCTATGGGCTCACGGAGACCACCAGCGCCGTCATCACCAACGGCGGCGCCGATTACCTCGCCCATCCCGACAGCGTCGGCCGCCCGGTTCCGACGGCCGACGCGCGCGTCGTCGACGAAGCCGGCGCCGACGTGGCCGAGGGCGAGATCGGCGAGATCTGGATCCGCGGCCCCAACGTGATCCCTGGCTATTGGAACAATCCGGCGGCGACCGAGGCCGCCTTCGGCGGCGGCTGGTTCCGGACCGGCGATCTTGGCCTGCGCGACGCCGAGGGCCTCTATTACGTCGTCGACCGGATGAAGGACGTCATCATCCGCGGCGGCGAGAACGTCTATTGCGCCGAGGTCGAGGCGGTGCTGCTCGAACATCCACGGGTGCGCGACGCCGCCGTCGTCGGGCTGGCGCACCGCGACTATGGCGAGGAGGTCGCCGCGGTGATCCAGGTCGGGGCCGCCGATCTCGCCGACCGCATCGCCGACGAGATCCGCGAGAGCCTCTCCGGCCGTCTCGCCCGTTTCAAGATCCCCACGGCCATCCGGCTCACCGAGGGCGAGCTGCCGAGGACGGCGACCGGTAAAATCCTCAAGCGCGAGCTGCGCGAACGCTACTTCTGAACGGCGGCTCGGGTCGGCGACGCCGGCGCCGCCACCGCCGAGGTCGGGCCGACGGCGACGTCCACCACCGCGAACGGATCGGCATAGAGGCGTCGCCAGTTGGGCGACTTTTCCAAGAGGCTTACCAGCCTGTCGCGGGGCGAAAGGATGGTCCAGCGCACGCCCCAGCGCTGGAACTGGCGATCGACGTCCGGTTCGGCGCCGGTGGTGACCGCCAGGTACTCGCGCACGAAGGCGTCTCCGTACATGTCGGCGCGGCCGTCGATGTAGGGCCTGACGCCCTTGAAGATCAGATAGCCGCCGAAGGCGTACTCGTTGAAGACCGGGAGGCGTGCGATCGCCGCAGGCACGTGCGCCATCGCGCTCACCGGCACGTTGACGTTGTCGCGGCGCACCACCGGGCTCGCCAGGCGAGCGCCGGCGACCGCGGCGACGGCGAGCACCGCCAGGGCCATCGGGATCGGCAGCCAGCGCCGCAGGTCCGGCCATGACAGCGCCGGCGCGAGCCGCCAGGCGTCGGCGCCGCGCAGCGCCCGTCCGAACGGCTCGGCAAGGAGCAGCGGGGCGACGGCGGCGAGCACCGCCTGCTGGCGGACGTGCTGCAAGGCCATGTGGGTGAGCAGGACGACGATGGCCAGGCGCAGCGGCGGAACCTTGAGGCCGCGCCACAGGCCGAGGAAGAGGGTGGTCAGCAGCACCCCCTCGAACGGCGTCAGCTGCTGGAAGTTGGCCGCGCGCCACTCCAGGATGCTGGGCAGGATGGTCATCTGCAGCACCCGGAACGGGAAGATCAGGCCCTGGTAGCTGTTGGGGGTCGCCAGAGAAAAGCCGAGCGCGGCGACGCCGAAGGTCGCCCAGTGCGCCAGCGCGCGGCGCCGGTCCTTGGCCTCGACCAGGGCTTCGAGCGCGAAAGGGCCGACGAGGCCGAGGCCGAGGATGAAGCTGGCGTGCAGGTTGGCCCAGACCAGCATCAGCGGCGCCAGCGCCAGCGGCGGGGCGCGCCCGCCGCGCCGCGCCGCCAGGAGGCCGCGGGTCCAGAAGACCAGCAACGGCAGGGCCAGGATGTGCGGGCGCGCGTAGAGGAAGGGCGCGAGGCAGGCGAAGCTGAGGGCCAGGCCGACCACCTGGCCGGGAGGCGCGAGCCAGAGCCGCAGCTCGGCGGCGATCATCGCGTAGGCGGCGCCGGCGGCCACGCCCGTCAGCAGCACCACCCCGCTCCAGCCCAGCGCCAGCCAGGCCAGCGCCATCAGCACCTCTGACAGCCATTCGTGCGCCAGCCAGGGCTTGCCGGCGAAGGTGTAGGAAAACGGATCGGTGTGCGGCACCAGCCGATGCGCCAGGATCCAGCGCCCCGCCGCGACGTGCCAGTTGGTGTCGCCGTCGATGAAGACGTGCGCGGAGAAGGCGGCGACCGCCATCAGCGTCACCGCGGCGACCGCGGCGACCGCGAAGTCGAGGCCGACGCGCCGGCGGGCGGCCTGGGCGAAGCGCGGGTTGAAGGCGTCGGAGATGAGGATGGGCGAGCCTCTCCTTGTGCAGATCGCTCTCGACGCCGCGCGGCGGGCGCAGTCAAGGGGGCGTGGCGCCGCCCTCGCATCGCTGCTCTTGCGGCGCAGTCCCTTAACCAAATAGGTCTGATGCTCGGAACGAGGCGAGGAGCGGCGCGTCTGAGCGAACAAGCCACCAACCAGAGCGTCGATCAGGTGGCAGGGCTGGTCGCGCGAAGCCGGGCGGGCAAGCGGCTTTCGATCGTCGCGCCGATGCACGACGAGGCGCCGGTGCTCGACGGCTTCTTCGCGCGCATCGAAGCGGCGACGGCGGATCTGGGCGTCGACCTCGAGATCGTCTGCGTCGACGACGGCAGCCGCGACGCCACCCTGGCGGCGCTCGCCCTGCGGGCGGGGCGCGATGCGCGCGTGAAGGTCGTCGCCCTGGCGCGAAATTTCGGCAAGGAGGCGGCGCTCACCGCCGGCATCGACGCGGCGAGCGGCGACATGGTCGTGCCCATCGACGCCGACCTGCAGGACCCGCCCGAACTGATCGCCGAGTTCGTGCGCCTGTGGGAGCGGGGCTACGACGTCGTCTATGGCGCGAGGGCCGATCGCAGCAGCGACACGGCGCTGAAGCGCTCCTCGGCGCGGCTGTTCTACAACTTCTTCAACAGGGTCTCCGACCTCGCCATCCCCGAGAGCGCCGGCGACTTTCGCCTGATGGACCGGGCGGTGGTGGAGGCGCTGAAGCTGCTGCCCGAGCGCAACCGCTTCATGAAGGGCTTGTTCGCCTGGGTGGGCTTTCGCCAGATCGGCGTCCCCTACGTGCGCCCACGCCGCCTCGCCGGCACCAGCTCGTTCGGCTATCTGCGGCTGCTGCGGTTCGCCACGGACGGGATCACCTCGTTCTCCACCGCGCCCTTGCGCATCTGGACCGGGGTTGGCCTCGCCGGCGCGCTGCTGGCCGTGCTCGCCGCGCTCGGCCTCATCGTGATGGTGCTGGTGCGCGGCCGCCAAGTCCCCGGCTACGCCTCGCTGATGGTGGTGATCCTGCTGGGCTTCGCCGTGCAGATGATCGCCTTCGGCGTCCTCGGCGAATATGTCGGACGGCTCTACCAGGAGGTCAAAGGTCGGCCGATCTACATCGTTCGCGCCCGCCTGGGGTTCGACTGATGGAGCGTCAGGTCTATGACCGCATGCGCGCGCTCGAGGCCGACCACTGGTGGTTCAGTGCCCGGCGCGAGATCCTCTCGAGCCAGATCGGCGCGCTGCCGCTGCCGCGGGGCGCCAGGATCCTGGAGGCCGGCTGCGGGCCGGGCGGCAACCTCGCCATGCTGGCGGCGTTCGGAGAGGTGGTCGGCCTGGAGCCGGACGCCGAGACCCGCGCCTATGCGGCGCAGCGGTCGGGCGTCCGCATCGAGGGCGGCCTGCTGCCCGCGGACCTGCCCTTCGAGCCCGAGACATTCGATCTGGTGTGCGCCTTCGACGTCATCGAGCACGTGGACGAAGACGCCGCCGCGGTGGCGGCGCTGGCGGCTCTGGCCCGGCCCGGAGGCTTCCTGGCCACCACGGTCCCCGCCCAGCCGTGGATGTGGAGCCGCCACGACGAACTGCACCACCACAGGCGCCGCTACCGCATGGCGCCCTACAGGCGGCTGTTCCAGGCGGCGGGCCTCGCCGTCGTCAAGGCGAGCCACTTCAATGCGGCGCTGTTTCCGGCGATCGCCGCGATCCGGCTCGCCAAGCTCGCCACCGGATCGTCGGCCGCGGACGACGACGCCGCGCCGGCCCCGAGGTTGAACGCGCTGCTGGCGGCGATCTTCGGCGCCGAGCGCTTCTGGCTGAGCCGCGCCGCCCTGCCGTTCGGGGTCTCGATCCTCCTCATCGCAAGAAAGCCCGCATGAAGCTCATCGCCCGTGAGATTCCGCTTTTCGTGCTCGTCGGCGTGGCGGCGACGCTGGTCAACTACCTGGCGGCGCTGGCGGCCCAGCGCTGCCTCGGCGCAGGCGTGCTCTGGGCCGGCTTCGTCGGCTATCTCAGCGCCGTCGGGATCTCCTATGCCGGCAACAGCCGCTTCACCTTCCGCCGCCCCCTCCTGCACGGGCCGCAGTTCGCCAGGTTCGCCGCGGTCTCGCTGGCGGGCCTGGCCGTCAACCTCGGCCTGATCGATGTCTGCGCCCACCGCTTCGGCTGGCCGCTCTGGCTCGCCCTCGTGCCGGTGGTGCTGATCGTGCCCGCCGCGACCTTCCTGATCGCCAAGTTCTGGGCGTTCCGCGCACCGCTCGACCAGCCCGCCCTGCAAGGCGCGGCGATCAGCCCGGATTGAGCTGGCCGCGATGGTGCAAGCGGGCGAACTCCAACGCCCGCGCGATCGCGCGATCTGCGTTAAGGGCGCGCCCCGCGCGGGCCCGGCCGACGTGCACCAGCCGACCGGGCGCCACGCTCCGCGCGAGCAGGGCCGCGCGGGTTGTTCCGCGCGAACCCGTTCGCCGCGCGAGACGCCTCATTATCACCACAAGCCTTGCCTGTCCGGGTGCGACCCTCGCGGCGGAACGGCGCAGCTTGGCGCGCCGCGGCGCGCCGCGGCTCGCCGTGGCGCACCTGGTCTCTCACCCGTCCGCCTGGCGGCGGCCGACCTCTCCCCAAAGGGGAGAGGGCTACGGATGCTGGGTAGCCCTCGCCCCGCGCCGCGGGGAGAGGGCGAGCGAGCGCGTCAGCGCTCGACCGGGTGAGGGGCCATGCCGGGGGCAGGGGCCCCGGCGCCGAGCGACACGCCCTTGGCTTCCGGTCCCAGCCAGGTGACGAGGGCGAGCACGAGGGCGACGACGCCGCAGACGAGGGCGAGCGCCAGGCCATAGTCATTATGGTGGCTCTCGGCGATGCGGGCCTGGAGATAGGCGTTGCCGGCGGCGAAGAGATTGCCGAGCTGATAGGCGAAGCCCGGGAAGGCGCCGCGCACGGCCGGCGGCGAGAGCTCGTTGAGGTGGGCGGGCACGACTCCCCAGGCGCCCTGCACGGCCACCTGGATCAGGAAGGCGCCGGCGCCGAGCAGCAGCGGGCTCGCCGAGAACGCCCAGAGCGGAATCAGCGGCAACGCCAGGAGCGCCGCCAGCACGATCGCCCGGCGCCGTCCGATCCGCTCCGACAGACCGCCGAAGATCAGTCCGCCGACGATGGCGCCGAGGTTGAGGGCGATGGTGAGGACGGTGACGAGACCCGGGCCGAAATGGTGCTGCACGGCCAGGAAGGTCGGATAGAGGTCCTGGGTGCCGTGGCTGAAGAAGTTGAAGCAGGTCATCAGCACGACGACATAGGCGAAGAGCCGCCAGCGCCCCCTCATCGCCGCGATGAACGTCGTCCGAGGCGCCCTGCCGCCGGCGGCCTTCGCCGCGTCGCGCGCCGCTTCCCAGGCCGGGGACTCCGGGACGTGGCGGCGGATGTAGAGGATCAGCAGCGCCGGGATCGCGCCCAGGCCCACCAGCCCGCGCCAGCCGAGCTGCGGCAGAAACAGATTGGCGATGGCGGCGAGGAAATAGCCCATCGGATAGCCTTCCTGCAGGATGCCGGAGACGACGCCGCGGCTGCGGGCCGGGATCGTTTCCAGCGCCAGGGAGGCGCCGATGCCCCACTCGCCGCCCATGGCGAAGCCGAAGAGGCAACGCAGCACCAGCAGGGTCGCGAGGTTGGGCGAGAACGCCGAGGCGAGCGCGAGGATGGCGTAGAGGCCGACGTCGATCATCAGCACCGGCCGGCGCCCGAACCGATCCGCGAGCCGCCCGAACACCAGGGCGCCCACCGGGCGGGCGGCAAGCGTCAGGGTGAGCGCGAGGCTCACCGCGGAGACCTGCGCCTTGAAGTCGGCGGCGATGTCCTTCAGCACGAAGGTCAGCAGGAAGAAGTCGAAGGCGTCCAGCGCCCAGCCGAGCAGGGCGGCCGTGAACGCCGCCCGCTGCACCCGGTTCAGCGCCTTCAGCTCATCGAGGATCACCATGGCGACCCGCCCCCCGCTCACCTGCCGCCGACTGCGCTGAAGGCGGTGGTCGAGCCATGCCGCGCAGAACCGCCGATAACCTGCGCCCGCGCTGCTGTCACCTCATGGCGCGGCTTGCAGCACCTGCGCCAGCAACGCCCCTTCCGCCGCGCGGCTCGAGCCGCGACGCCAGGCGACGACGATCTGGCGCGCGGCGTGCTCGGTCGCGAGCGGGCGCACGCTCACGAAGGCTGGGTCGGCGAGACCGGCCGCGACCGCCATGGCCGGCAGGAAGGAGACGCCGAGCCCCGAGCCCACCATCTGCACCAGGGTCGGCAGCGAGGTGGCGGCGAAGCTCCCCTCGTCGTGCGGGCGCGGCGACCCCAGTCCGCAGGCGGCGAGGGCGTGCTCGCGCAGGCAGTGGCCGTCCTCCAGCAGGATCAGACCGGCGGTCTCGAGCTTCTCCGGCGGTACGCGCGTCTCGGCGCAGAGCGGATGATCCGCCGGGAACGCCGCCATGAGTTCGTCCTCCTCCACGAGGGCGCAGTCGAGCCCGGTGGTGTCGTAGGGAAGCGCCACCAGGGCCGCGTCCAGGGCGCCAGCCTTGAGCGCGACGAAGAGCCGGCTGGTCAGGTCCTCGCGCAGATAGAGCCGCAGCTGCGGAAACCGGCGCCGCAGGGCCGGCAGCGCCCTGGGCAGCAGAAACGGCGCGATCGTGGGAATGACGCCCAGGCGGAAACGGCCGCTGAGCGGCTGGCCGGCGCTGCGCGTCGCCTGCATCAGGTCCTCGGCCTGGGTCAGAATGGCGCTCGCCCGCGCCACGGCCGCCTCGCCCGCGGCGGTGAGGATGACGCCCGCACGGCCGCGGTCGACCATCGGAGCGCCGAGGATCCGTTCCAGCTCCTGCACTCCGGCCGAGAGCGTCGGCTGGGTCACGTGGGCGGCTTCCGCGGCGCGGCTGAACGAGCGGTGCTCGGCCAGGAGCTTCAGGTACTGCAGCTGGCGCAAGGTCGGCAACATCCAGCCGATATAGGACCGCTCGATGCAATCGCCAGCATCGATCGAGACCGCTCACGCGTGCGCCCGCACCGGCCATGCGGCCTGCGATGTGGGTTTGCAACGAGGCCGCCGCAGTCCTAAGCCGGACGCGCCGCCGCCGAGGAGCGTCCTTTGAGCCAGACCGACAACCCCGTCCTCGCACCCTGGACCGGCCCGCACGGCGCCGCGCCGCCGTTCGACCTGATCCGGGCCGAGCACTTCGCGCCGGCGCTGGAGGCGGCGATGGCGCAGAAGCGCGCCGAGGTGGCGGCGATCGCCGCCGATCCCCGGCCGCCCAGCTTCGCCAACACCCTGGAGGCGCTGGAGGCCTCCGGACCGGCCCTGACCCGCGCCACCCGGCTCCTCGGCATCTATACCTCGACCATGAACGATGCGGCGATGCGCCAGGTGCAGGCGGACGCCGCGCCGAAGCTCGCGGCCCTGCGCGACGAGATCACCCAGAACGGGGCTCTGTTCGCGCGCATCCGCGCCGTGCACGAGGCGCGCGAGGGTTCAGGGCTGACGCCCGAGCAGCAACGCCTGGCCCAGGTCGTCTGCGACCGTTTCGTGCGCCAGGGCGCGGCTCTGGCCGACGGCGCCAAGGCGCGCCTGGCCCAGATCAACCAGGCCCTGGCCAGCCTGCAGACCCGCTTCAGCCAGAACGTGCTCGCCGACGAGGAGGGCGAGGCCCTGGTGCTGGAACGCGAAGCCGATCTGGAGGGACTGCCGCAGGAGCAGCGCCAGGCGGCGGCCGAGGCGGCCCGCGCGCGCGGGCTGGAGGGCAAGTGGGCCATCGCCAACACCCGCTCGGCCATGGACCCCTTCCTCACCTACGCGAAGCGGCCCGATCTGCGCGAGAAGGCGCTGCGGCTGTGGCGCCGCCGCGGCGCCGGCGGCGGCGCGCACGACAACGCCGAGGTGATGTCCGAGATCCTGAAGCTGCGCGCCGAGAAGGCGAGCCTGCTCGGTCACCCGAGCTTCGCCCACTGGGTCGCCGACGGGCAGATGTCCAAGACCCCCGATGCGGCGCTGAAGCTGCTCACCGCCATCTGGGGTCCGGCCACGGTCAGGGTGCGCGAAGAGGTGGCCGAGATGGCGAACATCGCCGCCGCCGAAGGCGCGAATGCGCAGATCGCGCCCTCGGATTACCGCTACTACGCCGAGAAGGTGCGCAAGGCGAAGTACGACTACGACGAAGCCGAGGTGAAGCCCTATCTGCAGCTCTCCAGGATGGTGGAGGCGATGTTCTGGGCCGCCGGCGAACTCTTCGACCTGGAATTCGTCCAGGTCCACGACCTGCCGGTCTATCACCCGGACGTGGTGGTCTATGAAGCGCGGCGCGGCGGCGCCCAGGTCGGCCTCTGGTACTTCGACTTCTTCGCGCGGCCGGGGAAGAACTCCGGCGCCTGGATGAGCGAATACCGCACCCAGCAGCGCCTCGGCGGCGTCGCCGTGACGCCGATCGTCTCCAACAACGAGAACTACATCAAGGCCGGCCCCGGCGAGCCGGTGCTGATCTCCTGGACCGACGCGGTGACCCTGTTCCACGAATTCGGGCACGGGCTGCACGGGCTCAATTCGGATGTCGCCTACCCGTCGCTGGCGGGCACGGCAGTGCTGCGCGATTTCGTCGAGCTGCCCAGCCAGCTCTTCGAACACTGGCTGCCGACCCGCGAGCTGCTGGCCCGCTTCGCCGTGCACTGCCAGACCGGCGAGGCCATGCCGGCGGCTCTGGTGGACAAGATCCTGCGCGCCCAGACCTTCCGGCAAGGCTTCGAGACCACCGAATACCTCGCCAACGCCATCGCCGACCTGAAGGCGCATCTGGCGGCGGGCGAGGCGAGCGACCTGGCGGCGTTCGAGCGCCAGGTGCTGGCCGAGCTCGGCATGCCCGCCGAGATCACGCTGCGCCACCCGCTCGCGGCCTTCTCCCACATGTTCGCCTCCGAGAGCTATGCGGCCGGCTACTACAACTACATCTGGGCCGACACCCTGACCGCCGACGCCGCCGAAGCCTTCGCGGCGGCGCCCGGCGGATTCTACGACAAACCCACGGCGGCGCGGCTGCGAAGGCAGATTCTCAGCGTCGGCAACACCCTCGACCCGGGCGAGGCGTTCCGCGGCTTCCGCGGCCGCGACGCGACGATCGAGCCGCTGATGCGCGACCGCGGGTTCGCGCCGGCCAGCGTTTCCTGACCGGCGCGCACCGGCCATGGGCCTCGCCATCAGGAGCCTCGACCATCTCGTCCTGAGGGTTCGCGATCTGGAGGCGATGACGCGCTTCTACACTGAGGTGCTCGGCCTTGCGCCCGAACGCCGATCCGAACAGATCGGTCTCGTCCAGCTGCGCGCCGGCGCCCAGCTCATCGACCTCGTCGCCGCCGACGGTCCGCTCGGCCGCGAGGGCGGCGCAGCGCCTGGCGCGGGCGGGCGCAACCTCGACCATTTCTGCCTCAACGTCGAGGACTTCGAGCTTGGCCGGGTCGTCGCCCACCTCGAGGCCCACGGCGTCACGGTCGGCGAGAGCGGGCGTCGCTATGGCGCAGGCGGCTTCGGGATCTCAGTCTATCTGAAAGACCCGGAGGGGAACGGACTGGAGCTGAGGGGATAGGCGGCCTGCGCGTGGGGGATCGATCCCTTGTTCTCGCGCCGCCGGCCGTCACGTCTCCCGGTCGCGGTCATCGCGACCCCGCTGCAACTGTGCTCTCAGGCGCGAGCGAGGCCCATCGTCGCTCGCCTGCAGGCGTTGGCGTTCGACATTTCGGCCGCGCTCGGCCGCCCGGTCGAGAATGCGGTCGGCGGACTGGATCAGGCCGGCTTCTTCCAGCTCGCACAGGAAATCGCCAGTGCTGAGCAGGCCGACACGTTCATCGACCACGGCGCGTCGCCTCGCGATATCCGCGTCCTCGAACAGCAGCAGAGCCTCGGTCTTGGAATTATCCAGCAGGAACCGATCGAGCGCTTCCATGGCCGCCTGCTCTCCCAGGCCGCGCGTGGTTCGGCCCTCCTCGAGCCGGCGTTGCTGGTCGATGCCGATCCCGGTGGGCACGATGCGCACGCGATCGAGGTGGGCGTTGATCCATTCGACGATGCGATCGGCGCCCGGGGCGCCGCGGACGCGGATCGCTTCTATGTAGACGGCGTCCGGGATGGTGACGGGCAGGTCCGGTCGAAGCAGCACGTCGAGTTCGTCCGCGAGAACCAAGGTGAAGAGCGGCGAGGTGTCCGTAACGAGGAGGCTGTAAATCCTGGTCATGAACTCGGCCGTTCGCGGAGCAGGCGCCGGAGCAACGCCCGGCCACGCAACCGCGCCTCGACATTGGGGCCGGCCATCGCTGCGATCGGCGGCCGCAGGCCAAGCTCGCCGAGTCCTGCGAGCACCTGCACGTAATCGCTGAAGCCGCGCTGCTGCAGCTCATGCCAGCTCAGCGCGCCGGCGGCGTAGGCGCGCAGCAACCGATGCAGTTCGTGCGTGCGTTCCTGGTTCATTTTGGGGTTACTATCACTGGGCCAGGGCATCACCTACTTGCCTCGACGCGCCGGTTGCCTCGGGCGCTCATCCGGCGCATAAGCGCGCCCTTCCGGCGCCGCGCCAGCCGCGCCTCCACCGCCACGACCCCCTTTCCCGAGGGACGAGGGCGGCGAGGATCCCCGTCCGCGTGATCGCGCACGGGGCTGCTGGCGCATGTGCATGACGAGGATCTGAATGTTCGACACCCTCACCGAGCGGCTGTCAGGCGTCTTCGACCGGCTCTCCGGCCGCGGCGTGCTTTCCGAGAAGGACGTGGACGAGGCCTTGCGCGAGGTCAGGATCGCCCTTCTCGAGGCCGACGTCGCCCTGCCGGTGGTGCGCGACTTCATCGCCAGGGCGCGCGAGTCGGCGACCGGCGAGGCCGTGATCCGCTCGGTCAAGCCGGCGGACCAGGTGGTCAAGATCGTCTATGACGGGCTGATCGAGATGCTGGGCGGCGAGGCGCCCGAGCCCTTGCGGCTCTCGCTCAATCCGCCGACGGTGATCCTGGTGGTCGGCCTGCAAGGCTCGGGCAAGACCACCATGACCGGCAAGCTCGCCCTGCGCCTGGCCAAGACCGAGCGCAAGAAGGTGATGGTCGCCTCGCTGGACACGCGCCGGCCGGCCGCCATGGAGCAGCTGGCGATCCTGGCGCGGCAGGCCGGGGTGGAGAGCCTGCCGATCGTCGCTGGCCAGGCGGCCGCGGACATCGCTCGCCGCGCCCTCTCGGCCGCCCGGCTCGGCGGCTATGACGCGCTGTTCCTCGACACCGCCGGGCGCACCACCCTCGACGAGGCGATGATGGCCGAAGCCGCCGAGATCGCCCGCATCGCCGCGCCCGCCGAGACGCTGCTGGTGGCCGACAGTCTCACCGGCCAGGACGCGGTGCGAACCGCCAAGGCCTTTCACGAACGCCTGCCGCTGACGGGGCTCGTCCTCACCCGCACCGACGGCGACGCCCGCGGCGGCGCCGCGCTCTCGATGCGCCAGGTCACCGGCCTGCCGATCAAGTTCCTCGGCGCCGGCGAGCGCATCGAGGCGCTCGACGCCTTCGACGCCCGGCGCGTGGCCGGCCGCATTCTCGGCCAGGGCGACGTCGTGGCCCTGGTGGAGAAGGCCGCCGCCGATTTCGACGCGGCCAAGGCCGAGCAGATGGCGCGCAAGCTCGCCAAGGGGCGCTTCGATCTCGACGACCTTTCCGATCAGCTCGCCCAGATGGAGCGCATGGGCGGCATGGAAGGGGTGCTCGGGCTGTTGCCGGGGGTGCAGAAGGTCAAGAAGCAGCTCGCCGAGGCCAACATCAGCGACCGGACGATCAAGCGCCAGCGCGCCATCATCGGTTCGATGACGCGCGCGGAACGTCGCAAGCCCGACATC
Organism: Caulobacteraceae bacterium; assembly: GCA_035532115.1. Classification (GTDB taxonomy): domain Bacteria; phylum Pseudomonadota; class Alphaproteobacteria; order Caulobacterales; family Caulobacteraceae; genus Acaudatibacter. The sequence continues at coordinate 12,627 of DATKRO010000093.1, read as the reverse complement.
CTCCAGGCCTCGCGCAAGCGCCGCATCGCCGCCGGCGCCGGGGTCGAGGTGGCCGAGGTCAACCGGCTGCTCAAGCAGCACCGGCAGATGCAGGACGCCTTCAAGTTCATGGCCAGGGACGGCGGCAAGGGCTTCGCCCGCATGGCCGGCCTGCTGGGCGGGGCCGAGCAGCTGCAGGCGATGGCCGCCGGCAAAGGCCCGCTTGGCGCGCCGGGCGGGTTGCCGGCGAGCCTTCCCGGCCTCGGGGCCGAGTCTCGCCCCAGCGGGCTCCCGGGTCTGGGCGGCGCGCCCTTCCACCCTTTCAAGAAATCCTGAAATCCGCAAGAAAGACCATCCATGCTGAAGATCAGACTCGCGCGCGGCGGCGCCAAGAAGCGCCCCTACTATTCCATCGTGGTCGCCGACAGCCATTCGCCGCGCGATGGACGCTTCATCGAGAAGGTCGGCAGCTACAATCCGCTGCTGAAGAAGGACAACCCCAAGCGGATCAGCCTCGATGCCGCGGCGATCGGCGGCTGGCTCGCCAAGGGCGCCCAGCCCACCGACCGAGTGGCGCGGTTCCTCGCCGGACAGGGGCTCGCGGAGCGGACCGCCGGCGTCAACCCCACCAAGGGCGCGCCGCACGAGAAGGCCAAGGAACGCGCCGCGGCGCGGGCCGAGCGCGCCGCGCTCGCCAGCGCCGAGCCGGCGCCGGAAGCTGCGGCGGAGGAGCCCGCGGCGCCGGCCGCCGAGGCCGCCGCCGAGGGCGAAGGCGCCGTCGCCGAGGTCGCCGAGGTCGATGCGATCGGCGCGGAGGGCGCGGAGGATCAGGCGAGCGAGGCCCCGACGGAGAGCGAAGGCTGACGCGCGCGGACCCGGAACGCCTGATCCTGGTCGGCCGCGTGGCCGGCGCCTTCGGCGTCGCAGGGGAGCTGCGCATCACCGCCTTTGGCGACGATCCGGCCGCGCTGGCCCGCTACGGCGCCTTGAGACGCGCGGATGGATCGCCGGCGCTCACCCTCACGGCCGGGCGCCCGCAAAAAGGCGCGCTGATCGCGCGCGCCGCCGAGGTCGGATCGCGCGAGGCGGCCGAGGCGATGAAGGGGCTCGAACTCTACGTCGCGCGCAGCGCCCTGCCGGCGCCCGACGCCGACGAGTTCTACCTCGCCGACCTCGTCGGCCTCGAGGCGGTCGCCCCGGACGGCGCCGAACTTGGCCGCGTCAAGTCGGTGCAGAACTTCGGGGCCGGCGATCTGCTGGAGATCGCCCCGGCCGGCGCGCCGAGCTGGTGGGCGCCGTTCACCGCCGAAACCGTGCCGCAGGTGAAGATCGCCGAGGGGATCGTCGTGGTGGTGCGGGCCGCGGAGACGCAGTAGCGCTCAGCGCAGATCCGGCGGCGTCGCCTCCTGGGCGAGCAGCGCAGCGGCCTCCTGCAGGGTTGCGACCTGCTGGTCGTTGGAGCCCAGGCGACGCAGCGCCACCTTGCCTTCCTCGGCCTCGCGGCGGCCGACGACGGCGATCACCGGGACCTTGGCCAGCGAGTGCTCCCGCACCTTGTAGCCGACCTTCTCGTTCCTGAGGTCGGTCTCGACGCGCAGGCCCGCCGCCTTCAGCGCCGCTGCCGCGCGGGTTGCATAGGCGTCGGCGTCCGAGGTGATGGTGGCGACCACCACCTGGACCGGCGCCAGCCAGAGCGGGAAGGCGCCGGCGTAGTGCTCGATCAGCACGCCGAGGAAGCGCTCTATCGACCCGAAGATGGCTCGGTGCAGCATCACCGGGCGATGCTTCTGACCGTCTTCGCCGATGTAGCTGGCGTCCAGGCGCTCGGGCATCACCATGTCGAGCTGCAGGGTGCCGCACTGCCAGGTGCGTCCGATGGCGTCCTTGAGGTGGAATTCGAGCTTTGGCGCATAGAAGCCGCCCTCGCCCGGAAGGATGTCGAAGCTCAGGCCCACGGCGCGCGCGGCGCGCTCCAGCATCGCCTCGGTCATGTCCCACATCTCGTCCGAGCCGGCGCGGAGCTCGGGGCGCAGCGCCAGCTTCACCGCGTGGAGTTCGACGCCCAGATCGTCGTAGACGCCGTTCAAAAGGGCCAGGAAGGCGCGCGTCTCGCTCTCGACCTGATCGGGTCGGCAGAAGACGTGGCCGTCGTCCTGGGCCAGCTGGCGAACCCGCAGCAGCCCGTGCAGGCCGCCTGAGCCCTCGTAGCGATGCAAGCCCTCGAACTCGGCGATGCGCAGCGGCAGTTCGCGATAGCTGCGTTGCCCGTGATTGAAGATCTGGATGTGGCCAGGGCAGTTCATCGGCTTGACCGCCAGCGTTTCGCCTTCGTCGGTCTCGCAGACGAACATGTCGGAATGGAACTTGTCCCAATGGCCGGACCGTTCCCATAGCGACCGGTCGAGTATCTGAGGGGTCTTCACCTCGACATAGCCGGCGGCCTCCAGGCGCCGGCGCATGTAGGCGACCAGAGTGCGATAGAGGGTCCAGCCCTTGGGGTGCCAGAAGATCATGCCTTTTCCCTCTTCCTGGATGTGGAAGAGGTCCATCGCCTGACCGAGCTTGCGGTGGTCGCGCTTCTCGGCTTCCTCGAGGCGCGTGAGATAGGCCTTCAGGTCCGCGTCGCTCGCCCAGGCGGTTCCGTAGATGCGCTGGAGCTGGGCGTTCTTCTGGTCGCCGCGCCAGTAGGCGCCGGCGAGCTTGGTGAGCTTGAACGCCGATCCGACGTGGCGCGTGGACGGCAGGTGCGGCCCGCGGCACAGGTCCTTCCAGGCGCCCTGGCGATAGACGGTGATCGGCTCGGCGCCGGGAATGGCCTCGACGATCTCGGCCTTGTAGGCTTCGCCGATGCTCCTGAAATGCGCGATCGCCTCGGCGCGATCCCAGACCTCGCGGCTGATCTTCTCGTCGCGGGCCACGATCTCGCGCATGCGCGCCTCGATCTTCGGGAAATCGTCGAGGGAGAACGGCTCGACGCGGGCGAAGTCGTAGTAGAAGCCGTCCTCGACGTTGGGACCGATGGTCACCTGGGTTCCGGGGAAGAGTTCCTGCACCGCCTCGGCGAGCACGTGGGCTGCGTCGTGACGGATGGTGTCGAGCGCCTCGGGCGACTCGCGCGTGACGATCTCGACGGCGCCGCCGTGCGGCAGCGACCGGTCCAGATCAAACAGCCGGCCGTCGAGCTTGGTCAGGAGGGCGCGCTTCTCGAGCGAGGGCGAGATCGAGGCGGCGACCACTCTGCCGGTCACGCCATCCTCGAAGCTGCGGCTGGTCCCGTCGGGGAATTTCAGGTCGATCATGTCTCACACTTGAAGCCCCGTCGGGCGGGGCGGGGCGGCACGGGATCGAATCCCTGGCCGCCGAAGGGTTGGCACCGGCACAGCCGCCGCGCCGCGAGCCAGGAGCCGCGGACGGGTCCCTGCTTGATCAGGGCCTCGGCGGCGTAGTCCGAACAGGTCGGAAGGAACCGGCACGAGCGCCCGAACCAGGGCGAAAGCGTCAGCTTGTAGGCGCGGTGCGCGAAAGCGACGCTGGTGGCGTAGAGATTCATGCCGGCCAGTGAGACAAGAAGAGGGAGCCGGTTATGACGCCCAGCGGCCTCGCCGATCAAGCTGCGCCGGCGCGGCTAGTTCGTTCGTCCAGGCGCTTGAGGGCGCGCCGGCACGCCTCGGCCGTGGCCTCGAATGCGAGCATCGTCGAGGCGTGGCGCGGCGGGTAGTCCTTGACGGGCGCCAGCATGGCCAGATCGGCAAATCGTCCCTCGGGCGCAGGTCCGCCCGCCTTCAGCATAGCACGAAGCGCATCGCGGGCCATGTCGATTTCCTCCAGCGAGGCGCCGATGGCGTGCTCGCCCATGATCGCCGCCGCGGCCTGGCCGAGAGCGCACGCCTTGACGTCCTGGGCGTAGTCACTGATCGCCCCGTCCTGGAGCTTGACGTCGACGACGATGCGGCTGCCGCAAAGCTTGGAGACCTTCTCGGCCGTGCCGTCCGGATCGGTCAGACGCCCGGCGCGCGGCATGTTGGCCGCCGCCTTGAGGATTTTCGCCGAATAGAGGTCGTCGATCATGCCCCGCTCATGTGGCCGCTGGCTCGGCGGAGCGAAAGGCCGCCTCGGCGCGATCGCGCACGGCCTCGCCCATGGCGGCGAAGCCCGCCTTGATGGCGCGCCGCGTGCGCCGGTCGATCAGGCGAACGAGCGTCCCTTCGATGATCTCGCCGTTGGAGAAGATGCAGCTCTCGTCGGCCAGTTTCTCGATCTCGATGAAGCGGGTCGAACGCATGAGGCCGCCGAACCGGCTGAGCCTCCAGATGATCTGCTCGTTGGGCGTCCAGTCGGCCACCGTCGGCCGGATGGTGCGCCGCGGCTCGCCGGGGATGGCGACCTCGAGGGTCAACATCCGGCCAAACTGCAGTTCGCCTTCCGCCTTGGGGTAGAGCGGGTTCCACCGCGGCCAGCCAGGGATGTCGCAGACGAGGCGCCATATCTCCTCCGGCGGCGCCTGAACGCCGATGCGATGTTCGATCTTGACCGGCAGGGGCATCTCAGGGTCCCGGGCTCGCGGGGGCTGCAGCAAATGGCGCGACCATCAAACCCTCTCCCTGATGCGCCAGGTCGGCCCCGACGGACCGTCCATCACCTCCACGTTCAACGCAGCCAACTGGCCGCGGATGCGGTCGGCGCGATCCCAGTCCCTGGCGGCCCGCGCCGCGTCGCGCTCGCCGAGGAGCGTCTCGATGCGCAGCTTCAGCGTTGGATCGGCCGATCCCTGGAACCAGGCTTGCGGCTCGGCGCGGAGGAAGCCGATCAGGCGCGCCGAGGCCAGCAGGTCGGCCTTCGCCTGGGCGCGCGCGGCGCCGCGCGCGGTCTCCAGCCGCTGCGCCAGCGAGAACAGTTCGGCGTAGGCGCGCGGCGTATTGAGGTCGTCCTGCAGCGCTTCAATGAACGCCGCATCGGCCTCGCCCGGCGCTTCGGCCACGTCCGCGGCGCGCCGCAGCGCCCCGTAGAGCCGGTCGAGGGACTTCACTGCCTGCTCGAGGACTTCGCCCGTCCAGTTCAGCGGCTGCCGGTAGTGGGCCGAGAGCAGCGCCCAGCGGATCGCCTCGCCGGGAACCTTCGATACCAGGTCGTGGACCAGGACGACGTTGCCGAGGCTCTTGGACATCTTCGCCTCGCCGAAGTTCACGAAGCCGTTGTGCAGCCAGTAGTTGGCGTAGGCGCCGGCGTGGTCGGCGCACAGGCCCTGGGCCATTTCGTTCTCGTGATGCGGGAAGATGAGGTCGTTGCCGCCGCCGTGGATGTCGATGGGCAGGCCCAGGGTCTCCTGGATCATCGCCGAGCATTCGATGTGCCATCCGGGACGACCGGCGCCGAAGGGGCTCGGCCATTGCGGCTCGCCAGGCCGGGCCGGCTTCCAGAGCACGAAATCGGCCGGGTTCAGCTTGTAGGGCGCGACCTCGACGCGCGCGCCGGCGATCATCTCGTCGATCGAGCGGCCGGAGAGCTGGCCGTAACCGGAATAGGCGGCGGTGTTGAAAAGGACGTGGCCCTCCGCCTCGTAGGCGGCGTTGTTGCGCATCAGACGCCCGATCATGGCGATGATCGCGTCCATCGAGGCGGTGGCGCGCGGCTCGAAGCGGGGCGCGAGCACGCCCAGATGCGACATGTCGGCGTGGTAGGCGTCCAGATAGCGCGCCGTGATCACCTCGATGCCGACGCCTTCGTCGGCGGCCTTGCGGTTGATCTTGTCGTCGACGTCGGTGACGTTGGCGGCGTAGAGCACCTGGTCCTCGCCGTAGGCGCGGCGCAGCAGCCGGTAGAGGACGTCGAAGGCGACCACCGGGCGGGCGTTGCCGACGTGGGCGAAGTTGTAGACCGTGGGTCCGCAGACATACATCGTCACCCGCGCCGGATCGCCGGGGACGAAGTCGCGCTTCTGCCGCGTCAGGGTGTCGTGCAGGCGAAGGGCCATGGTCGAATGACGCCGGATGACAGTTGCCCGCCGGGGGGCGCGACCCATATACAGACGCGACGGTCCTGAAACCATGGGCGCCCGGCGCCCTTCGAGATCGCCGTGAAAGGGTGGCACGCGTCATTTCCGAGGCCGTCGCCTCGGCGCAACTCGGCCCTGGAAAGACTTCGAAACCCCCGGCATGGATGCTCTCAGTCGCGACCGAACCCTCATCGGCCACGCCGGTGTCGATCTTGAAGCCGCCAGGAGGCCTTCGCGCGAGGCGGCGATGGCGGCGGTGCGCACCCTGATCGCCTGGGCGGGAGACGACCCCAGGCGCGAGGGTGTGATCGACACCCCCAGGCGCGTGGTCGACGCCTACGCCGAGTGGTTCTCGGGCTATCGCGCCGATCCGGCCTCCGAGCTGGGCCGCACCTTCGAGGACGTGCAGGGCTACGACGACATCGTCATGCTGCGCGACATCGAGGTGGAGAGCCACTGCGAACACCACATGGCGCCCTTCGTCGGCAAGGCCTACGTCGCCTACATGCCGACCAACAAGGTGGTGGGCATCTCCAAGCTGGCGCGCGTGGTGGAGATCTTCTCGCACCGGCTGCAGACCCAGGAGGCGCTGACCCAGCAGATCGCCGACGCCATCACCGATGGCCTGAAGCCGGCGGGCGTCGCCGTGCTGATCGACGCCGAGCACCAGTGCATGACCACGAGGGGCGTGCACCACCGCCACGTCTCCACCCTCACGACCCAGTTCTGCGGCGTCTTCCGCTCCGACAAGGATCTGCAGAAGCGCTTCCTCGACTTCTGCAATCGGGGCTAGCGCGCCGTTCTCCTGGCGGGAGAAGCTGGGCGAGACACCATGACCGAGGCCACCTTCCCCACCGCCCCCGACGCCGACGCGCTCGAGCGCGGCTCGGTGCTGTCGCCGTCGTTCGACGCGGACGGGCTCGTCGCGGCGATCCTGCAGCACGCCCAGACCGGCGAGGTGCTGATGCTGGGCTGGATGAACGCCGAAGCGCTGCGGCGCACGCTGGAAGAGGGTGAAGTGTGGTTCTTCAGCCGCCGGCGCCAGGCGCTGTGGCGCAAGGGCGAGACCAGCGGCCAGAGCCAGAAGGTGATCGAGGCGCGCATCGACTGCGACCAGGACGCCATCCTGGTGAAGGTGGCGCCGCAGGGCGACGGCGGGGTCTGCCACGTGGGGTTCCCGGCCTGCTTCTATCGGGTGATCGAGGACGGCGCTCTGAGGGAGCGGCCATGAACGACTTGATCGAGGCGCGCACGCTGCGGGTCGAACTCACCGGCGGCGACGGCCGGCTCGACCGCGCCCTCGCCGACGCTCTGCCCGAGCTGTCGCGCGCCCATATCCAGGCGCTGATGGCGCAGGGCGCGGTCCGGTGCGGCGCCCAGATTCTCGCCGACGCCTCGGCGAGGCCCCTGCCGGGACACTATGTCATCGACGTCCCCGCACCGGTGCCTTGCGTCCCCGCGCCCGAGCCGATCGGCCTCAGCGTCCTTCACGAGGATGCGCACCTGATCGTCGTCGACAAGCCCGCCGGCATGGCTGCGCATCCCGCGCCCGGCAGCCAAGCCGGCACGCTGGTGAACGCTCTCATCGCCCACTGCGGCGCCTCTCTCTCCGGCATCGGCGGCGTCGCCCGGCCCGGGATCGTGCATCGCCTGGACAAGGACACCTCAGGAGTGATGGTCGCCGCCAAGAGCGACGCCGCGCACCGTGGCCTCGCCGCCCTGTTCGAGCGCCACGACCTGGAGCGGGTCTATCTCGCCTTCACGCGGGGCGCGCCGGCGCCGGCCAGAGGGGTCATCCAGGCGCGGATCGGGCGCTCGGCGCACGACCGCAAGAAGATGGCGGTCACGCCTCGCGGCGGCCGCGAGGCGGTGACGCACTACGAGGTTCGCCGCCGCTATGGCCCGCCCGCCCGTCCGATCGCCGCCTGCCTCGCCTGCACCCTGGAGACCGGGCGGACGCACCAGATCCGGGTGCATCTGGCGCACCTCGGCGTCCCCTGCCTTGGCGATCCGCGCTATGGATCCGGCGCCCCGGCCCCGGCGGTGCGCGCGGCGCTGAGCGCCGCCGGTCTATCCAGACAGGCGCTGCACGCCCAGGTTCTCGGCTTCGTCCACCCGATCACCGGGGCGGCGATGCGCTTCGAGAGCCCGCCGCCGCCGGAATTGCAGCGGTTGCGGCTCGAACTTGAGCGGCTCTGAACTGCCCGGGCGTCACGGGAAAGCCGGGCCGTTCACCCGTGGTACATGTTAGAGGCTCTAGAGTCACGTTTAGAAACCTTCGCCCTCCCGTGGGGTTCAAAGAGGCGCAACAAACGCCTATCTAACCCGTTCCAAAGGGGTCTGCCGCACGCGTGCGCGTTTGGCGTTCATCTAAAGTTGGGGATCAAAGCCGAAATGGCTGCCACCGCTTCTCTCGCCGTCATGTCGCCGGAAGGCGGTCTATCGCGCTACCTGGCCGAAGTCCGCCGATTTCCCATGCTGGCCAAGGAAGAAGAGTTCATGCTGGCCAAGAGCTGGCGCGAACACCAGGATCTCGAGGCCGCCCACCGGCTGGTCAACAGCCACCTGCGGCTGGTGGCCAAGATCGCCATGGGCTACCGCGGCTACGGCCTGCCGATCGGGGAAGTGATTTCCGAGGGCAACGTCGGGCTGATGCAGGCGGTCAAGAAGTTCGAGCCCGACAAGGGCTTCCGGCTGGCCACCTACGCCATGTGGTGGATCCGGGCCTCGATCCAGGAATACATCCTGCGCTCCTGGTCGCTGGTGAAGATGGGCACCACGGCGGCCCAGAAGAAGCTCTTTTTCAACCTGCGCAAGGCCAAGAGCGAGATCTCCGCGCTGGAGGAGGGCGACCTGCACCCCGATCAGGTGCGCCAGATCGCCACCAAGCTCGGCGTGCTCGACGCCGAGGTGATCTCGATGAACCGGCGGCTCGCCGGCCCGGACGCCTCGCTGAACGCGCCGCTGCGCTCCGACGGCGAGAGCGAGTGGCAGGACTGGCTGGCCGACGATCAGGCCGTCAGCCAGGAGACCCAGCTCGCCGAGAGCGAAGAGAAGTCCATCCGCATGGGCCTGCTGGAAGAGGCCATGACCGAACTCACCGATCGCGAGCGCCACATTCTGACCGAGCGCCGGCTGAAGGACGATCCGACCACCCTCGAAGAGCTGGCCGCCCAGTACGGCGTCTCGCGCGAGCGCGTGCGGCAGATCGAGGTCAGGGCCTTCGAAAAGTTGCAAAAGGCCATGCGCGCGGCCGCCAGCGAGCGCAATCTGGTCGATGCCTGACCGGGGCGCCGGCGCCCTCTGAACATCCGCCGCATGGACCGGCGCCGCGGCGCCCGGTAAAGTCGGGCGATGGCGATCGGGGTGTTCGATTCGGGGATCGGCGGTCTTACCGTCCATAAGGCCCTGGTCGAACGGTTGCCGCGGGCCGACCTTCTCTACCTCGCCGACCAGGCCAATACCCCCTACGGCGGGCGCTCCGGCGAGGAGATCGTCGAGCTGACCCGCGGCGGCTGCGAGCGCCTGTTCGACGCCGGCTGCGATCTCGTCGTGCTGGCCTGCAACACCGCCGCGGCGGTGGCGCTGCGCCGGCTGCAGCAGACCTGGCTGCCTGAACGCCGCCGCGCCCTGGGGCGCGCCGTCAACGTGCTCGGCCTTATCGTGCCGACCATCGAGGCGGCGACGGGCGTGCCCTGGAGCCATGAGCTGGAGCAGCGCGACGGCAAGATCGAGCGCCTCGACATCCTCGGCGTCTTCTCGACGCCGGCGACGGCCGCGAGCCGGGTCTACGAGATCGAGATCGCCAAGCGCAGCGACGCCGTGGCTGTGTTCTCCGAGGCCTGCCCGACGCTGGCGCGTCAGATCGAGGCCGGAGAAGCGGCGCAGGCGCTCGCGCTCGTGGTCGAACGCCACGTCGCCGCCCTGGCGCGCCGCATCGGCCGGCCGCCGGACCGGGCCGTGCTCGGCTGCACCCATTACGAGATCATCGCCGATCTCTACAGGGCGGCCCTGCCGGCGGGCACGCCGCTGATCCATCAACCGCAGGCGACCGCGAGCGCGATCGAGCGCTACCTGGCCCGCCATGGCGAATACGAGCCTGGCGATGGCGGCGCGCGCCGCTTCCTCACCACCGGCCGGCCAGGCTTGCAGAATGGCCTCGTCGAACGGTTCTGGGGCGCGCCGCTGCTGTTCGAGGCGCTCTGAGCCGGGATTGCGGCCTCAAGCCGCCGCGGAACGCCCGGCCTCGGCGGTGGGCAGATAGTCCCAGAGTTCGCTCATCAGCGGCTCGAGGTCGGCGCGCCGCAGCGCCGCCGGGTCGGCGCCCCTGAGGCGTCGGCCCAGGGCCAAGGCGGCGGCGCCGAGCTTGGGGTCCGTGGCGGCCCGGCTCAGCTCGTCGACCTGGGCGAGCATCGCCCGCAGCGCCTGGCGCGGATCGGCTTCGATCGCGGCGATCGCCGCCTTGAGGATCTTCAGCGCCTGGACGATGCGTGCGCCGGCGGGCGTCTGGGCGTGATCGACGCGGCGTTTCAGCGGGCCGGAATAGTCGCCGGAATTGAACCGGCGCCGGTCGGGGCCGACGTAGCCGACGCCCTCCACCCAGTCGCGCGGGCGCAGTATCACCGCCTCCAGCCGTCGCATCAGATCCTTGATGGTGTAGGGCTTGCGCAGGAACTCGTGCACCCCGGCGTCGCGCGCGCCCAGGATCGCCGAGGCCGTGGCCTCGGCCGCGATCAGCACCACCGGCGCCTTGCGGCAGCCGAAGTCGCTGCGCCTGAGGTCGCGGGTGAAGACGACGCCGCTGACCCCGGCGCACTGCTCGATGAAGACGACGTGCGGCTGGGTGCGCTCGGCCAGAGCCAGGCCGCGGCGGGCGTCCGAGGCCGTCCAGATCTGGCAAAGGCAGATGTCGCGCAGGAGTTCGGAGAGCAGCTTCGCCCCCGCGGGCTGGGCGTCGACGATCAGCACCCGCTGCATCTCGGCGGCGATGCGCTGCAAGGTCTTGGCGTCGGCGTTGAACACCCTGGCGCGCTCCGGCTCGAAGAACGCCGTGATGTAAGGGCGAGGATGGTAAAGATCGGCTTGACGCGCAGCTACGGCGCGAAAGGGTCGCGCAGCACGATGGTGTCGTCGCGCTCCGCCCCAGTCGAGATGAGGACGATGGGCGCGCCGATCAGGGCCTCGACGCGCCGCAGGTAGGCGCTCGCCGCGGCAGGAAGCAGGGTGCGGTCGCGAAGGCCCGCGGTGGTCTCGCGCCAGCCTGGCATTTCCTCGTAGACGGGTTCGCAGGCGGCCTGGTCGCGCATGCCGGCGGGCAGATAGTCGAGAGTCGCGCCCCGCAGCCTGTAGCCGACGCAGATCTTGAGGATCTCCAGCCCGTCCAGCACGTCGAACTTGGAGAGCACCACGCCTTCGATGCCGCCGATGGCCACCGACTGGCGCACCAGCACGGCGTCGAACCAGCCGCAGCGCCGCTTGCGGCCGGTGACGGTGCCGAACTCGGCGCCGCGCGCGCCCAGGTGCGCGCCGACCTCGTCCTGCAGCTCGGTGGGGAAGGGGCCTTCGCCGACACGGGTGGTGTAGGCCTTGACGATGCCGAGCACGTAGCCGCCGGCCTTCGCGCCAATGCCGGCGCCGGCCGAGACCTGGCCGGGCACGGTGTTGGACGAGGTGACGAACGGGTAGGTGCCGTGGTCGACGTCGAGCAGCGTCGCCTGCGCGCCCTCGAACAGCACCCGCTGATCGCGCTTCAGTATGCCGGCGAGTTCGCGCCAGGCGGGGCGGACATAGGCCATCACCCTGGGCGCGACGCCGAGGAGCAGGCCACGCAGCTCCGCCAGGCCCACCTCGGGCAGACCAAGGCCGAGCCGCAGCGGCGCATGGTGCGCGAGCAGGCGCTCGATCTTGGCGTCGAGGCCTTGCGGATCGGCAAGATCGACGAAGCGGATCGCCCGGCGCCCCACCTTGTCCTCGTACGCCGGACCTATGCCTCGCGCCGTGGTGCCGATCTTGTTGGGTCCGGCGCGCTCTTCCCTGGCTCGATCGAGGTCGCGGTGCATCGGCAGCACCAGCACCGCCGTATCGGCGAGGATCAGGTTGGATGGATCGACCGCGAGCCCTTGCCCGCGCACCCGCTCGATCTCCTCGAGCAGCGCCCAGGGATCGACCACCACGCCATTGCCGATGATGGAGAGCTTGCCCTGGACGATCCCCGAGGGCAGCAGCGAGAGCTTGTAGACGCTGTTGCCGACGACGATGGTGTGGCCGGCGTTGTTGCCGCCCTGGAAGCGCACCACCACGTCGGCGCGGTCCGCCAGCCAGTCGATGATCTTGCCCTTGCCCTCGTCGCCCCACTGGGCGCCGACCACCGTCACATTGGCCATCGGATGCGCGTCCCCGCCCTGCCGGGCGGATCCCGACCGCCCTTCGACAGGGACTCGGCGGCGGAACGCCCCGGCGCGCGCCGGAGCGGGGGGCGTTTAGACTGCGGCCCGATCCAGCGTCAAGCTATCGCTGCGATGGGAAGTGCGCCCTGAAAGGGCGATCCGGGGCCGGACCCGCCGCTTCCAAGACGAATTCCAGCTTGGCCGCGGCCCGTCCGGCCCCGGCTCGCGCTTCGCTTGGCCGGGGTGACGGCGATGATGAGCGTCTCGTCA
>DATKRO010000092.1:0-24564 GCA_035532115.1 Caulobacteraceae bacterium | reverse complement strand
TACCAAACTCGGCCGGCGCTGTCACCAGGGACGCCTCCCGGCCGCCGAATTACCTGAACGAGCCCATGTGCTGGTGCGCCGCCGCCAGATTGGTCAAGCACGACCATCGCGAGAGGATCAACCCATGAACCCGTCGTTCGTTCGCATCGTTTGCGCAAGAGAACGGAATCTGGCGCAGATCAACGCGCTGATCGCCGCTTCCAAGACCCTTTGGGCTTGGCCGGAAGGATATCTCGAATCCGCGCTGCCGCTGCACCGGCTCGGACAGGCTTACCTACAGACCAACCCGTGTTACGAGGTCCTCGATGCGCAAGGCAATCTGGTGGCGTTCTTCGCGATCGAGGCCGGCGATGCCCGGGTCGTGCTCGACAATCTCTGGATCAGCCCACAGATGATCGGCAGGGGCATCGGGCGCCAAGCCTGCCACTACAGCTTCGATCTCGTGACGCGACTAGGGTGGACACAACTGTGGGTTCTGCCCGACCCACCCGCAGAGGGCTTCTATCTGAAGTTGGGATTCGCCAACACCGGCGAGCGTGTGTCGTCGCGCGTGACCGGCGGGCCCGTGTATTCCGTCCTGCGGATAAACTTGGATCGATAGGGGGTCGGTCCCGAGGCATCCCGACGTATTCGTTGCTCATTCAGTCCAGCCAATCTACGAAAGCGTGTTCTGGTCGGCGCATCATCTATCGGATCAACGTCGGCGAGCGGGCTCCGGCTGACGCCGCAGCAGCGGCCGTGCCGACGCTGGGCGTGGTCGCGCTCGGCGTGGTGCGCACTCGCGCCAGAGCACAGCAACAAAAAAGCGCGCCCACCCTCGACCGCCGTCCGACTCAGACTATGCAGTTAACCCGCAATTAAGGATGGTGGTTCTTCAGTCAACCCCATCCGCGAAGCAGGGCCGCGGGCGGGATCTCTGGCCCTCTCTATCGCGAGAACGGCGCAAGCAGGCGGGGCCATGAGATGACGTTCAAAGTATTCGCGCCCGAGACCAAGGAACTCAAGCCCAGGATCGTGGTCTTCGGCGTCGGCGGCGCCGGCGGCAACGCGGTCAACAACATGATCGAGGCGGGGCTGGAAGGCGTCGAGTTCGTCGTCGCCAACACCGACGCCCAGCAGCTCGCCTTCGCCAAGACCTCCAAGCGGGTGCAGCTCGGCGTGCAGGTGACGCAAGGCCTGGGCGCCGGCGCCCATCCGGAGATCGGCATGTCGGCGGCCGAGGAGTCCACCGCCGACATCGGCGAGCACCTGGACGGCGCGCACATGGTGTTCATCACCGCGGGCATGGGCGGGGGCACCGGCACCGGCGCGGGGCCGATTATCGCCAAGTGCGCCCGCGAGCGCGGCATCCTCACCGTGGGGGTGGTCACCAAGCCGTTCCACTTCGAGGGCCGCCACCGCATGCGCCTGGCCGACGCCGGCATCGCCGAGCTGCAGCGCTACGTCGACACCCTGATCGTCATCCCCAACCAGAACCTGTTCCGCGTCGCCAACGAGCGCACCACCTTCGCCGAGGCCTTCGGCATGGCCGACCAGGTGCTGCATTCGGGGGTGCGCTCGATCACCGACCTGATGGTGCTGCCCGGCCTCATCAACCTCGATTTCGCCGACGTGCGCACCGTCATGACCGAGATGGGCAAGGCGATGATGGGCACCGGCGAGGCGCAGGGGGAGGGCCGCGCCCTGATGGCGGCCGAGAACGCCATCCAGAACCCGCTGCTCGACGAGGTGTCGCTGAAGGGCGCCAAGGCAGTGCTGGTGAACATCACCGGCGGTCTCGACATGACGCTGCTGGAGGTCGACGAGGCGGCCAACGCCATCTCCGCCCAGGTCGATCCCGAAGCCAACATCATCTTCGGCGCCGCCTTCGACCCGTCGCTGAAGGACACCTTGCGCGTCTCGGTGGTCGCCACGGGCATGGACGGGGCCTCGATCGCCGCCATCGAGCCGGCGCCGCGCCGCTCGTTCGCGCCGCGCGCGACGGCGGAGGCGGCCTACGAGCCGGCGCCCGTCGCCTATCAGCCGCAGCCCGAGCCCGTCGCCTATCAGCCCGAGCCCGAGCCGGTGCTGGCGGCCGCCGTCGAGCCCGCGCCGGAGCCCGCGATCGTGCGCGCAGTCGAGGCGCCGGCGATGTTCGAGCCGTTGCGCGCGGCGGCCTATGCGCCGTCGCCGCGCGCCGCGATCCAGCCGGAGGCGCCTGGCCTCTTCGAGGCGCCGGCGGCCGTGGCGGCGCCCGAGCCCAGGGTGGTGCCGATGATCGTCGATCCGTCGGTGGCCAGCGAGGACGAGCTCGAGCCGCTGTTCCAGACCGGCGCCCCCTTCGGCGAGGAGCGGCGCCAGAAGGGTGGCTGGCTCAGCCTCTTCAGCCGACCCCGGCAGGGCGCCTCGCACCCGGGGCTGCGCAGCGCCGGCGCCGGCCAGCCCGCGCTCCAGCTTGCACCCGACGAGCCGGCCGAGGACGGCGACGACCTGGAGATACCGTCCTTCCTGCGCCGCCTCGCCAACTAGCGGCGCCAAGGCGCCCAGGCGGCCCGTTCTGCCGCCTATTCAAAGAGTTAGGCGGACACATTCGGAAACAGGAGTTGTGTTGCCGCGCTTGGCGGCGGCGCCTAAGCAGCGTCGGGGCTGAAGCGGCAAAGGCCGTGCGCCCGGAATCGGAGGCGGCGCGCTTTGAGCTCGTTCTTTCAGCACACCATCGCACGGCGCACACGAGTGAGCGGGACCGGCGTCCACACCGGCCGCGACGCCGCCGTGCAGCTGATCCCGGCGGCTCCGGACGCCGGCGTCGCCTTCCGTCGCACCGACCTTGGCCGCAAGCAGGGGCTGATCCAGGCCAGGGCCGAGGCGGTGTGCGAGACGCGGCTGGGGACGGTGATCGGCGAGGCGGGGGGCGCGCGGGTCTCGACCATCGAGCACCTGATGGCGGCGCTCGCCGCCGTCGGCGTCGACAACCTGCTGGTCGAGATCGACGGCCCCGAGGTTCCGATCATGGATGGCTCGGCCATGGCGTTTCTCGAGGCGCTCGACGGCGCCGGGCTGCGCCGCCAGGATGCGCCGCGCCGCCACGTCGAGATCCTCGAGCCGATCGAGGTCGGCGGCGCCGGACGGCGCGCCAGCCTGTCGCCGGCCGACCGCTTCGAGATGGCTGCAGAAATCTGCTTCGATGCGCCCGCCATCGGCCGGCAGCGGCTGGATCTGGTCGTGGACGAGCATGGGTTCCGCACCGAGCTGGCGCAGGCGCGCACCTTCGGTTTCCTCGGCGAGGTCGAGGCCCTGCGCGCCGCCGGCCACGGCCGCGGAGCGACGCTGGAGAACACCATCGTGGTGGATGGGGACCGCATCCTCAATCCAGGCCTGATGCGCCGCAGCGACGACTTCGTGCGCCACAAGCTGCTGGACGCGCTCGGCGACCTCGCGCTCGTCGGCGCGCCCATCATCGGACGATACCAGGCGCTGCGCCCCGGCCACGGCCTCAACAACGAGCTGGCGCGCGCCCTGGCGGACCGGCCCGAGGCGTGGCGCTTCGTCACGCGCTCGCCGGAGCTGGCGCAGGCGGTCTAGAGACTCGGGCCGAAACCGGGCGAGGCGCCCTTCCGTCGCCGCGTTCGGGTGGTGTAGAAGCTGAGCCCGGTCCCGGCGCGCGCCCGGCCTGGGCGGGTCCGATCCGAGAGGTATTCCAGGCTTGTTCCGTCATCGCTCCGGCCACGCGGCCATGGTCCTGGTGAGCGTCTGCCTCGTCGCAGGCGGCTGTTCGCTGCTCAAGAAGAAGACGCCGACGCTGGCCTACCAGGCCCGCCCGGTGGAGCTGCTCTACAACGCCGGGGCCGAGCGCCTCGACCGGCATCAGTGGACCGACGCGGTCAATTATTTCCGCGAAGTGGAGCGCCAGCATCCCTATTCGGAGTGGTCGCGCCGCGCCATCCTGATGACCGCCTACGCCCATTACGAGGCCAACGACTATGCGGAGGCGGTCGCCGACGCGGACCGTTTCATCGCCCTCTATCCCGGCAATCCCACCACCCCCTACGCCTACTATCTCAAGGCGATCTGCTATTTCGAGCAGATCGTCGACGTCGGGCGCGACCAGGCGGCGACCTCCGAAGCCGCCGCGGCCCTGCGCGAAGTGGTCAAGCGCTATCCGGACAGCGAATACGCCGAGGATGCGCGCCTGAAGCTCGACATGACCAGCGACCAGCTCGCCGGCAAGGAGATGACCATCGGCCGCTATTATCTGCGCGCCGGCGACCCCATGGCCGCGATCGGGCGCTTCCGCACCGTGGTGAAGAAGTACCAGACCACCTCGCACACCCCCGAAGCGCTCTACCGCCTGGTCGAGGCCTATCTGACGGTCGGCCTCGTCGGCGAAGCCAGACGCAACGCCGCCGTGCTCGGCTACAACTATCCGGGCGATCCCTGGTACGCCGACGCCTACAGGCTCATGACCACCAAGGGCTATCGGCCCGCCGTGGCGCCCAACCCCAAGGGACGGCGCGGCATCCATCTGCCCTTCTTCGGACGCCACAAGCAATCCACCCTGCCGCCACCCGCCGAGGACAGCGCCGTCGCGCAAGCCAGCGACGTCGCCGACGCTTCGAACGCCGAGGCATCCGGCAAGGCGCCCAAGAATCCCCCCCCGGTCAAGCCGCATGGCTTCGTCCACGGAGTGCTGGGCCTTTAGGCCGGCGCGATTCTGCGGCAGGCTCGGCCCATGCTGATCGGGCTGGGCGTGCGCGACGTGGTGCTGATCGAAAGCCTGGGCCTCGCCTTCGGTCCGGGCCTCACGGTGTTGACGGGCGAGACCGGCGCGGGCAAGTCGATCATCCTGGACGCCCTGGGTCTGGCGATCGGGCGGCGAGCCGAGCCTGGGTTGGTGCGCCCGGGCGCCGCCCAGGCGTCCGCCACCGCCATCTTCGCGCCTGGCCCGACGCACCAGGTGTGGTCCGTGCTCGAGGAAAAGGGCCTAGGCCTGGCGCGCGACGAGGATCTGGTGCTGCGGCGCACGCTCTCCGGCGATGGCCGCTCGCGCGGCTTCGTCAACGACCAGGCCGCCAGCCTCGGCGTGCTGCGCGAGCTGGGCGCGCTGCTGATCGAGACGCACGGTCAGCATGAGACCGTCGGCCTGCTCGATCCGGCGACGCACCGCCCCCTCCTCGACGCCTTCGGCGCCCTGGCCGCCGAACTTGGCGCCACCTCCCGCACCTGGAGCGCCTGGCGCACGGCCTGCGAGCGCGCCCGCACGCTCGCCGGCGAGATCGACCGCTCCGAGGACGAGGCGGCGGAGCTGGAGCACCGGCTCGCCGAACTCGATCGGCTGGATCCGCGCGAGGCCGAGGAAGCCGCCCTGGCCGAGGAGCGCGCCTTGCTGAGCGGGGCCGAAAAGACGCTGGCCGACATCGCCGCCGCCGCCGACCACGTCAAGGGCGGGGCGGTGAGCCAGAGGCTGGGCCAGGCGCTGAGGGCGCTCGAGCGCGCCCGCGCGCGCATCGCCGCCTCGGGGGCCGGGGCTCGGACCGACGCGGTTCGCCTCGTGGCCGAGGCCGTGGCCGCGCTGGAGCGGGCGCTCGGCGAGGCCAGCGAGGTCGAGGCCGCCGTCGACGCCGCCGCGGCCGCCTTCGCCTTCCGCCCCGAGCGGCTGGAGCAGACCGAGGAACGCCTCTTCGCCCTTCGCGCCATGGCCCGCAAGCTGGGCGTCGCCGCGGACGCCCTGCCGGCGGTCAGAACCGAAATCGCCGAGCGGCTGCGCGGCCGGCAGAGCGGCGCGGCCGCGCTCGCCTCGGCCGAGCAGGCGGCGGCCGCCGCCCACGGCGCCTATCTCGCCGCGGTCGCCTCGCTCGGCGCCGCCAGACGGGCCAGCGCCGAGCGGCTGACGCGCCTCGTCCAGGGCGAACTTGCGCCCCTGAAGCTGGACAAGGCGCGCTTTCGGGCCTGGGTGGAGCCCCTGGCGGAGGGGCGGGCCGGCCCCGCTGGCGCGGACCGGGTGCAGTTGGAGGTTTCCACCAACCCGGGCGCGCCGTTCGCGCCGCTGGGCGACATCGCCTCGGGCGGCGAGCTGGCGCGCTTCGCCCTGGCGCTGAAGGTCTCGCTGGCGCTCGGCGGCGAGGCCCAGCCGGCGATGATCTTCGACGAGGTCGATCAGGGCGTGGGCGGCGCGGTGGCGGACGCCGTCGGCCAGCGGCTGAAGCGCCTCGCCGCCGCCGCGCAGGTGCTGGTGGTCACCCACAGTCCGCAGGTGGCGGCGCGGGCCGACACCCACTGGCGCGTGATCAAGGCCGGCGACAGGCCGCGCGTGGCCGTGGAGGTCCTCGGCGGCGCGGCGCGCGAGGAGGAGATCGCCCGGATGCTCGCCGGCGCGCGCATCACCGATGCGGCCAGGGCCGCGGCGCGGGCGCTGATGAATGCGTGAGGCCGGACATTCCCTTCCCACGCCGGTCGACGAACTCACGGAGTCGGACGCCGCCGCCGAGCTGGCGCGCCTGGCCGACGAGATCGCCCTGCACGACATCCGCTACTTCCGGGACGAGGCTTTCAGCATCTCGGACGCCGACTACGACGCGCTGAAGCAGCGCAACGGCGCCATCGAGGCGCGCTTCCCGCAGCTGGTGCGCGACAACTCGCCATCGCTGCGGGTCGGGGCGGCGCGCGCCGAGGCCTTCGCCCCGGTCGAGCACGGCGTGCCCATGCTGTCGCTCGACAACGCCTTCCGGGACGCCGACGCCGTCGAATTCGACGCCAGGGTGCGCCGGTTCCTGCGGCTGGGCGAGGCGGCCGTCGCCTACACCGCCGAGCCCAAGATCGACGGGCTGTCTGCTTCGCTGCGCTATGAGCGCGGCGTGCTGGCGCAGGGGGCGACGCGCGGCGATGGCCGCGTCGGCGAGGACGTCACCGCGAACCTTCGGACCATCGGCGAGATCCCGCACCGCCTCGGGGGCCTGGGCTGGCCGGAGCTGATCGAGGTGCGCGGCGAGGTCTATTTTGGCCACGATGATTTCGCCGCCCTGAACGCCGCCGCCGAGGCGGCTGGCCAGCGCACCTACGTCAATCCGCGCAACGCCGCCTCCGGATCGCTGCGCCAGATCGACCCCGCGATCACCGCGCGCCGGCCGTTGCGCTTCTTCGCCTATGCCTGGGGGCGTCTCTCGGCGCCGTTCGCTCAGACGCAGTGGGAGGCGCTCGAGGCGCTGCGGGCCTGGGGTTTCAAGGTGACGCCGCAGGCGAGGCGCACCTTGGGCGCCGAGGGACTCCTCGCCGCCTACGCCGAGATGGAGCGGCTGCGCCCGCATCTGGGATTCGACATCGACGGGGTGGTCTACAAGGTCGACCGGCTCGACTGGCAACAGCGCCTGGGCTTCGTCTCGCGCTCGCCGCGCTGGGCCATCGCGCGCAAGTTCCCGGCCGAGCAGGCGCGCACGCTGCTTTGCGGCATCGATCTGCAGGTGGGCCGCACCGGCGCGGTGACGCCGGTGGCGCGGCTGGCCCCGGTCACGGTCGGCGGCGTCGTGGTGGAGAACGCCACCTTGCATAACGCCGACGAGATCGCCCGCAAGGACATCCGCATCGGCGACACTGTGATCGTGCAGCGCGCCGGGGACGTCATACCCCAGGTGGTCGCCGTGGCGCTGGAAGAGCGGCCACCGGGCGCCGAGCCCTATGCGTTCCCTGATCGCTGTCCGTGTCCGCTCGCAACGCCGCTCGCCCGCGAGACCACCGCCTCGGGGGCCGAGACGGTGGTGCGCCGCTGCACCGGCGAGTTCGCCTGCCCGTTCCAGCGGCTCGAGCACCTCAAGCACTTCGTCTCGCGCCGCGGCTTCGACATCGAGGGGCTTGGCGAGAAGCAGCTCTCGGCCTTCTTCGAGGAGGGTCTGGTCCGCGAACCCGCCGACATCTTCCGCCTGGCGCGCAACGAGACGGCGCTGGCGGGCTTGCTGGAGCGCGAGGGCTATGGCGAGACCTCGGTTCGCAACCTGAAGGGCGCCATCGACGGGCGGCGGCGCATCGCCCTCGACCGGTTCGTGTATGGCCTCGGCATCCGCCACATCGGCGAGACGACGGCGCTGGTGCTGGCTCGGGGCTACGGCTCGGCCGGCGAGTTCCTGGCCGCCATGGACAAGGTCGCGGCCGGCGACGCCGAGGCCATCGCCGAACTCGACGCCCTCGACCAGATCGGCCCGGCGGTGATCGAAGCGGCCGGCGCCTACTTCCGCGAGGACCACAACCGGCGCATCGTCGCCGCCCTCGTTGCCGAGCTGGATATCCAGCCCGCCGCGCGGGCGCGCACCGACACCGCCATCGCCGGCAAGACCGTCGTCTTCACCGGCGCGCTCGAACGCCTGACCCGCGACGAGGCCAAGGCCCAGGCCGAGAGCCTGGGCGCGAAGGTTGCGGCCTCGGTCTCCAGGAAGACCGACCTGGTGGTGGCGGGTCCCGGCGCCGGCTCGAAACTGAAGACCGCGGCCGAACTCGGCATCGAGGTGCTCACGGAAGCGGCCTGGCTGGAGCTGGTCGGCGCGGCGGGCGCTTAGGACGCCCGCCGGGGGATGGCGCCGTAACGGCGAGAGAACAAACTCTCTCAGCCGATGGAGGCGCGATGTCGAAAGATTCGCATCAACGCCTCCGCCGCAGGAGAGGGCGATCGCGACCTGAGCGTGACCAATCCGATCGAGCGACTGATGCCCGGCTGAGCGAGCGGCCGGCTCATGAGGTCGGGCGCGCCCAGCAGCGGCAGCGTGCTGGCGGGCAGCGCGCTGAGGCCGAGACCTGCACGGATCAAGCCGCCAACCGTTGAAAGGTGCGCGCACTCATAGAGTGGCTGGACCACGATATTCGCGCGAGCGAAGGCGACGTCCGTCATCCGCCGGACGCTCGATGCCGACGCCATGGCGATGAACCTGGAGTTCTCCAGGGCCGCCCAACTGATCGGTGTCGGCGCGTCAAGCGGGTCGCCCCGGCGCATGACCAGCAGAAACTCATCCGAAAACAAGGGTTGGAAATCAAGCCGACCCGTCTGCTCGGGTGCGATGGTCACGGCGAAATCGATCCGCCGGTCCTGCAGGGAATCCAGCAGCGGACCGGACAGGTCGTCCTCCACGCGCACCTCCACCTGCGGTCGCTCGCTGCGGAAGCGCGCGAGGACAGCCGGCAGGAAGACCGCAGCGACGGAAGGCAGGACGCCGACCGTCACGCGTCCGCGCTCTCCAGAAAGCGCCTGTGCAAGGTCAGTGAACGCGGCATCGTATTCGCCGATCAGCCGCTCCGCGATCGGTCGGAGCTGGGCGCCGGCGGCCGTCAGAGAGACGTTCCGGGTATCGCGATCAAACAGGCGCGCGCCGAGCTGCTCCTCGAGCAGTTTGATGGTGCGGCTCAGGGCGGGCTGGGAGACATGCTCGAGCCGCGCGGTTTCGCTGAAGCTGCAGGTCTGCGCCACCCGCAGGAAAAGCCGAAGCGTGCTGAGGCTGATATTATTCCACATGTGTCATGAATATATGCGACTTTTGTCATTGTGCTCAGCATAGGGCGTTCTCATAGTCGGGCGCCAGGCCCGGCCTGGCGGGCCAGGAGAGGGGATGATCGTGCTGTTCGCCGTGGCGCCGGTCCGGGCGCTCGCTGCTCTGATCTTCGTCGCGGTCGGCTTGACGGTTGCGGCGCAGATTGCGGTTCGCGTCGACGCCGCTCGCGTGCCCGGCGCCGGCGGCGAGTTGACCAGCGGCGGCCCGGTCTGATGCCGGGATGAGCGACCGATACAAGATCGTGCGGATTGGCGCGGGCGCCGGCTTTTCCGGGGACCGGATCGAACCCGCCGTCGAGCTGATGGCGAAGGCTCACCTCGACTATCTGGTGTTCGAATGCCTGGCTGAGCGGACCATCGCTCTGGCCCATCAGTCGAGGCGGCAGAATTCCGAAGCTGGTTACGATCCCTTGCTGCTGGCCCGGATGCGCGCGGTGCTGCCCGGATGCATGCATCGGGGCGTGCGGATCGTTAGCAACATGGGCGCCGCCAATCCGCTGGCGGCGGCGCATCGCATCGCCGACGTCGCGCGTGAGTTCGGATTGCAGGGACTGAGGATCGCCGCCGTCACCGGCGATGATGTGCTGAGCGCCGTCCTGAGGGAGGATCCGGAACTGCTCGGGCGTCCCGGGCGGGTCACGGGGCTCGGACCCGAGAGGATCGTCTCGGCGAACGCCTATCTCGGCGCGCCCCCTATCGTGGAGGCTCTGGAAATGGGCGCCCAGGTCGTGATTACCGGCCGCGTCGCCGATCCGTCCCTGTTCCTCGCTCCGCTGGTCCATGAGTTCGGCTGGCGCGAGGATGACTGGACGATGCTCGGTCGCGGCGCTCTCGTCGGCCACCTTCTGGAATGCGCCGGCCAACTGACCGGAGGCTATTTCGCCGACCCGGGGGTGAAGGACGTGCCTGATCTTGCGCGGCTCGGCTTTCCCTTTGCCGAGGTTGCCGCAGACGGTTCGGCCACTTTCACCAAGGTGGAAGGATCGGGTGGGCGGCTCGACCTTCGCACAGTCAAGGAGCAGCTGCTCTATGAACTTGGTGATCCGTCAGCCTATCTGACGCCGGACGTCTGTGCCGACTTCTCGCGGACGGTGCTGTGCGACCTCGGTCCCAATCGCGTGCGGGCCTCTGCAGCCGGCGGATCGGCGCGGCCGGCCAACTTGAAAGTCTCGGTTGGATATCTGGATGGATATGTCGGGGAGGGGCAGATCTCCTATGCGGGCTTGCAGGCGGCGGATCGGGGTCGCCTGGCGCTGGAGATCGTACGCGAACGGCTGCGCCTGACGGGGATCGAGGCGCAGGAACTTCGCTGCGAACTGATCGGCGTTGATTCAGTGCGCCTTGGCGCAGGCGCCGCACGAGGCCGCGAGGCGAGCGAGGTGCGGGCTCGCATTGCGGCGCGGACGGTGACCTTGGAGGCTGCGCAACGCGTCGGCGCCGAGGTGGAGACGCTCTATACCAACGGCCCGGCGGGCGGCGGCGGCGCAGCCAGGTCGGCTACCGCGATCGTGGCCATCGCCTCCACGCTCATTCCGCGCAGCATGGTGACGCCGCAGGTCGAAATGGTGATCGCGTGAAGGTGCGGCTGCATCGGCTCGCACACGCCCGCGCCGGCGACAAGGGCGATTCATCGATGATCGCGGTGATCGCCTATCGGCTGGACGACTATCCGCTCCTCAGGCGCGAGCTGACGATCGAAGTGGTGTCCGCCTTCTTTTCGGGACTGAAACTGACCGGCGTCGAGCGGTTCGAGACTCCCGGCCTCGGCGCCCTGAACTTCGTCCTGCATGGCGCTCTGGGCGGCGGCGTAACGCGATCCCTGGCCCTGGACGCACATGGCAAGACGCTGAGTTCCTCCCTCCTGGGAATCGAACTGAGCCTCCCCGACACGCACTGAATCCGGCGGCATCATGCCTGGCGGCGTCGTTGCGGGCGCGTGCATCGGCGCGCGGCGCCGTCTGAAGATCGAGGCCCTTGATTTATTCCAATGCCTGATAAGTCAATCCGACAATTCTATTTCCGAAAAGCTGATCGCCAAGCCAGATTGCTTGCGGAGGCGGCGCGCCAAGGGGGCGTAAGACCGCCAAGGGGAACTCTCGAGATCGTTCCAAGACTGCGCTCGGCTACGGGCGCCGCCATGCCGGCGCGCGGACTCCCGCGGTCAGCGCAGATCGCCGCTCTCGACAGTCCAGGGGGATCCGAATGCCGAAGATGATCTGGCTCGCCGCGTGTTCCGCGGTCGCCCTGGCGGCCGCCACCGGCGCCGCCGCCCAGACCCGGGCCGCCGCCGGCGACACCCAGGTTCAGGCGGTGCAGGAGATCGTGGTCACCGCCGAGAAGCGCGAGGAGCGGCTCGTCGACGTGCCGGCCGCGATCACCGCGATCCCGGCCGCGACGCTGAGGCAGATCGGCGCGGAGAGCCTTCAGGACTTCGCCGCGCTGGTGCCCGGCCTCCAGTTCGACAGCCAGGGCGGTGGCGGCGGCCAGGAGCTGGTCCTGCGCGGACTCTCGACCGGCGAGCAGGAGGACTCGGCGCTGGTCGGCGAGCTGATCGACGGCGTTCCGGTCGGCTCGTCCTCGGCCTACGCCCTCAGCGGCGCCAGCACGCTCGACTCCGGGCTCTGGGACATCGACCGCGTCGAGGTGCTGCGCGGACCTCAGGGCACGCTCTACGGGGCTGACGCGATGAGCGGCATCATCTCCTATGTCTACAATCAGCCCGAGCTTGACCGCTTCGGCGGCGCCCTGGAGGCGGAGGGCGACGCGACGCCGGGCGCGGCCGGCTCATGGGCGGTGCGCGGCGAGATCAATGCACCGATCGTCGCCGACCAGCTCGCGTTGCGCCTGTCGGCGTTCGACGACCGGGACGGCGGCTACATCGACGCTCCGGCGCTGCATCAGCGCGACGTCAACCACCGCGAGGAATCCGGGGCGAGGGCCGATCTGCTCTGGAAGCCGAACCACCGGTTCCAGGCCAACCTGGAGGCGATCTACCAGCGCGACACGCGACACGCGAGCGACTCGGTCAGCTATGATGCGGCGACCGGTAAGCCGGTCCTGGGCGCGCTCGACGAGACTCACGACCTCCTCGATCCCGCCTCGTTCGATTATGGCGAGGTGGCGCTCACGCTCGCCTACGATTTCGGGCCGGCCACGCTCACCTCGATCACCAGCTACGAGCACCTGAAGAACGATCAGAGCACCTTCTTCACCGACACCCTGGACGGCCCGCTCTTCACCAACCCGTTCTACCTCACGCTGCTCGGCATCGGGGGTCCGGCCGCTGCCAACGTCAATTTCGAGGACGTCGCCGGCACGAGCAAGGTCAACGAGGAGCTGCGCGTCACTTCGAACGGCGGCGGCCCGCTCCAGTACGTCGCGGGCTTCTACACCACCCACGAGACGAGCTTCGGGAGCCTCTACTTCTACGGCGACGGCGCGAACGGCGCGCCACAGTCCAACATGGATCCGGGCCTGATCACCGGCCTGCCCTCAAAATACGCGGAGTATGCAGGGTACGCGCAGGCGAGCTATCGCTTTTTCCATCGCCTGACGGTCACCGCCGGTCTTCGCTACAGCTACCTGGACCAGACGTTCACGGAGACGCTCGCGGGCCCTTACGCGCCCGGGCTGGAGGCGCTTCACATCCTGGAGCCCACGACGCCGGCTTCGGCGAGCGAGAGCGACGTCAGCTATCTGGTCAACGCCCGCTTCGCGTTGACGCCAGACTCGAACCTATACGTGCGGGCCGCGAACGGCTTCCGGCCGGGCGGCCCGAATGTCGCGGTCAACGGCCTGCCCCTGACCTACAAGCCGGACAGCCTCACCGACTACGAGGCCGGCTACAAGGCGAGCTTCTTCGGCGGCCGCGCCCAGTTCGACGCCGATGTCTTCTACGTCGACTGGAAGGATATCCAGCTGCGCGCCACCGCCGGCGGCATCTCCGGGCAGACCAACGGGGGCAGGGCGTCGAGCCGCGGCGTCGAGGCCCAGGGGAGCTTCAGGCCGGTGGGCGGGGTGACGCTGGGCGGCAACGTCGCCTACGTCGACGCGCACCTCGACCAGTCGGTCGCGGCCGTGGGCGGCGCGGCGGGCGACCCGCTGCCGATCTCGGCCAAGTGGAGCGGCGCGGTCTTCGCCAACTACGTCTTCCCGATCGCCGGGACATGGAACGGCTTCGTCGGCGGCACGGCGCGGGCCGACAGCGCGCGCAACATCACCTTCCCGGGCGGGGCGGCGGCCGACAATCCGAACTTCGTGCTGCGGCCCTATGTGATGGCGGATATCCGCGGCGGGATCGAGAACGATCGCTACGCGATCACGCTCTTCGTCGACAACGTCGGCGACACCCGCGCGGAACTCTCGGCGCTCAACACCGACGAGCTGATCACCGGTGTCGCGCAGGTGACGATCGCGCGCCCCCGCACCTTCGGCGTCAGGCTCGACGCCAAGTTCTGACGCGCCGAGCGCCCGGCGCGCAGTGCCTGGCAAGGAGCACCCCGCCGGCCCGGCGCGGGGCCTTGGACCTCGCCTCAGCCATCGGAGGCCGGTCCGGCCGAGTCGCCGCGCAGCCGCCGGGCTTCGGCGGCTTTGCGCCACTGGTTGCGCAGGATGTCGCGCCGGCCCGGGTAGCGTTCCTCCAGGAAGTGCGCGTCGGCGACGCGGTCGGTGCGGAAATGCCGGAAGTCCTGGCGCAGCTCGCACCAGGCCGCGAGCAGCCGCACCGCTTCGTAATAGGCGATGGCCACCGGCCAGACGGTGCGGCGCGTCTCCTCGCCGGTCTCGTCGCGATAGCTGAGGCGGATCTTGGTCTGGGCGCGGATGGCGGCGCGCACCTGGGCCACGTCGAGGCTGTCGGCGACGATGCGCACCGGCCGCTCCGGCGTCGTCAGCGCGGCGTCGAGCAGGAAGGGGCGCAGGTGCGAGGGGATCACCGCACCGATCTTGGCCACCAGATCCTGGGCCGCCCGGGCGAGCGCGGCGTCGCCGCGGCCGGCCACCCACCTCGCGCCCAGCACCGCCGCCTCGATCTCGTCGGGCGTCAGCATCAAGGGGGGCATGTCGAAGCCGGCGTCCAGCACGTAGCCGATGCCGGCCTCGCCGCGGATCGGCACCCGCTGCGCCACCAGTTCGGCGATGTCGCGATAGACCGTGCGCAGCGAGGTCTCCAGCTCCTCGGCCACCGACGCGGCGGTGATCGGCGCGCGCGCGCGCCTCATGATCTGGATGATCGCGAACAGACGTTCGGTGCGTCTCATGGCCGACAATGTTGGCGCCTCCCGAGCGACGCCAGGATGACGGCAGGCGAACGCCGCGCCAAGCCGGTGTTTCAGTCGATGTTTCGGCCGATGTTTCGGCCGGGGGCTCGGCCGCGGCGCTTGACGGGCGCGCGCCGGCGCGCTCCGCTGCGGCGAAGCCCAGGCAGGAGGACGACGATGCGGTACAGCCAGGAGCGCACCGAGGACGGCGTGACGCGGCGCTCGTTCGAACTGCAGGTGGCCGGCGAGACCGTGCCGGCGGTGATCTGGGCGCCGGAGGGCGCGCGCGGGCCCAGGCCCATGGTGCTGATGGGCCATGGCGGCTCGCAGCACAAGAAGACGCCGGGCATCCGGACGCGGGCGCGCGACTATGCGCTGAAGCTCGGCTATGCGACCCTCGCCATCGACGCGCCCGGCCATGGCGATCGCGTCAGCCGCGAGGAGGCGGTGCGCAACATGCGCGAGACCGGCGCGCGCGTTACCGGCGCGGCCCCGTCGAGCTGGACGCCCGAGCGGCTGCGGCTGATGGCCGAGCGCACCCGGCGGGCGGTGCCGGAATGGAACGCGGCGCTGGAAGCGGCGCAGGCTC
Source organism: Caulobacteraceae bacterium (assembly GCA_035532115.1). GTDB lineage: Bacteria > Pseudomonadota > Alphaproteobacteria > Caulobacterales > Caulobacteraceae > Acaudatibacter. Next base: position 9,215 of record DATKRO010000092.1, on the reverse strand, counting down.
TCGATTTCGTGGGGCCGGGCGGACCGGTCGGCTACTGGGGCGTCTCGATGGGCACGGCGATCGGCGCGCCGTTCCTCGGGCAGACTTCGAAGGTCGCCTGCGCGGTGCTGGGGCTGGCGGGCCTGCGCCCGGGCGCGGCCGACTTCGAGGCGGCGGCGAGGCGGATCACCATCCCGGTGGAGTTCGTCTTCCAGTGGGACGACGCGGTGGCCAGCCGCGAGCACGGCCTCGGGCTCTTCGAGGCTTTCGGCTCGAAAGAGAAGACCCTGCACGTCAATCCCGGCGGCCACATGGATATCCCCGCCTTCGAGATCGCGAGCTGGGAGCGCTTCTTCGCGCGGCACCTGGGCTCGGTGGCCGCTCCGGCGCGCGGCGTCAGCCCAGCGTTCTCCTGAAGAAGTCGACCACCGCCGCGTCGAAGCGGGCGTGGAAGGCGGCGCGGTCGAAGCCGGGGCGCGAGGCGCAGATGTCCGGGTTCTGCCGGGCCAGGGCCGCCGGGCAGGGCGCGAGGAAGTCGTAGTGATCGGCGTCGGCCACGACGTGGTACTCGGGCGGTCGCGGCAGGGCGGCGCGCACCGCCTCGGCGAAGTCGGGGTAGGGCAGCACGTGATCCTCCTCGTCGCGCCATAGCTGCACCGGGATGGTCACGGCCCCGAGGCCCCGACGGCCGAAGCTGAAGCCGAGCGCCGGCGCGGCGACGACGATCGCCTTGATGCGCCGATCGTGAACCCAGGCGCTCGCGGGCAGAGCCGCGCCGGTCCGGACCTCGGCGGCATGCGCCGCGACGATCTTGCAGGTGAAGGTCTGCGCATGGCTCGCGCAATAGGGCGCCACCGTCGCCAGGTTCGGCACGCCCCCGGCCGCGACCAGCACCGTGAAGCCGCCCGCCGAGAAGCCGAACGCCCCGACCCGGGCGGCGTCGACGTGGCCGCGGCCCGGCCACGCGGCGAGCACATAGTCGATCAGCTGGTGGAGCTGGGCGGGCCGGCGCCAGATCTCGGCCACCTTGGACTGGTCGTCCCAGGAATCGCCTTCGTGGGTGATCGAGGCCGCCACGAAGCCGGCCCGGGCGAGGGCGAGGGCGGTGTCGTAGTGGCCGGCGAACGAACCGCCGCTGCCGTGCGAAATCACCACCAGCGGCAGACGCCGGCCGGCCACCGGGCCGTCGGCGGCCACCACCTGAGTGAAGTCCTCCAGCGGCGTGGGCCGGGCAGCCGCGTCGCTGGGATACCAGATGCCGACGGTCAGCGGCTTTCCGCCCGGATTGGGCAGGGCGAGCTTCTGGAAGCCCACCGTCCCGGCCCATGCCGGCGCCACGACGATGACGAGAACGCAAAGGACGAGCGCGGCGAGTTTCATGGGGCGGGCGCCTGCGTGGCTGGGGCGGCGCCATATTGCGCGCATGCCGCCCGCGTGACCACCCGCCGGCGCGCGGCTCGTTCCCGCCGAGCGCCATCCCGTTGCACGGGTGAGGAGGAAGGCGTCTTCACTCCTTCCCCGCTTGCGGGCAAGGGGGACCGCCGCGCCGCCAGGCGCGGGGGTGGAAGGGGCGCGCACGAGCGTCTGGTTGCCTGCAGCCCCCCTGCGTCGCCCGGCGCTGCGGCCTGCGGCGCGGTCAGGGCTTGCGCCTCTGCTTCGACGGCGTTTCGAAGTCGCGCTCGAGGTGCGGGTCGTGGCCGTGGTGGAGGTCGCGCTCGCCGCCGCCGCCGCTGACGTGGCTGGCGCGGGTGTTGGTGGGCTCGCGCTTGCCGCGGGTCTCGCGCGGCTGCGGCGGCGGCTCGGTGCGGTCCTCGTGGCTGGCGCCGGGACCGCCCCAGCGCCGGCTCGCAGGGTGCTTGTCCGCCATCTCAGCGGTCCTGGACCTGGCGCTGCGGCCGCAGGTTCTGGCGGATGTTGGCCTGGCGGCCATGCGTCTTCAGGTTGGCGCGCTCGGCGGGAGGCGCATGCTCGCCGGAGATGTCGGGCTTGTCGCCCTGGAACGACCTCTGTTCCTTCGGGATCGGCGGCGGCTTGGCGGTCATGGCGCATCGGCCCCCTTGTTCGGGAAACCAGGCGCGCGCCGGGCGTTCCGCCGCTTCAGGCGCCGTCGAGGCCGATGTCCAGCGCCGCCGCCGAATGGGTGAGGGCGCCGACGCTGATCACGTCGATCCCGGTCTCGGCGATGGCGCGCACGTTCCCCAGCCCGACGCCGCCCGAGGCCTCCAGCGCCACCCTGCCCCCGGCGTGGGCGACGGCGCGGGCGAGATCCTCGAGGCGGAAATTATCGAGCATGATCACGTCCGGTCCCGCGGCGAGGGCCTCGTCGAGCTGGGCGAGGCTGTCCACCTCGGCCTCGACGCTGACCAGATGGCCGGCCGCGGCGCGGGCGCGGCGGATCGCGGCGCCGAGCCCGCCGCACGCGGCCACGTGGTTGTCTTTGATCAGGATGGCGTCGTCGAGGCCGAAGCGATGATTGACGCCGCCGCCGCAGCGCACCGCGTACTTTTCCAGCGCCCGAAGGCCCGGCGTGGTCTTGCGGGTGTCGGCGATCGCCGCCCCCGTGCCGGCGACCGCGTTCACGAAGGCGCGCGTCAGGGTGGCGACGCCCGAAAGCCGGCCGAGCAGATTGAGGGCGACGCGCTCGGCCGAGAGCAGGGCGCGGGCGTTGGCCTCGACCCTGGCGAGGGGCGCGCCGGCCGCAGCGGCCTCGCCATCGCCGAGCAGCAGCTCGACCTGTGCGTCCGGATCGAGAACTCGGATCGCCAGGCGCGCGCAGGCGAGCCCGGCGACGACGCCGGCGCCGCGGGCGACGAAGCTCGCCGAAAACCGCAGGTCGGCGTCGAGGCAGGCGGCCGAGGTGATGTCGCCGGCCCGGCCAAGATCCTCGGCGAGCGCGGCGCGCACGATCGGCTCGACGAGCGCGTCGGGCAGGAACGCGAGAACGGGCGCCGGCTTCACGCCGCGGCGTCCGTCGTGTCGGCGTCGAGGCGCACGCAGCTGCGCCGCGGGGCGCCGAGCGCCGGGTAGTCGCGGCGGAAGTGGGCGCCGCGGCTCTCGCGGCGGGCCAGGGCGGCTTCGGCGACGAGGCGGGCGCAGACGAGCGGCGGGGCGCGGCCGTGGGCGCCCTCCAGGGTCTCGATCTCGCTCAGGAGGCGCGTCAGGCCGGCGCGGTCGCGGACCACGCCGGCGCCGGCGCTCATGGCGCCGCGCAGGCGCTGCAGGGCGCCGTCGGGCAGGTCGGGCGCCGGCGCGGCCGCAGTCGCGGCGCTTCCAGGATCGGACGTCGCGGCGGCGGCGCGGCCGGCGCGGGCGCCGAACACCGCCGCCTCCAGCAGCGAGTTGGAGGCGAGGCGATTGGCGCCGTGCGCGCCCGTCGAGGCGCACTCGCCGGCGGCGAAGAGGCCGGCGAGGCTGGCGCCGCCGTCGAGACCGGTGGCGACGCCGCCCATGTGATAGTGCGCCGCCGGCGCCACCGGGATCGGGGCGCGGCGCGGATCGAGGCCGGCGGCCATGGCGGCGGCGAAGACGGCGGGGAAGGCGCGCGGAAACGCCTCGCCCACCGACGCGCGCGCGTCGAGGAAGGCGCCGCGGCCGGCGCGGCGCTCGGTCTCGATGGCGCGGGCGACCACGTCGCGGGGCGCGAGTTCGGCCGCAGCATGATAGCGGGCCATGAAGGCCGCGCCGCTCGCGTCCACCAGCTTCGCGCCCTCGCCGCGCAGCGCCTCGGTGGCGAGCGGCGCCGGGTCGATCCCCAGGTCCATGGCGGTGGGATGGAACTGCACGAACTCGGCGTCGCAGATCTGGGCGCCGGCCAGAGCCGCCAGAGCCAGGCCGTCGCCCTTCATCTCGCGCGGCGTGGTGGTGACGCCATAGAGGCCGCCGAGGCCGCCGGTGGCCAGGAGCGTCGCCGGGGCGACGATCTCGACCACACTTCCGTCCGGCCCCTGCGCCAGCACGCCGCGCACCCGGCCGGCGGCGTCGGTCACCAGGCGGCGCGCGCGCACGCCTTGGCGCACCTCTATGGCGGCGTCGGCGCGCACCGCGGCGATGACGGCGGCCATGATGGCGCGGCCGGCCCCGTCGCCGCCGACGCGGGCGACCCGGGCGCGGCCGTGGGCGGCCTCGAGGCTCTGAACGAAGCCGCCGTCGGCAGTGCGGTCGAAAGGCGCGCCGAGGCCGGCGAGCCGGCGCACGGCGGCGGGGCCCTCGCCGGCGAGCACGGCCACGGCCGCCGGATCGCACAGCCCTGCGCCTGCGGCGAGGGTGTCGGCGCCATGCTGGGCCGGATCGTCGCCGGGCGAGAGCGCCGCGGCCATGCCGCCTTGCGCCCAGGCCGAGGCGCAGCCGTCGCCCAGCGGCGCGGCGCAGAGCACCAGGACCCGGCGGTGCTCGGCCGCGGCCAGGGCGGCGCACAGTCCGGCGAGGCCCGCGCCGACCACCAGGACGCCGTCAAAGCCGTGGCGCTCGACCCGCGCCATGTCAGGCTCTCCCGGCGATGAAGGCCATGAGCCGCTGCGGCGCGCCCCCCAGCGAGAGCAGCACCACCGCGATCGCGAGGGCGAGCACGGCGCCGTAGAGGCCGAGCGAGGCGCCCCACTGCGGCCAGCCGAGCGGCCGCGCGGGCGCCCTCAGGTTCCGGCTCATCGCCGCGCCCACGACGCTGAGGCCGACGAAGACGGCGAAGATGTAGGAGCCGCGCGCCACGCCCCAGACCACCGCGAGCGCGCCGACGAGGACCAGTGCGGCGCGCTCCAGCGCCGGATGGAGGCGGGCCAGCACCGGACCCAGCGCCTTGGCGCCGTCGAGCGGCGGCGCGGGAGCGAGATTGACGAGGTTGAGCACGCCGACGAAGAAGGCGCCGGCGAGCCAGGCCCGCTGCTGCGTCGCGGCCGCCAGCGCGAAGAAGGGCAGGGCGGCCGCGAGCCCGGCCGCCGGGCCCGCCAGGGCGATCAGCACGGCCTTGAACTCCGACTCCGGCGCCTTTTTCATCGTCGCCGCCCCGCCCAGGAACGGGATGATGCGGATCGAGCTGGGGCCGCAGCCGGCCCAGTTGATCACCAGCACGTGACCGAACTCGTGCACGAACACGCCGGCCACGATGGCGACGGCGGCGAGCCAGCCGAGCTGCCAGCCGACGAAGGCCGCCAGCAGCGCCGTCGAGAGCGCGCCCCAGGCGATCTCGCGCCACATCGAGCGCGGCGGCGCGGCGGCCGGATCGGCCGGCGCGGGCGCGTCCGGCCGCGGTCCCCAGGGCGAAGCTGCGTCGGTTTCGGCCATCGCGCTCAGATCAGCTCCACGTCGACGTGGTGACGCGCCGCGACGAGGTCGTAGCGCGCCGGCCGCGCCGGCGGCGGCAGATCGATCATGCGCTGCACCGCAAGGCGCGCCCGCGCCGCCACTTCCGGCTCGACGATCACCTCGAAGCGCTCGTTCAGCAGGGCGGCGTGGATGTTTTCCAGGCTGATCCGCTTCATGTGCGGGCAGAGGTTGCAGGGGCGCACGAATTCGGTGCCGGGCGCCTCGGCGGCGATGTTGTCGGCCATGGAGCATTCGGTGATCAGCACCACCTGGCGCGGGCGGCGGCGCACGACGTAGTCGGACATGGCCGAGGTCGATCCGGCGAAATCGGCCAGCGCCAGCACCTCGGGCGGACATTCGGGGTGGGCGAGGATCTCCGCGCCGGGCCAGGCCTCGCGCACCGCGGCGATGTCCTGGGCATCGAAGCGCTCGTGCACCTCGCAGCGGCCGGCCCAGGCGATGATCTTCACCCTGGTCTGGCGCGCGACGTTGCGGGCGAGGAACTCGTCGGGCAGCAGCACCACCCGATCGGTCCCGGCGGCCCTCGCCGCGGCCTCGACCACCTGGACGGCGTTGGCGCTGGTGCAGCAGATGTCGGTCTCGGCCTTCACCTCGGCGCTGGTGTTGACATAGGCGGCGACCGGCACGCCTGGATGGCGCTGCCTGATCAGGCGCACGTCGGCCGCGGTGATCGAGGCGGCGAGCGAGCAGCCGGCGGCCAGATCCGGGATCAGCACCTTCTTGTCCGGCGAAAGCACCTTGGAGGTTTCGGCCATGAAGTGGACGCCGGCCTGGACGATGATGCTGGCCTGAGTCTTCGCCGCTTCCCTGGCCAGGCCCAGGCTGTCGCCGACGAAGTCGCCGACGCCGTGGAAGATCTCCGGGGTCATGTAGTTGTGGGCGAGGATCACCGCGTTCTTCGCCCGCTTCAGGCGGTTGATCTCGGCGATCAGCGGCGCGTGCACGCGCCATTCGATCGGCGTGACCCGGGTCTTGACCTTCTCCCAGTAGGGCGCGGTCAGGGCTTCGACCTCGTCCGTGAACGCCAGCGCTCCCGCACCGTCGGCCATGGCCTTCTCCCTTATGCTCACTTTGAGCATTTCAGTGGCCCAAAGAGACGCCGGAAGTGGGCCGGCGCTCCCGCCTTATGCTAGATTTGAGCATAAGTGCGATTGCACATATAGACCCGTGTTCCGCGGCGGTGAAGCCCCGGGCGCGGTTTTTCCAGGTCACGATTTGGGGCCATTGTTTCGAGCGACCGCAACGAGGCGGGGCCGCGCCTCAGGGGGCAATCCGCCCCGGTCGCCAGGCGCAGGCTGAACGCGGCCCGGACCGCTCACGCGAGGGCGGCGCCGGGTCAGCCGCTCGCTGGATGGTCGGCGTGACCTTCGTTGGGCCACAGGAAATTGGTGTAGGTCATCGACACGCTGAAATCGAGGGCGGTGACCTGGTGCCACCACCCGACGGGGATGAACAAAGCCTCGCCGGGCCCGAGGATGAAATCCAGCCGGCGCACCTGCGCGATGCGCGGATAGGCTTCCCGGTCGATGTCGGAAGCCGTCAGATCCGAGACTTCGCTGAAGACGTGGGTGGTGTTGTGGAGCTTGGGAGTCTCGCCAGGCGACGCCAGGACGACGCGCTTGCGCCCGGTCAGCTGGACCAGGAGGTTGTTGGTGAGGTCATGGTGAAGCGGGGTGAAGGTGCCGGCCGGCCCGACCCAGGCCATGCCGCCCAGCTCGCCTCGAGCGTAATCGAGGACGCGGTCGAGCCGGCCGAGGTCGGCTTGCAGAGGCGCCAGCGCGGCGGCGTTGGCGAGGCTGTTGTAGGCGGTGATGTAGAGGTCGTTTCCCGGGCTGTTCACGACCAGGTCGATGAACCGGTCGAACGGCATCCGGCGCCGGTGAGCGTCCTTGGCGAGTTCGAACCGATCATTCGAGGTGCGACCGCCCTGGCACTCCACCACCGCGTCGCCGATGGTGGAGCGAAGGTATTCGGGTGTCCATTTACGCAGCGCAGGCCAGTTTTCCATGTCGCCGCAAAGGATCGTCGGGCGCCCCGGCGCATAGAAGTTGTCCAGGAACTCCTCGGTCGTGAGCTTGGCGCAGCGGAAGATTCCGCTTGCGGCGTTCGAGAGCGCCCGCTGCCGTTCCATGGTTTCCAGCAGCCATTCGTATTTGGCGATCTTCCAGGCGGCATCGCCGACGGGCGGCGCGTCGAGCGGCGCCGGCTCGACGCCGGCCGGCGCAGCGCGCGGAGCAGGTTGGACCAGCCCGCCGTCGGCGAACTCCCGCACCCGCAACTTCGCCTGGTGGTCGGCGACCGCGCGCTGGCCATCCGGCGCGAGGCCGCGATGGTAGAGCTTCTGCCACTTCTCGGAGGGTTTGCGAGGCGGATGCTCGCGCATGCGCGCCTGGAACGCATCGCGGGAGCGCGACCAGGTTTCGAAGCTCGCCTGCAGGTCTGGATCCTCGGCGATCGGGACGAATCGCGGCTCGATGTTCTCGATCATGCTGCGTTCGACCGGGAAGAAGTGCGCGATCGGCTCGTCTTCCTCGAAACGCACCACGTGGCCCGGCCGGGTGAGCCGCCAGTTCATCGTGAAGGTGTACGGCGTCCAGTCGGTCTCGATGACGCCCGCAAGCGGCGCGACGCCATCCTTGAAGCTGTTCGGCGGTCCGCCGACATGGATGTTCCATCCAGGCGGGGTGCGGAACAGTCCCTGGACGTGGATCGTGAATATGCCCTCGCCGAACAACGTCACGGGAACGTCGGGCTCGCGCGCGCCGGCGTCCGGCCGCACGCAGACGTCCTCGACGGCCATGCCGCCGTTCCATTCGACTTCAAAGCCGCAAGCACTGAGGATCTCCCAGCCATGGCTATTGGCGATCGTCAGCGGCAGGCACCGATAGGCAAACGCCTCGGGCGCCTCGTCCATCCAGACGCGTTTGGACGAGGCGGAGCGGATGCGCGGCTGCCAACCCGGAAACACGAAGCATTTCAGCTCCAAATGACTGCCCTTTCCAAGTGTCGAATCCCAAGATATACTAAATAGACGGGCCGAAAATATCTTCGGTTTTCAACGTGAATTGGCACGGCCTTTTTGCCGCAGGCGGTTGGGCTTTGTGGACAAGGTTCGCCGGGGGGCGCCGATCATGCATCAGAAACTGAATCTCGCGGGCAAGATTCTGGCGCTCGCCGCGGCTTCCTCGATGTCCGTCGCGCCGGCGCTCGCGGCTCCGAATCCGGGGTCCGGTGACGGCAAGGGCGACCACTCCAGCCAGCACCACAAGAAGCACAAATACGGCGTGAGCCACACCGCGCTTCTCGTGCTCCTGGGCGCCGCGGCAGTTGGTGGCGGGGCCGCCGCCCTCGGTGGCGGCTCGGGTTCTACGTCCACGCCGACGCCCACTCCGACGCCGACGCCCACGCCTACTCCGACGCCAACGCCGACGCCCACTCCGACGCCTACTCCGACGCCGACGCCAACGCCAACGCCGACGCCGACTCCGACGCCGACGCCTACTCCAACGCCCACGCCTACTCCAACGCCCACGCCTACTCCAACTCCCACGCCGACGCCGACTCCGACTCCGACTCCGACTCCGACTCCGACGCCGACGCCGACGCCGACGCCGACGCCCACTCCGACGCCGACGCCGACGACCCTGACGACGTCCTACTACTCGGAGGTCGCGACGGTCGGGGGGACTTCGCCCAATTTCACCCTGAACATCGATACGAGCCTGCACGGTTCGCCGATCGCCTACTCGGCGACGACGACCACCGGCACGGCGACCGCCACGACGCCAGGCGGCTCGGTCACCGCGTCATTCGACCTCACCCAGACCAGCACGGGGACACAGAACGGTCAGGCCAACGTCACGGAAAACCAGGGGACGGTGACTTCCAGCACCGACCCCGCCATCCCCAACGGAGGG
>DATKRO010000091.1:0-11107 GCA_035532115.1 Caulobacteraceae bacterium | reverse complement strand
ACTCAGTGCACGTCAAGGCGCGCGAGAAACTAGGCGCAAAGATACACGCTGCTGTTGCGTCTAGACCGCAACAGATGGTCCCGATGGGCGCTAACCGGATAGGCATGGCTACAAGTATCGATTGTTCTACGGCCGGGAAGGCGAGCGGATCGTGGGCTACGACGATGAACGCGCCAAGGGCGACCACCGCCACCGGGACGGCGTCGAAGAGCCCTACGCATTCAGCACCGTCGAGAATCTGGTCCTGGATTTCCTGGCCGACGTGGAAGAGCGGAGGACACGATGAGAGTTGCCACCATCCAGATCAGGAAGGATGACGCCGCGACCCTGCGCGAGGCAGGAGCGGGCTTCGTGGCCGCGTGGCGCGCGGGCGCCTCCGAATCCGACGTCTTCACCTTCGCCTCGCCGGCGCAGCTCTTCTCCGTTCTATCGCCAAAGCGCTGGGAGCTGATCGAGCGGCTGCAGGCCGTGGGGCCGATCAGCCTGCGCGGCCTGGCCCGCGAACTCGGCCGCGACGTGAAGCGGGTTCACGAGGACGCCGCGATCCTGCTGAATTGGGGCCTCGTCGAGCGCACGGACGACCGCAGGCTCGTCGTGCCCTACGGCGTCATCCACGCCGACTTCGATCTGCGCGCCGCCGCCTGAGAACCCATCGCGAAAGTCTCGTCCGCCAGAGATCGAAACCCGCCAGACTGCGCGGCGGAAGCACCGGAATGAACCGCGCAGCCCTTGCCGCTCACGCCTCGTGCAGGAAATCCACGCTCCCCTCCGGCGCCGGGCCGACGTAGCGCGCCCGCGGCCGGATCAGCTGGCCGGTGGCGATCTGCTCCATGGCGTGAGCGGTCCAGCCGGCCGTGCGGGCGACGGCGAAGAGGGTGAACGGCGCGTCGCCGGGCAGGCCGAGGGTGCGGCGCAGCGCCGCCAGGGCGAAGTCGGCGTTGGCCTGCGCGCCGGTCTCGGCTTCGACGGCGGCGCGCAGCTGCGCCAGCGCCGGCGCCGTCTCGAGCGCGCCCAGCAGCGCCTCGGCGCGCGGATCCCCGTCCGGATAAAGGGCGTGGCCGAAGCCCGGCGCCGGTCGCCCGTCGAGGCTCGCCAGGGCCTCGCGCAGGCCGCGCCGGGCGGCGGCGTCCACGAATCTCTCCACGCGCGCCGCCATGCCGCCGTGGCGCGGCCCGGCCAGGGCGCAGAGGCCGGCCAGCACCGCGGCCGCGAGCGGGGCGCCGGTGGAGGCCGCCACCCGCACGGCGAAGGTCGAGGCGTTCAATTCATGGTCCGCCAGCAGCACGAGGGCGCGGCGGATCGCGTCCCAGCGCTCGCGCGGCGCGCGCCAGGCGCGGCCCAGGCGCTCGTGGATGGCCCCCTCGTCCTCCTCGCGCAGCGCCGCGCCGTCTGTACCCGCCACAGCCGCGGCCAGCAGATCCAGCAGGGCGGCGCCCTCGCCGGCAAGCTCGTCCCCCGAGACGCCCAGCGTCGGCGCGGCGAGCGCGGCGCGTCCGGCCAGGGCGGCGAAGGCGCGCTCTGTCGCCGTGCGGCCCACCGATGCGGCGGCGCGCGCCTCGGGCGGCGCGCCCAGCCCGCCGCGCAGCAACCGCGCGACCTCTTCCAGCGTCGCGGTCTGCGCCAGCCGCACCGCGTCCCGGCCCCGGTAGTAGAGCCGTCCGCCGCTGACCGTGGTGATGGCCGAGGCCAGCACCGGCTCGCCCCAGGCGATTGCGCCCAGCGCCACGTCGGCGGCCTTGCGGCCACGCCCCTGGCGCTCGACGAGCGCGGCCACGTCGCTCGCCCGATAGCGGCTGCGCCGCGGCTCGAGCGGATCCGGCTCGGCCCGCAGCCGCCCGCGGCTGACGTAGGCATAGAGGGTCTGCGGCCTGACCCGCAGCCGCCGCAGCGCTTCCTCGGCGCCAATCCATTCGGCCATGATTGATTCAGTTGATCAAGATTGACACGCGACTCGCATGAGCCACATGCCATCTAGCCGATTTCAGGGAGAATTACATTGATTGATGGCATTGATGGCCTGGAAAGCGTCGTTGCCGCCGAGACAGTGCTTTCGGAGGTGGATGGCGCCGCCGGCCGCCTGGTGATCCGGGGCGCCTCGCTGGACGATCTGGCCGGGAGGTGCTCGTACGAGGAAGCCGCCGCGCGGCTGCTCGCCGGCTTTTTCGAGGCGATGCCGGCCGATCTGGCGTCGGCGCTGGGCGAGGCCCGGGCCGAGGTGTTCGCCGAGACTGCGGCGATGGACGAGGCCCTGCTGCGCCTGACGCCGGTGGAGATCATGCGCGCCCTCATCGCCCGGCTTGCCGACGGCGACGAACTGGCGACGGCGCTGCGGCTGATCGCGGCCCCGGCCGTGTTCGCCGCCTCGGCGGTGCGCCGCCGGTCGGGCGCGGCGGCGCTGCAACCGGATCGCGGCCTGTCGCACGGCGCCGACATTCTGCGGATGCTGCGCGGCGCGCCGGCGACGCCGGAGGAGGTCCGGGCTCTGGACGCCTATCTGGTCACCGTCTGCGATCATGGTCTCAACGCCTCGACCTTCGCCGCGCGCGTGGTCGCCTCCACCCACGCCGGCCTGACCAGCGCCGTGCTCGCAGCCATCGGGGCGCTGAAAGGTCCGCTGCACGGCGGCGCCCCCGGGCCGGTGATCGACATGCTCGACGCCATCGGCGCGCCGGGCGACGCCCGCGCCTGGATCGAGGCGGCGCTGGATCGGGGCGAGCGGCTGCCCGGCTTCGGTCACCGCGTCTACAAGGTGCGCGACCCCAGGGCCGATGCGCTGAAGCGGGCGATCCGCGCGCTGGGCGCCGGCTCCGAAGTCCTGCCCGGGCGCCTCGCGTTCGCCGAAGCGGTGGAGGAGGCGGCGTTGCAAATCCTGAAGGATCGCAAGCCGGACCGCTCGCTGCGGACCAACGTCGAGTTCTACACCGCCCTGCTGCTCGAGGCCCTCGCCTTCCCGCCCGCCGCCTTCACCTGCGTCTTCGCCATGGGCCGCGTCGCCGGCTGGATCGCCCACGCCCGCGAGCAGCGCGCCGGCGGCCGCCTCATCCGCCCGCAGTCGCGCTACGTCGGGCCTCGCCCCGGAGATCCACCGCCCAGCGCTCCGTGCCCGGCGCCGCCGCTGCGCGGGTGAGGAGAAGGTCCGCGTCTTCCTTTCCCCGCGAGCGGGGACACGACCCGGGCGATCCTTGGCGGATCGGTCCGATCCGGCTTAGATCGGGGCGAAGCCGGGGAAGCGCATGACCGAGATCACCGCCGACGAAGCAGCGCCAGGGGCAACGCGGCGCGCCTCCATGACCACAGTGGTGGCCGCCTCGGCGGCGAGCACCGCGTTCGAGTGGTACGACTTCTTCATCTTCGGGAGCCTCGTCCAGGTCATCTCGCGCAACTTCTTCGCCCAGCTCGGGCCGACCGCCGGGCTGGTGGCGGCCCTGGCGCTCTTCGGCGTCGGCTTCGCCTTCCGCCCGCTCGGCGCGCTGATCTTCGGGCGGATCGGCGACCGCCTCGGGCGCAAGTCCGCCTTCCTCATCTGCGTCTCGATGATGGGCGCAGGCACGTTCTGCATCGGCCTTCTGCCGACGTCGGCGCAGATCGGCGCCGCCGCGCCGATCCTCCTGGTGGCGCTGCGGGTGCTGCAGGGCACGGCGCTCGGGGGCCAGTACGGCGGCGCGGCGATCTACGTGGCCGAGCACGCGCCGTCGGGCCGGCGCGGCTATCACACCGGCTGGGTGCAGACTTCGGCGGCGCTGGGGCTGATCGCCGCGCTCAGCGTGATCTTCGTCGTGCGCCGCCTCGGCGGCGAAGCCGCGTTCGCCGCGGGGGGCTGGCGCGCGCCGTTCCTGATGTCGGCGGGGCTGGTGGCGATCTCGATCTGGATGCGGCTGCGACTGGCCGAGAGTCCGGCGTTCGAGAAGCTGAAGCAAACCGGCGGGCCGGCCCGCGCGCCGTTCACCGAGGCCTTCCTGCGCTGGCCGAACCTGAAGCTGGTGCTGATCGCGCTCGTCGCGCTGATGTGCGCCCAGGGCGCCTACTGGTACACCGTGTTCTTCTATTCCCAGGTGTTCATGGAGAAGTTCCTGAAGGTCGGCGACGGCTACGCCAACCTGATGATCCTGATCATCGCCTGGGTCAGCGCGCCGCTCTACATCTTCTTCGGCGCCCTGTCGGACAAGGTCGGGCGCAAGTGGGTGATGTGGGCGGGCATGACGCTGGGCCTCGTCACCCTCTTTCCCGGGTTCATGCTGCTGAGCGCGGCGGCCAATCCGGCGCTGGCGGCGGCGAGCGCCCGCACGCCGGTGGTGGTCGCCGCCGACCCGGGCGACTGCACGCTGCAGTTCGACCCGACCGGCAGGACGCGCTTCCTTTCCAGTTGCGACATCGCCAAGGCCGCCCTCGCCAACGCCGGCATCGGCTATCGCAACGTCGCCGGCCCGGCAGGCCGGCCGGCGGTCGTCAGCGTCGGCGGCGCGCGCGTGGTCTCGATCGACGGACGCGGGCTCGGCGCGTCGCAGCTGAAGGCGGCGACCGCCCGCGTCGACGCCGGCATCGCCAAAGCCCTGGCCCGGGCGGGCTATCCGGCCCGGGCCGACCCGGCCCGGCGCAACGACTTGGTGGTGGTGGCCGTTCTGGTCGTCTTCACCATCGCCGCCACCGCGCTCTATGGCCCGATGGCGGCCTCGCTGGCCGAACTCTTCCCGACGCGGGTGCGCTACACGGCGCTCTCGGCGCCCTATCATCTCGGGATCGGCTGGATCGGCGGCTTCCAGCCCGTCGCCTCGTTCTCGATCGTGGTGGCGACGGGCAACATCTACGCCGGCCTCTGGTATCCGGCGATCTTCACGGCGATCAGCGTGATCGCCTGCCTCTTCCTGTTGCCCGAGACCCGCGGCCGGGCGCTGGAGGCCTGACGCCTCGTAGAGGATTCAGGCGGGCCGCACCCGGCGCACCACGGCGCGGCCGACGATTTCCGAGACCAGCACCGCCGCGACGGCCAGGACGGCGGAAACGCCGCAGAGCGCGATGGCGCGGCCTTCGGCGCCCGGCGTCTGCGTCGCCTCGTAGATGGCGCTCGGCAGGGTGAGGGTCTCGCCCGGGATCGCGCCCACGAAGGTGATGGTGGCGCCGAACTCGCCCAGCGCCCGGGCGAACCCCAGCACCAATCCGGCGGCCAGCCCCGGCGCCGCCAGGGGCAAGGTGAGCGCGAAAAAGCGCACCAGCGGCGGCGCGCCCAAGGTCAGGGCCGCCTCGCCGACCTCGGGCTCGATCGCCTCCATGGCCAGCCGCATCGGCCGCACCATCAGCGGGAAGGCCATGACGGCGCCGGCGAGCGCCGCACCGGTCCAGCGGAAAGCCAGCGTGATCCCGACGCTGGCGAGGGCCGCGCCGATCGGACCTTCGCGGCCGAAGAGGACGAGCAGGAAATAGCCGGTCGCCACCGGCGGCAGCACCAGCGGCAAGGTGGCCGCCCCCTCCAGCAGCACGCGCCCGGCGAAGCGCCCGCGGGTCAGGGCGTAGGCGACGAGGATCGCCAGCGGCAGCTCGACGGCCACGGCGAGCGCGGCGACGCGCAGCGACAACAGGATCGCGCCGACATCGTCGGCGGTGATCTGCGTCACGCGGGCGGCGCCGGCTGGAGCACTTCGCAGGCATCGCCCCGCGCCGCCAGCTCGACCGCCAGCTCGCCGATCCGGCCTGCGCCGGCGACCACGACCACGCGCTGGCCGGCGGCGACACGCTCGGTCAGGTCGGACGCGCCGATCGCGTCGAGCCCGAGCCTATGCGCGTCGCGCCGCGCCAGCCCGGCGATGTCTTCTCCGAGGTCCGCCTCCAGCGCCAGCACGTCGGCGGTGGCGAGGGCGCGCGCGGCGCGCAGCGACAGCAGATCGCGGATCGCCGGGGCGGCCACCAGCCAAAGGCCGCCGAACGCCGTATCGCCTGCCAGCATCTGAGCTTTCAGGCGCCGTTCGGCGAGTTCGAGGTCGCCGGCGTCGGCCGCTTCGCCCGCCGGGCCGTACAGCACCGCGCGCAGGAAGGCGCGACGCCGGGCGAGATCGGGGAAGGCGGCGCGGATCTGCGGCTGCAGACGCCCGAACAGGGCGGCGATGCGCCCCAGTCCCTGCGGGATGGCCGCGTCCAGCTCGGCGCGGAGCAGGGCGGCGACGATCGGCGCCGCGCCCGCCGTGCCGATGGCCGCCACCACCTGGCCGCGATCGATCAGGGCAGGGGTGTGGAAATCGCTGAGGCCCGCATCGTCGACGACGTTCACCGGCACGCCGGCCAATTTGGCGGCGGCCGCGGCCGCGCCGCGGAAGCCGGGGTCGGCGCTGGTCACGAAGGCGAGGAGGGCGCCGGCGTAGGCCTCGGACCCCAGCGCCGCCGCGCCGGCGATGCGCTCGACGCCGGCCGGCGATCCGGCGAACAGACGCGCCTTGGCCTCGGCGCCCTCGCCTTCGCCGGCGATGACGACGCGCCGGCCGGCCAGTGGAAAGAAGGCGGGGAAAGCCTCCATCGCCGGCGCATCACCTCGCGGTCTTCAGATAGTCGATGATCGCCTGGCGCTGCGCACGGTCGGGTGTGCTCACCGGCATGGCGGTTCCGGGCGCGAAGGCCTGAGGATCGGCGATGAAGGCGTCCAGCGCCGCCGGCGTCCAGGTTCCCCCCTTGGCCTCGAGGGCGTCGGAGTACTGGAAGTCGGGCAGGGCGGCGATCCTGCGCCCGACCACGCCCTTCAGCGACGGCGCCACCGGCGAACTCGCGGCGTCCAGGCTGTGGCAGCCGCCGCACTGGGCGTTGAAGGCGTCGGCGCCGGCCACGGGCGTGGCCGCGAAGCCCGGCCCGGCGGCCAGCGCGGCCGCGGCGATGAGGGCGATGCGCATTCGACGATCTCTCCCCGATGTCCGCACGACGACAGCTGAGCGATAGCTGGTCTCGCGGCGGATTCCGAGCCCGATTGGCGGCGCGGGCGGGCTTTAGGTCGCCGGGCCGAACCCGTCCGGGCTCCAGGCTTCGCTGCCCACGCCGTGATGGACGAAGAAGAGGCCGGTCGGGTCGTAGCGGCGCTTGATCCGGGCGAGGCGCGGGTAGTTCGCCCCCCAGAAGGCGGTCTGCCAGTCGGCCTGGAAGAAGTCGCATTCGTTGACGTAGGCGCCGGTGTGGGGCGCCGCGGCGCGCAGGGCGCCCATGGCGGCATGCACGCGCGCGGCGCGGGCGCGCGCGGCGTCGAGGTTGGGCGCGGCGCCGGCGAAGAGCGAGGGCCCGGAGTCGGCGATGATCGCGAGGGCGAAGGCGCCGAGGACGTCGGGGTTGGTGGCGGTGTCGCGGGCGGCCTCGATGGCGGCGGCGGGGGCGCCGGCCAGGCCCTTGTTGAGGTGGAAGGCGACGCTCCAATGGCGGCTGGCGGCGAACCAGGCGTCGACGAGCCTGGGCTGGCTGGCGGGCGCGAGCAGCGCGGCCGGCAGCCAGGCCGAGGCGTAGGCGTGCCAGAAGGCGCCCACCTGGCCGCCGTCGCCCGCCCACCAGTAGTGGTTCGCCGCCGCGCCCGGCTGGGTGTCGAAGCTGACCGCGGAGGGGGCGTAGCGGCGCAGGAATTCGGCGTTCCAGAAGTCGCGAGCCGGCAGAGCCAGGGCGGTGAGCGCCTCCTCGACCTGGTAGTCGGCCTTGTCGGCTTCGGCGAACTCGATCAGGGGCGCGAACGCGGCGCGGGCGGCCTGCGGCGTCAAACCCTGGAAGACCATCGAGACCACGAGCCGGTTGTCCGGTTCGGCGCGGACCTGCTCGCCCCAGTGGGGGTTGAAGAGGCCGCTCGCATAGAGGTCCACGAAGCGCGCGAGCAGGCGCCGGAAGGCCGCGTCGGAGCGGGCACGCACGGCCAGGCTCATCGCGCCGAAGGTCTGCGGGAGGTCGTGGGTGGCCAGGGTGAGGCGGGTCACGACGCCGAACGTACCGCCGCCGCCGCCCTTCAGCGCCCAGAAGAGGTCGGGCGCCTGGACCTGGTTGACGATGCGGATCTCGCCATCGGCGGTGACGACCTCGGCCTCCAGCAGGCTCGCGGCCGCCGTGCCATAGGCTTTGGAGAAGCTGCCGAAGCCGCCGCCCTGGACCAGGCCGGCGACGCCCACGGTCGTGCAGCCGCCGCCCTGGACATAGCGCCCGGCACCGACGGTCACCGCCTGGTAGGCGTCGAGCCAGCTTGCGCCGCCGCCGACGGAAACCGCCGGGACCGCGGCGGCGCTGGAACCTTGCGGGGTGAAGGCGTCATGGACGGTGACGGCGCGCATCGGCCGCGTCCAGACCAGCAGGGAATCGGGCGCATCGGATGCGCCGACGTAGCTGTGGCCGGGACCCTTGACGACGAGGCGCAAGGCGTGGGCGCGGGCGAAACTGACCGCGGCGGCCACGTCGGCGGCGCTCTGGGCCGCGACGACGTAGGCGCTGGGCGAGGATCGCCAGGCGTCCAGCCAGCCGGAGCTCTGGGTGAGGCCGGGCTGGTCGGCGATGTAGAAGGGATCGGAGAGCAGCCTGCGAACGGCCGGATCGTGCAGATCCGGCAGTGCGCCGCGCGCCAGACGGCCGCCGACGGCCCGGCCGAGCCCGGCCCAGTCCGCGTCGCCCGGCCAGCCCGGCGAACCGGGTCGGACGCGGCGGATCGCCGTGGCGGCTGCGGGGCCAGCGCGCAACGCGGCGGCCGCGCCAAGGGCAAGCCCGGCGCGAAGGAGGCTGCGACGTCTCATTGATCCTGCTCCTGATCGGCGCCGGGCGCGGTGGAGATGACAAGCATGACCGATCGGGCGAGCAACAATCCAGCAAAAAGCTGCGGGGTCCGTCAGCGCCGGAACAACCAGTCGCCCGCTTCAGCGAGGACCGAGCGGCAGGCGTCGGCGCGCCTCATGCCGCGAGCGCCTTGCGCAGCTCCCCGATCCAGGCCCAGCGCGGGTCTGGCTGGTTGAACGCGCCGCCCATGGTGTTGGCGACGTAGGCCGCCGCCACGCCGCTCTGCGGATGGGCGAAGGCCACCCGGCCCCCTGCCCCGTCGTGGCCGAACGAGCCCGGCCCCAGCATCTCGCCCTCGTCCCGGGCGAGCTGGTAGCCGAGGCCGTAGCGGCTGGGCAGGCCGATCTGCAGTTTCCGAGATCGCCGGCCGCAACCATGGCGCCGGTGCGCAAGGTCCGGGCGCGGTCCACCGTCTCTGGCTTCAGCAACCTGACGCCATCGACCTCGCCGATCATGGCCGCATACATCTTCGCCAGCGAGGCTGCGTTGGTGACGCCGTTGCCCGCTGGCGCCTGCGCGGCCCGCCCAGCCTGGTGCTTCATCGCCTCGATCAGCTCGCCGGTGTGCTGCAGCGACAGGAGCACCACCTTGGCGAGGCGCGTCGTCACATCCACGCCCGCGCCGGCGAGCAGGGCGGCGATCTGAGCGGCGCCGAGGCCAGGGGTCGGCTGGAAATGAGGGGCGACCCGGTGATCCTCGCTCAGGGGCAGGCCGATCCAGAAATCCAGGCCGAGCGGGCCGCTGATGTCCTCGGCCAGGAGCTGCGAGACGCTCTTGCCGCTCACCCGGCGAACGAGACCATCCAGCAGCGAGGCATGGCGAGCGGCGCTTTCGCGGCTGCCGTTCCCCAGGGCTGGACCCAGGGAACGCGGCCGGCCTCCAGCTCGGCGATGATCTTGGTGGTGATTTCATCGTACAGGCTCGTCCGGTCGGAACCGGACCGAGCGTGAGCGGCGTGTCTGGACATCGCGGGTCTCCGCGACCGGCGCCAAGCCTCTCTCCCAGCCCTCAACCCGTCACGGAAAACCCGTCCGCACTCTCGCTCTCGGGGCGTTGCGGGGCAGGGTGTGCGAAAACCCGATCGAGGCTCATCCCCGAGGCGATATTTCCTGCTGCTGTTGGCTCTTGAACAGAGCCGGCCGCTTTGCGCTGTCGCTAGGCGACGGCGATGGCTGCCTGGTTTGCGCCAGGAGCCTCCTTATCCAAGGCCGCCTCCATCGCAGCGATCAAACGGCCGACCTCGATGGGCTTGGCGACGACATCGTCCATGCCGGCAGCAAGGTAGGCCTGGACCTGGTCCCGCATGACGTTGGCGGTTAGCGCGAGAATGGGCGTCCGCGGTCGCCCCGCTTCCGCCTCCTCGTTCCGAATTCCGCGCGCAGCCGTGACGCCGTCCATCACTGGCATCTGAATGTCCATCAAGATGAGATCCCAGTCCTGGCTCCGCCAAGCTGCCAGGGCCTGTTCGCCGTCAGCGACCATGACAGGATCGACGCCCACTTGCTGCAGCAGCGTCTGGAGCACGAGCTGATTGATCGGATTGTCCTCCGCAGCGAGGATTCGGAGCGCCCCCGGCTCGGTGACTTCGACTTCGCCAGTCGACGCTCCCGGCGCCGCGCCCGCACGTAGTCTAGGAAGCGGAAGAGCCACTTTGAAGCTCGATCCGCGGCCTTCCTCGCTCTCAACGGAGATGTCTCCGCCCATCATGTTGACGAGCTGTCGGCAGATCGCCAGCCCCAGGCCGGTACCCCCGAAGCGGCGCGTCACCGAGGCGTCGGCTTGGCTGAACTTCTCAAACAGCCCATTCAACTGCTCTTCGGTTATTCCTATCCCCGTGTCCGTAATTTGGATCGATAGAATTTCATCCTTGCGCTCAATCCCGACGGTGACTGAGCCTTGTTGGGTGAACTTCACCGCGTTGGAGATGAGGTTGTACAGCACTTGGCCGACCCGCTGAGAATCGCCCGAATAGACGCCTTCCGCGTCGGGCGAGACCTGCAGGGTGAGCTCAAGATTCTTGTTCGCGGCGTCGCCGGCGAAGATATCCAGAGCGGCCCGGACGACGCTCAGAATGTCTAGTTCGCCGACCTCCAGCTCAAGCTTGCCGGCCTCGATCTTCGACAGATCGAGCGCGGCGTTCAGCAGGGCCAGAAGGGACTGGCCGGACTTGCGGATAACTTCGACGCGCTTGCGCTGCGCACCGCTAAGGGTCTGTTGAAGAACAATTGGATCACGCCGGGGCTCGTGGCGCGATGGTGTAGTTCCATTCGCCATGGAAGTCATGGCGCTGGATGTTGATGGTCGCCATTTCCTGTTCGGTGACCTTGACGCCGGCTGGATAGAG
>DATKRO010000090.1:0-40651 GCA_035532115.1 Caulobacteraceae bacterium | reverse complement strand
TATATCATTCCGTCAAGGGGAAACAGACCAGGGGCGACGGCGAAGTGCCTGAGTCGACGAGACGCTCATCATCGCCGTCACCCCGGCCAAGCGAAGCGCGAGCCGGGGCCGGACGCGCCGCAGCCGAGCTGGAAGTCGTCCTGGAGGCGCGGGTCTGGCCCCGGATCGCCCCTTCAGGCCGTCCGGGGAGACGGCGGTGGTGGTCAAGCTCTGCGAACTAGCTCTTTCGCAATCCGACCGCATCGCCGCGGACCCCTGGAGCGGGCCTTCCGACAGCCGGGCGACTATTCGACCACCGGATTGGCCAGGGGCTCGCCGGCGAAGAAGCGGCGCAGGTTCTCCCGGGTCAGGGCCAGCATCTTCGGGATCGCCGCGGCGGTCGCGCCGGCGGCATGGGGCGAAAGCACCACGTTGGGCACGTCGGCCCAGCGCTCCGCCGGAGTCGGCTCCACGGCGAAGACGTCGAGCGCCGCCATGCCGAGGCGCCCGTCCCGCAGCGCCGCGATCAGGGCGTCCTCGTCGACGAGCTGCCCGCGCGCGACGTTGACCAGGAGCCCCTGCCCGCCCAGCGCCTCGATCACGGCGCGATCGATCAGGCCCCGGCTGGCTTGGCTGGCGCGGGCGGCGACGACCAGGATATCGCTTTCGGCGGCGAGCGCGAGAAGGCTATCTCGCCTGGGCCAAGGCGCCGGCTTCTCGTTCGGCCCCCACCAGGCCACCGAGAGCCCGAAAGCCTCGGCCCGGCGCGCCGTCGCCTCGCCGATGGCGCCGAGGCCGACGATCCCCAGCCGGCGACCGCCGAGCGAGGGCGTCAGCCGCTTCTCGGTGGGCCGCCACCGGCCGCCCCGCACGATGGCGTCGCCTTCGACCAGGCCGCGCCAGGCCGCCAGCATCAGCCCGATCGCAAGATCGGCGACGTCCTCGTGATTGACGCCCGGCGAGTGACTGACCTTGAGGCCGCGTCCGCGCGCCCAGGCGATGTCGACGCCATCGAAACCGGCGGTGAAACAGGCGATCAGGCCGAGGTTCGGCAGGTGCTCGGCCAAGGTCCGGTCGATCGGGAACTCGCCGGCGACGACCAGGGCGCCGATCTTCTGCGTCGCCTCCAGAGGCGGCGCTTCCCAAAGCCGCCAGACGGTGAACTCGCCCTCGAGGAACGCGGTGAGCGCGCCCAGGTGCGGCTGGACGATCAGGATCGCGGGCTTGGACTGGGGCATGGCGGGCGCCGCTCACTCATCACAGGCGACATACCGCGGCGTCCGCGGGCTTGCCAGAGGCAGAGGCGAGGCGAAGCCCGGCGCGGCGCACCAGCTCAGGGCGCGGCGCCCCTCTCGTCCTGCCGAGTCTGCGCGCGGGCGCCGGCTCGCCCGCGCTCGCGCGCGAACACCTCGATGGTCTTTTCGCAGAACGCCGCGAGGTCGGCGGGCTTGCGCGAGGTGACCAGATCGCCATCCACCACCACCTCGCGATCGACCCAGTGGGCGCCGGCGTTCTCCAGGTCGGCCTGCAGCGACGGCCAGGAGGTCAGGGTCCTGCCGGCGACGCCGTCGGCGTTGATGAGCGTCCAGGGGCCATGGCAGATCGCGGCGATCGGCTTGCCGGCGTCGACGAAGGCGCGCACGAAGTCGATCGCCCGGGCGTCGAGCCGCAGGGCGTCGGGGTTCATCACGCCGCCGGGGAGCACCAGCGCGTCGTAGGCGCCAGGCGCGGCCTCGGCGAGCTCCTTGTCCACCGGCGCGGGCGAGCCCTTCTCGTGATGCTCCCAGCCCTGGATGGCCCCGGTCCTGGGCGCCACCACGTCGACGCTGGCGCCCTCGCGCTTCAGCGCCTGGAGCGGCGTCTCCAGCTCCGACTGCTCGAAGCCGTCGGTGGCGAGGACGGCGATCTTCATGCCGGTCAGACGGTCGGACATGGCGGCTCCTTTGGCGGCGGGGATGGCCCTGCACAACCGGCCTGCCCCCCGCCTTCGTTCCAGCGGCGCCGGCAGCGACGCAACGAACGGCCCCGCCTGATGGTTGAGGCGACGTCCCGCGGCTTTCGCCGCCGCGGCCTGACCGGAGAAAGATGACCATGAAGCTGCAAGTCCTAGTGGCGGGGGTCGCGATGCTGGCCCTGAGCGCCGGCGGCGCCTCGGCCGCGACGCACCGTCACCACGTCCGCCGCCACCATCCGGCCTGGAGCCAGACGCGCGGTCGCTATGCGCTGCCCCCGCAGCCGATCGCCTATTCCAAGCTGAACGCCTACCTGAAGGCGACGCCCAGCCAGCGGGCGCATGGCGACTGGACCAACGACACCACCACCGCCGCCGCCGCGCCCACCGGGAACGCCGTCAACGCCGCCGCCGCGCCCGCGCCTGGCGCTCCCGGCAGCGCCTCGGCCGCCGGCCAGATGGGCGCCAACGCCGGCGCCGCGGCCACGCCCCCGGCCGGAACGAACACTCGAGGAGCGGCCGTGCCGCCGTCGAACGCCGCCCCCGGCGGCGCGGCGACGTCTCCCGCGGCGCCCAACCCGGCCATGCCGCCCCAGAGCGGGACCGCCGGTCCGAGCAGCTAGGAAGGGCGCGGGACGGGGCCCCCGTCTCGGCCGGCCGGCGCCTTTCCTGAAGACGCGCCGGCTTTTTCTGGCTGGCGCCGGGCGGATGTCGGGCTAGATCGGGCCGCTGCCGCAGCCGGAGCCCAGCCTTGTCCACCGACGCCCTCTTCCAGCCGTTCGCCTTCAAGAGCCTCGCCCTGCCCAATCGCGTGGTCATGGCCCCGATGACCCGCTCGATGTCGCCCGGCGGCATCGCCACGCCGGACGTGGCCGCCTATTACGCCCGGCGCGCGGCGGCGCAGGTGGGCATGATCGTCTCCGAAGGGACCGGCGTCGCCCGCCCGGCCGCGCTCAACGACCCCAACGTGCCGCGCTTCCACGGCGAGGCCGAGCTGGAGGCGTGGAAGAAGGTCGCCGACGCCGTGCATGCCGCCGGCGGCCTGATGGCGCCGCAACTCTGGCACGTCGGCGCGATCCGCAGCCAGCGCCAGGACTGGACGCCTGCCGGCCCCTACGACAGCCCCTCGGGCGTCTCGCGCCCTGGCCACAGGTTCGGCGAGCCCATGACCGACGCGGCCATCGCCGACACCATCGGCGCCTTCGCCGCGGCGGCGGCGGACGCCCGGCGCCTGGGCTTCGACGCCGTCGAGCTGCACGGCGCGCACGGCTACCTCATCGACCAGTTCTTCTGGGAAGGCGCCAACGAGCGCGACGACCGCTTCGGCGGCCCCTCGATCGCCGAGCGCGCCCGCTTCGCCGCCGAGATCCTGAAGGCGGTGCGCGCCGCGGTCGGCCCGCAGTTCCCGGTGATCATCCGGCTCTCGCAGTGGAAGCAGCAGGATTTCGCGGCAAAGCTTGCCCCGACGCCGGCCGACATGGAGGCATGGCTTGCGCCGCTCGCCGCCGCCGGCGCCGACGCCTTCCACTGCTCGCAGCGCCGCTTCTGGGAACCGGAATTCGAAGGCTCGGACCTCAACTTCGCCGGCTGGGCCAAGAAGCTCACCGGCAAGGTCGCGATCACCGTCGGCTCGGTGGGCCTCACCGGCGACTTCATCGCCGCCTACGGCGGAGAAAAGTCCGCGCCCGCCGCCCTCGACGACCTGGTGCGCCGCCTGGAGCGCGGCGACTTCGATCTCGTCGCCGTCGGCCGCGCCCTGCTGCAGGATCCCGACTGGGCGCTGAAAGTCCGCGAAGACCGAACGGAGGAGCTGATGGACTTCGACCGCGCCGCGATGGCGACGCTGTCCTGACTAAACTCAAAGTATCCGGACTCAACAATATTGCTCGGCGTACCCCCCCCCCCCGGAGCAAGCAGGTGAGGCGGCGTGGCGCCGACGAGGCGTTGCTGAGATTGGGCGGCCCAGCATAGAGCTGCGGATTGCGCCCGCCCCTCGTTTTGCTACAACCACGCCGATGGCGTAGGCGATGAGGACCATGCTGCGGATTGCGCCCGCCCCTCGTTTTGCTACAACCCCGCCTGCGTTTGGATGTCCACCTGCTGGGCTGCGGATTGCGCCCGCCCCTCGTTTTGCTACAACGCCATTGGTGAGGACGCAAGTGCGTTCCTGGCTGCGGATTGCGCCCGCCCCTCGTTTTGCTACAACGTTACTCACCACCGTCGGAGAACGCTACACGCTGCGGATTGCGCCCGCCCCTCGTTTTGCTACAACGCCCTGTTCGCAAGGGTCTGAAAATACGGCCTTTCTAGCCCTCCCGACATTTAGAATAGCTCCAGTTGGGAGGGCGACTGCGCGATTGGCTGGCGCTTTTTGCCGACGAAGACCTTGATTCGGCCGAACTGTCGGTCGGTGATCGCCATGAACCGAACCTCACCCTCGGAGGGCGTCTTGTCCCCCATGCGCCTGACGTGAAGGTCGGCGTTTTCGATGTTGGCGCAGTGTCGCGAGTAAACCGAGTACTGCATCATCGTGAACCCATCCTCAAGCAGCGTCTTGCGGAACAGGGAGTAGGCCTTGCGGGCCTTGGGCGTGCCCGTCGGAAGGTCGAACATCGCGATCACCCACATTGATCGCCACCCCCAAGGTAATTTAGGCGCCGCGCGCGACTGTCCCATCAATCGGACACCTCGGCGTCGAGCAGGTCCGCATCGAGCGGCAGGCCCTCCGGCAAGGCGAGGGCGCGGTCGCCTCCGGTCAGGGCGCGCGCAAGCGACGTGGCGCTACTTTCAATTCCGACGAGCACCGGATTCCGCCGTCCGCCGACCATGACCGTCTCGTTGAAAATCGAGAGCAACGAGGCGCGCGTGGAGCGGTCGTCAAGGTTGGGAGCCTCGCCCTTGGCATCATCGACCATCAACCTCACGCGCCAATCCACCAGGGGGCGATAGGGCTCGAGCAGATCGTCCGCCAGGCAGAACGGGTTCGCCCGGTTACGATGAAAGACACCCAAGGACGGAATGAGACCCGCCGCGACGATGGCTCTGGCCGCTGCCGCGCGGACGATGGCGTATCCGTAGTTCAACAGGGCGTTGACGCCGTCGGCGTCACGATCACGTCGGAATTCCTTTCCAAACAGGCGCGGCCAGTAGCGTTGTGCTGCCTGAGCTTCGAGGTTGTCCGGATCGCCGGAACGAACCCTGCGCGCCAGGGGACCGAGGCCGCCGTGCGACCCGGTGAAGCACATCAGCACCGACGCCTGCTGATTGATCTTGGAGCTGACCAGGGCCTGCCACGTTCGCTTCTTCAACGGCGCTCCGGCTTCCACCTGCGCGCGGTGGCGCTCCGTCTGCACATGATGTGCATCGAGCGGAAGCATCATGCCCCGCGGCAAGTGGTCTCGCCCGGTGACGAGGACCGTCGCGCCGGCTTCCAGCAGGTCAAGAAACACCGCCTGAGTGTACGTCGCGCGCACGTCATCGACGATGACCACGCCCAGATCCTCGATTGGAAGCGTGGCTCTTGGAAGCTCTGGCCGCTCGATGACAAGCTGCTTGTGAGCTACGGAAAGCCTTGTGCCCGGCGTAGAGAACTCGACCGTTTTCCGGGGCATCCGTCCCGCCTAGTCGTTCGCGCGAAGAACGCGCCCGACGGGATCGATAGAGACCTTCCGCGCACCGCTATTCAGGAGGGCGTTCGGATTGGGCCTCGTCGTGGTCGCGTGCGCCGCGTCGCAATCTCGCTCCAGGACGATCTGGCCATTCGCCCAGGCACCCTGGACGA
Organism: Caulobacteraceae bacterium; assembly: GCA_035532115.1. Lineage (GTDB taxonomy): Bacteria > Pseudomonadota > Alphaproteobacteria > Caulobacterales > Caulobacteraceae > Acaudatibacter. The sequence continues at coordinate 34,940 of DATKRO010000090.1, read as the reverse complement.
TCCACGCACCCCGTCGAGCCTCGTCGCCAAATTCGACAGCCTCGCCGGCGGCGAGCGACATTACGAAGGCCGTGCCGTCATTTCGCTCTCGGCGCACGACGGGCTCGCGTCTCGCGAGCCGTCGCGCCGCATCGAACAGGCTGACCACCTCAAACTCTGTCTTTCCGTCATCCGTCCTGTAAATGGCGACGTGGTGATTCGAACCCAAGTCAGCATAGCCGTCGAAACCTCTGCCATGAGCTGGAGTTGCTGTCTGACCCGTAGCCGCACCTTGCGAATCGCCGTCGACGTGACGGCGTTGCCAACCTTCGGGTACGCCGCAAACGCCTTCTTCGGGTCTCCCCCATGTTCCGCAACCCACTTCTTCACGATTCGGCGAACCTCGGGATCGCGGATGTCGTCGAGTTCGCCCTTGCTCAGGGTCTCAACTTTCTTGCGCATCACGAACTCTCGGTATCTTGTTCCTCCTTTCAACGAGTCCTCGCCCGTGTCCCCGTAGATGGTCTCCTTGTGCAGCGGACCGGACACCTTCTTGCGCACGCGATGAGAAACAACGATCTCAACCACCGCATCCTCGGCGTCGTTTCGAACGGAGGGCCAGGGCTCGCGCAGCTTCGGCCGCGCAGCGCCGGGGGTGTCTCGCTGTTTCCAATAGTCGGCGAGACCCTTGGTCACGCCAGGATGCGCGCAGGCGACGACGAGAGCGTCGATCGCATGATGGCGATGATCGGCCCGCGTCTTCACCCCGCCGACTCCGAGTATGTCATTGAGCCCCCACGCCTTGCGGAGTTGCGCCCTGACCCAGCCCGTCACGGCCACGACCGTCACCGGCGCCTCCGGGCCGATGTCGGGCCAGAGGCGCTTGAGGAATGCGACGGCCTGTCTCGCGGCATGGCTGGTGTCATTGAGCTGCCGCGCGGCGAAGTCGTCGGGCATTGAGTCGGCAAGAAACCGCTTCACCTTGCCTGTCGGCATGCCTGCGCCGCCCTTGATGACCTCAAAGCTCCGCAAGCGCCGCACGATGGCGTCCCACTCGTCAGGTTTGTGAGAAAAGAACTCGAAGGGCGTCTGGTCGCCTTTGTCTATGTTTACGTCTCGACGACACAGCGTCTTGTTCCTCATGCTGTCGTCGAGGGATCTCGAACGCGGCCAGATGTGTTCGATATCGAACTCGCCCTTGCCGAACAGCGCATCGAAGCAAATCTGGTCACCGGTGTAGGGGCAGCGCTCCTGACTCTCCTTCCAGAGCAGCCATTTCTCCACCTCGCGGCGCGACGGTTCGACCCCCTTTGAGGACAGGTCCTTGGCCGCATCGACGCGCCGCCTTTCCTGCCTCTGAATCGCAGATTGAATTTCCTCACGCTCTCGCTTGGACTTGCCCACCTCGCGGGCAAGCTCGACCCGGATACGCTCTGGCCTGCCGTAGAGGTCGATGAGGTTGTTCACTACCTTTCGCAGTTCATTCACCGTTCGGACCACGGTCGGATTGCGCAGCGCCGAAATGCGTCGTTGCTCATCTCGATCCGCCGGGCTGGGCAGACGATCCAGGACCTCCCCGGTCGGTTGTTGGCGAGTCGGAAACGTGAGCGCGCGCCACTCCTCCCACTCGGGTCCGTTGACCAAGGCGCCGAAGCGAACCCCCGCCTCCAGGTTCGGCATGAAGGCTTCCAGGGCGCTCTTCGAGTACGGCTCCCAGCCGCTAGGCAGCTTCAGTTCGGCTAGCAGCCCTGCCTGCTCCGCCGTGACGTCGAAATCAGCGATGAAGCTTCGGCCCGCGTCATGCCTGCGTTGCCGACGATCACGCTCTGCACGTATGACGACCCGCTGGCTGCCTATCTCCCCGTAGTCCGCCGCCCACAACCGCCCATGCACCGCCTCTCGGATCGAGTGCCGATGGGGGTGACGGACCCAATCTTCGCGGAAGATTTCACTCAGCTTCGCCTCGACGAAATTCCCCGGCAGCTTTGCTTCCCCGCCGAGTTCCAGATTGAAACGCAGGCTCCTTTGGCGCCCGGGCTCGCCGCGCGCCTTGAAGACGGGCTTCAGCGCCTCGCGGACGCCGCCCCAACTCATCGATCCCTGGAGTTGCAATCTCGTCAGAATTGCCGCCCGCTCCGCCTCGTCGAGCGGACGCATATTCCCATCGGCAACGGCGAGGTTGTTGAGCTTCTCCAACATGCGACGCTGCTGGGAGAGCCATGAACCCTTGGGACAGAGGGCCTCACCAGGCATAAATCTGCATTCGCCAAGCGTGTTCTTGCGCCAGAACACAGGCCTCTGGGCGAATATCGTATCCTCGATGAGGGCCCGCAGCGCCGCTTCCCGAAGGGCCGGATGATGCTGCTCCTGGGCGTCCCAAAGCCGGCCGAATTCTTCTGTCACGCTAGAGCGGTTCGCGTGAATGCCGCGTTTGCGCTGGCGCTCCGGGACAGCCGCAAGATGCTCGCCAAGAGTTCGTCCCGTCGACTGGAGAGCCGTCAAGGTGGACTCACGAACCGACTCGGCCGCGCGCTCGTCGGCGCTCTCCTCGACCGCGTTGATCTCGTCAAGTTCCCGTCCTCTGAAGTGCCTATGCTGGGCGAGGTGGTAGATCGCTCGTCCAAACTGGTGAGCCGTAAGCGGTCCGGAGAGGCCGTAAGAGCGGAGCGTGTACGGGTCGGTCTCCTCCGCAGGCGCTAAGGTGGCGCCGCCCTTGGGCGCCTTCGCGCACATCAGCGCGATCCAGGCCTCGGAACCGTACTCGGGCAGCAGGCCCGCCGCGCTCAGGTGTTCGTTGAGCAGCCGGCGCCGAACCCGTCTGCGCCGCAACTGCCGACGAGCCATCCGCTTCTGGCGCCTGGTCTGGTTCAGGGGAGTGCCTTTCGGATCGCGCGCCTCTGGAAATATGCGCGCGCCGAGGCGGAGGATCGCTCCGCTCGCCTGATCTTTGTCGTAGTCGATGACAGCAAACCCGATCGACGTGGTGCCGATGTCGAACCCGAATATCCGCTCCATGGTCGCGACGCCGTGCCTACAATGTCCTTGCCAAGCGCCAACGATACGCTCATCTACCAAGCGTAGCAAAACGAGAGGCGGTCGCTTTTCGCAAGCAAATCGACCCTTCGAGCGGGCTCGGCATCCCAAGGTCAATGGCCGGTCTTGACCCCCGCCTTCACCGGCGGGGGTTTTGATTCATGCCGCCAACGCTCTCGCCGCTTGCGCCCTGAACCGCGACTTCGGAACGAAGCGGCGCCCGGCGCGTAGTGACGGGCGAGGCGCCGACGTGCGGGCGCTCTGGAGCGTGGAGAGTTGCTATGGACAAGGACACCATCAAGGGCGCCGCCAAGGACGCCAAGGGCTCGGTCAAGCGGGCCGTCGGCAAGGCCACGGACAATCCGGGCATGGTCGCCCGGGGCTCGGCCGACAAGGCGGTCGGCAAGACCCAGAAGGCGGTGGGCAAGACCAAGGACGCGGTCCGCCGCGACACCCGCCACTAAAGGCCCGGATCGCAGCCCTCCAGCCGCCGAGCGAGGCGAGGGCTCGCCGAGAGAGAGAGGACTTCGCGCCCGCGCCTGCGCCGGTATAGAGGGGGCGATGGCCGAACCCCTCCACGGCGCGCTGGTGCTGTTCTCCGGCGGGCAGGATTCCAGCGTCTGCCTCGCCTGGGCGCTGCAGCGCTACGCGCGCGTGGAGACGGTGGGCTTCGACTACGGCCAGCGCCACGCGGTGGAGCTGGAGGCGCGGCGGCTGGTGCGCGAGGCGATGGCGGCGCGCTTTCCAAAGTGGGCGGTGCGGCTCGGGGCCGACCACGGCCTGGAGATCCGCGGCTTCGGCGCCATCGGCGAGAGCGCCATGACGGCCGAGCGCGCCATCGAGATCGGCGAGCGCGGCCTGCCCTCCACCTACGTGCCCGGCCGCAACCTCGTCTTCCTCACCTATGCGGCGGCTCTCGCCGACCGGTTCGCCCTGAAGACCCTGGTGGGCGGCATGTGCGAGACCGACTTCTCCGGCTATCCGGACTGCCGGCGCGGCGCCATCGACGCCATGGAGCGCGCCCTGGAGCTGGGGATGGAGCGGCCCTTCCCGATCAAGACGCCGCTGATGCGCCGCACCAAGAGCCAGGCCTGGGCGCTGGCCAAGGGCCTGGGCGGCGAGGATCTGGTGGAGCTGATCCGCGAGCACAGCCACACCTGCTATCTGGGCCGGCGCGACATCATGCACGACTGGGGCGCCGGCTGCGGCGCCTGCCCGGCCTGCGAACTGCGCGCCAACGGCTGGCGCGACTGGATCGGGCAGGGACGGCCGGCGCTGGCGCCATGACCTACTCGGTCAAGGAGATCTTCCTCACCCTGCAGGGCGAGGGCGGCCAGGCCGGGCGCGCGGCGGTGTTCTGCCGCTTTTCCGGCTGCAATCTCTGGAGCGGGCGCGAGGCCGACCGGGCCGCCGCCGTCTGCCGCTTCTGCGACACCGGGTTCGTCGGCGTCGACGGGCCGGGCGGCGGCAAGTTCGCCAGCCCCGCATCGCTGGCCGAGGCGGTGGCGCTCGCCTGGCGCGGCGCGGACCGGAACCCTCTGGAGGGGCGCCTCGTGGTGCTCACCGGGGGCGAGCCGCTGCTGCAGGTCGACGAGCCGCTGATCGCGGCCCTGCACGCCCGCTCGTTCGCCGTGGCGCTGGAGACCAACGGCACGCTCGCGGCGCCGCGCGGCGTCGACTGGATCTGCGTCAGCCCCAAGGCGGACGCGGCCCTGGCCCAGACCCGCGGCCAGGAGCTGAAGCTGGTCTATCCGCAGCCCGGCGTCGACCCGGCCCGGTTCGAGCACCTGGATTTCGAGCGCTTCTCGCTGCAGCCGATGGACGGCCCGGAGCGCGAAGCGGCGACGCGGGCGGCGATCGACTATTGCCTGACGCATCCACGCTGGCGCCTGAGCCTGCAGACGCACAAATACCTGGGCATTCCATGACCGGACCCAAGCAAGGCGCCATGGCCGAAGCCTCGTTCGAAATCACCAAGGCCGCCACCTTCGACGCCGCCCATCGCCTGGCGGTCCCGGCGCAGGCGCGCTACGGCCGCCTGCACGGCCACTCCTTCCGGGTCGAAGCCAGCCTGCGCGGGCCGGCGAGCGCGCCGGCGGGCTGGGTCGAGGATCTCGCCGCGCTGGACGGCGCCCTGCGCGAGATCGCCGGCGGCCTCGACCACACCCTGCTCAACGACGCCGAAGGTCTGGAGAACCCGACCCTGGAGGCGCTGTGCCTCTATTTCGCCCGGCGCCTGAAGCCGCGCTTCGCCTCGCTAAGCCGCATCGTCGTTTCGCGCCCGAGCGCCGGCGAGAGCTGCGCGCTCGGGCTCGACTGAGGACGCCGCGGCGTCGGCGGCGCGCCGCCAGGGGCCCCCGTGAGCCGGATCGCTGCGCCGGCGCCGGTCGGGTCCAAAATAGTCCGCCGTGCGCACGAACGGGCGCGGATGCTCGATCACCCGGGTGATCCGCTCGATGACGCCGCGCGCGGTCACCGGCTTGGAGAGGAACTCGGTGACGCCGACATCGCGAGCCTCGGCGACGCGGCGAATGGTCGAATGGCCGGTGATCATCACCACCGGCGCCATCGGGCTGGGACTGTCGGGCGAATTACGCAGCAGGCGGACGAACTCGATGCCGTCGAGCGGCTGCATGGCCAGATCGGTCATGACGATGTCGATGGGCTCGTTGCGCATCACCTGCAGCGCCTCGGCGCCGCTGGCGGCCTCGAACACCTGCCGCACGCCGATGGCGCGCAGGATTTCCGACAGCAGCACCCGCATGTGGTGGTTGTCGTCGACGAGCAGAATTCTGACGAGATCGAACCGCACGTCGTCGCCCCGCTCGCCGGCGCCGAATCTGGCGGCGCATCACGCCTGACGAGCATACGCCGGAGCGGACCGCGCGGCTAGAGCACGATGCGACCGGACGGAACCGTCTGATCGCTGAATCGTGCTCTAGATTCAAAACGCTGGAGCGCGTTCGGGTGCAAAACCGGTTCCACTTCTGCGGAACGCGCTCTAGGCGCGCGTCGGCGACGCCCCGGGAGCGAAGGCGCCGCCGCCGGTCTGGGCGCGGTGGCGCAGGAAGGCGTCGGCCAGCACCAGGGCGAGCATCGCCTCGACCACCGGCGCGCCGCGGATGCCGACGCACGGGTCGTGGCGGCCGGGCGTGCGCAGATCGACCTCGGCGCCCGCCTCGTCGATGGAGCGCCGGGGCGTCAGGATGGAGGAGGTGGGCTTGAACGCCACGCGCGCCACCACCGGCTGACCCGTGGAGATGCCGCCGAGCACGCCGCCGGCATGGTTGGAGAGGAACACCGGACCGTCGGCGCCCATCCGCATCTCGTCGGCGTTCTCCTCGCCCGAGAGCGCGGCGGCGGCGAAGCCCGCGCCGATCTCCACCCCCTTGACGGCGTTGATCGACATCATCGCGGCGGCGATCTCGGCGTCGAGCTTGCCATAGACCGGCGCGCCCCAGCCCGGCAGGGCGCCCAGCGCCTCGACCTCCACGATCGCGCCGGTGGAAGAGCCGGCCTTGCGGGTCTTCTCCAGGTGCTGCTCCCACACCGTCGCCGTGGCGGCGTCCGGGCACCAGAACGGGTTGCGCGCGGTCTCGTCCCAGTCCCAGCGGCCACGGTCCACCGCGTGCGGACCGATCTGCACCACCGCGGCGCGCACGCGCACCGCCTCGCCCAGGATCTTGCGCGCGACCGCGCCGGCGGCGACGCGGGCGGCGGTCTCGCGCGCCGACTGCCGGCCGCCGCCGCGATAGTCGCGCACGCCGTACTTGGCGAAATAGGCGTAGTCGGCATGGCCGGGACGGAACTTCGTGGCGATGTCGGCGTAGTCGCGCGAGCGCTGGTCGAGGTTGTCGATGATCATCGAGATCGGCGTCCCGGTGGTGACCTGGCCGGCGGTGCGCGCATCGGCGAACACGCCCGAGAGGATGCGCACCGCGTCCGGCTCCTGGCGCTGGGTGACGAAGCGGCCCTGGCCCGGGCGGCGCCTGTCGAGCCAGACCTGCACGTCGGCCTCGGTCAGCGCGATCCCCGGCGGACAGCCGTCGACCACGCACCCCAGCGCCGGCCCGTGACTCTCGCCCCAGGTGGTGACGCGCAGCAGATGGCCGAACGAGTTGTGCGACATGGCGCCGGCCTTTTATCCGAAAGCGGCGCCGGCGACAAAACCGCGTGGACGCGGTGGTTGGGATTGGCTATGCGTGTTCTGTCTTTGTTCTGGACGCGCAGTCATGGATCCAAGCACGACGCTGGCGCGCGCCCGGTCGCTTCGCGCCAGCCAGACCGACGCGGAGGGCCGGCTCTGGGGCGAGCTGCGCGGCCGCCGGCTCGGCGGCTGGAAGTGGCGCAGGCAAGCGCCGATCGGACCGTTCATCGCCGACTTCTACTGCCCGGCCGCGAAGCTGGTCGTGGAACTGGACGGCAGCCAGCATGCCGGGCGGACAGGCTACGATGAGCGGCGGACCGGCTTCCTGGAGCGGCGCGGACTGCGGGTGCTCCGCTTCGGCAGCGAGAACGTCTGGGACGGCGGCCTCGACCATCTCTGCGAGAGCATCCTGGCGGCCTGTTCCGACCTTGGCGCCGGCGCGCCAAGGTCCCCTCACCCGTCCGCCTGACGGCGGCCGACCTCTCCCCAGGGGGAGAGGGCTACTGACGCCGGGTAGCCCTCGCCCCGCGCAGCGGGGCGGCGTGACCCGTCCGCCTGACGGCGGCCGACCTCTCCCCGCGGGGGAGAGGGCTACTGACGCCGGGTAGCCCTCGCCCCGCTCAGCGGCCAGAGGTCAGCGAGAGGGCCGCGGACTCCGGGTAGCCCTCGCCCCGCGCAGCGGGGAGAGGTCGAGCGAGCGCGTCAGCGCTCGACCGGGTGAGGGGCTCGGCGTGACGGCCTCGGTTGCGCTATAGAGCCGCGAATGAAGATCAAGCCGCCGATCGCGGCCTCGCCCAGCGAGGACGACTATGTCGCCCAGGTGGCGGCGGCCGAAGCGCTGCCGCTGCTGGAGGGCGCCGATCCCATCGCCCTCTTCGAGGACTGGCTCGCCGCGGCGTCCAAAGCCGAGCCCAGCGACGCCAACGCCATGACCCTGGCCACGGTGGACGCGCAGGGCCTGCCGGATGCGCGCATGGTGCTGCTCAAGGGCGTCGATGCGCGCGGCTTCGCCTTCTTCACCAATACCCAGAGCGCCAAGGGACTCGAGCTGGCCGCCAGTCCCAGGGCGGCCCTCGTCTTCCACTGGAAGTCGCTGCGCCGCCAGGTGCGGGTGCGCGGCGAGGTCGAGGCCGTGGACGGGGCCGAGGCCGACGCCTATTTCGCCAGCCGCGCCCGCTCGGCCCAGATCGGCGCCTGGGCCTCGGAGCAGTCGCGCGACCTTGCCGGCCGCCACGACCTGGAGAAGCGCATCGCCAGCTTCGGCCTGCGTTTTGGCCTGGCCTCGGTGCCGCGCCCGCCGCACTGGTCGGGCTACCGGGTGAGGCCGCGGACGATCGAGTTCTGGCGCGACCGCCCGTTCCGCCTGCACGAACGCCTGCTGTTCGAACGCCACGGCGAGGCGTGGCTGACGCGGCGGCTCTATCCCTGAAGAGAGCCGGCGGCGATTGACGCCGCGCGGCCGGCGCGCTCATGGTCGCGGCGGAACATCGAGCAATCCTGGAGGCAAGCGCCCATGCTCGGGCTGATGCAGGACTGGCCGCTGACGCTGGACAAGATCCTGGACCACGCCGCCGCCTGGCACGGCGGTCGCGAGATCGTCACCCGCTCGGTGGAGGGCCCGATCGTCCGCACCACCTATGCAGACATCCACCAGCGCGCCAGGCGGCTCTCCAACGCCCTGAAGCGGCTGGGGGTGCAGCGCGGCGACCGGGTGGCGACGCTCGCCTGGAACTCCGGGCGGCACATGGAGGCCTGGTACGCCATCATGGGCATCGGGGCGGTGTGCCACACGCTGAACCCGCGCCTGTTCCCCGATCAGCTCTGCTACATCATCGGCCACGCCGAGGATCGGATCCTCTTCACCGACCTCACCTTCCTGCCGACCCTGATCGAGCACCGGGCGCGCCTGACCACCATCGAGACGATCATCGTCATGACCGACGAAGGCCACATGGCCGAGGTCGGGATCGACGGCGCGCTCTGTTTCGAGCGTCTCGTCGCCGAGAACTCGCCCGATCGCGCCTGGGGCGGCTTCGACGAGAACGCCGCCGCCGGGCTCTGCTACACCTCGGGCACCACCGGCAATCCCAAGGGCGTGCTCTATTCGCACCGCACCAATTTCCTGCACACCCTGGTGACGCTGCAGCACGACGTCATGGGGCTCTCGGTGCGCGACGTGGTGCTGCCGGTGGTGCCGATGTTCCACGCCAACGCCTGGGGGCTCGCCTTCTCGTGTCCGGCGGTGGGCTGCAAGCTGGTGATGCCGGGACCCAGACTCGACGGCGCCTCGGTGCACGAACTCCTGGAGAGCGAAGGCGTCACCTTCTCGGCCGCCGTGCCGACGGTGTGGCAGATGCTGCTGGCGCACCTGCGCTCCAGCGGCGGGCGGCTCACCACCCTGAAGCGCGTCGTCATCGGCGGCTCGGCCGTGCCCGAGGCCCTGGTGCGCGCCTTCCGCGACGAATACGGCGTCGACGTCACCCACGCCTGGGGCATGACCGAGACCTCGCCCCTGGGCACGCTCTCGGTGGCGACGCCGGAGGTGGCGGCCATGCCCGCCGAGCAGCAGCTGCAGTTCAAGCTCAAGCAGGGCCGCCCGCCCACTGGCGTCGAGCTGAAGCTCACCGACGACGCCGGGGCGCGCCAGCCGCACGACGGGCGCACGTTCGGCCGGCTGAAGATCAAGGGCGCCTTCATCGTCGGCGAATACTTCAAGGGCGAGGGCGGGGCGATCCTGGACGAGGAGGGCTTCTTCGACACCGGCGACGTCGCCACCATCGATCCCCTCGGCTACATGCAGATCACCGACCGCGCCAAGGACGTGATCAAGTCCGGCGGCGAATGGATCTCCACCATCGAGATCGAGAACCTCGCCGCGGGCCACCCCAAGGCGCTGATCGCCGCGGTGATCGGCGTCCATCACCCGAAGTGGGACGAGCGGCCGCTGCTGCTGGTCAAGCTCAAGCAGGGCGAGAGCGCCACCAAGGAGGAGTTCCTGAAGTTCCTGGAAGGCAAGATCGCCAGATGGTGGATGCCCGACGACGTGGTCTTCGTCGACGAGATCCCGCTGGGCGCCACCGGCAAGATTGACAAGAAGCTGATCCGCCAGTCCTTCGCCGATTACGTCCTGCCCACCGCCAAGGCGAGCGTGGCGTAGGGGCGCGTTCAGGATTGGCGATCGACGCCGGCTCGCGAATCGGTGAGCGGCGGCGGCTCAGTCGCCATCGCCGGACGCAAGTTCCTCGATTGTGCGATCGAGCGCCGCCAGGAGCGCCCGGGCGAGTTCAGGGGGCGCCTCGCCGGCGCCATAGACCCTGCGGGGATCCTCGGGCGTAGCCGTCATCCTCTCGTACCGTTCGAATGACATCAGTACGTAGCGTGGCTTGGCGTGGTGGGTGATGAGAACCGGTTGCGTCGCCGCCGTATGAGTCACCTCGCCGATCGAGCGGACGAGTTCGGAGGTGGAGTAGGACTTCATGTGCAGAGAATTACGAAATTCCGTAATTTCTGCAAGAGCTGACGGAAACTAAGCTACGGCGAAGAGTTCGGGCTGACGAGACGCTCATCATCGCCGTCACCCCGGCCAAGCGAAGCGCGAGCCGGGGCCGGACGGGCCGCGGCCAAGCTGGAATTCGTCTTGGAAGCGGCGGGTCCGGCCCCGGATCGCCCTTTCAGGCCGTCCGGGGAGACGGCGATGGTGGTCAAACCTCCGCGAATTAGCCCTTTCGCAATCCGACCGCATCGCCGTGGTGGGCGCAGGCCGACGCGTTGCCTGACGGGCTTCGCATCGCTATGTCCGCGGCCTCGCCTTTCCCGCCAAACGCCCTCTCCTTCCCTGTCCCCACCCGGAGCCCCGATGGCCGCGCAGTACATTTTCCAGATGCAGGGCCTCACCAAGGCGTTCCCGGGCGGCAAGAAGGTGTTCGAGAACATCTGGCTGTCGTTCTATCCCGACGCCAAGATCGGCGTGGTGGGCGTCAACGGCTCGGGCAAGTCCACCTTGCTGAAGATCATGGCCGGGCTCGATGGCGAGTTCGTCGGCGAGGCGCGGCCGGCCGAGGGAACCCGGATGGGCTACCTCGAGCAGGAGCCGCAACTCGACGCGCAGCTCGACGTCTGGGGCAACGCCATCGCCTGGTGCGAGGAAAAGCGCCTCGTCGACCGCTACAACGAAGTGGCCGCCAAGCTGGGCGAAGATTATTCCGATGCGCTGCTGGAGGAGATGACCACGCTTCAAGAGAAGATCGACGCCGGCGATCTGTGGGACATCGATTCGCGCATCGAGATGGCCATGGACGCCCTCAGATGCCCGCCCAACCAGACCGGGGTCGATGCTCTCTCCGGCGGCGAGAGGCGGCGCGTGGCGCTGGCGAGACTGCTGCTCTCCAAGCCGGACATGCTGCTTCTCGACGAACCCACCAACCATCTCGACGCCGAATCCGTCGCCTGGCTGCAGCACCACCTGGAGAACTTTCCCGGCTGCGTCATCCTGGTCACCCACGACCGCTATTTCCTCGACCAGGTGACCCGCTGGACCCTGGAGCTGGACCGCGGCAAGGGGGTTCCCTACGAAGGCAACTATTCGGCCTGGCTCGAACAGAAGGCCAAGCGCACCGCCCAGGAGTCGAGCGAATCGGAGGCGCGCAAGCGCACCATCGCGCGCGAACTCGAGTGGGTGCGCTCGTCTCCCAGCGCCCGGCGCTCGAAGTCCAAGGCGCGGCTGGCGGCCTTCGACGACCTGGTGAACGCCGCCGAGCGCGAGAAGCAGACCTTCGCGCAGATCCAGATCCCGCCCGGTCCGCGGCTCGGCGCCGTGGTGATCGAGGCCGAGGGGCTGGAGAAGGAATATGGCGACAAGGTGCTTTTCAAGAATCTGGCGTTCAAGCTGCCGCCGGGCGGCATCGTTGGCGTCATCGGCCCGAACGGCGCCGGCAAGTCGACGCTCTTCCGGATCATCACCGGCCAGGAGCAGGCCGACGCCGGCGACCTGCGCCTGGGCGAGACCGTGAAGCTCGCCTACGTCGACCAGAGCCGCGACTCGCTCTCGCCGGGCAAGACCGTCTGGCAGGAAATCTCCGGCGGCCTCGACGTGATGAAGGTGGGCGGCCGCGAAGTGCCGTCCCGGGCCTATGTCGGCTCGTTCAACTTCAAGGGAGGCGACCAGCAGAAGAAGGTGGGCCAGCTTTCCGGCGGCGAGCGCAACCGCGTGCATCTGGCCAAGACCCTGGTCGAGGGCGGCAACGTCATCCTGCTCGACGAGCCCACCAACGATCTCGACGTGGAGACTCTGCAGGCGCTGGAATCGGCGCTGGAGGACTTTCCCGGCTGCGCCGTGGTGATCAGCCACGACCGCTGGTTCCTCGACCGACTCGCCACCCACATCCTCGCTTTCGAGGGCGACAGCCACGTCGAATGGTTCGAGGGCAACTTCGAAGCCTACGAGGAAGACAAGAAGCGCCGGCTCGGCGCCGACAGCCTGATCCCCAGCCGCATCAAGTTCCAGAAGTTCGGACGGTGAGCTAGGATGAGTGCATGAACGAGCTTCTGGGACGGATCACGGTCGAGGCCACCAAGTGCGGCGGGCGCCCATGCATCCGTGGCCTGCGCATGCGCGTCGTCGACATCCTCGAAATGCTGGCGGGCGGCGACACCCCCGAGGACATCCTCGAACACTTCCCGTACCTCGAACTCGATGACATCCGCGCCAGCCTGGCCTACGCGGCGCAGCTGGCGGGCCAACCCGCGTCCAGCGCTGCGTGAGATTTCTGATTGATGCTCAGTTGCCGCCGCTGCTGGCGGCGCTCCTGGTCGATCGTGGCTACGAGGCCGCTCACGTTTATGATCGCGGCGGCGCGTCGGCGACTGACTCCGCGATCTGGACCATTGCCTTGGATGAAGACTGGGTCATTGTCACGAAGGATCAGGACTTCGCGCAACGCGTCGGTTCCAGCGCCGAAGGGCCGGCGGTGGTCTGGGTGCGGCTTGGCAACTGCGGCAATGCGGATCTGCTGGACTGCGTCGGCGTGAACTGGTTGAGGACCATTGACCGGCTGCGCGGTGGCGACCGCTTGGTGGAACTCAAGTAGTCCAGCAACACCGCGCCAACTCGCTACACTCCGTCGAGGTACTCGATCTCCGGGCGGCCGCCCATGCATGGCCCCATCTTGCGGCCGAGGTCGCGGAAATAGTCGGTCTGGCCGTGGTGGGTCAGAGCGTCCTGATCCTTGTAGAGTTCGAGCACCTTGTAGGTGTTGGGATCGGTCCGGCTCCTGGTGAGCTGGTACATCAGATTGCCCGGCTCGCCGGCGCGGACCTTCTCGGAAAGCTCGCGGAAGATCGCCTCGAACTCACCGCTCTTGCCGTCCTGGACCTTCAAGGTCGCCACTATGCCGATCATGCACGTCTCCTCGCCGATTGTCCGATTGCGTGCGCGATCTAGGGGAGCGGCTTTGGCGGAGCAAGCCTAACCTGAACGGCTGGGTTGCGGGGGCGGCGTCTAGCGCCGGCCGTCCCAGCCGTAGGCGACCCAGGAATGACCGCCGGTCTGGCGCGCCTCGATCAGGTTCGGATCGCGCGGTTCGCGCATCGAGCGCCTGGCCTTGAACGCGGCGCCGGCCAGGGCAAGCACCACGACAGCCATCAGCGAGATCACCACCAGACTGGCGGCGAAGAGCAGCGCCAGGACGGCGCCGATGGCCGCCGCGCCCATGAGGGCGAACGCGCCGCCCAGCCAGGCCAGCCCCCGGAACGCCGAGCGCCCCGGTTTCCAGATTGCGTGGTTTGCGCGCGTATTCATGGCTCTCTCTCGCCCTCTCGCCCCTTAAGGTCGGCGCGTCAATTGCCAACGTCAACCGGACGTGCGTCAGAACGCGGTTTCTCCGCACGGCCGGGCCAGCGAGGTGTCTCGACGATGCTGAACGATGCGCCGATCGGTCGCGGCTGGGAATTCTGGATCGATCGTGGCGGCACGTTCACCGACGTGGTCGGCCGCGGCGAGGACGGACGCGAGATCAGCCTGAAGCTGCCGTCGGCGTCGGAGGCTTACGAGGACGCCGCCGTGGAGGCGATGCGTCGCCTGCTGGGCGCCCCGCCCGGAGCGCCGTTTCCGGCCGAGCGCGTCAGCCGGGTGAAGATGGGCACGACGGTCGCCACCAACGCGCTGCTGGAGCGCACGGGCGCCAAGACCCTGCTCGTCACCACGCGCGGCTTTGCCGATGCCCTCGCCATCGGCGACCAGACTCGCCCGCGGCTCTTCGCCCTCGACATCGAAAAGCCGGCGGCGCTCGCCGGCGGCGTCATCGAGGCGGACGAGCGGCTGGATGCGCAGGGCGAGGTGCTCCGGCCCCTGGACGAGGCGGCGTTGACGCGCGCCCTGGCTGCGGCGGCGCTCGAGGGCTTCGCCAGCGTCGCCATCGCCTTCCTGCACTCCGACATCAACGGCGCGCACGAACGCCGCGCCGAGATTCTGGCGCGCCAGGCCGGCTTTGAGTTCGTCGCCTCGAGCTGCGAGGTCTCGCCGCTGCCGCGGTTCCTGGAGCGCGCCCAGACGACGGTGGTGGACGCCTATCTGACGCCGGTGCTGGCGGCGCACGTGACGCGCCTGGCCGCGGCGCTCGCCGGCGCACCGCTCTATTTCATGACCTCGGCCGGCGCCCTCGCGCCGGCGCAGGCCTTCCGCGGCCGCGACGCCCTGGTCTCGGGACCGGCGGGCGGCGCCGTCGGCGTGGCCGCGGTCGCCGAGGCGGCGCACGGACGGCCGGTGCTCGGCCTCGACATGGGCGGCACCTCCACCGACGTCTGCCGCTTCGCCGGCGCGCTGGAGCGGCGCGACCGGGCCGCGGTCGCCGGGGTGCGGCTGCGCGCTCCGACGCTGGACGTGGAGAGCGTCGCCGCCGGCGGCGGCTCGATCCTCGCCTTCGACGGCCTGCGTGCGCGGGTGGGGCCGCAGAGCGCCGGGGCCGATCCGGGTCCCGCCTGCTACGGCCGCGGCGGGCCGGCGACCGTCACCGATGCGAACCTGGTGCTGGGGCGCCTGGATCCGGGCGCGTTTCCCGCCGTGTTCGGGCCAGGTGGCGACGCGCCGCTCGATCCGGCGCCCGCCCGGTCCCGGCTGGCGGAACTGGCGGCGGCCATGGGGGCGCCAGGTCCCGAGGCGGCGGCGCAAGGCTTCCTCGCCATCGCCGTCGAGCAGATGGCGGGGGCCATCCGGCGCATCTCCACCGAGCGCGGCTTCGACCCCCGCGGCCATGCCCTGGTGGCTTTCGGCGGCGCCGCCGGCCAGGTCGCCTGCCAGACCGCCGAGGCGCTGGGCATCGACGAAGTGATCTCGCCGCCCTACGCCGGCGTATTGTCGGCCTGGGGCATCGGCCAGGCGCGGATGCGCACGCTGAAGGCGGCCGGTCTGGCGGCGCGGCTGGACGGCGACGGCGTCGCGGCGGCCACCGCCCTCGCGCGGCGGCTCGAGCGCGAGGCGGCGCAGGGGCTCGCCGACAGCGGCGCGGATGTCGGCGCAGCGGCGCGGCGGCTGCATCTGCAGTACGACGAAGCCGACGCCACGCTTGCCGTGCCGCTTTCGGCGGCGGACGAAGCCAGGGAGGCGTTCGAGGCGGCGCATCGACGCCTGTTCGGCTTCATCGAACCGGACCGGCCAATTGTGATCGCCAGCGTCGAGGTGGAGGCGAGCGAGGCCGCCGCCGCGCCGCACCGGACGGTCTCGTCGACCGGCCCTGCGGCGCAGGAGATCGCCGGCCCCGCCCTCCTGGTGCAGACGGACACCCAGGTCTGGGTCGCGCCTGGCTGGCGGGCCGCGCGGGCGCCGGACGGATCGATCCGGCTGCGGCGGCTCGGCGCGTCCGCCAGGCCCAGGGATTCGGCGCCGGATGGCCCCGACCCGGTCACCCTCGAACTCTACAACCGCCGCTTCATGGGCGTGGCCGAAGCCATGGGCGCGGCGCTGGAGCGGACCGCCCGCTCTGTGAACATCAAGGAACGGCTGGACTTCTCGTGCGCCCTTTTCGACGCCGCGGGCGGGCTGGTCGCCAACGCGCCGCACATGCCGGTGCATCTCGGCTCGATGGGCGCGAGCGTCAGGGCGGTGCGCGCGCGCCATCCAGTGCTTCGGCCCGGCGAGGCCTTCGTCCTCAACAATCCCTATGCCGGGGGCACCCACCTGCCGGACCTCACGGTGGTGGCGCCGGTGTTCGCGGGCGGGGCGCAGCCTGCCTTCTTCGTCGCCGCGCGCGGCCACCATGCCGACGTCGGCGGCATCCAGCCCGGCTCCATGCCGCCGTTCTCGCGCCGCATCGAGGAGGAGGGCGTGCTGCTGGACGCCGAACCGATCATGCGGGACGGCGTCTTCCTGGAGGCCGACGTGCGCGCCGCCCTCGCGCGCGGCGCCTGGCCCGCCCGCGCCCCCGACCGCAACATCGCCGACCTGAAAGCCCAGCTCGCCGCGTGCCAGGCGGGGGCGGCGGCGGTCTCGGCGATCATCGGCGAGCATGGGGCCGGCGAAGTCGCCCGCTACATGGGCTTCGTCCAGGCCAACGCCGAGGCGGCGGTGCGCCGCGCGATCGGGGTGCTCCGGCAGGGCTCGGCGCGGGTGGCCATGGATGGCGGCGGCGAGATCGTCGTCCGCGCCAGCCTCGACGCCGCCCGGGGCGAGGCGGTGCTCGACTTCACCGGCTCCAGCGCGCAGCTCGCTTCCAACTTCAACGCGCCCGCCTCGGTGGTCGACGCGGCCGCCCTCTATGTGTTCCGCTGCATGGTGGACGACGACATTCCGCTCAACGCCGGCTGCCTGACGCCGCTGCGGATCATCGCGCCGCCGGGGTCCATGCTGAATCCCGCGCCCCCCGCCGCCGTGGTCGCCGGCAACGTCGAGACCAGCCAGCACATCGTCGACGCCTTGTTCCAGGCGCTGGGCGTGATGGCCAATTCCCAGGGCACCATGAACAACCTCACCTTCGGCGATGCGCAGCGGCAGTATTACGAGACCATCTGCGGCGGCGCCGGCGCCACGGCGCGCGCCGCCGGGGCGAGCGCGGTCCACACCCACATGACCAATTCGCGCCTCACCGATCCGGAGATCCTGGAGCGCCGCTTTCCGGTCAGGCTGGAGAAGTTCGAAATCCGACGCGGGTCGGGCGGAGCTGGCGTCCACGCCGGCGGCGACGGCGCGCGGCGGCGACTGACCTTCCTCGAGCCGATGCAGGTGGCGCTGCTCTCGACGCGCCGCCGCCACGCGCCGCAGGGACTTGGAGGCGGGGCGGCGGCGCCCGGAACTCAGCGGTTGATCGAGGCAGGCGGCGCGGTAAAGACGTTGCCGGGCTGCTTCTCCATCGAGGTGCGGCCCGGCGACGCCGTCGAGATCGAGACCCCGGGGGGCGGGGGATTCGGTCGTCCGCCAGGCGACGGCGCCCAAGACGCTGAAGGAGCCCCGCCGGCATGACGCCCGCCCTGATCCTCGCCCTCTCGCTCATGGCCGCCAGCACGCCGCCGCCGGACCAGGGCGAACCGCTGCCCCCTGGCGCGCCCACGGGCGATTACCAGCTCAGCGCCTGGTGCTAC
Source organism: Caulobacteraceae bacterium (assembly GCA_035532115.1). GTDB lineage: Bacteria > Pseudomonadota > Alphaproteobacteria > Caulobacterales > Caulobacteraceae > Acaudatibacter. The sequence continues at coordinate 17,215 of DATKRO010000090.1, read as the reverse complement.
GGAGCGCTGTCGGAATATCTGGCGATCTACGACCGCGTGAAACCGGATCTCGTGGCGATAAACAAGATGTTCGGCGACCCCGTGAAGGAGTCCGAGCCCTACCAGGCCGACATCGCCGCCTTCCGCAAGGAACTGAAGATGATCGGCAATGCGGTCACGCTGGCGGAGAAGGCCAGCCCGCGGCCGATCGCGCCCGAGGGCGCCGCCGCCGTGCGCCAGGGACGGATGATCTGGTCCGTGGTCGAGGCCAAGCCGCATCGTGAACTCGCCAGGGCCTGGCTGACCTGGGGATTGCCGGATCGATGCGACAGCGTCCCGCGCCAACTCGCCGAGCGCTCGCTCGTCCTGGGCAAGGCGCTGAGCTACAACGCCGGCAGCGCCGGCGGGGCGGCGAGCGCGGACGAGCCTGGCGCGCCGCTGGGGAGCAGCCGGCCGGCGCAATCGGCGACGCGCGGTGCGCAGACCCACCTGGCGGAGACGAACCGGGCCGAAACGCGCCGGGCGGCGAGCGAGGTCACGGCGCCGAAGGCGGCTGCGGCCGCGCAGGCCACCGCGGCGCCGCCGGCGCCGGATGAAGCCGCGAGCGCCGCGGCGCCCGCCCAGATCCCCCCGGCTGCGGCGTCCGCGCCGCCGGCGCACCCGGATCAGTCGCAGGAGCCGAAGCTCTGACGACGCGCCCGAAACGCCGCGTCAGCCGCTCAACGTGCTCTCGAAGGCGCAGAGGCCGGCGGCGCTGAAGGCGAGGGCGCGGCCGCCCGGGGCCCGGCGCGCCCAGCCGCGCGCCAGGATCTGGTCGAGCAGCGCCTTGCCCAGTGAGCCGGCGAGGTGGTTGCGGCGCACGCTCCAGTCGAGGCAGGCCCTGCAGAGCGGTCGCCGGCCTGCGGCGAGGGCGCCGGTATCGATGCCGAAGTCGCCGGCGAAGCCGGCGCCTGCGCCGCCGAGGCTCAGGGCGCCGGCGCGATCCTCGATGACGCCGCGGCGGATCAGGCTCTCCAGCATGGCGACGCCGAGATCGCCGGCCATGTGGTCGTAGCAGATCCGGGCGCGCCGCATCGCCGCGTCGCGAGGTCCGGGCCGGGTGCGCCGGCAGCCCGCCGCCTCGGCGATGCCGGTGATCGCCTCGAGCAGTTCGGCGACCTCGTCGCTCGCCAGCGCATAATAGATGCAACGACCCTGCCGGCGCGGCCGGACCAGGGCGCCCTGGACGAGCTTGGCCAGATGCGAGGAGGCGGTCTGCGGGGTCACGCCCGCCTCGCGCGCCAGCTCGCCGGCGGTGAGCGCCTGACCGGCGCAGAGCGCCGTCAGCATGTGCGTGCGCGCCGGATCGCCGACGAGAGCGCCGATGCGTGCGATGTCGGGGCCTTCCCGCATGCTCCGACGCTAGCCCGCCCTCGGCCGCGCGCCCAGCGCCGATGCTTCGATCCGCGCCGAACTCTCGTTCCGGCCGCCCGAGGCGGCTGGGTTGCGCTTCATCGCACCGTGCAGGGCCGGGAGATGCCGCGCTCGCCGGGCCGCAGGCGAAGCAGCGCCCCGGCGAGGGGTTCGCGCGCCAACTGCTCGGGGGAGAGCTTGTCCCTGGCGCTGGTGACGTACATCACGTCCAGGTTCTCGCCGCCGAAGGCGCACATGGTCGGCTGGCTCACCGGCAGCAGCACGTCGCGGTCCAGGGTCCCGTCCGCCCGGAGGCGGCGAAGCCGGCCGCCGCCATGGCAGGCGCTCCAATAGCCGCCCTCGGCATCGACCGCGGCCCCGTCGGGCAGGCCGAGCGTGGGCGCCAGCCGTGCGAACAGCCTGGGCGCCCCGATCCGGCCGCGCGCCGGATCGAAAGCATGGGCGAAGATCTCGCCGCTCCGGCTGTGGGCGAGATAGAACGTGCGCCCATCGAGGCTCCAGGCCATGCCATTGTGCAGCTCGGCGGCGTCAGGCTCCGGGCGCAGGCCGCCCTCGAAGCAGAAGCTGTGCAGAGCGGCCTTCCGAGGTTCGGCGCGGATCTCGAGCGGGTCGAACATCACGCCGATCCAAAATCGGCCGGCGCAGTCGCAAGCGCCCTCGTTGAAGCGGAACAGAGCCGGATCGAACGGCGGCGGCGCCAGCGGCCGGAGCGCGCCGGTGGCGAAGTCCAGCAAGAACATGCCCTGGCGCAGGGCCACGACCGCGCCGGCGGTGTCGGCGAGGAGGCCAAAACCGCCGACATCGCTCGACAGGGTCCATGTCCGCCGCGCGCCCGTCGTCGGGTCGTAGCGGTGCAGCGCCGGCGCCTTGACGTCGATCCAGTAGAGGGCGCGTTCCCGGGCGCACCAGGTCGGCGATTCGCCGATGGTCGCGCCGGCGTCCAGCACGACCTCGATATCGACCTGAGGCGCTGGCGCCATCCGGGCCAACCCGATGGCGGCGATGCGGTTCCCGCCTTCAGGCGCTCGCCGCCGCGAGATCGGCGTCCGGCTGAAGATCGCGCCCTGGCGGGGAACATCTGCAAGTCTGAAACGTAGTTCCCAGCAATTCACGTGCGGGCTCCGCGGAGAGCGTCCCAGCCTTCCTGGAGTCTCCCATGAGCATGAACGTCAGCGAGTTCGTCTGGCACAGGCTGAACGAGTGGGGGCTCACGCGCGTCTTCGGCTATCCCGGCGACGGGGTCGGCGGCCTGGACGTGGCGCTCGAGCGCGGCGGGAACGCGATGGAGTACGTCCAGGTCCGCCATGAGGAGATGGCGGCCTTCATGGCGAGCGCGCACGCCAAGTTCACCGGCGGCGTCGGCCTTTGCTACGCCACCTCCGGCCCCGGCGCGATCCACCTTCTGAACGGGCTTTACGACGCCAAGATGGACCACGTGCCGGTCGTCGCCATCGTCGGCCAGCAGGCGCGCCAGTCGATCGGCGCCTCGTTCCAGCAGGAGGTGGACCTGCAGACCCTGTTCAAGGACGTGGCCAGCGAGTACGTCGCCACCGGCACGCTCCCGAGCCAGGTGCGAACGATCATCGACCGGGCGGTGCGGATCGCCCAGGCCAAGCGGTCGGTCACCTGCGTCATCCTCCCCAACGACCTGCAGTTGATGAAATACGAGGATGCCCCGCTCGAGCATGGCTACACCCACACCGGGGTGGGCTTTGCGGCCGAGGCCAAGGTCCCGGAAGAGGCCGGTCTGCGCGCCGCGGCCAAGGTGCTGAACGCCGGCGACAAGGTCGCCATCCTGGTCGGCGCCGGCGCGCTGGAAGCAACGGACCAGGTGATCGCCGTGGCCGACAGGCTGGGCGCGGGGGCGGCCAAGGCGCTCCTCGGCAAGGCGGCGCTGCCGGACGACCTGCCCTGGGTCACCGGCTCGCTGGGACTCCTGGGAACCAAGCCGAGCTGGGATCTGATGAAAGGCTGCGACACCTTCCTGATGGTCGGCTCCGCCTTCCCCTACAGCGAATTCCTGCCCAAGCCCGGACGCGCGCGCGGCGTGCAGATCGACATCAATGGGGCCAACCTTTCGCTGCGCTATCCCATGGAGGTGAACCTCGTCGGAGACGCCGCCGCAACGCTCGACGCGCTGCTGCCGCTGCTCGTGCAAAAGACCGACGCCGCCTGGCGCGACCAGATCGCCGCTGGCCTGAACGACTGGTGGAAGGTGCTGGAGGCGCGGGCGATGAGCGGGGCCGATCCGATCAACCCGCAACGCGTCTTCTGGGAACTGTCGCCCCGCCTGCCCGACGAGGCGATCGTCACCGCCGATTCCGGCTCGGCGGCCAACTGGTTCGCGCGCGACCTGAAGATGCGGCGAGGCATGAAGGCGTCGCTCTCGGGCGGCCTGGCGTCGCTGGGCGCGGGCACCCCCTACGCGATGGCGGCCAAGATGGCGTTTCCGGACCGGACGGTGATCGCCTGCATGGGCGATGGCGCGATGCAGATGAACGGCATCAACGTGATGATCACGATCGGCAAATACTGGCGCCAGTGGTCGAACCCGAGGCTGATCGTCCTGGTGCTGAACAACCGCGACCTCAACCAGGTGACCTGGGAGGAGCGCATCCAGCTCGGCGAGGGCAAGACCGAGCTGACCCAGTCCATCCCGGATTTTCCCTACGCCCGCTATGCCGACCTGATCGGGCTGAAGGGGATTTTCGTGAACGATCCCGACAAGATAGGCGCGGCATGGGACGAGGCGCTCGCTTCCGATCGCCCGGTGGTGCTGGAAGCCTACACCGACCCCAACGTGCCGCCGCTGCCGCCTCACATCACCCTCAAGGATGCCGAGCACTTCATGACCATGATGCCGACCGAGCCGGAGCTTGGCAGCGTGCTGAAGAACAGCCTCGAGGAAGTGCTCGAGACCGTCCTGCCGCACAAGGGCTAGGCGGTGCGCGCGGCTCCCTCGATCGCCGCCGGCTCGCCCGGCGTGGCGCCGCGGCGCCTGAACCGGCTGCGCGCGCCCGCGGCCCGGGTTCGCGCGACGGCGCCTGCGCTGCGCTGCGCATCCTTCGACCCCGACGTGGCGGCGCGCGCCGGTCGTCGGCTGAACCGCGCCTCGTGCGTCGTCGCGGGCTCGGTGTTGCTGGACAGCGCCGTGGAACACTACCGCGGGTCGTTCCACAACAAGGCCATGTTCGCCCCCCTGGCCGGCGCGGCGCTGTCGCTGGCCGCCGGCATCCATGGAAGCGGCGACGACCGCCGCGTTCTCCACCCCGTCCGCGACGCGGCCTATGCCGCGGCGGCCCTGATCGGCCTCATCGGCACCGGCTTTCACATCTACAACGTCGGCAAGAAGCCGGGCGGCTTCTCCCTTCAGAACCTGTTCTATTCGGCGCCCATCGGCGCGCCGGGCGCGCTCGTCGTCTCGGGAGCGCTGGGCCTTCTGGCCGAGCGGACGAGGGACAACAGCCCCCGCGCGGCGCCCGCCATCGCCGGCGTCGACGCCGGACGGGTGGTCGCGGCCGGGACCGCCGTCGGGCTGCTGGGCGCGGCGGCGGAAGCCGGACTGCTGCATCTGCGCGGCGCCTATCACGATCCCTTCATGTTCCTGCCGGTCACCGTTCCGCCCTTAGGGGCCGCGCTGCTGAGCGCGGCCGCCGTCGGCCGGGCCCGCGACAGCCACCGGCTGACTCGCTGGTGGCTGCGCCTGACCGCTGCGCTCGGCTTCGCCGGCGCCGGCTTTCACGTCTTGGGGGTGGCGCGCAACATGGGCGGGTGGCGCAATTGGCGCCAGAACCTCCTCAACGGCCCGCCCATCCCGGCCCCGCCTTCGTTCACCGGGCTCGCCCTGGCAGGACTGGCCGCGCTCACCCTGCTCGAGACGCGCCAGAGATGAGCGACCGCTATCCCGGTTACGACGTGCTCGCCAAGCGCTGGACGCAGTCGTGGAACGCGCAGACCCGGGCGGTGATCGACGCCCGCCTCGCCGCCCCGCGCGAGCCGCGCTTCTTCACCGCCGCGGAGTGGCGCTGCCTCGGCGCCGTCTGCGAACAGATCATGCCGCAGCCCCGCGATCGTCCGCCGGTTCCCCTGCCCGCCTATGTGGATCTGAAGATGCGGGAGAGTCTCCTGGACGGCTATCGCTATGCGGCGATGCCGCCGCAGGGGGAAGCCTGGCGGCAGGGGCTGGCGGCGCTGGACCAGGAAGCGAAGCTGCTGGACGGCGCCTGGTTCGACGCGCTCGCCCCCGAGCGCCAGCATCTGCTGCTGCAGCGCATGCAGAAGGGCGAACTCACCGGCGAGGCGTGGGGCCAGATGCCCTGCGCCCTCTTCTTCGCCCATCGCGTGATCCCGGACATCACCCACGCCTACTATGCCCATCCGGTGGCCTGGAACGAGATCGGCTTTGGCGGCCCGGCCAGCCCGCGCGGCTATGTGCGCATGGCGCTGGACCGGCGCGATCCCTGGGAAGCGACCGAAGCCAGGCCGGGCCAGGAGTTGCGCGCACGCCGCGAGAACGATCATGTCGGCTGATCCCTTCGCCGCCCCGCGCGCGGCGGCGGGTCGCGCTCCTGACGTGTTCAAGCCGGGCGGCTGGGTCGCGATGCGCCAGTTCGACGACGACGAGGCCGTCGACTTCGCCGTGGTGGGGACCGGCGCCGGCGGCGCTCCCCTGATCGCGCGCCTGGCGGAGGGCGGCTTTTCCGTCGTCGGCTTCGACGCCGGCCCCTATTTCCGGCCGCTGGAGGACTTTGCCTCCGACGAGATGGATCAGAGCAAGCTCTACTGGAACGATCCGCGCGTGGTCGATGGGGCGAACCCGATCACCATGGGCGGCAAGAACAGCGGCAAGGCCGTCGGCGGCAGCACGGTGCATTTCGCCATGGTTTCGCTGCGCTTTCGCCCCGAGTGGTTCAAGTCGCGCAGCGCGCTTGGGTACGGGGCGGACTGGCCGCTCGATTGGCGCGAGATGTGGGGCTATTACACCAGGGCCGAGCGGGCGCTCAGCATCTCCGGTCCGATGCGCTATCCGTGGGGCCCGAAACGACCGGCCTACCCCTATCGCGCCCACGAAATGAACGGCGCCGCGGAGATCCTGGCGCGCGGCTGCGAGGCGATGGGCATCGCATGGACGGCGACGCCCCTGGCCACGGTCTCGGCGCCGCACGGCGCCTCGCCGCCGTGCGTCTATCGCGGCTTTTGCCGGTTCGGCTGTTCCACCAACGCCAAGCAGAGCCAGCTCGTCACCTTCATCCCCCGCGCCCTGAAAGCCGGCGCGGAGATCCGCGACCTGGCGATGGTCGGGCGCATCGAGACGAACGGCGCCGGCCGAGTCACGGGCGTCCACTATGTCCGCGAGGGCCGCTGGCGGTTCCAGCGGGCGCGCAACGTGGTCGTGGCCGGCTATGCGATCGAGACGCCGCGCCTGCTGCTGGCCTCCGCCGACGATCGCTGCCCCGACGGGCTCGCCAACAGTTCCGGGCTCGTGGGCAGAAACCTGATGACCCAGTCCAACCAGGCGGTGTTCGGGACGATGCGGCAGGAGGTGCGCTGGTACAAGGGTCCGCCCTCCCTGGCGATCACCGAGCACTGGAACTACGACGACGAAAAGGACTTCGCCGGGGGCTATTGCTGGATGGCGCAGGGGCCGCTCCCCATCGAATGGGCGACGATCCAGACCAGCGCGCGCGGGCTCTGGGGGCAGGAGCTGCGCGACGCGATGGCCAAGTACAATCATCAGGTAGGCTTGAAGATGGTGGGCGAGATGCTGCCCAACGAAGCCAATCGCGTGACCCTGGACGACGAGGTCGACCAGTATGGTCTCAAGGTCGCGCGCGTCACCTATGGCTGGGGCGACAACGACAAGGCGCTGATCCAGCACGCCCTGGGACAGATGCAGACCAGCCTCGAGGCGGTCGGCGCGCAGGAGATCTTCCGCCAGGAAGACGACACCAACCATCTGGCGGGCACCGCGCGCATGGGTTTCGATCGCGAGACCAGCGTCGTCGACGCCGACTGCCGCAGCTGGGATGTCCCCAACCTGTGGGTCTGCGACGGCTCGGTCTTTCCCACCACCGGCGGCGTCAACCCCTCGCTGACCATCACCGCCATCGCCCTGCGCACCGCCGACCGCATCAAGGCCCTGGCCGCGCGCGGCGAGCTTTAGCCGTCGGCGGCCAGCCGATCAGCCGCCGAGGCGCCAGCCGACCTCTTCGGCGAGGCGCTGGAAGAACCCCGGCTCGTAGGCGTGCTCCGGATCGGCGCGGACCAGGCGGTCCATGCGCTGGGCGTCCTCGCCGACGAGGACGCGCCAGGTGTCGGTCCGGACGCCGTCGAGGATGATCTTCGCCGCCTGGGCCGCCGTGGTGGGCGCGTCGTCGCGGAAGCGCCGGGCCTGCTCGGCGGCCATCGCCTGGATCTCGGCGTCGCCCAGCTTGTCGGCCTCCATCCCCATCGCCGCGAGCCGGCGCCGCGTGGCCGCCAGGGTCGCGGCGTCGAGGGCGTCGGCTTCCGAGCCGGTCAGCACCTTCCGGGAATTGGCGACGATTTCGGTGCCGATGTGGCCGGGCATGACCACCGAGCACTTCAGATGCGGCGCATTCAGCTTCAGGTCGTTGATCAGCGCCTCGGTGAAGCCCTTCACCGCGAACTTGGCGGCGCTGTAGGCGGTGTGCGCCGTCTGGGGCCCGAGCGAGGCCCAGAAGCCATTGACGCTGGAGGTGTTGACGATGTGGCCCTCGCTGGCCCTCATCAGCATCGGCAGGAAGGCGCGGGTGCCATGATAGACGCCGCCCCAGCACACCGCGAAGGTCTTGTCCCATTCGGCGCGGGGCGAGGTCACGAAGCTGCCGCCGCCGCCGATGCCGGCATTGTTGAAGAGCAGGTGGATCTTGTCGGTATCCTGCTCGGCGGCGACCTCGCGCGCGAACCGGTTCATCTGGTCCTCGATGGAGACGTCGGCGACGTGGGTGGTCACGCGGGTCCCCTGCGGCGAATCCTGGGCGCAGAGCCGCCGGGTCTCGGCCATGTTGGCGGCCGAGACGTCGCACATGGCGACGTTGCAGCCCTCGGCCACCAGCTGGCGCGCCAGCTCGCGCCCCATGCCGGTGCCTCCGCCCGTGATCACGGCGAACCTGCCCGCGAAATCCTTCATGCGTCGTCTCCCAACGGTCTGGTCGTGTTCAAGCCGCCAGCGCCTGCCAGGCGGCCGAGATGATGCTGAAGGCGCGCATGTCGCCCACGGTGCCGGCGCCCATCTTGTTCATCGCGTAGGCGAAGGTGGTGCGCGCGTCCATGTCGATGACGATCAGCGAGCCGCCGTAACCGCCCCAGAAGATGGTGTTGGGGTTGGGCAGCTGGATCATCGGGCCCGGCAGGCCGAAGCCCATGCCAAAGCGCGCCGGGGCGCCGAAGATCAGGTCCTCGCCCTCGATCTGCAGCTCCAGCGCCTTGCGGCAGCCGGCCTCCGACATGAACCGCCTGCCCTTGGCGACGCCGCCATTGGCGAGAATCGCGTGGATCTCGGCGATCGAGCGGGCGTTGCCCGTGCCGCCGGCGGCGGGGATCTCGGCGCCGCGCCAGGCGCGCGTGCGGGTCTCCGAGACGTCGACGCCAGGGTTGTCGAGGGTGATCGCCTGGATCTCGCTCTGAACCATGTCGCCGATTGCGCCGCCGGGCGGCGGTGCGATCAGGTCGGCGACGCGGGCGTCCTGCGAGGCAGGCAGGCCGATCCAGAAGTCGGCGCCCAGCGGTTCGGCGATCTCCTCGCGAAAGACGCGCCCGATCGACCTGCCGGTGATCCGGCGGATCACCTCGCCCACCAGATGGCCCTGGGTGAGGGCGTGATAGCCGCTCTGCGTCCCCGGCGGCCAGAGCGGCGCCTGGGCGGCGAGCAGATCGACCATCTTGTCCCAGTCGTAGAGGTCGTGCTTGGCCAGGGGCTGCTTCCAGCCGGAGAGGCCGGCGGCGTGGCTCATCAGATGGCTGACCTTGATCTGCGCCTTGCCGTTGGCGGCGAACTGCGGCCAGTACCTGGCCACCGGCGCGTCGAAATCGAGTTCGCCGCGGTCGGCGACCAGCAGGGCGGTGAGCGCCGTCATCGTCTTGGTGGTGGAATAGACGTTGACGATGGTGTCCTTCTCCCAGGGCCGCGTGCGGGCCTCGTCGGCATGGCCGCCCCAGAGATCGACCACCGTCTCGCCCTCGAGCGTCGCGCAGAACGAGGCGCCGACGTCGGCGCCTCTGGTGAAATTGGCTTCGAAGGCGTCGCGCACCGCCGCGAAACGATCGCGGACGAACCCATCCATGGTGTCGAGAGCCATCGAAACCGCTCCTTCAGGCGCTGTCGCTCCACCCATACGCCCAAGCCGCCGCCCCACGCCAGTTCACGCCGCGGCGCCCTTTGAGTGTCAATATAGTTGACACCATGGACGCGCCGCGACATCCTGCATCGTCTGACGGGAGAGCGAGGCCGTGCGCGTCAAGCTAAGACAGATGGGCAACTCGTCCGGCGTGATCATCCCCAAGCCGTTCCTGGCGGACATCGGCGCGGTGGGGACGGTGGAAATGAAGGTGGAAGACGGTCGCATTCTCATCGAAGCCCAGAGAGATGTGGCGAGGCAGGGTTGGGCTGAGGCGAGCCGAGCGCTCGCGGAAGCCGGCGATGACGCTCTCGTCTGGCCGGAGTTCGGCAACGCCGCCGACGAGAGCCTGGAGTGGTGACGCGCGGCGACGTCTGGCTCGCGGTTCTCGACCCTGCTCAAGGCAGCGAAATCCGCAAGACGCGGCCTTGCCTGGTGATCTCGCCGCCCGAGTTGCACGACCACCTTCGCACCGTCACGGTCGCACCGATGACCACGGCGTCGCACCCGGCCCCGTTCCGCGTGCCCGTCACCTTCGCCGGCAAGCGCGGCTTGATCCTGCTCGACCGGATCCGGACGCTGGACAAGACCCGCCTCGTCCGTCGGCTTGGCTCGGCGCCGGGCGCATCTTTGACAGCGACGCTGGCGGTCCTGCGCGAAATCTTCGACGAGTAGCGCCCCGCCGGGATGCGCCCCTTCAGGCCGCGGCCCGCGCCGGCTCGTAGTTGAGGATCGGGGCGAGCCAGCGTTCGGCGTCGGCGAGCGGCCAGCCCTTGCGGCGCGCATAATCCGCCACCTGATCACGCTCGATCTTGCCGACGCCGAAGTAGTGCGCCCGGGGGTGGGCGAAGTAGAGGCCGGAGACGGCGGCCGGCGGCGTCATGGCGAAGCTTTCGGTGAGCACGACGCCCGTGGCGTCGGTCGCATCCAGAAGCTGGAACAGCGTCGCCTTTTCCGTGTGGTCCGGCTGGGCGGGATAGCCCGGCGCCGGGCGGATGCCGCGGTACTTCTCGCCGATCAGAGCCTCGAGATCGAACCCCTCGTCGGGGGCAAAGCCCCAGAGCTGCGCCCGCACCCGATGGTGCAGGGCCTCGGCGAAGGCTTCGGCGAGGCGGTCGGCGAGCGCGGTGGAGAGGATGGCGGAATAGTCGTCGCCGGCCGCCCTGAACCTGGCCGCGACCTCCAGCTCGCCGTGGCCGGCGGTGACCGCGAAGGCGCCGATGTAGTCCGCCGGACCGCCGATGGGGGCGACGAAGTCGGCGACGGCGACATTGGCGCGTCCCTCGGCCTTGGCCATCTGCTGGCGAAGCGTGAAGAGACGCGCGCGCTCGACCTTGCGGGTCTCGTCGGTCCAGACGATGATGTCGTCGCCGTCGGCGTTGGCGGGCCAGAGGCCGGCGACGCCGCGCGCCTCGAACCAGCGCTCGGCCACGATCTTCTCCAGCATGATCCGGGCGTCGGCGTAGAGGCCGCGCGCGGCCTCGCCCACGACGTCGTCCTCCAGAATCGCCGGGAAGCGGCCGACCAGCTCCCAGCTGGAGAAGAACGGCGTCCAGTCGATGTAGCGCACGAGGTCGGCCAGCTCGAAGGGCGCGAAAGCCCGCGTCCCAAGGAAGCTCGGCCTGGGCGGCCGGTAGGCGCTCCAATCGATGGCGAAGCGGTTGGCCTGGGCGGCCGCGAGCGGCGTCCTTACCTTGGCCTGCTGGGCTCTGGCGAACTGTTCGCGAATGCGCCCGTATTCGCTGCGCGTCGCGGCCTCGGCCGTCGGCCGCCCGGTCTTGGACATCAGGCCCGAGACGACGCCCACGGCGCGGCTGGCGTCGGTGACGTAGGTGGTCGAGCCGCGCCGGTAGGCCGGCTCGATCTTCACCGCCGTATGCGTGCGGCTGGTGGTGGCGCCGCCGATCAGCAGCGGGATGGAAAAGCCGCGCCGCTCCATCTCGCCGGCCACGAACACCATCTCGTCCAGCGAGGGCGTGATCAGGCCCGAGAGGCCGATGATGTCGACCTCGCGCTTGACCGCCTCTTCGAGGATCCGGTCGGCGGGGACCATGACGCCGAGGTCGATGACCTCGTAGTCGTTGCACTGCAGCACGACGCCGACGATGTTCTTGCCGATATCGTGGACGTCGCCCTTGACGGTGGCCATCAGGATGCGGCCGGCGGCCTTGCGCGGCGCGCCCTCGCTCTCGGCTTCCATGAAGGGCAGCAGATAGGCGACCGCCTGCTTCATCACCCGCGCCGACTTGACCACCTGCGGCAGGAACATCTTGCCCGCCCCGAACAGGTCGCCGACCACGTTCATGCCGGCCATCAACGGACCTTCGATGACCTCCAGCGGCCGCGCGGCGGCCTGACGCGCCGCCTCGGTGTCTGCGACGACGAAGTCGCTGATCCCGTGCACCAGCGCGTGGCTGAGCCGCTCGGCCACCGGCAGGGTGCGCCAGGCGGCGTCGGCGGTCTTTTCGACCGGGCGGCCCTCCTTGTAGCGCGGCGCGAGATCGACGAGGCGCTCGGTGGCGTCGCGCCGGCGGTTCAGGATCACGTCCTCGACCGCCTCGCGCAGCTCCGGGTCGATCTCGTCATAGACCGGCAGTTCGCCGGCGTTGACGATGCCCATGTCCATGCCCGCGCCGATGGCGTGGTAGAGGAAGACCGAGTGCATCGCCCGGCGCACCGGCTCGTTGCCGCGGAAGCCGAACGAAATGTTCGAGACCCCGCCGGAGACGCGCGCATGGGGCAGCTGCTGCTTGATCGACGCCGTCGCCTCGATGAAGTCCACGGCGTAGTTGTCGTGCTCCTCGAGCCCGGTGGCGACGGCGAAGATGTTGGGATCGAAGATGATGTCCTCGGGCGGGAAGCCAAGCGCCTCGGTCAGGCGCCGGTAGGCGCGCTCGCAGATCGCCACCTTGCGCGCCCGGGTATCGGCCTGGCCCTGCTCGTCGAAGGCCATGACCACCACCGCGGCGCCATAGCGCAGGCACTTCGTCGCCTGATTCAGGAATTTCGCCTCGCCCTCCTTCAGCGAGATGGAGTTGACGATCGACTTGCCCTGGACGCACTTCAGCCCGGCCTCGATCACCTCCCACTTGGACGAATCGATCATGATCGGCACCCGGGCGATGTCGGGTTCGGCGGCGATCAGGTTGAGGAAGGTCGTCATCGCCCTGGCCGAATCGAGCAGTCCCTCGTCCATGTTGACGTCGAGCGCCTGGGCGCCGGCCGCCACCTGCTGGCGCGCCACGGCCAGGGCGGCGGGATAGTCGCCGGCGGCGATCAGCTTGCGAAAGCGCGCCGACCCGGTGACGTTGGTGCGCTCGCCGATGTTGACGAAGAGGGGCCGGGTCAAGACGCCCTCACAGCCTCAGCAATTCGCGCACGCGGTGGCTCGGACCATCGGCCGCGAACGGGTTGACCACCTCCAGGTCGCCGAAGACGAGCCCATCGGCCATGTCTTCGCTCAGCATGATCTTCACGCCCACCGCCTCCGCCGCGGCCAGCAGCAGGGCGTCCCAGTAACCCAGCCGCCCGGCGCCCGCCTCCCTCAGCGCCCCGGCGACGGCGTCGGAATCATAGGCGAAGGTCGCAAATCGGCAAAACACGTCGTGGGCCGCGCCCACGCTCGTCGCGAGCGGCAGGCGCAGCCGTCGGCGCAGGGCGTGCTGCAACTCGCCGACGACCTGGAGGCCGATGATCGCCGGCGCTCGACCCAGGGCGCCGATCACGGCCAAGGCGATCTCCTGCTTTGGCCGCTCGCGCAGATCCAGGGCATAGACGAAGAGATTGGTGTCCGCGCTGATCATTCGCGGTCGTGAAGTTCGTCCCTGGAACCGTACGGTCCATCGGACCGATAGCCCTGCCGAGCGAGTTCGAGAAAGTTCCTGAACGCGGCGTCTCTCTCTTCCTGCGTGCGGCCGCGGGGTGGGGCCACCAACCTCGCCCGGCGCTCCTGCAGCGAACTCTCCGACACGCCGCCATGGGGCTGAGCCGCTCTCAGCGAGACGATATCCCCGCGCCGGGTCTTGAAGAGACCGCGCCAATGGCCCTGGGCGGCGCCGAGCGGCCGAAGCCCTGGCGTGGGCCGCCCATCGGCGCCGTCGTCCATCTTGCGCCAGGTTCCCGAAACTCCGTCGACTTCGAGCTGCAACGTCTGGCCGGCCCACATGGCGAGGATGCGCGAAACCAGCTCCGCGTCGCCATGAACGTGCCGCGTCCAGATCACGTAATCGCTGACCGTAGTCGTCGCCATCGCCGGAACTCTTCGCCTCCCGCGAGTAGCTGGGGGGGCCATGGGGGGTAGTCAAGAAGGTCGCAGCGCCGCCGCTCAACGGGCCAGCTCGAAGGCTTCGAGCCCCGCGAGCCGCATGGCGGGGCGGTGCTCGGGAACGGGGCGCGGCGGCAGGGCGGCGACGGCGGCGGCGAGGTGGCGGATGTGACCGGGGGTCGTGCCGCAGCAGCCGCCGACGATGTTGACGAGGCCGCTCCTCGCCCATTCGCCCAGCGCACGGGCGGTCGCCTCCGGCCCCTCGTCGTACTCCCCCATGGCGTTGGGCAGACCGGCGTTGGGGAAGGCGGCCACCAGGGTGTCGACGATGCGGGAAAGCTCGGCGATGTGCGGGCGCATCAGCTCGGCGCCGAGGGCGCAGTTGAGGCCGACGGCGAAGGGCCTGGCGTGCCGCACGGAGTTCCAGAACGCCTCGACCGTCTGCCCCGACAAGGTCCGTCCAGACCGGTCGACGACGGTGCCGGAGATCCAGATCGGCAGCGGCTCGAGGCCGTCGTCCTCGAGATCGAGGATGGCCTTGATCGCCGCCTTGCAATTGAGGGTGTCGGTGATGGTCTCGATCAGAAACAGGTCGACGCCGCCCTCGTGCAGCGCGAGCGCCTGTTCGCGATAGGCCTGATAGACCTCGTCGAAGCTCACGGTGCGTGCGCCCGGATCGTTCACGTCGGACGACATCGAGAGCATGCGGTTCAGCGGCCCGATGGCGCCGGCGACGAAGCGGGGCTTCGCCGGATCGGCCGCGGTGCGGCGGTCGGCGACCTCGCGGGCGATGCGCGCGCCGGCGAGGTTGATGTCGCGGACCGCCGCCTCGAGCCCGTAGTCGGCCTGGGCGATGGCGGTCGCGGTGAAGGTGTTGGTCTCGCTGATGTCGGCGCCGGCGTCGTAATAGGCCTCGTGCAGCTCGGCGATCACGTCGGGACGGGTCAGGCAGAGGATGTCGTTGTCGCCCTTGAGCTGGGTGGCGAGGCCGGCGAAGCGCTCGCCGTGGTAGTCGGCTTCGGCGAGGCCGCGCTGCTGGATCATCACGCCCCAGGCGCCGTCGAAGACGAGGATGCGCTCCAGCGCCAGCGCCTTCAGCGCGGCGATGCGGCGGCTGCGTTCAGTCATGCTCTGCTCCCGGACGCGCCGCCGGCGCATCCTCGCGGATGCCGAGCACGCGACAGACGGCCACCGTCAGCTCGGCGCGGTTGGATGTGTAGAAGTGGAAGTGGCTGTAGCCCTCCTCCTCGAGGCGCGCGCACATCTCGGCGGCGACGGAGGCGGCCACCAGGCGCCGCGTCGCCGGGTCGTCGTCCAGACCCTCGAAGAGGTTGGCGAGCCAGCCGGGCACGACGATGCCGCAGGGCGCGGCCATGCGCTTCAGACCTTCCCAGCTCGCCACCGGCATGATGCCGGGGACGATGGGGATGGCCACCCCCGCCCGCCGCACCGCGTCGGCGAAGCGCAGGAAGCCGTCGACGTCGAAGAAGAACTGGGTGATGCCGCGCGTCGCGCCGGCGTCGACCTTGGCCTTCACGACCTCGATGTCGCGGTCCATCGAACCGGTCTCCGGGTGGATCTGAGGATAGAGGCCGACGCTGACCTCGAACGGGGCGATGGCGCGGATGCCGGCGGCGAGTTCGGTGGCGTTGGCGTAGCCGTCGGCGCGGGGCACGTAGCGTCCACCGATGCGGCCGGGCGGATCGCCGCGCAGGGCGACGATGTGGCGCACCCCGGCGTCCCAATAGGCGCGGATCACCTCGTCCACGTCGCCGCGGGCCGCATCGACGCAGGTGAGATGCGCGGCCGGCGTCAGGGTGGTCTCGCTCAGCATGCGCGCCACGGTGCGGTGGGTGCGCTCGCGGGTCGAGCCGCCGGCGCCGTAGGTCACCGAGACGAAGTCCGGCTTCAGCGGCTCCAGCCGGCGGATCGCCTTCCAGAGGATCGCCTCGGCTTCCGGGGTCTTCGGCGGCGAGAACTCGAAGGAGATGTCGAGCTTGCGCCGCTGCTGGCGACCCCCGGCGCGCGCCACCGGTCCCAGCGCGCTGGAGCTGCCGTCCAGGGGCGCGGTCACGCCACCCTCCGGATGCGCTCGGCGCCGCGCTCGGCGCGCCAGATCTTGACGGTGAGGCCGGCCCCGCCCGCGGCCGGCAGGGCGGTGACGGCGATCCGGACGAGCCCCGCTGCGCCGAGCCAGCGCTCGATCTCGTCGTCGGCGAAACCCAGCCTGCGGTGCTGGTGCTCGGCGCGCAGGAACTCCAAGTCGTGCGGAGCGAAGTCGACGATCAGCAGCCGCCCGCCGGGCGCGACCAGCCGCGCCGCCTCCGCGACCGCGGCCGAGGGCTCGCCCAGATAGTGCAGCACCTGGTGCACGACGACGAGGTCCGCCTCGCCGGGACGAAGGCCGGTGCCCAGGATGTCGCCGTGGCGCAGTTCGCAGGCGGCGAGGCCGGCGCGGGCGACGTTGGTGCGGGCGATGTTCAGCATCTGGCGCGACAGGTCGAGGCCGATCGCGCTGGCGGCGCGGCCCCCGAGCAGGGTCAGCATGCGCCCGGCGCCGGTGCCGAGGTCGATGAAACGCTCGAACGGCCCGGCCCCCGCCGCCTCCAGGATCGCCGCCTCGACCGCGGCTTCGGAAACATAGAGCGAGCGGATCTCGTCCCAGCGCTCGGCGTTCTCGGCGAAATAGGCGGCCGCCTCGCTGGCGCGCTCGGCGGCGACGCCGCCCAGGCGCTCGGCGTCGCGCGACAGCATGGCGTCGGTGGGCGAGATCAGGCAAAGCGTCTCGTCGACCAGCCCCCGGATCGGGCCGGCCGCCGCCAGGCGGTAGAACACCCAGGCGCCGTCCGGAAACCGCTCCACCAGGCACGCGTCGGCCAGCACCTTCAGGTGGCGCGATACGCGCGGCTGGCTCTGACCGAGGATGCGGGTGAGTTCCAGCACGGCCAGTTCCTCGCGCGCCAGCAGCGCCAGGATGCGCAGCCGCGTCGCCTCGCCGGCCGCGCGCAGCACTTCCACCGCCTGGTCCGAGGTGATCGGCATTCTGATATAAGGATATCTTTATATCATTCCGTCAAGGGGAAACAGACCAGGGGCGACGGCGAAGTGCCTGAGTCGACGAGACGCTCATCATCGCCGTCACCCCGGCCAAGCGAAGCGCGAGCCGGGGCCGGACGCGCCGCAGCCGAGCTGGAAGTCGTCC